>NKIR01000030.1 GCA_002255985.1 Sphingomonadaceae bacterium PASS1
TGAACAGGCCGCATCTGATTTTTTGTGGAACAAAACAAGTACAAAATTGGGCGCTTTGAGCTTGCGACCGTCTCGATATCCCGCCAAAAGGTTCCTGCCTTCCGTGAAAGCCGGAAGGTGGGGCGTGGAAACCTCAACACACATTGCTCGGTCACCAGAATCTGGAGGCCGGGTGGCATGCGCGCATGTCCAGCCGGTTCTCCGGTAAAGGCGTATGCGCCTGTCTGTGTGTCAGGTTTCCAACATCCGGCTTTGGCCGTCGCTCCCGAGAGGTACATAGGGGCGACACAGGGCTAAGGCCGAACGTCGCTCCTTCTGGCGTGAAGGGCGATGGCATGAACCAGCAAGAACCTTAGCGGTCTGTTCCCGTGCCCGATCGGCGCGGCCCATCTCTCATGCACACAGGAAATCCGATGATCGATAACGATTCCATCAGTAATCTCGAACGCCTGCACAAGCTGAAGGCAGACGGGGTGATCACCGAAGCTGATTTTGAGACCGCCAAGCAAAAGATACTGGAAGGCGGCAGGCCTGTAACGGGATCCGCACGCAGTGCGCTTGTAGGTGCTCCTGCGGCTGACGATTGGTTGGGCTGGGCCATTCTCCCCTTGCGGAAATATGCCGACTTTTCCGGCCGTGCGAGCCGAAAAGAGTTCTGGATGTTCGGGTTGCTTGTTATGGTTGCTATGCTCGGATGCGGCATGTTCATGGCGACCGACG
Source organism: Sphingomonadaceae bacterium PASS1 (assembly GCA_002255985.1). GTDB lineage: Bacteria > Pseudomonadota > Alphaproteobacteria > Sphingomonadales > Sphingomonadaceae > Sphingorhabdus_B. The sequence goes on from NKIR01000030.1 coordinate 721, forward strand.
AGTATGGCTCGATCGGAAAATTCGGTCAGGCCTTGCTCGGCTTGGTCGTGCTGGCAACGTTTGTCCCAACCACGGCGGTCACGGCGCGACGGTTCCACGATCAGGGCAGATCCGGCTGGCTGACCATGATGTACGTCATTCCGTACCTTGGCTGGATCATCGTTCTGGGTTTGATGGTGCTGGAGGGCACGCCCGGCGACAATGAGTTTGGACCCAAAGCAGACTGACAGGAGGGGCTATGAAAAATATCAGCATCGGCGCGCTGGCGCTTGGCACGCTTATACTAATCTTATCGTTCGGCATGGACACCGCGCCTGAGGGTACACACAACATCGGTCTCATGCAGTACCAACTGATGGTGTTCCATACCGGCAGTTTGCTGGCGCTAAGCGGGGTGATCTTGCTGGCGGCCTCGCTTGTCCTTGATCGGATTAAGGCGAATACTGCCGCCACCTGACCTTTCCGGGCCATATCAAGCATCGAACCCTCGGCCAGCCGGTCGGGGGTTTTTTTGTTGCCCAGTCACACTAACCCGCAGGAGGTGAACTTTGCGAGAAATAATCATGTTCTTCGTCATAGTGGCCGTGGCTACTGTCGCGATCAAAGTGGCCTTGGTGTTCTTATTCCTCGCCGGTCTGATCTTCCGGACCCACGAGACAGTCGGCCTCATCGTGATCCTCACTATCTTCTCCGGGTTCAGGGCACATCCCGGTATCGGCTTCGTCATCGTCGCCGTGGTCGGGGCGATTGCCTTGTATCGAAGCGTTGGCGAGCCATCGGACGAGCCTTCCGGTTCAGGCTGACAATCTTTCACATCACCAACCTCATTGAGCCCTGACCCTAACCGGTCGGGGCTTTTTTCATATGGGAGCTACCCACATGCACATCATCACAAACGTTGCCGCACTGGACGCGGTGACGGACAAAGCCCTGCGCCCTATCCTCGCGCAATACCGCGAACTC
>NKIR01000005.1 GCA_002255985.1 Sphingomonadaceae bacterium PASS1
CGACCTCTGCTGCGAGGCGTGGAACAAACTCATAGATCAGCCTTGGCGCATTATGACCATCGGGCACCGCAAATGGGCCAGTGGGTTATGATCATTGCAGGTTGGTATAACGCGCATTCTGCGCCGTAACGGCGTTGGTCGGCTGCCGCGCGGCACGCGGATGCGTAAAGTCCACACCAAGCGTTACAACAAGCAGTTTCCCGGCCATCACATCCAGATGGATGTCAAGTTCCTCACCTTCATCGGCAAGTGTGGCGAGAAAATCAGGCGCTTCCAATATACCGCTATTGATGACGCGACACGTGTCAGGGCGCTCAAGGTTTACGACAAACACACACAATCCAACGGACAAGACTTTGTCGATCGCATCATCGAAAAGTTCCAGTTCCGCACCAAAGAGATCAGAACCGATAGCGGCCATGAGTTCCAGGCCAAGTTCCTCTGCATGTCGAAGATCAGGGCATCCGCCACGCCTACATCAAGCGTGGAACACTGGAACTGAACGGCAAGGTCGAACGTTCACATCACTCCGAGCAACAGGAGTTTTACCAGCTGCCGTCATACCAAGGCGACGTCAATCTCGAAACCAAGTTCAGCGAATGGATGAACTTCTACAACTTCAACCGACCCCACGGTGCCTTCAATGGAAAAACACCCTATGAAGCCCTCCATGAAAGGCTATAATCTAACCCAGTCGATGTCCCGCTAGATCGTCAACCTTACAACACGCACGATTGCGGCAACCTAAGGCGGATAATTAGGTGGATATTATTTAGAGATAAGTCAGAATATTATTATTAATCTGTGACTTATAGATAACAAATGGTGCCGCCTATAGGATTCGAACCTACGACCCCCGCATTACGAATGCGATGCTCTACCAACTGAGCTAAGGCGGCAATGGCCTGACGGCCGTTGGGGTCGCATAGCCAAGTGCGTCTGCGAGTTCAAGTGGCCTTATGCCTGGCATGCACGCGTACAATAGCGCGTCGTTATTCTCCGGACAGGACCCAGCCGACGCTGATTTGTTTGGCAGCCAGCGGAACGTCGAGCCTTGCCTCGCTAAAATCGACCTTTTCTCCGGGCCCAAGCGTGCGTGTCTTTGCCTTCATTTTCCAGCTATAGACGGGCCGGCCGCTGGCGTCCTTAAGCGTCACCAGCATTTCAGGTACATTTTGTTTCACGGCTGTCGGATTAACGATACTGCCGCTCGCAATGAAATAAGGCGTGCCATCATCGCGTTCGTTGAGTTCGAGATTGTCGTTTAAAACGATAGTCAGATCGGGTTCCGCGGCCGCGTTTGAAAGGCCGAAATCGGGTATGCCAAAATATGATGTCGCGCCGCCAATAGCTGCTACCAAAATGGCAAAGGCGACAGCGGCCATCGTCCACATCTTGGCAGGATTTCGGCGGGCTTTAAACGGTGGCTCATGGGCAAAACGGCTCTGCGCAGGCGCGTCGTCCACAAATCCACCGCGCGGCACAGAGGGTTCCATATAAGCTGCAGGGGGCTCAGTGGATCCAGCGCGCATTTCAGCAAAATTTGGAAATGCGGGTTCAGTCGCACCGACATCATTCGTTCGTTCAGTATCCAATCCACTTGGCGAAACGAATTTCGGAGGTGGTTCAGAAGAAAAAGCCGGAGGCGCAGGCTGAGAGACGGGTGCAGGCGCGGGGTCACCCATTGGTATCGCCTGCGCTTGCGGTGTTTTTTCAGCAGATGCCGTGGGTGGCGCACCATGCGTATCTAGCGGTGCAACCATGGAAGGTGCAGGCGCTATCTGCGCGACAACCCCTTCCTGGAACCAGCTATGCTTACAGTTCGCACAGCGCACTTGGCGGCCATCAATACCAACGGCATTGTCAGGGACAACATAACGTGTGCGGCAGGATGGACAGACAAGCAGCATTTCTGCACATAAACAACAGCAGCGCCTGACTTGCAACCCCGCTGTCATAAAATGCTGTGGACGGTGCAGGTTCATCCGCCGCAGGTCGCATGAATAGCCTTTGCCCCGTCATGTCGTTTGTGCCATTTATCGCTCCGATGCAGAGCGTGGTGGAATTCGACAATGTGGGGCTAAGATATGGAACGGGGGTGGAAACACTCACCGACCTTAGCTTTACCTTATACCCTGGAAGCTTCTATTTCCTGACCGGCGCATCGGGTGCCGGCAAGACATCATTGCTGAAATTATTATATCTCGCGCACCGCCCAAGCCGAGGTGCGATCCGCATGTTTGGGCATGACGCCATCACCTTGCCACGCAGCCGCTTGCCAGGTTTTCGGCGCCGGATTGGTGTCGTTTTTCAAGACTTCCGCCTCGTTGCGCATTTGTCGACCTTCGACAATATCGCACTGCCTTTGCGCATTGCAGGCATTCAGGAAAAGGATTTGCGCGGCCCAGTCACCGAAATGCTTGCGTGGATTGGCCTTACCGAACGGGCAGATGCACGGCCAGCGACGCTTTCGGGCGGTGAACAGCAACGTATTGCGATTGCGCGCGCTGTCATTGGCCGCCCTGAAATGCTTGTGGCCGACGAGCCGACGGGAAATGTCGATCCTGAAATGGCCCGCCGGTTGCTTCAGCTATTTGCTGCGCTCAACAAGTTGGGGACGACGGTTGTGGTTGCAACCCATGACATCCATTTGCTTCAGGAGATTGAAGGCGCGCAGATGATGCGGCTGGACAAGGGCCGCTTGTCTGATCCGACGGGATCGTTGCGCCACCCGCCACGACCATTGGTTTTGAAAAACTGATGCTGCTGGATTTCGTTCTTCCTGCACATGACCGCAAACTCATTCCCGAAGGACGTTTGTCGGGGCAAATGCCTTGGGTTATTGCCATAATGTTGTTTCTGACATTGCTGGTAGCGGCAGGTGCTTTGACATTGACTGAGGCCGCGCGCCAAGGTGGTCAGGATCTCGCGCGGCAAGTTACTGTCCAAATCATCGAGTCAGACCCTGCACAGCGCGCGGCGCAACGTGCCGCGGTCACCCGCACGTTGCGCAATATGGACAGCGTTGCAGAGGTGCGGCCCGTGCCCGATACACAAGTGCGTGCTTTGCTGGAACCATGGCTCGGCACGGGCGTAATTGACGCAGATGTCCCAGTCCCGGCGTTGGTGGATGTGCGCTTCGGTTCTGTACCCACTGCCAAAACGCTCACCCGGTTACAGTCAACGCTGCGTTCGGTTGCGCCAAATATACGGGTGGATTCCCACAGCAGCTGGATGGCACCGTTTTTCGAACTCATGCGTGCTCTGATATGGCTGGCGGCAGTGGTGTTCCTATTACTGCTCGTCGCCACGTCAGCTGTCGTTATTTTGGCGGTCCGAAGCACGCTGAATACCCATCGTGAAACGATAGAGATTATGCACATGATGGGCGGCACCGATCTTCAGGCCGCACGCCTGTTTCAACGCCGCGTTGCCTTGGATGCATTGCTGGGCGGGGTCGTGGGTTTCATTGTTGCAGCGGTTGTTATCGTTTCCGTGGGTGAGCGGTTTGCGGCGGTTGAACCCGGGCTTTTATCTGGTGCACATTTCCCATATTATGGGTGGGCAATCCTTGCGCTTATTCCGCTTGCCGTCATGGCGCTTGCTATGCTTATGGCGCGCATGACGGTGATTTCGGCGTTGAAGAGAATTTTATGATCAGACGGTCCATTGCTTTTGTCTTGCTTGTCTGGATGCTTGGCTTCGCTTGGTTCGCATTACTTTTGCCGCAACCCGCCGCAATCACCGCAACCGACGCCGTGGTTGTCCTGACGGGCGGGCCGAACCGGATTGACCGCGGGCTTGAGATATTGGAATCTGGGAAATCTCGGAGAATGCTGATTTCCGGGGTCGACCGCGATGTCAAACCGCGTGAACTTGCCGCGCAATATCCGGGTTCTTCAAAATACTTCAAATGCTGCATCGATCTGGGTTTCCAGTCTGTCGACACCCGATCGAACGCATTGGAAACGGCAGCATGGGCAAACCGGAACAAAGTGACCAGTTTGCGGCTTATCACGCATGATTGGCATATGCGGCGCGCTCGCTTTGAACTTGACCGGGAATTGTCTGCCAATGTTGCTGTCACCAATGATGCCGTATCGACCCACCCATCGTTGGGCGCCCTGTTCAAAGAATATAATAAATATTGGTTGCGGGCTGTCGCGTCTCTGCTGGGTATGTAACCGATGATCGCGTTGATCCGATCTGCCGTATATATTGCTATTTTCTACACTGGGTCAGTGTTTTTCGTTGCCACGGCGTTTTTCGCGCAATGGTTTTCCATTCCGCTGATGCAGTGGGCGGTTCGCGGTTGGTCGCGCTGGCAATATGCCTGCTACCGCCGGATTTTAGGCATCACGGTTAAAATTGAGGGCCACTTGCCGCACAAGCCAGTGCTCTATGCGATCAAGCATGAGAGCATGTTTGAGACGATCGACATGCCCCGTATGTTTAACAAGCCCGCCGTGGTCACCAAAAAAGAACTGTTCGACATACCCTTTTGGGGGCCCGCAGCGCGCGCTTATGGCATGATACCTGTCGACCGGAATGGCGGCGCCACCGCGCTGCGCGCAATGCTTGTTCTGGCAAAAAAGATGATCGCAGACGGGCGGCCAATTGTGATTTTCCCGGAAGGGACGCGCGTCGCGCCGGGCAGCCAACCGCCGCTGCAATCCGGATTTGCCGGGCTGTATAAACTCATAAACCTGCCCGTCGTGCCAATTGCGGTTAACAGCGGCACCTTAAGCCCGCGCAGGACCGGTATCTGGAAATCGGGGACCGTTACCTACAAGGTAGGCGAAGAACTGCCCACGGGCCTGCCCCGCGAGGACATCGAAGCGCGGGTGCATGCGGCGATTAACGCGCTGAATTAATGCTTGCGTCCAAAGTCAGGCGCGTCGTCATCTTGGCCCTGTTCGACAATCGACCGTCGGATGTCTCGCGTGCGGCTAAACAATGCCTCCAACTCTTCGCCTTTGTCGTACCGGATGGCGCGTTGCAGGGCACTTAAATCTTCCGAAAAACGCTGCAGCATTTCAAGCACAGCATCCTTGTTCGACAGGAACACGTCGCGCCACATCACGGGATCGGACGCTGCGATGCGGGTGAAATCGCGGAAACCACCGGCGGAATATTTGATAACTTCGCTTTGCGTTACGCCTTCAAGGTCATCGGCGGTTCCCACAATAGTATAGGCGATAAGATGCGGCAGATGGCTGGTGACTGCCAACACCATATCATGGTGGCGCGCATCCATGATTTCGACATCCGCACCAAGGCGCTGCCAAAAGCTGCGCAGGCGCTCGACAGCAGCCTCTGGCGCATTCTCGGGCGGCGTCAATATGCACCAGCGACCTTTGAACAGGGTCGAAAAACCCGCATCCGGACCGCTTTTTTCGGTACCCGCAACAGGATGGGCGGGAATGATCATGGCGTTGGGCAGAACGGCCGTAAGCGCGTCCGCGACGCTTTGCTTACAAGAACCGACGTCACTGACGATGGCATCGGCAGGCAGGTCGGACGCGAAGTCGGCCGCCACTGCTCCCATGGCGCCTACCGGCACGCACAAAATAACAAGATCCGCGTCAATGACGGACGCGCCAGCGGTATCGGTGACATCGTCGCATATGCCCAATTGGACAGCGCGCGCGCGGACAAGCGGATCGGCATCATGGCCAGTAATCCGCACCGACGGCATGTGCTCCTTTACGGCACGCGCGACGGACGAGCCAATGAGCCCAAGCCCAATCACCGTTAAACGCGCAAACGGCAGCATCAGACGTGCGCTTCCAAAATCTTGCGTAACGCCGCCATAACACCGCGATTTTCATCCTCGGTACCAATGGTAATCCGCAGCCCGCTGCCAAGGCCCTGCCCCGGCAACCAGCGCACAATATACCCTTCGGCCATAAGACCATTATAGGCAGCTTCCGCGCAGCAATTGCCTTCAAACAATATCATCAGGAAGTTTGCCCACGACGGGATAACTTTCAGGCCATGGTTCGACAATGCCGCAAACTCTGCTGCCATCCAGTCGCGCCATTCGGCATTATGCTGGCGGCTGCGCGTCACGAACTCGGCATCCCCAAGCGCCGCAATCGCTGCAGCCTGCCCTGCAGTGGTGACATTAAACGGCGCACGCACGCGGTTCAGCGTCGCGATCAGGCCGGGTTGACCATAGCACCAGCCAATACGTTCCGCCGCAAGGCCATAGATTTTGGAAAATGTGCGCGTAATCAAAACATTGTCATGCTCGCGTGCAAGCTCCAGCGCGTCAGGGCCGTCATACTCAAGATACTCGCCATAAGCTTGGTCCAAAACAAGGACGCAGTTGTCGGGTAGGCCAGCATGAAGCCGTGCGATTTCGGCGTCGCTGCAATAAGTACCGGTCGGGTTATTGGGATTTGCGACGAAAACAACGCGTGTCTTCTCCGTCACCAACGCCAGCAACGCATCCACGTCCGTGCCATAATCCTTATCGGGGGCGACAATTACATTGGCAGCGGTTTTCCGTGCGGCGATATCGTAAACCGAAAAGCCGTATCGGACATAAATGATATCATCGCCAGCGCCAGCATAGCCCATGGCGATCAGGTTCAGCAGTTCGTCAGAACCGGTACCACAGACGATCAGGTCGCTGTCGACTTCATAGGCTGCGCCCAAAGCCTTGCGCAGCGCAGTGCTGGCGGGGTCAGGGTACCGCGCAAGCGACGCGCCTTTATCGACAAGCGCTGCGGCCGCATATGGGCTGCAGCCAAGCGGATTCTCGTTCGCGGATAATTTTATCAACACCCTTCCATCATCCGACTTTGCTTTGCCGGGGGTATAGGCGCTGATGGCTTCGATCCATGGTTTGGCGGTAGGTATGCTCATGCCCGCGGCCATAGCGGCGCAAGCAGCGAAGCGCAACGCTCGCCATATTTGGCCAATGAAGATTAAAGAGTTTCTATTGTTTCGCACGGCCACGCTGATATGGCGTTGCTGATGCAAGAAGATACGCGTTTCGGTCTGGATAGGAAGACACGCCTGCTGGGACCAGTGAAACTGGACAGCGGCGCCGAATTTGCGCCTGTCGATATCGCGTATGAAACCTATGGCGCATTAAACGCCGATAAATCGAACGCCATTCTCATCTGCCATGCGCTGACCGGCGACCAATATGTGGCGTCCACGCATCCTATGACCGGCAAGGACGGTTGGTGGACGCGTATGGTCGGGCCCGGCAAGCCCATCGACCCCGCACGGCATTGTATCATCAGCATCAACGTCATGGGCAGTTGCATGGGGTCTTCGGGACCCGCCAGCATCGACCCCACAACGGGGGCAGCATACGCTATGGGCTTTCCCGTCATCACCATCCCCGACATGGTGCGCGCACAGGCGCTCTTGCTTGACCATCTGGGCATTGAAACGCTGGAGGCGGTCGTCGGCGGATCGATGGGCGGCATGCAGGCGTTAAGCTGGGCAGCCTTATATCCCGAACGGGTGAAGTCTGCGGTCGTGATTGCGTCTACCGCCCGCCATTCCGCACAGAATATCGCCTTTCACGAGGTCGGGCGTCAGGCGATTATGGCGGACCCGCGCTGGAACAATGGCGCTTATTATGGCCACGAGGCACCATCATCGGGCCTAGCCGTTGCCCGTATGGCCGCGCACATCACTTATCTATCGGAGGCAGGCCTCACCGAGAAATTTGGTCGCCGCCTGCAAAACCGCGATGCCAAAAGCTTCGGATTTGATGCCGATTTTCAGGTTGAAAGCTATTTGCGTTATCAAGGGCTTAGCTTTGTCGACCGCTTTGATGCCAACAGCTATCTCTACATCACGCGCGCGATGGACTATTTTGACCTGGCCGAACCGCATGACGGCATTCTGGCGAAGGCATTTGCAGGGACAAAGACACGGTTTTGCCTGATCAGTTTTGACAGTGACTGGTTATATCCGACCGCAGAATCGCGCCGCATTGTCCATGCGTTGAACGCTGCGGGCGCTGCGGTCAGTTTCGTTGAGCTATCAAGCCCGTTTGGTCATGACGCCTTCTTGCTGGAAGCGCCCGAGATGAACCGCATCGTGGACGGTTTCTTGCGCGCAGGAGAGCAATCATGAGCGCACTTCGCCCTGACCTTGCCATCATCGCCCGCGAAGTCCGCGCGGGGGCCCGTGTGCTGGATGTTGGCTGCGGTGATGGCCAGTTGATGGCGGCGTTACGAGATACCAAAAATGTCGACGCCCGCGGTCTTGAACTGAATGCGCACGATGTTGCGACCGCAGTATCTCGGGGCCTCTCCGTCATTCAAGGCGATGCCGACACGGATTTGGCGGAATATCCAGACGGCAGCTTTGATTATGCCATTCTCAGCCAGACATTGCAGACGACCAAAAGACCTGATCTGGTTCTCGACCATCTGGTCCGGATTGGGCGTGAGGCATTTGTCTCCTTCCCCAACTTTGCCCAGTGGCGCATCCGTTTTGCCCATATGTTTGGCGGACGTATGCCCGTGACCAAGCAACTTCCACACCTCTGGTACGACACACCCAATATCCACCATGTGACCATCGACGATTTCCGAAGCTTGTTACACGACCGGAATATCGAGATTGAAGGCCAGTGGTTTCTATCTGGAAACAAGCCGCGCGGTGATCGCTTCGCCAACCTGCTGGCGCAACATGCTGTGTTCAAACTGCGCCGGAAATAGTCCAACATCGAAAAGATGCGCCGATATCGCGTCGGCCATACGGCGTTTCAGTAAAACTCGAACAGCGGCTTGGCTTCACGCACACTGATTTGGCGATCCTGTTTTGGCGCCCTTTGCGCGACTACAGCAGGTGCAATGCGCTCTGCCTGAACGATCGTCACTGTCGCAGTTGCAACCCGCACCGGGCCGCGCCGTTGGACGGGGCCTCCAACAGCAGCTGCTGCGACAAGCATAAGGACCGCGGCGAGAATCATGCCCATAGTAAACAACCCATTCACCAATGTTTGCAAGAATGAATGATGGTGAATAGCGGTGCTGTTGCCGCGATATACCGCCAATCTCCGGCCAGGTTTCATCCTGTGCCGATTTGCGACGATGCCCTGGCCCTTTCTAAACCGATAAAGGCTGTTGCGCCGGCCAACGGGCTTTGCTAGTGGCCCCCTCCTACCTGTCGAGGCGCGTGCGGCCATGGCGGAATTGGTAGACGCGCAACGTTGAGGTCGTTGTGGGCGAAAGCCCGTGGAAGTTCGAGTCTTCTTGGCCGCACCAGACAGCCGTTTTTGGCTGTTTCTCGTTATTCCCAAACATCTTGCAAAACCAACGCGTTTCTGCCATTTATTGTGCCTATCCAGCGTTAGCGATTTCCTTTTGTTCTTCCCTAGCCCGTCTCACTTGGGGGCATATTTGGGGGCATAACGCTAAATCGAACTTTGGGGGATTTATGTCACTAACAGTTTTGCAGATTGCCGCGATGCACCCGCTAGATAAGTCTTACCGCAAGGCAGACGAAAAGGGGCTTTATCTCGAAGTCTTCCCAAACGGCTCAAAGCTTTGGCGCTTCAAATACCGAATAGGTGGCAAAGAAAAGCGCTTGGCGCTGGGGGCATATCCCGAAACGACTTTGCAGGATGCTAGGGACCAACGCGATGCAAGCCGGAAACAAGTTAAGGACGGTATCGACCCAGCGCGCGAAAAGCGGCTGGACCGGCTGGAGCGCAAGGTCAATGCGGGGCATACTTTTGGCGAGGTGGCAACTGACTACATTCGCGTAAAATACGAGCGTGAGGGCAAGGCCAGGGCGACGGTCGATAAACAATATTTCTTTATGTCACACCTAATTCCGACGCTGGGCAACACCCCGCTAGGAGACATTAAGCCGATTGAACTAATGGCAGCATTGCGAAAGCTGGAGGCCAAGGGGCATCGGCAAACTGCGAAATGCACCCGCGCCTTTGCCAGCCGTGTGTTTCGCTATGGGGTAGGCATAGGCAAGTGCAGCGACGACCCAGCGCGCCTTTTATCCGGCAACCTGTCAGCTCCCAAGGTGAAGCATAGGGAGGCGATATTGAACCCCCAGCGCATGGGCGAATTTTTGCGCGCGGCTGATGCCTACACCGGCCAGCCAATAGTGCAGATTGCAGTGCAGTTGCTTCCCCATGTGATGCTTAGACCGGGCGAATTACGGCTGGGCCGTTGGCAGGAAATAGACTTCGACAAGTCCGTATGGCTAATACCAGCCGAACGTACGAAAATGCGGAAACCCCATGCCGTGGCATTGTCTGCCCAAGCCGTAACCCTGTTGCGCGAACTGGAGCGGCATAGCGGGGGGCTGGAGTATATGTTCCGAGGCCAAGGCAAAAAGGGACCGATAAGCGAAAACACGCTTAATCAGGCATACAAGCGCATGGGTTTTGGTTCGGATGAAGTGACACCTCACGGCTTTCGCACAACGGCTTCAACATTCCTGAACGAAACCGGCAAATGGAACAAGGACGCCATCGAAAAGGCGCTTGCCCATAAGGATGCCGATGCCATCCGCGCCATTTACAACCGTGGCACATATTGGGCTGAACGGGTGCAGATGATGCAGTGGTGGAGCGGCTATCTTGACACGCTCAAGACCGGTGCAGTGATTATACCTTTTGAGACAAGTATTTCAGGTCGGTGAAGCAAATAAATGCAAGTTGCTCAAACCCTTTCCCGCCTTATTCCACAGGATAAAATTAATTTTCTTTTACACCCCTTGCCAAGAACAAAAGGGGTAGATATATCCTGCGATAGCAGTGAATAGGGCAAAACCTGACTTCGACATGCTGAAAAAAGGAGCACATGCGTATCTCTTTATCGGGGGCAATCCGGCCTTCGATAATGAAACCGCTGGGCCTTTTTCGTTCAGCAAATTGAAGGAAAGTAACTGCATGAGTCAAGAATTGCTAACGGTCGCTCAATTTAAAGAGCGTTACCAAATATCCCACACCGCATTTTATAGACAAGTCAAAGCCGGAACGCTCCGGACTATAAAAATAGGTGCATCAACCCGCGTGCGGCTTGCAGATGCTCAAGCATGGCTGGCGAGCCTGTCAGGCGGTGCAGCGTGAAAATGCCGGACTATGAAACAAATGAAGATGGACCCGCGGCAACGGAATCCATCTTCGAGAGTGTCACAAGAGTCGAAAACATTGCAACGCCAAACGGCTACTACCAAAACCGTTGCAGGGGCAAGCAAAATGCTTTGACGGTCGATACACCGGCCGGACGTATTGCCATAAATGCACGACAACCACAGCGCGCATTGGCTGCATTGATAAAGGCCGGCAGCATCGGTGTTGCGGCGCTGGAACTATCAAGCTGGGCTTATCGGCTGGGCGCTTATGTTCACACCCTGCGCCATGATTACGGGCTGACAATCGAGACACTGCGCGAACCCCATGATGGCGGGTGGCACGGTCGCTATGCGCTTCACATACCCTGCCAGATTATCGGCGGTGAAGCATGAAGGGCCGCGCGACCTCGCCAAGGCAAGCGATAGCCAGCAAATGCAAAGACTGCACCTATGACACCGAGGCAGCCGGTAACTGGAGACAGCAAACAGCAACCTGTCCGGTCGTTCATTGTGCGCTTTGGACGTTTCGACCTTTGCACGGCAATGCCCCTGCATGGTTGGCAGCAAGAGACGCGGAACAGCTGCCCGAAAATTGGCGGTCAATGCCCAATGTGGATGCGGTCGATACTGTTACCGGTAAGGCTCTAAACGGGCGCGAGGGGACGCCGTTTCAGGATAACGGGGCGGTGGGTGATAGTTGCACCCCCATCGTATCCGCTATGCCCGTAAACGCAGCGTATCAACGCTATAGCAAAGGGGGTGCAGGATGAACGCTCAAACCCTGCTATCCTTCCCCCAGCGAGGCGATACGGTGCTTGTGCAGATTAACCAGCACAACGGAAAGACCTTTGCCAATTTCCGCAAATGGTATCCCGATGGCGAGGCTTTGAAACCGACAAAGCAAGGCGTTACGATACCGCTGCACGCCCTGCCCGAACTGCATGAGGCACTGGGGGCATATCTCGCAACAGTTGAACCAGCGGCGCTCACAAGCCGTTAGGCGCATTGAGATAAATTGAGGGGGTGACTTCAACGTCATCCCCCCTTTTTTACCTGACAGCCTTTTGTTCCCCCTTGTGCGTTTGAACATGGGAACGCTTTCGGGGGAGTATGCTCGCTAATCCATTGGGATACTTAACAAATGACGCAATTTTATCATCATAGGCTAGCTAACAATGGCAATAGGCCAAACGCGCCCATTCCGGCCATTTTCGCACTTTGGCATGGCCCTTGCAATTTAAGCTATAGTTATTCGTGTGCGCCTACTTAACGGGAAACAGCCATTATTGCGGCATGGCGGGGCAGGCAATCGAACGACGGCGACAAGCGATTATCTGACACTGCGACAAGCCCAAGACCTAATGGCAGCGGCACAATATGCACTGGCAAATGGCAAGCCCTTAACCCGACATCTAACCGTCCGACTGGAGCGGCAAGGCGTATCTGACGCCGACGCGGTGAAAGCCATTGGCAGACTGCTAACGCTATTGCGGGACCATGTGCGAAAAACGGCGGGTGGCGAAATTGCCTATATTTGGTCGCGGGAGCATGGCCCAATTATCGGGGGCCATGTGCATATCTTGCTGCACTTACCGGCTGGCTACATCTGGCAAGGGCAACGGGTGCTACGGTGGATAGAGCGCATATCAGGCAACCCATACCGGAAAGGTACAATCAAAACGACCCGCGTGGGACGCACTGCTAAGGCGCACGAACAAAATCCTGGGCTATATCTGGCGAACCTTGCGACGGTTGTCGGCTATGTCATGAAAGGCGCTTCCCCGACAGCTGGGGCGTCACTGCAACTAGAACGCATGAAGGCCCAAGGCCGCGTTATGGGGAAACGGTGCGGACGGTCGACGAACATTAACGGGAAGTTGCCTTCCTCCTGATTAGTTTTCCTACGCCTATTCGCGCGGAAATTATTGACACCCATAAGGCACCCCCACCTATCGTGAGAATGCTAATTGCCCAAGGATTACCGCAATCGGAATGGCCGCTATCAGGTCGAACCACTTCCTTCCCGCATGGCTGGAAGTGGGTGGGAAGCGGACATTGCCATTCGCGACTGTGAATGTTGAGAGGCGATAAAGGCTATTGCAAAAGCAGCTTCGCCTTCAAAAAATCCGAACTCTTCTGGAGCATTTCGGCCCTTACCGCACCGTCTTCCAAATAATGATCCAGATTTTTGTAGATGAACAACTGAGGTGAGGCCCCTGCATCCTTTAGCTGATCAGCCATAAATTGTGCTTGCGCCACGTTAACGTTTCGGTCGAGATCCCCATGAAACATCATGACCGGGGCAGAAATACGTTTTGCGTTTCTCGCTGGCGACCCTTCGGCAATATGCGGCCCCGATCCGATGAAATCGCGGGTTACACGGTAGCTCATATATCCCCGCTCTTGTTCTATCAAATTGGCAAGGTCCGTGACAGGCGCGACCGCGACGATTGCCTTAAACAACGAGGGATCCAGCACAGCCGATTGAAGGGCTGCATAACCGCCGTACGACCAACCAAATATCGCAATTTTGTCAGGTGCAGCTATTCCTTCTGAAACCAACCAGCGACCGCTGTCGTTGACATCCCCAATAGCGGTTTTCCATGATTTAAATCCATTTTGTTGATACCAGCTATCACCATATCCTGACGACCCCCGGTAGTTGGGTTGCAACACAGCGAAACCTTGATGAGCAAAATATTGTGCGAGCCAATCAAACCCCCATTCGTCGCGCGCGCTTGGGCCACCATGCGGCATGACAATAGCTGGGAGCCCTTTGCCCGTGCTGCCAATGGGTAAGGTAAGATAACCCGGGATCAACGTTCCGTCAGCGGCCTTCATACTGACTGGCTTCACTGGCGCAAGCTTGTAATCGGCCAGCTCGGGTCGACTTGCAAACAACGGACCCACGCGTTTAGTTGTTTTATCGAAATAATAAAATTGCCCAGGGTTTGTGTCGCTGCCCGCCCAAATTAAAAGCTTTTGTCCGTCCGCGCTCATGCCCCCAAAGTTGATTAGTGCGGCGTCAGGAAGCACCCTTGAAAGTGAAACTCCAAGTTTTTTCACGGCCGGATCGAAATAAAAGGCCTCTCTCTTCTCAGTTGCAAAAGTCACGCCGACAACCTGCCTTTGCCTGCCAAGCCTAATAAGACCGTCAACGTCGACATCGGGTCGGCTGAAAACTTGCGACTTAGTGAGTGAACCATCCAGTTTAACTTTATAGAGTGCCAATCGGCCTTCGTTTTTTTCAAAGCCGTATGCCACGTCTTCAGCAGGATCGACAGCATAGGGGTTAAATCCGGTGTTATTGGTGGCATCAAATTCACTAAGTAAATTCCAGTCGTTTTGACCCGATATGCGGTACAGATACCTCCGCACGCCGCTGTCATAACCAGATGCAGTCTTTACAACTCCCATGATCCGCACACTGCCAAAGCCATCGCTGATATATTCACTTGCCAACCGCACTGGCGCGACCACAGACTTGGAAATCAAGGTGCGGGTGTCCACCCGGTCCACGCCGTAACCTTCTTTAGTTTTCGTTATTAATGATCCGATTTTCCCCTCTGGTACATATTCGCGCCCTAACAGCACCCCGCCATCATCAGATGGTAGCAGGTCAACCAGATCACCGCCGAAATAGGAAACACGCTCCGCGTTGGCACCTTGCCGCACTGACACCAGTTTGAGTTCAGTCCCATCGGCATTTATGGCTACTAAGCGACTGGCGACGATAGGGTCGCCCTCTCTGCGTATTGCCATGACAATGCTGCATAGTAATCGCGCATTAGATACCCATTCGCAGGTGGATAATCGCTCAGGATTCCCTGACACCGCCAGCGCTACGCGAGGTGTGCCCCGATCAACAAGATCAACGGTGTATAACCGGCTACCTTGCCCCGTTGTTGGAACAATATAAGCTATCTTATTGCCGTCGGGAGACATGGATACATGCTCGATAGCTTCACGCGCCCCGAATGCTGCAGCAGACTTGTCTTGCGCCGACAGCCCCACAGGTAAAGAGATTGCCAGAAGAAAACAAACAAATCGCATATACCCTCTCCACCTGCCGTATCTGCCAAACATGAAAGTTACGTTTTGAAACTGCAAGTGCAAAGCGTCTCCAAAAGTTCAAACTTACTGATTTCGCCGAAGCCAGCTTACACAACCTATGGCGTCCGCAATTGGGTCGTATCCGGACAGTCCGCTTTCCGGCGTCATAAACTGCTCGTCAATGTTCGAATGTGGGTGGGAAGCGGAATGCCTGCTTTTAGGAGATAGAGGCTAACACCGCACATTCAGAACAGACGCCTTGTGAATTGTTTTCTCACTGAGACTAATTGAAAAAACACGATTGTCTCAACAGACCCGACGCCTGGTCTCGAACTGCAATGCTTTTGGGCGCACGTATATCAAGGAAGAAAGCTTTGCCGTATAACGCATAACTAGCGGCTCCCAATTGTGGAGCCGTTTTTTTTCGACTATGAACAAAGACACCATAAATACGTTTTGAATACGAGCTGTTGAGCCGTTTTTTATCAGTCAATATCGGAGCGGTGTCACGCTCACGTGAGGCGCTTTGTAGACCTTGAAATAGGACAAGGTCACAACAACGTTTTTTTCATGGCATTATGAGGTCAACACGCGCGCACATGAAAACAACCCAAGCCTATATCTGGCGAAGCTTACGGAGGTTGTCGGCTACGTTATCAAAGGCACTTGCCCAAAGGCGGGGGTGGCACTCGAACTAGAACGCACGAAGGCCAAAGGCCCCGTTATGAGGAAGCGATGCGAATGGTCGCGCAACATTTGGCAACACTAAGATTGCACTAAGGTAGCACTATGGCGGCTTAAAATGCTTGCCTCTATAAAAGACGACAACAGCAATTTTCCGTCGCCTTAACGCGCGAGAGTTTTTAGACGCCTTAAAGCGGTTCCTCCGCTGATAAATTCCTCGGGTATGGCGGTTATAGACCCCAAAAAATAAACGAGACACCACCAAAACATTGACGGGCTATTAGAAGTTGCTTTTACTTTAAGACGGTAAATGCGGAATGAATACGGGGAGGTATCGCGCGCACGCCTGTTAGGAAATGTTACGGCTGAATAGCGCGCAGCTGGGGCACGATTACAACAAGGTCGCGGTAAGGTTGCGGTAAGGCCCAGACCTGACTGCGAATAAAATAACGAAAAAAATAGGGGTATTAAACGGACGCATCGCACCCACGCGAGGGCATCACTAAACTAGTGCAATCTGGTAGCGGCAGCTGAACCTATTATGGCAATTGGTAATGCCGAATAACTGCCAAGCCCGTTTCGGTGTTTTAACAACAGAATAACAGCGCGCCCCGTGCCTGTTAATACAGGCTAATAACAGGCATCGCCCACACTGCTTTTACAGAGCAATAACAGATGCGAACGCTTGTTCAGTGCTGAAGAATGTTGAAGGCGTTTCGGGAACAATACGTGCACGCACGCGAGGGGGGTGAAGCAATCCCTAGTCTAAACCTTATGGGGACCGGTGGATAACGGCACCGCAAACGCTAACACAGATTCTCACCCGCACGCGCGAAGCTGACCCCAGAATAGGCTAAAATAGGCGGGAGCCGGAACAAAAATAGTGTAAATTATTGAAGCGCTAGCCTGTCTCACTTGGGGGCATATTTGGGGGCATATTATAAATGCCGCGTAAAATAATGTTTGTATAATATATACTTATGGACTTTATTCGAGTCTTCTTGGCCACCAGACAGCCGTTTTCGGCAGTTTCTTGTTATTCCCAAACATCTTGCATGCGCGCATTGGATAGAGCCGATGCGCGTTCGCCCTTTCAAAAAGGGCGCAATGAAATCGACCTACATCGGATACATTACCAGAACCTATGAACAAAATCCTGGGCTACGTCTGGCAACCGGTGCGGGCGGTCGGCAAACATCGAGGTATAATGATGGGCTCATTTTGACATTTGTTTACTTTTGTAATGGGACCAATATATTCAAAAACCAGTTGTAACAATCAGTCGGCCAGTTACGGTCTCGGTAGTACTAATGCCAAGGGGAGAGGGCGGCGGTACTGACGCATCTAAAAGCACCTTGGCGGCTCCAGAAATGGGGCCGCCTTATTCATTTACACGTCGATCCGACATGGCGCTTACGGAACGAACAACATCCTTTTTTATAAAAGATGGTTAATTTTTTCCAACGCTTACCCGCATGATCCAGCCATATTGGTGCCGATTTTTTACATTTTGTAACAATTTTGCACCTTATGTTGCGCCAACTTAGGGCGATTCGATCACCGGGGCACGGGGCAGTATAAAATGTGGGTCATCTCATGCGCGCTAAACGTCGCGCTTTTTTCAGTTATGTGCATTGGCTTTTACGCAAATGCGCGCTGGGTGCGTGCCGTTTTTGGCCAACCCTCGCCTTCGCGGGGCACTTTGTTTGCTATCTACTTGGCAGCCCTATTTTTCTCTCTGATTTTGTTAACCGGCGCCTTTCGGTCATTCGTATTGCCTCTATTGGTGTTTCAAGTATCCTCGGTCATTGCCATGCCATTTACCCTTCAGAAGGTTCGCCATCCGATTGTGGTAACCTACCTGCTAGTATCAATTGTCCATAGCATATCCATTGTGCAACTTTGGAATAGCACTCCGATCTAATCGAGCTGCCACGTTTCGCTGAAACAAGTCATTGTGCGCATCTTGCCGCATGCATAGGTACCCCATGCGCTCATTTTGACATTTGTTTACTTTTGCTATGGGACCAAAACCAGTTGCAACACTCCATGGTCGGATTACCCAAAGACGCGAGTTGTGGTGCCTATCCACCTTAATAACGGCGCTAATCCATCTCAAAAAAACTTGGCGGCTCCACAAATGGAGCCGCCTTTTTTGCACAACAAACAATCGCGGATCATTGGCTGCGCGATAACGCGCAAACGGCCGTCATTGACGACGACCGTTTGCACTATGTTTTATTATTGATCGTCTCTTAGACTTTCCGCCACCGCAACGCCGTGCCGCTCAAGTGCTTCGACAATCTTTTCAGCACCTTCAAGGTCGCCCCAGAACATTGGGCCGCCGCGATAAATGGGCCAGCCATAGCCATAGATCCAGACCACATCGATATCGGACGGCCGCTGGGCTTTGCCTTCCTGAAGTATTTTGTAGCCCTCATTGACCATCGGGTAGAGTGTCCGCTCAACAATCTCCTGATCGCTGATCTCGCGTTTCGGCAAATTAGATATCGACCGAAACTCTTCAATGATGGCAAGCGCCTCAGCACTTGGCGTGCCTACACGCTTTTCATCATAATCGTAAAAGCCCTTGCCGTTTTTCTGACCAAAACGTCCCGCTGCACACAGCCCATCGCGAATGGTTTCAATACGGCTTGGGTCGCGGTGCCATCCAATGTCGAGGCCAGCGAGATCGCTCATCTGGAAAGGCCCCATGGGCATGCCAAAATCCGTATGGACCTTGTCTATTTGCGCAGGTGTTGCGCCTTCCAACAACAATTGCATCGCTGGCTGTTGGCGCGTTGACAGCATCCGGTTGCCAATAAAACCGTGACAGACACCAGCGACCACCGCCACTTTGCCAATTTTCTTGCCGATGGCCATCGCGGTTGCGAGCACGTCATCCGCAGTCTTTGCACCGCGGACCACCTCCAACAATTTCATCACATTGGCTGGCGAGAAGAAGTGCATTCCCACCACGTCCTGGGGCCGCGAGGTGCTATCCGCGATTTCATCAACATCGAGATAAGACGTGTTCGACGCCAAAATCGCACCGGGCTTACAAATGGCATCAAGTTTGCCAAACACCTCTTTCTTGACGTCCATGCTTTCATACACCGCTTCAATCACGAGGTCGCAATCTGCGAGGTCCTCAAGCGCGAGTGACGGCGTCAACAGACCCATCATGCCCTCAACTTGATCGGTCGTGAAGCGGCCCTTGGCGGCACTATTTTCGTAATTCTTGCGGATGACACCCACGCCGCGATCCAGATTTTCCTGAACCATCTCAACGATGGTCACGGGAATCCCCTTGGATAGGAAATTCATCGATATGCCGCCGCCCATGGTGCCTGCACCAATGACGCCGACTTTCTTAATGTCGCGCAGTGGCAAATCCTTGGGCAATCCATCAATTTTCGCGGCTTGTCGTTCGGCAAAGAACATGTGGCGCTGCGCAGCCGATTGGGAACCGCCCATCAGCTTGAGAAATTCAGTACGTTCGAATTTCATGCCTTCATCAAATGGCAGTCGCGTCGCGGCCTCAACGCACGCCAAATTGGCGTAGGGCGCGTCAAAGCCATGCCATTTTTTCGCATTAGCAGCTTTTAGCTTTTGAAAGATGCCGACGTCGCCAGCGAGAGGACGATCGCGGGTTGGCCGAGGACCGGCAGAAATCAGTTCGCGCGCGTAAGCGATTGCATCTTCCGCCAAGCTATCTTCGCCCGCAAGCCTGTCGACTAGGCCAATTGCTGCAGCCTTAGCGGCGGGCAAAGGCTCCCCAAGTGCGCACATGGTTGCGGCAGCCTCAATACCCACAACCCTTGGAAGCCGTTGCGTGCCACCCGCACCCGGCAGCAGGCCAAGTTTTACCTCTGGCACACCAAGTCGGGCCGATGGAACCGCAATGCGATAATGGCAGACAAGCGCGGTTTCCAGTCCACCGCCCAATGCTGTGCCATGAATAGCCGCAACAACCGGCTTGGGCGCAGTTTCGATGATTCTGAGAACCACGTTGAGATCAGGATCTTGCGGTGGTTTGCCGAACTCGGTGATATCCGCGCCAGCAATGAAGGTTGATCCCGCGCAGCGCAGCACAATCGCTTTGACCGAGTCGTCAGCAAGCGCCTGCTCAAAACCGTCCTTCAGCCCCTGCCGGACATGCCATGAAAGCGCATTAACGGGCGGGTTATCGACAAGAACAACAAGGATATCATCGATTTTCTGCGTGGTGACTGACTGCACGGTAAACTCCTCAATATCAGCGCAGGCCATGTTTTGATCTGCTAGACGGGTAAGATTGAATGTCTCTGTGGTTCTAGAATGTTTTGGGTCACGGTGGCAATCCCGCTGCATCATTACTTCGGCCACGTTAACCTGCTTGGTCGCGCCCTATACGACGATCCACGGCTAAAAAGGGACCGGTCACGGTGCCCAAGGCTGGTCTACCTTTTCAGAAACAGCTCCGCCATGGCATCAATGATGGCGACCGCATCAAGGCGGTAGGTGTCGTAAAGATCGATCAAATCCCCGGTCTGACCGAAACGATCCGTGCCCAGCGGGCTGACCCGCATGCCTGTGACACCGCCCAGCCACGACAACGCGCCTGGCGAACCATCAATCACGGTCACGAGGCCAGCGTCAGGTGCCAAAACCGATAACAGATCTTCGGCATGGCACGTTTGCGTGGGCTTATCAGTCCAGCGTGCGGCCTTGCTGGCAGACCAGTCGCGATGCAGGACATCGGGCGAAGTCACATTTAAAACGCCCAGTCCGGGAATATCATCCACCAGTTGGTCAAAAGCAGCCATTACTTCAGGCGCAATTGCCCCTGTAAAAACAATAGCCGCTTCTGCGCCGGGTGCAGGTTGTCGCAGCCAATAGCCGCCTTTTAACGCGTCAGTCTCCCATTCGGAGCCAGCGCGTTGCACCTGCGGCACTTGGCGCGTGCTCAGGCGCAGATACACCGAGCTGCCGTCGGGTTTCTGTAGATGCTCAAATGCCCAGCGCATGAACAATGCGACTTCATCGGCATAAGCCGGTTCGAAATAAGCAAGGCCAGGCTGCCCCATCCCGATCAGCGGCGTATTGATCGACTGGTGCGCACCACCCTCTGGCCCCAAAGTGAGCCCGGACGGCGTTCCAACCAACAAGAAGCGGGCATCGGAGTAGCAACCATAATTCAGCGCATCCAATCCGCGCGCGATAAAGGGATCATATACCGTACCAACGGGAATCAAACGCGTTCCAAAATGCGGCGCGGCAAGCCCAAGCGACGTGAGCAACAGAAAGAAGTTATTCTCCGCAATCCCGAGTTCAATATGCTGTCCTGCGGCATGCGCCGCCCATTTTTGTGCCGACGGAATTTTGGCATCACGGAAGATATCAGCCACATCGGACCGGCGGAAAAGCCCGCGTTGGTTCACAAATCCGCCCAAATTGGTCGTCTGGGTAACATCAGGCGCGGTTGTCACGATACGGTCGGCTAATGTCTCAGAGGATTTGGCGAGATCGAGCAAAACATTGCCAAAGGCCGCTTGTGTCGACTGAACATCACCCGATGGCACAGGAAGGCGCTCGGGCACGGCGATCACCGGCGCATCGGGCTCTTGCGGTTTGTGCGCGAGAACGCTCTGCCCGACAAAGTCTTTCAGCCGCGCCGCGATATTTCCACCCAATCCGGCAAATGGTTCCCATTCCTGCCCAACCTCAACCCCCATGCTGACGCGAAGCTTCTCAATCTGCGCGGGGTTCATCATTCCCGAATGATTGTCCTTATGGCCCGCGAGCGGCAGGCCGTAGCCTTTAACAGTGTAAGCGATAAACAAAGTCGGTCGTTCATCATCGGCACTGTCGAACGCATCCATTAAAGACTCGATGCAATGCCCACCCAAATTGGTCATCAGGGCCGCCAAGCCGTCATCGTCAAAACTGTCGAGCAGCTTTGCCACATGCGGCTTACCGCCGATGTCCGCTATCAACCGTTCGCGCCACGCCGCGCCGCCCTTATAGGTGAGCACGGCAAAATCAGCATTGGGACAATTTTCAATCCAGTCCTCAAGCGATTTCCCGCCCGGCCGCGAGAACGCCGCGCGTTGCAACTTGCCGTTCTTCAATGTGACAACACGCCAGCCGCAGGTTTCGAAAATATCATCAAAGCGCCTGAACATTCGGTCAGCGGTCGTGCTGTCCAGTGACTGGCGGTTATAATCAACCACCCACCAGCAATTGCGAATGTCGTGCTTATAGGCTTCGATCAGGCATTCGTAGATATTGCCTTCATCAAGCTCAGCGTCGCCCATCAGCGATATCATCCGGCCGGCGTCGGCTTCATCTAGCGACCCATGCGCCACCAGATAATCCTGAACGAGGCTGGAAAAGGCCGTGATCGCAACGCCCAATCCAACCGAGCCGGTTGAAAAATCCACCGGGATTTTGTCCTTGGTGCGTGACGGATAACTTTGTGCGCCGCCCAGTGCGCGAAACTGCTGCAATTGCTCCAGTGATTGATTGCCCAGCAAATAATGGATGGCCTGCAACACGGGGCCTGCATGGGGCTTTACCGACACCTTGTCTTGCGGGCGAAGCGCATGGAAAAACAGCGCAGCCATAATCGCCGTCATCGAAGCGCAACTCGCCTGATGACCGCCTACCTTAAGGCCGTCGCGCTTTTCCCGTAAATGGTTGGCGTTATGGACAATCCATGACGACAACCAGCGCAGCCGCGCATCCAGCGTCTCAATAGTGGCGATTTTTTCTTTTCGGTGGTCTGTTAAGATGGTGGCCATTGCGGTTATTACATCCCCTCACCCATTCCATATCAGCCCAGCAAGCGCATGTCAGTCTCATGCCGCGGCTTATAAGCAAAAATTATAACCCGTCCGTTCCAACTTTTCGCGACGAGAGACGGCGGGTATCACATTTGTTTGATAGCCGTCATTTACAGATCGCTTGTTTCGAAGCTAGAACCGTTTTGAACGAGGGGGGAATCCGAACATGGACACAAGCTTAGCGACGTCACAAGCAGGAACTGGTGCGAACGAACTTAGCCGGACACTCAAGTCCCGGCATGTTTCGATGATCACATTTGGAGGCATCATCGGTGCTGGCCTGTTTGTTGGTTCATCGACGGCAATCAGCACAATCGGGCCCGCTGCCGTTATAAGCTACGCATTGGCCGGGTTCCTCGTATTACTTGTCATGCGGATGATCTCCGAAATGGCCATGGCGATGCCTGGTGTTCAAACCTTTCCCGATTTTGCCCGTACCGGCGTCGGTAATTGGGCGGGATTTCTTGTCGGATGGCTCTACTGGTATTTCTGGGTCGTCGTGATCGCTATTGAGGCAATTGCGGGCGCGAAGATTATAAACAGCTGGTTTCCGATGCTTGAAATTTGGCAAATCGGCGTGGCGTTGATGGCGATATTGACTGCGGTTAATTTGATGTCCGCCAAATCCTACGGAGAATTCGAATTCTGGTTCGCCTCGACAAAGGTCGTTGCGATTATCGTCTTCATTCTTGCGACCGCCGCTTATGCCACAGGCATCACGTCGCCCTCCGGCCCGACATTTTCGAACCTGACCGAACATGGTGGTTTTGCACCAGCGGGCATAGCGGCCATTTTGGTTGGCGTATCGACGACGATATTTTCGCTTTGCGGCGCAGAAATCGCCACACTGGCTGCGGCAGAATCCGAAGATGGCGCAAGCACCATCGCGCGTATGACCATATCGGTATCGACGCGC
The DNA here is from genome assembly GCA_002255985.1 of Sphingomonadaceae bacterium PASS1. Taxonomy (GTDB): domain Bacteria; phylum Pseudomonadota; class Alphaproteobacteria; order Sphingomonadales; family Sphingomonadaceae; genus Sphingorhabdus_B. The sequence goes on from NKIR01000005.1 coordinate 23,560, forward strand.
ATTTTGATATTCTTCGTGTTGTCGATCCTCATGATCGTATCGATCGTGCCATGGAACGAAATCGAAGTTGGCGTATCGCCATTTGCCCAAGCGTTGCGCGTCATGGGCTATCCCGCCGCCGATTTGATTATGAATAGCATCGTGCTTGTGGCCGTGTTGTCGTGCCTGAACTCGGGCATCTATATCACGTCACGCGCCATGTTCGTTCTCGCCAAAAATGGCGATGCGCCGCAATCTTGTGTGCAATTGAGCAAAGCGAAAGTGCCTGCCCGTGCGATCCTGATCGCGAGCCTCTTCAGCTATGTCGCACTTGCCGCATCGGTGCTGTCGCCGGACAGGGTGTTCAATTTTCTGGTGAATGCTTCGGGCGCGATCATGCTGTTTATCTATCTGCTGATTGCTTGGGCACAGTTGCGGCTCCGCGCCGATTTCGAAGCGACTGCGCCTGAAAAACTGAAGCTCAAAATGTGGTTCCACCCCTATGGCACATGGACGGCCATTGCCGGGATGGTCGGCGTTCTGGTGCTGATGGGCGTTTCGACATCGCACTCCATTGAACTTTGGACCAGCGTTCTCGTGGCAGCGCTCTTTCTGGCTGGATATTGGGTCAAATGCCGCGTGCAAGCAAAACAGCGGAAAAGTTAATGCCCACCAAAATTTTCCGGACGCAACAATCTTTTCAATCACGGATAATGGCCTGCATATCGCATAAGCATATGAAACTGGTTGCTGGAGCGAATGGATGAAACTAGAAAACGACCCCTTAGCGGCATTTTGGATGCCGTTTACTGCGAACCGGGCGTTCAAAACCACGCCGCGTCAGCTGGCGTCGGCAAAGGACATGCATTATACCAGCGACGACGGACGTCGGATCCTTGACGGCACCGCGGGGCTATGGGCGGTAAACGCAGGCCACTGCCGCGCACCGATTGTCGAGGCCATCCAGAAATGCGCGGCAGAACTGGACTATGCCCCGCCATTCCAATTGGGTCACCCGCTTGCGTTTGAACTTGCGTCGCGACTGGCGACGATCATGCCTGAGGGGCTGGACCGCATTTTCTTTACCAATTCGGGATCCGAATCGGTCGACACTGCATTGAAGATTGCGCTCGCCTATCAACGCGCTATCGGACAAGGCACGCGCACGCGCCTGATTGGACGTGAGCGTGGTTATAATGGCGTTGGCTTTGGCGGCATTTCCGTCGGCGGCATCGTCAACAACCGGCGGCAATTTGGCACCTTGTTGACAGGCGTCGACCATCTGCCACACACCCATAATCTGGAACATAACGCCTTTACAATGGGTCGCCCAGAATGGGGCGCGCATCTGGCCGATAATCTGGAGGCTATCGTCGCGCTGCATGGCGCCGAAACCATTGCCGCGGTAATTGTTGAACCCATGGCGGGGTCAACCGGCGTTCTGGTGCCACCGATTGGTTACCTCGAAAAACTGCGTGAGATCACGCGGAAGCACGGCATTGTGCTTATCTTTGACGAAGTCATCACCGCCTTTGGCCGTGTCGGCGGCACCACGGCATCCGAAACGCTCGGCGTGACGCCAGACATCATCACAATGGCAAAGGGCCTTACCAACGCCGCCGTGCCTATGGGCGCAGTCGCCGTCAGCCGCCACATCCATGACGGTGTTGTAGAGGGCGGCCCTGATGGCATCGAATTGTTCCACGGCTACACCTATTCCGGCCACCCCTTGGCAGCGGCAGCAGCCCTTGCAACGCTTGATCTTTACAAGTCGGAAGGGATTTTTGAGCATGCGAGCTCGCTGCACAATTATTGGCAGGATGCGGTGCACAGCCTGAAGGGCAAACGGCACATTATCGATATCCGCAATATGGGCATTGTTGCTGCCATAGAGCTTGCGCCACATGCAGGCGGCGTTGGCAAGCGGGGCATGCAGCTGTTCCACAAATGCTTCGACAATGGTTTACTGGTCCGCGCGACCGGCGATATCATCGCATTGTCGCCGCCGCTCATTCTCGAAAAAGCGCATATCGACGAAATCGTTGGACGTATCGGCGATCTGATTGAAACCGTCGACTAAAGCGACAGGACAATCTTTCCGACATGCTGCTTCGTCAAAAACGCTTCTTGCGCTTTGACGATGTCGAATAAGTCATAGGAGGCTGCAACCACTGGTCGGATTTCGCCATGTTCAATATATGCGACGAGGTTTGCAAAAACCTCCGGCTCTAAAACCGTGCAACCGATCAGGCGCAAATCTTTCAGATAGAGCGTCCGAAGGTCAAGATCGACGACAGGCCCCGAAATGGCACCCGACACGCCGTAGCGGCCCCCGCGCTTTAGGACGTTCAGGATCTCGCCGAACTGCGCACCACCGACAATATCGACAGCGGCGTCGAAATATTCTTGCCCGAACGATGATAGCAGATTGGCATCGCGCGGAATGACCTGAGACGCGCCGAGCGCGCGGACGCTATCGGCCTTTGCATCCGCCGCCATGGCGATGACCTCTGCCCCGCGCCGTTTCGCAAGCTGGACTGCCGCCGAGCCAACGCCACCTGATGCACCGGTGATGAGCACGCGCTCACCAGCCTGCAAATTGATACGGGTCAGGATGTTTTCCGCAGTACCATAAGCGCAGGGAAAGCTAGCCAGTTCGATGTCCGATAACGCAGATTCAACCCGGTGCGCATGAACAGAAGGAACGCAGGCATAGTCCGCAAACCCGCCATCGACTTCCGATCCGAAATAGAGAATGTCGTAACGGCTAGCGCCGCAAAAGACGGGTTCGACCAAAACCCGTTCACCGATACGGGCGGGATCGACATTATCGCCTATAGCGACAATCCTTCCGCAAGCATCTGCGCCCTGAATGCGCGGAAATTGAAACGCGGCCCCGGACCAGCCATCGTCGCCTGCGCCTTCAAGTCCTTCTGCAGCGCCCACATCCGTCGCCTCTGCGACCGATTTTGAATACCAGCCAATGCGCGTGTTGATATCCGTATTGTTGACGCCCGCCGCGCCAACACGGATCAGGACGTCATCAACACCCGGCTTCGGTACCGGGACATCATCACGCAATTCCAGCTTTTCATAGCCACCATGGCCGGTCAGCAAAACTGCCCGCATGTTGGCGGCTATGGTCACTCGGCCCGCGCCAGCCCGAACTGGTTCAAATACCATTTCTGGAAGTTAAGAACGCTGCCCTCTTGATCAGAATAGCGGCCAGGGCGGTAACGGCTCGACATGATGCCCGCCTGATTATTTTCGGTGATGACTTTGTCCTGCGTGGTTGTCGCGTGATAGCCCCAGATCATTTTTTCAATGTCAACCTGGTCCTCCGTCGCGCGGCCATCGACAAGCCAGATCATTTCAACATCGGTTTCCAGCGCGCCGCGCGGCGTGAACTGGAACAGGATAGCAAAATGGTCGTCCGCAACAATTTGGCTGAACGGGCTGAAGCTCAGGTGCATCCGGCCGCCATCTGCCTTTGTCCGTTTGCCCATCAATGGCGCAGGCGCCGAGCCATCTTGCGTTTCCGATGACCAGCCATCCTTGTTCATCCGTTGCATCAACAGACGCAAGTGGCTGCTTTCGGGGGCGTCGTCGATATTTCCGATTGGCCGTCCTGCCGCTGCTGCACTCTCTTCCCAAGCGTGCAACTTGGGTGTGAAGCTTGCAATGGCGTCAGCAGGCCCCGAACTTGGCCCTGCGCCAACGGCAACGATCGACTCTGATGCATGCATCGAGCAGAATTCGGGATGCGAAGGCACGCAATGATAGCATTCAAAGAAATTCTCGATGACCAGCTTCCAATTGGCGGTCGTGGGATAGCTACCCGCATGCGCGATCCGCGCATCAGCAAAACCGTGATAGTCGAGAATTGCGCCCATGTCGCCAAAGGTCGCGTCAAAATCGTCCGGTTCACCCTCGCTCATGTTGATGAAAATCAGGCCATGAAAAACGCGGATGTGGCAGGCGAACAGACTGTTTTCGGCTTTGTCGAAATCCTCCGGCATTAACCGCGCGGAGATCAAACGGCCATCAAGCCCAAATGTCCATGCATGATAGGGGCAGACCAGACGCGGCGCATTGCCGCTTTCCGACTGACAAATCGTCGAACCACGGTGACGGCAGACGTTGAAAAATGCGCGGACGCTTTCGCTGTTTTCGCGAATGACGATAATCTGTTCATTACCGACCCGGTACAGGAAATAATCACCCTTTTCCGGGATGCGTGACACATGACCCGCCAGCAGCCATTTCTGGCTGATGATTTGATCAAAGTCCGCTTTGAACACCGCATCGCTGGTGTAGAATTCCTGATCAAAGCTGTATCCAACCTGAGTGTTCGCAGCGAGGCGGCCCATAAGTTCAGTGTGCGACATTAGATTTTGATCCGTGCATTTGTGGGGTCATAAAAAGGTTTGAGCGACGCGGTGACAGGATAGCGGACACCGGCAATCTCGATCTCATAATCATCGGCGCCAATTGGCCCGACAACACCGCCGTCGGCGGCATCGACATAGCCAAGCCCGCAAGCACCGCCCAGCGTATGGGCATACATTCCGGAACGAATATAGCCGGCGATCCGGTCGCCCTGCCAAATCGGTTCATTGTGATAGAGCATCGGTTCGGGTGATTTGACCAAGAACTGCACCAGGCACTGCTTAAGGCCTGCTTCCTTCTGCGCGGCCAAAGCCTCACGCCCGATGAAACCACCCGCCTTGTCCATCTTCACAGCAAAGCCAAGACCCGCTTCCAACGGTGTATCCTCATCCGTGATGTCATGGCCCCAATGGCGATAGGCCTTTTCCATGCGAAGCGCGTTCAGCGCATGATAGCCGCAATGTTTCAATCCAAACGCCGCGCCAGCCGCGACGATCGCATCATATACGCCCGCCATGAACTCGGTGGGAATATAAAGCTCCCACCCCAGCTCACCGACATAGGTAATGCGCGATGCGCGCACGATGGCATAACCCAACTCAATCTCTTGCGAGGTCGCAAAGGGGAACGCCTCATGCGACAGGTCATTGGGGCTAATCGATTGCAGCAACGCGCGGCTGTTGGGTCCCATGATCGAAATGACGCCCATGCCTGACGACACATTGGTCAGCACAGCATGTGCATCTTCGGGCGTATGGCGTTTCAACCAGTTGAAATCCTTCACCTCGGTTTCAGCGCCGGTGACGATCAGATATGCCGTTTCCGAAAGGCGTGTGACGGTCAGATCAGCCTCAATACCACCCTTTTCGTTGAGCCATTGGGTATAGACCAGCTTGCCCGGGGCAACATCGACATCGTTCGCGCAGACGCGGTTGAGCACGGCCATGGCATCGCGGCCTTCAAGACGGAATTTGGCGAAACTTGATTGGTCGAACAGGCCAACCGCTTCGCGCACGGCCTTGCATTCCTCTGCATTGGCTTCAAACCAGTTCTGGCGGCCATAGCTATATTCATATGCGGGCGTGCTGCCGGGTTCACCATACCAGTTGGCACGTTCCCAGCCAAAAGCTTCGCCGAAACACGCACCTTGCGCGACGAGCCGGTCGTGCAATGCGGATTTCCGAACCCCGCGTGCGGTTTCATATTGCTTGAACGGATAATGCGTCGCGTACAATAGGCCGAGGCTTTCGGTAACGCGTTCGCGCAGATATTTGCGGTTAATCTGGAACGGCATGTTGCGACGGATGTCGACGGTCCACAAGTCTGCGGGCGGAATACCATCGCGGATCCAGTCCGCCATGACCTTGCCCACGCCACCTGCGGACTGCAGGCCGATGGAATTGAGGCCAGCCGCGACAAAGCAGCCTTTCAATTCAGCGCTTTCACCCAGATGGTATCGCACGTCCGGGGTGAAGCTTTCGGGACCGCAGAAGAATTTTTGAATACCCGCTTTTTCTAGCGCAGGCACACGGCGCATCGCATCAATCAGCAATGGTTCGAAATGTTCGAAGCTTCCCGCAATTTCATCGAAACAGAAATCTTCGGATATGCCGTCCATACCCCACGGCCGCGCATTGGGTTCAAATGCACCGACAAGCAGCTTGCCCGCGTCATATTTATAATACCCACAATAATCATAATCGCGCAGAACCGGCAGTGTATTGTCGATGCCGTCAACGCCTTCGAATAGAACATAATAATGCTCACATGCGTGCAATGGGGCGGCAACGCCAACGCTGGCTGCCAAATCACGCGTCCACATACCACCGCAGATGACGACATAATCGGCGTCAATCGAACCATCGTCCGTATCTACGCCCGTGATGCGATCACCATTGTGGCGGATTCTGGTGACTTTGGTGTTTTCAAAGATTTTAGCGCCGCCAGTGCGGGCACCCTTGGCCAAGGCCTGCGTAATATCGACTGCATTTGCATAGCCGTCGCTTGGGATATGAATCCCGCCGACGACATCATCGACATTGACGATATGGGCCAGCTCTTTGATTTCTTGTGGTGTCACGACATGCACAGGCAGGTCAAATACCTTGGCCATGGATGCGCTGCGCTTTAGCTCCTCAAAGCGTTCGGCATTGGTGGCCATCGATATCGAACCGCACTGGCGATAGCCCGTTGCCTGGCCCGTCTCGGCCTCAAGCCCGCGATAGAGCTCGCCAGTATATTTTGCGAGCTTGGTCATGTTGATGCTGGGCCGCAATTGCCCGACCAACCCCGCCGCATGCCATGTCGTGCCGCTGGTCAATTGTTTGCGTTCCAGCAAGACCACGTCGTCCCAGCCGATCTTAGTCAGGTGATATGCAATCGAACAGCCGATGACACCGCCACCGATGATGACGACTTTTGCCTTTTTGGGTAATTCAGCCACGTGGATCAGACCTTCATCTTGGCGTTATCAGGATCGTAAACAGGGTGCTCCAGCACTGTGCCGATGCGTCGTTCGCCCTGTAACACGATGTCGAACTGCGACCCCGGCGCCGCATTTTCAATGGGCACACAGGCGAAAAACAGGCTCTTGCCAACACGATGCCCATAGCCGCCTGATGTCGTCAGGCCGATACAATGGTCGCCCACCAAAATTGGTTCGCCGCCGCGCACATCGACATTATCTGCATCAACCGCGCCGTACACAATGCGGAAGCGCTCAGGCGCATCCAACGTCGCCTGCTTGCCCACGAAATCATCCTTATTGAAATTGATGAAGCGTGGCATGTCCGCTTCAATCATCGTCAATTCGTTGGTGAGCTCGGAACCCCAGGCCTTATAACCCTTTTCGACCCGCATACTGTTCGCTGCGTACAGTCCGTAATTGACGATGCCAAATTCCTGCCCCGCTTCCCACACTGCTTCGTAGAGTGCTGCGAGGTCCTTCATCGCTGGATGCAATTCCCAGCCCAACTCTCCGGCATAAGACACACGAAGCGCACGCATGGTGATACCCGCAATCACGATCTCCTGACCACTAAGCCAGCGGAAACCTTCGTTGCTAAAGTCGGCGTCGGTTAGCTTTTCCAGCACATCGCGCGAGCGCGGGCCGTTCATCACGAGGACGCCAAGGTCCATTGTCAGGTTGCGAATGGTCACATCTTCGTCTGGCAATTTGCTTTGGATCAGCAAATCCCAGTCGCGCTGTTCAGCCGCTGCTGCCGAGAGGCAGTAGAAATGGTCATCCGCGAAACGCGTGGTGGTCATTTCGCCATAAATGCGGCCCTGCACCGAAAGCGGATGCACCAGGCCGATACCGCCCAATTTTTTGGGCATGCGGTTGGCGCAAATACGGTTCAGGAAGGCCTCTGCATCTGGTCCGCTCACATCATATTTCGCAAAGCCGGACAGATCGAGCACGCCGACCCGCTCGGCAACAGCCTTTACCTCTGCGGCGACCGCGTCAAAGCTGTTGGTGCGGTGATAGCCGCCTTCTTCTTCTGCACCATCGAGGGCAAAATATTTGGGCCGTTCCCAGCCGTAGGTTTCGCCATATACCGCGCCAGCGGACAGCAAACGGCCATATAGCGCGCTCATTTTTTGCGGGCGGCCATCGGGCTCTTCTTCACCGGGAAGCCGCGTCGTGAACGTCATGCGGTAATCAAGGAAAACCTTAGCGCGGCTGTAATCTTCGTCCGCATAAGGGCCGTAACGGCGCGGATCGAATTCGGTCATGTTGATATCGGCATCACCGAACACCATCCACTGCGCCAGATATTTTCCAGCCCCACCGCCTTGCGCGATGCCAAAGCTTGTGCCGCAACAATGCCAAAAATTCTTCAGGCCAACCGCTGGTCCCAACAGAGGCCCGCCGTCGGGCGTATGCGGGATCGCGCCGTTGACGAAGCGCCGCAGACCGACTTCACCAAAAATCGGCATCCGTTCAATCGCGCGTTCCAGCCATGGGGCGATGCGCTCCAGATCTTCGGGGAACAACTCGCTGGTTGAATCCCATTCAGGGTTTCCGCCGCGTGGTGCCCATGCTTCGGCCAGACCTGTATTTTCGTACACGCCAATCAGTCCGCTTTTCTGTTCCTGCCGAAAATATCCCGACACATGCGGGCAACGCATGACCGGTATTTCTTCATCGCGATCTTTGAATGCTGGGATAGGATCGGTGACGACATAGTGATGTTCCATGTTCGTCACCGGAATATCGATGCCAGCCATTTGCGCGATTTGCCGGGCATAGCAGCCCGCCGCATTTACGACGATTTCGGCCCGAACCGTACCCTGCTCCGTCTCCACGTCCCATTCGCCAGATGGCAATTGCGTCAGCGCTGTCACGCGGTTTTTGCGTACAATTTTGGCGCCCATATTCTTGGCACCAATGGCGAGCGCGTTGCAAATACCCGACGGATCAGCGTGCCCGTCTTCGGTCGTCCGCGCACCGGCGATGACACCGTCAAGCGTCATGAATGGATTGTGACGGAGAATTTCCTCAGGCGGGATAATCTCCATCTCGAACCCGATGATTTTCGAAAAGCCCTGAATGTAGCGCATCCACGCCAGCTCGCGCTCGTTGGTTGCAAGACGGATACCGCCGGATTTATGCCAACTGACATATTGCCCGGTCAAACCTTCAAGCCGGGGGTAGAGATCATTGCTGTACGCATGCATCTTGGCAAGGTTGAAACTGCCCGTGATGTTGGGGCACTGGCCAGCAGCGTGCCATGTCGAGCCGGACGTCAGCTCATCCTTTTCAATCAGCAGACAGTCCGTCCACCCGAGTTCGGCGAGATGGTAAAGCAACGAAGCCCCCATTATGCCGCCGCCGATTATCACAACTCGTGCCGATGTTTGCATAAACGCCCTGCTCCTTATGCCACAACCTTAGGGCGGGTTTGCCGTCAGACACAAATGGGGAATATGACGGGACTGGTTAAAAAAATTTTTGGATTAGGAACGCCGGTGCCTATAAGGCCCGCAGGGTTGATTGAGAATATGAAGGTCGGGCTATGAAGGTTGCGTTGGTTACGGGTGCTGCACAGGGCGTTGGCTTTGCAACAGCACGGCTTTTGGCCGAAACCGGTTATCATGTTGTCATGACCGACGTGCAGCCCTTGGATGCGCAAGTCGACGCATTGGATGCCCTTGGCGGGAGCGTATCCGGGCTTTCCGGTGACATTTCATCTGAAGAATTTGTTGTCGACCTGGCCGAGAAAATTGCCCGCGAACATGGCGCCGCAGACGTGTTGGTCAACAACGCCGGCATCAGTTTGATTTGCAGCGCCGAAACGACCAGTATCGAACAGTGGCAGCGCGTCATGAACATCAACCTCACCGGACCGTTTTTGCTGTGCCGTGAAATCGGAAAGCAAATGCTTGGGCGTAACCGTGGCAACATAATCAACGTTGCTTCAATCGCCGGGCTTCACGGTGTTATTGATCGATCAGCCTACAACGCGTCAAAGCACGGATTGGTCGGATTAACCCGAACGCTTGCCGCAGAATGGGGCGGCCGCGGTGTGCGTGTGAACGCCGTTTGTCCGGGCTGGATTAAAACGGAAATGGATGAGGCTGATCAAGGTTCGGGCGCATATTCCGATAATGATATCATCGACCGTGTTCCAATGGGCCGTTTTGCCAAGTCCGAGGATGTTGCCCGGACGATTGCTTTTCTTGCGCATGAAGATAGCTTTATCAATGGCGCAAGCTTACCTGTCGACGGTGGATGGCTGGCCGACGCCAGTTGGGATGCGCTTCGTTTGAAAAAGAGATGAGCCATGATATGCCAATGTTGCCCAATCTCGCGTTGCGTTGGACCGTCATCGCACAGTCACAGTCGGTGGCTAATCACGTGAAGTTTTCAATATTGTCCCAATTTTAAAGCGGAACCCGATGGCGACTATTAGCATTTCGATACCAAAGGTGCAGCTACAGGCATATTTCCTGTGCGCCATGCGCGTCGTGTGGATTGCCTTGCCGCTCGCTGTGTTATTGCCACTCCATCTCGTCTGGCATCTGCTGAAATTGCCGTCGCCATGGGCGATGTTATTCTTGCGCATTGCCGCCCGAGCCTTGGGCGCGCGCGTTCGTGTTCACGGCAACCCGCTCCGCTGGGATGTATTCTTTGTCGCCAACCATATTTCATGGCACGATATTCCGATATTGGCAGGCATAACGGGCTCTTCGTTCGTCGCACAGGATGGCGTGCGCGACTGGCCCATCATTGGCTGGCTTGCAAAGCTGAACCGCACGATTTTCATCAGCCGCACTGAAAAACAGAATGTCGCGCAGCAAGTGGCCGAGTTACGCGAGGCTATTGCCGAAAACTGGTCAGTGACACTTTTCCCAGAAGGCACCACCTCGGACGGCCGTGGCCTATTGCCGTTCAAACAATCGCTATTTGCGACATTGGCACCGCCGCCAAGGCCAATGATGATTCAGCCAGTCCTGTTGGACTTCGGCGCCAACAGCCCTGACATCGCTTGGCTGGGTGAAGAGACCGGCTGGGAAAGCGCATGGCGGGCATTTACACGGCCCGGCAGTTACGACGTAGACGTCCACTTTCTTGAGCCCTTCGATCCAGGTGCCCTTGCCGATCGTAAAGTCGTCTGCGCCCTCGCCCGCGCAAGGCTGGCCGAAGCTCTGTCTGCCAAGCTTGGATATAGCGTTACGTAAATAACGCCCAGCCGCGTGGACATCTCCGGCGCGGTGCAAAATAATTCACCCAATTGGCCAAATTTTTCAATTGTGGCAGCGCATCGACGGCGCTCTAACTTTGGCAAAGGGCGCGTATCGCCTGTTGTAAATAAACTGGGTGCAATCATGAAAATCGGATTTATCGGTCTTGGCAATGTTGGCGGGAAACTGGCAGGTAGCCTGATCCGCAATGGCCATGACGTTACGGTGCGCGACCTTGATGCCACACTCGTTGCCGAATATGTCAATCGGGGTGCATCCTCGGCTGCATCTCCAAAAGAATTGGGTGAAGCAGTCGACCTCATCATTACCTGCCTGCCGTCCCCCGCGGCCAGCGCTGCCGTTGCCGAGGGCGCAGACGGCTTTCTGCAAGTCATGCGCCCAGGCCAAGTTTGGCTCGAAATGAGCACGACCGATCATAGCGAAATCATCCGGCTGGGCGCTTTGGTCGAGGCGCGCGGCGCGATGTTCATGGAATGCCCGGTTTCGGGCGGCTGTCATCGTGCGGATACCGGCAATATTGCGATTTTTGCAGGCGGCCCACGTGCCGCGTTCGAATTTGTTCTGCCGGTTTTGACGACAATGGGTCGGCGCATATTGCACACCGGCGACCTTGGAACAGCATCACAATTGAAGGTGATGACCAACTATCTCTGCACAGTACATCTCGTTGCACTGGCCGAGGCTTTGACCACATGTAAAGCCATCGGGCTTGATATGAACACGACATATGAAGCGATCCGGATTTCGTCGGGCAACAGCTTTGTCCACGAAACCGAAAGCCAGGTTATCCTCAACGGCAGCCGCGACATCAATTTCACGATGGACCTCGTCAGCAAAGACGTGGGCCTTTTCGACAAAATTGCGCATGCGGCGCATGTCCCTGTTGAACTGTCGCCCCTCATCGTTAAAATCTTTAAGGAAGGCGAGGAAGCTTATGGACCTCGCGAATTTTCACCCAACATCATACGTCGTTATGAAGAGCCGTTGGGCATTAAGGTTTTGGGCACTGGATTTCCGGCCGATATGGTAGACGATGAACCTGAAGAGCCGGGCTATGAGGTCGTGGCAAAGCGCTAGCCAGCGGCACCCAAACGGCTGCCTTCGACATTCTTGATCACCCAATCCATGAATGTACGAATGCGCAGATTTTCTTTCATATCCTTGCGGCAGATCAGGCCCCACGCGCCGGGGCATATTGCTTTATGCCCAACGGGCTGAACGAGCCTACCGGCTGCCAGATCCTGATCGACAAACGGACCGTTGACCAGCGCAATGCCCTCACCGTTCAGCGCCATTTCAAGCGCAACGGCCAAGGTATCAACCATGAGATAGGGCACGGAGGGTTCAAACACCGAACCGGCCGACGCAAACCATGTCTCCCAATTTTGCACTTCGGTGTAGATGGCAACAAGTGGCTTGGTCATTAATGTTTGCGGGCTGGGATTTGGACCCATCGCCTCTGCAACAGCCGGGCTACAGACGGGAAACAGTGCATATTCATACAGCGGAACCCAATGAAATTTGGTGGAGTCGGGTTCAGACGCGCAATAAACGAGCCCGACATCCGCGTGTACATCGTCAAATTCCCATTCAACGGCACATGTGTTGAGCGTGAGCTTTACTTCAGGGTGATCAGCCAGAAACTGCGGAACACGTCTTGCGAGCCAACGTATGGACGCCGTGACATAGGTCTGCACGCGAAGTGGCTTGTCAAGCGCATGGCGGTGGACTTCTTCAACCCCCTCCAGCAACGATTCAAAAGCAGCGCGGACATAAGGATAGAGAACCTTACCTTCTTCCGTCGAAACGATATGCCGCCCTTCCTGGACGAACAATGTCACGCCAAGCGCGTCTTCAATAAGCTGGACCTGATGGCTGACAGCAGGATGGGTGAGGCAAAGCTCGTCCGCTGCATCGCGGATGCTTTGATGACGGGTTGCCGCCTCGAAACCCTTAAGCGCCTTTAACGGCGGCAACTGCTTTAAATCGATCTTCGGATGCATCGCCACTCCCTCCCCGGATTCGCGCTGTCGTAAGAAGGTAGCACAGCAGAAAAGGACTGGTAAATAAAATTAACGCATGCTTTTTGCATCTTCCAGGATCATGGCGGCGCCCTTTTCGGCTACCATCACCGTTGGGGCGTTAGTGTTGCCCGATGTGATTGTCGGAAACACGGAAGCGTCGATAACACGCAAGCCCTCCACACCATGGACACGTAAGCGGACATCGACCACGGAGGTCGCTGCATCCGGGCCCATCATGCAGGTGCTTGTTGGATGATAGACGGTATCGGCGCGTGCGCGAAAATCCGCGAGCAGGGCTTCATCGCCATCGACATGCGCGCCGGGAATGAGCTCTTCGGTAATGATATCCGCAAGCGGCTTCGTCCGCGCAATTTGCTTCAGCAACCGGTTACCGGCCAGCACATCGTCAACATCGGTTTGCGTTGCGAGATAGTTCGGGTGGATGACCGGATATTTGGCAGGATCGGCGCAAGCGAGTTCAATATGCCCCCGGCTGGTCGGACGACAGGGGTTATGCGATAGCAGAAACGCCGAGAATGGATCGGGGTTGAGAAGCTTTCGTTCCGACAATGGTGTTTTGGTGTAGCTCACCGGACTGAAATACAACTGCAAATTCGGGTGCTTTTTCGTTGCATCGCTGCGCACAAAACCCCCGCTTTGATTGACGCTCAACGAAAGCGGCCCCGCCCGGTCGGCCATATAGCGCAATCCAGCACGGATTTTGCCCACGATCGGGTGCAGCAAATCATTCAGCGTCGCCGTGCGGACTTTGTAGAAATAGGACACTGCAATATGGTCCTGCAAATTACGGCCTACGGCCTTTGCAGCGACAATCGGTTCGATACCGACATTTTTCAAATGGCCGGCATCTCCGATACCCGACAACATCAACAATTGCGGTGAGTTAATCGCGCCGCCGGACAGGATCACTTCACGTCGCGCCTTCGCTTCTAAGTATGCGCCTTTGCATGTGTACGCAACGCCGACCGCGCGCCGCCCCTCAAACAAAATGCGGGTGGCCTGCGCCATAGTTTTGAGCTTTAGCGTCTTTCGCTTGCGCGCCGGATGCAGAAACGCGTTCGCCGTCGAAGCGCGCCACCCACCGCGTGTATTGATTTGATAATAGCCGACCCCTTCAGATTTGCCGCCGTTGAGGTCGTTACTCGCTGCAAAGCCCAATGTCTGCGCGGCTTCAATAAAGCTGCGACAAATGGGATGGGCAAAAGGAGAGATGTCGGTGACATGTTGCGGCCCACCCTGGCCATGGTGCGCGCTGTGCCAGTCAAAATCCTCTGATTTTTTGAAATAGGGCAGGACATCGTCCCAACCCCAGCCTGCATTGCCCAAGGCTTTCCAATCTTCGAAATCGCGGGGCTGCCCGCGCACATAGACCATCGCGTTGATGGAACCTGATCCACCGACGACCTTGCCGCGCGGCCAATAGCTTTGCCGACCGCCTAGCGCTTCAACGGGCGCGGTATCGTACATCCAGTTAATCCGCTTATCGAAAAAGGTGCGTCCATAACCAATGGGCATTTGGATCCAGATCGAACGATCGCTTCCCCCGGCCTCCAACAACAAGACGCTATACTTGCCATCTTCCGTAAGCCGATTGGCCAGCACACAACCCGCCGTGCCTGCGCCGACGATGATATAGTCGAATTCCTCGGTCACTGAACGGGGTGCTGCGTCATTTCGAGGTGCAGCATATTGCCGGTATAGGGATTGGCGCGGGCGACATCTTCGTTCAGTTCGACTCCCAAGCCGGGCGCAGTCGATGGGATGACATGCCCTTCTTCAAAACGGATGGGAGATTTCAAAATTTCCGTATGGAAACCGCCCCACGTCTCAATGCTCTCAAGAATCAAGAAATTGGGTGAACAGGTCGCAATCTGGATATTGGCAGCGCCAACGATCGGTCCGCAATATAGATGCGGCGCGATCTGCACATGATCAACTTCGGCCATTGCGGCGATCTTCTTTGCCTCCAATATGCCGCCAACCCGCCCAAGGTTCATTTGCAATATTGCAGCGGCACCTGCACGCAACAGCCGTGCGAAATCATATTTGGTCGTAAGCCGTTCACCGGTGGCAACGGGTATGGACGTTGCCCGTGCAACCTTGGCCATCTCCTCAGGCGCATCGGGGGGTACGGGTTCTTCCAACCAGAGCGGATCATATGGCTCAAGGCGTTTGGCAAGCCGGATCGCGCCTGCAGCCGTCATTTGACCATGTGTCCCAAACAGCAGGTCTGCTTTCATGCCAACCGCTTCGCGCAGGGACTTTGCAAATCGCTCGCACAGGTCCAGCGCCTCCAACGACAGCTGACGTCCGTCAAATGCCGAATATGGTCCAGCAGGATCAAACTTCAGCGCGGTAAAACCTTGGCTCAGATATTCAGCCGACCGTTCTGCCGCCAGATCGGGGTCGTGATAAACATCCTTTGTGTCGCCGGGCCGCGGGTAGATATAGGTGTACGCGCGCAACCGTTCGTGCACCTGACCGCCGAGCAGCTTATACACCGGCTTGTTGGCTTCCTTACCAATGATGTCCCAGCACGCCATTTCGAGCGCGGACAAAACGCCCATGAGCGTGACGTCGGGGTGCTGCGTAAAACCGCTGGAATAGACGCGGCGCCACATTGTTTCGATATCGTGCGGGTCATGACCGGCAAGGTAACGCGCGAACACATCCTCTATCATTTTGGCAACCAGATGCGGCTCGAACGGGACGCAATATGCCTCGCCGATCCCCGACACCCCGCTGTCGGTTGTCAGTTTCACGAACACGAAATAGCGGCCGCCAAAATGCGGTGGCGGATTACCAACGACGAAGGTTTCGATGTCAGTTAGTTTCATGGAACGCGGAACCCGCTGATCGATTTGATCTCAAGGAAGTCGCGCACACCAAATTCGCCATATTCGCGGCCATTGCCAGACTGTTTGTAGCCGCCAAATGGCGCCATATAGTCCTGACTTGTGCCATTAATGCTCACACCGCCCGCCCGCATTAAACGCGAAACGCGGCGTGCGCGGTCCAAGTCACCGGTCTGCACATAGGCATAGAGCCCATATGGGGAGTCATTGGCAATCTCGATGGCGTCGGCTTCATCCTTAAACGGAATCAACACCAGCACCGGACCAAACACTTCTTCTTGGGCAATCCGCATCTTGTTGTGAACACCCGCAAAAACCGTAGGTTTTACATAATAGCCGCGATCAAAGCCATCGGCCCGGCCTGTGCCGCCGGCAACAAGCTGCGCACCTTCATCGATCGCGACCTGAATTAGCCCCTGTATCTTGTCATAATGTGCCTTGCTAACCACGGGGCCATAATGCGGGCCCTTGTCCATCGGGTCGCCAAGCTTCGCCTCATTCGCAACGCGGGCTGCAATCGCCACGGCTTCGTCGTAGACCGATTGCTCGACCAGCATGCGCGTCGGTGCGTTGCACGACTGACCGGTATTTCCGAAGCAATGCAGCACACCACGCGTGACCGCGGCCTTCAAATCACTGTCAGCAAAGACGATGTTGGCGGACTTGCCACCCAGTTCCTGCGCAACGCGCTTAACGGTATCTGCGGCATTTTTGGCGATCTGGACGCCTGCGCGCGTCGATCCGGTAAACGAGATCATATCGACTTCAGGGTGGCTGGTCAGCGCGTCACCCACGGAAGCGCCCGTGCCGTGGATCATATTGAACACGCCTTTTGGGAAACCGGCTTCATCGACCATTTCAGCGAACAGCTGGGCCGACAGCGGTGCCATTTCACTTGGCTTCAAAACCATCGTGCAGCCCGTAATCAACGCTGGACCAACCTTGCACACGATCTGGTTGATCGGCCAATTCCACGGCGTGATCAGCACGCAAACGCCAATGGGTTCGTGCACAACGATGCCGTCATCACCGACATTATATTCCCACGCCATTTCCCGCACGGCCTTAACCGTTGCGCGTAAATGGCCGGGGCCGCTTTCCGCCTGCGCGTCATGCGACAGATCGTAGGGCGCGCCCATCTCGGTTGAAATGGCGGTTACCATTTCACCATAGCGCCGTTCGAAAATGGTGATCAGCTTTTCCACCAACGCAATGCGATGCTCAAGCGTGGTCGCGGCATATCCGTCAAACGCAGCGCGTGCTGCAGTGACTGCCAAATCGGCATCGTCACGGCCACAAACAGCGACGACGGCGCAGACTTCTTCTGTAGCAGGATTGACTGCATCCACCGTTGCAGTGGACGTCGCAGGCAAAACCCACGCGCCATTGATATAAGACTTCAGCGGCGAATTAGACATATCCAATGGCTCTCTTTTGATCTTCAATAATGTATTTTTCGGCGCGCCAATAATGCCATGCCGCCCACAGGCCGGTCGGCGCGAGAATAAGCTGCGCAAGACGCAGGGAATCTGCATTGCCGCCACCTGCAGCGTCAAAAAAGTCGCTCAGCCCACCTACAATTGTAGGCGCAATAATCAGGTTAAGCACATTGGCAACAACCAATGATATAGCGACGGCCATCGCCCGCATTTTAGGCGCAGCTAAGTTCTGACAAAGTGCAAATGCCGGGCCAATGTAGAAATAGATTGTCGGGATAAACAACCACCACATGACCTGCGCAACACCCAAATCCCGTGTATAATATGCAAGAAACGACGGGATGGTGCCCAATGCCGTTACCACGGCCAAAAGCCGGGCTATTTTACGCGGATTGGTATAGGCCGGGCGCGCCACCACCCATGCCGTCAATAATGACGCACCAATGCCGCCGATAAGGTAAATCCAGCCCAGTATACTGCCGGCTTCGCCTTCATCCATGCCATATGTGCGCTGCATGAACAAAGGCGTGAACCACATCAACCCCCAGCCCCAAAATGCAGACAGGCCGCTTCCGGTCATCGCATGCACCGCCGACTTTTGTGACCAGAGAAATTTCATAGTTTCCATGATCGTCGGCGCTTTATCTTCCGTTACGACGTCCAAACGACCGCGCTTCGGCTCCTTGATCGTTACCATGATGATTAGCGCCAAAATGATCCCGGGCACGCCCAGCACCAAGAAAGCGGCGCGCCACCCGTGTAATGTAGATACATATCCCGCAATGTCCGAACCAAGCCACGCCCCGATGGGCGCGCCAAGTGCAAACACGGTCATAGCCATAGAGCGCCGGTCAGCAGGGAAATAGTCAGCGATAATGGAATTACACGCAGGTGTGCCGCCAGCCTCACCGATGCCCACACCAACGCGGGCCAAAAGCAAATCAATATAGCCCCGCGTGTAACCCGTGATCGCCGTCATAACGGACCAGACGGCAACCGATGCCGCGAGCAAGTTGCGGCGGTTCGTCCGGTCACACAGCCATGACAAAGGGATACCCATTGTCACATAAAAAAGCGCCAGCGGAAGGCCAAGCCACGCGGTTTCCGTATCCGTCAGGTTCAATTCTTTGCTAATGGGTCCAAGCAATGTGGACAGAACGTAACGGTCGGCAATGCTGATGGTGTACACCAGCATCATAATGATGAGGACATACCAACGCTGCCCCAGCGTGGAGACTTCATCGGCACTTACCGGTGCGTTTGGTGCGTTGCTAGCCATACTCATTCCCCTCAGGTTGCAGCCAGTTCAGGCCCTAATTTTTTACGCAGTGGATCGAGAAATTCGCTAAAATTTTCCCACTGATCAACGCCGCTTTTAAAAATCGGTTGTCGCACCTGTTCCGAGCTCGCAGTGCGAACCGCGCGTTCATTTTGGTGGAAATTGAGGCATGCCTCTTCAAAAGCAAGGCCGCAATAGTCCAGCAAACGCCGGACCTGCGTTTCCAGATCGGCAACGACTTCCTCGTAACGGACGTGCAATATCTTGCCGGGCAACACATTGTCCCAATGATCCATTAGCTGCACATAGTCAGTGTAATATTGGCCAACTTCCTCAAGCCCGTAGGTGAATTCCTGACCTTCGGCGAAGAGTTGTTTAAACCCGCTAAAGCAGCATCCCATGGCCCCGCGCCGCGCATCGATAATTTTCGCGTTCGGCAAAATCATGTTAATGAGGCCAATATGACGGAAATTGTTCGGCATTTTATCAATGAAAAAGGGCGTGCCGTCCTTGCGGTAAATTTGCGTGTCGCGGATAAATTGTTCGCCAAAGCGGGTGACGTCTTCGTGCGTCAAATCCGCCAAGTTGCCGGGATATTCAGGCGCCTCACCGACAACGCGCTGCCGGTCAAGCCGGAATGCCAGTGCAAAGATATTCGGGAGTTCCATCGTCCCTTCGACCTGACTGTGCGATGCAAGAATTTGTTCGAGAAGGGTAGAACCCGCACGTGGCAACCCGACAATGAAAATCGGGTCCCGCGCAGGACAGCCTGCACCAGAAAATTTCCCAAGTAGATCAGTGTTCACCAATTCACGCTGCAGCTGCATTTCGTTCGACAGCCTGCTGGGATTGTATTTCAGCTCCTCGCGCTTCAAACGATTGCCGAGCTCATAATATTCGAACGAAGCGCTATGTTCGCCGCGATCCTCAAGCGCCTTACCCAAGGCAAAACAAAGGTGATACCGGTCATCAAGCGCCGTCATTGGCGACGCTTGTCGTTCCCGCATTTGGGCAATCTCGCTATCGTCAAAACGATATGTCTTGAGATTGGCCAAGCTCCAATAGGCATCACCGCAGTCTGGCCGCACTTGATAGGCGCGGCGATAGGCAGAAATGGCATCATCCTGCCGCCCGACGGTCTTAAGCGCATGGCCGTAGGTCAGGTTTATGCCTGGATTATTCGGCATCGACCCAAGCAGGGCCTCATAAATCAGCATCGCTTCATCAAAATTGCCGACGGCCAGATTTTCATTGGCGTACAGCATTTCAAACTCGGGGTTACCCGGTTCTTTTTCGCGCAGTTCCGACGCTTCGCTGAGTGCCAGTTCGAATTTCTGGCGTTTGCGCAATACTTTCACATAATCGAAATGCGCGCTGACATTATCGGGCTCCAGAACCTTGCAAGATTCCAACAAAAATTCCGCTTCGTCATAAGCGTTGAATTTCATGCCGATGTCGGCAAGCAGGCGCATGGCTTCTACATGATGGCCGTTGCGTTGCAGGAACGCACGGCACAACTGCTCTGCCTTGTAGATACGCCCTTCCTGAATGAAGCTAGCAACGCTTAGCAACTCAGGCGGAAGGGCGGAAAGATGGGTATATTGGGCATGCGCAAAGTTAGCAGGCCCCTCGCGCCCTGCTGCATCATGCATTTGTGAAAGTATACGCCAGCTTGCGACCAATGCGCCGTTGTGGGTCACTGCGCGCTGGTAAGCTGCGATTGCTTCTTCTTGCAAACCGCTATCGCGAAAACAATGCCCGCGTTCTTGCCATGCGCGGCCGTAGCCGGCATCGATCGCGATTAATCTATCAATTGTGGTGAGCGCCGCAGGAACCTGACGCTGCATCCGCTGCGTTACCGCCAAAGTGTATAGAGCATCAATGTTATCCAGCGCGGCTTCCAATATGCGCGCGCACAATACCTCTGCGTCGGCAAAGCGGGCATTTTGCAAATGCGACCGCGCTTCACGCAACATTGCGTCAATATTATCCGGCGAGGCCTCGGCCAACATTGTCACCTACTCTCCCATATTGTGACGAACGATTGCACGAACCCTGCGGCTATTCGCACGCTTAACGCAATGCAGAAATGCAGATGTGGCAAAGCGCCCCTAGTTTCCTAGGGGCGCCCGCCGTTTTGCTTAAATCTTGTACGAGAAACGCAGGCCGATTGTGCGTGGACGTGAGGTCGTTGTACGCAACTCACCATCATTCCCGCTCTTGTAAAGCTCGGGACGCTCGTCGGTCAGGTTGTCACCAAACAACTCCAGCCGCCACTCGTCTTTCGACACACCAAATGATGCTGAAACCGTGCTGTATGAGTCAAGCTTCTGTGCACCTGGTATTGGAGCAATGACGTCGCCTGGCCGCACCGTGACACCGTTGTAGGTGACAGGGATTGACGCAGCGTAGCCCAGTGTCGGGTTGGATGATTGATACTTGATGTTTACGTTGTCGATAACGTCAGAGATGCTCTTGCCAACATAATGAACACCAATCTGGGCGAACGGAGCGAGACCCGATGCAAGTTCCTTTTCCCAATGCAGACGTGCATTGAACTGGAATTTGGGGCTCAAAGCAAGCGGACCACCGAGCGGACGGAGCACTGTTGTGCTCTTCCGGTACTTCGTCATTTCAGAGTCGTTGTACGAGAATGCACTGTTAAACGTCAATTCCGGCGTGGTGCGCCACGTTACATCGCCCTCCAAACCTCTGATCCGGGCATCCACCAAGTTCGTGGTGAATGTTTGGTTCGAGATGTTCTGGTCGAAAACAGTGATCTGGATATTACTCCAGTCGATCTGATACGCAGCGAAATTGACCTGCAAACGACGATCAAGCAGCGAGAATTTGCCACCAAATTCATAGTTTTGAACCTTGTCAGGTACATATGTTCCCAAACGCACAAAGTCAGCATTGGTAGGACAAATCGCACTTGGAACGCGGCACGGACGACGGTTAAAGCCACCTGGACGGAACCCATCCGAGTAGGTCGCATACACCAAGGAAGTGTCGTTCAGTCGGTAGGTCAAGTTGGCTTTGTACAACGTGCCGCTATACTTTGCTGGCGAAGCGTCAGCGTAAAGTACATTTAAGTTGGCGCTCACATTATAGGTCGTTGGACCTGAAGATGCCGCCGTGTAGGTTCCGGTTGTCGCGTTATAGACACCACGTGCACCGCCAAAGCTGCCGTTCGACGAACCGTTGATGGAAGCCTTTTCGTCATAATAACGAAGACCACCTGTGAAAATCAGCTTGTCTGGAACGATATCAAATGACGCTTCACCATAAGCAGCAAACTGCGTATCCTTGCGTTGGATGTCATTGAAGAAGCCAACCTTGACAGGACGGATGCTCGTATCGTTCGCGCTTACCGAAGTATTTGGTGCACGACGGTAGATGAAGCCAGCAGCCTGTTGCAGATATGACCAGTCGGTATTGTCGAACAATTTGTTGTCATCGTAGAACAAACCGAAGGTGCCACGAAGACGCTTGTCAGCAGGCGTTGTTACGCGGAACTCATGCGTCATACGCTCAGTCCGGTTACGAACCTGATAGCTTTTGCTCGGCGCATAGCAGGTATTGCCGATATTGCCGTTATAAGCAGCGGTGTAATACACGCCACGATCGCATTCATAATAAGGCAGATACAATCCGATGTTCGAATATCCGGCATAATCAGCAACTTGCGTTGCACGATGCTTCAGGAATGAACCGGTGTAGATCAAATCGAGCGCGCCAAGGCGACCGTTTACGCCCCAAGTCGAGAGACTTACGCGGTCGCGCAGCGAGTTGTCATTGAACTTGGTAACCTTCAGGTCACCAACATCAGGTTCGAAGTCGAATACACCGTCAGTGTCGAGTTCCTGACGCACATGCATCAAATCGACAGACCAATCGTCCGTGACTTTCCAAGTCAGCGCGATACGGCCACCGCGGTAGGTCGCGTCGTTGTAGTTATCTTCTACAAATTCATCATTGTTGATCGTCTGACGCGTTGGCGCACGGTAAAGGCTACCTGTGCAATTCGGAACCGCAGTCGTGGCAGTGGCTTGGCAAGACTGAATTGCGCGCATGACCAACAATGGGTTACCTGTCGGCAATTTTCCAGCAACGCCAACATTGCCGTTGAACGGCATTTGGTATGTTCCTGCGATATTGTCGATATAACCACCCTGACGGTCGGTATAGAACACAGCGCGGATTGCCAGCTTGTCCTTAACCAGCGGGATGTTGATGAATGCATCGCCAGCAACGCTTTCTTCGCCACCCTTGGTGAAGGCATAGCTCGAGTTGAAACCAGCATGGAATTCGCTCGTATCAGGCTTGTTAGTGATGTAGCGGACCGCGCCACCCATCGCACTTGCACCGAAGAGAGTTCCCTGTGGACCCGCCAGAACTTCGACGCGCTGAAGGTCAACCGCATAAAGGTCAAGGTTGCGTCCGACGAGCGATGCTGGCGCGTCGTTGATGTACAATGCAACCGTAGGCTGCGCGCCAGCGGTTCCGGCGATTTGCAGACCTGGCGAATCCGTTGAAAGACCACGGATGAAAATGGACGACGCACCTGGACCGCGCGAAGCAGCGCGAACATTCGGCAAATATTCGATCAGCTTGTCGAATTTGGTGATGTTGAGATCGCTCAGCGCTTCTCCGCCCACGGCAGTAATTGCAAGCGGCACACGGTTGGCTGACTCTTCGCGACGCGTCGCGGTCACAACGATATCCGCAATACCGCGGTCCTGCTCTTCAGCTGTTTGCTGCGCAAATGCAGGGTTTATGCCGATACCGACACTAGCCGATGCAATAACAAGCGCCGCAGTAGAAATTTTAAGATAAGTTTTCAATTTTCGTACCCCTCAACCATCCCCCAATTAACTGGGGGTTCCAATTCTCCATTAATAAGACTGAAACTGGAGCTCCCGTCAAGCAATTGACCAAATTTTCGTGATTGGTAAATTAAATTCCCCGACCAATCATTTCATCTACATGTTGCGATTAGAAGACCTAATATATGGATGAGGGCAATGGATAGCGTGGACTTCGAAGGCTACGCGGTTCCACGTTTTGCGAGATTGAGGAATGATAATGCGCATGGGAGCAGATTTTGTACTGTTGATAGTTTGCGACGACCGCAAAGGTATCGTCGCAGCGGTGGCCAATTCAATTGCCAGCCAGGACTGCAACATTGTCGAAAGCTCGCAATATGGTGACGAGGTAACCGGACGGTTCTTCATGCGGATCGCCATCACATGCCCTGCTGATTCGACAACTGAAAGTTTCGAGGCGGCGTTCCTGCCTGTTGCTGCGGCGTTCCGGTTGGAATGGCGCATCCACGATTTGCGTAAAAAGTTGCGCGCGATGATCATGGTTAGCCAAGGCGGCCATTGTCTGAACGACCTTCTCTACCGCACAGCAACCAACCGGTTGCCGATGGAAATAATCAGCGTCGTTTCCAACCACCAAAATTGGCAGCGCCGCGCGGAGCATGAAGGCATCCCATTCCATCATTTGCCGGTGACGCCGGAAAACAAGCTGGAACAAGAAGCCAAACTGCTTGCGATGGTCGAAGAACAGAATGTCGACCTCGTTATCCTTGCCCGGTATATGCAGGTGCTTTCAGACCAGCTTTGCCGGAAGCTTGATGGGCGCGTTATCAACATTCATCACAGCTTCCTGCCGGGCTTCAAAGGCGCAAAGCCTTATCACCGTGCATATGAGCGCGGCGTCAAAATGGTGGGCGCTACGGCACATTATGTAACGCCGGACCTTGATGAAGGTCCAATCATTACCCAGGACGTTTCGATCGTGGACCATGCCGATACGGTTGACGATTTAATAGCGCAGGGGCAGGAAACCGAAAGCCGGGTTCTGTCGCGGGCGGTCAAGCTGCATCTGGAGCACCGCGTGATGCTGAATGGCAACCGCACGATTGTGTTCAAATAAAAGGGCGCAATCCGCCCAACGATTTGGTTAAGTTTAGGAGACCCGATTACCATGAAGACGCGCGCAGCTGTTGCCTTTGAAGCGAAGAAGCCACTTGAGATTGTCGAGCTTGACCTTGAAGGTCCCAAGGCTGGTGAAGTTTTGGTTGAGATCATGGCGACCGGCATTTGCCATACAGATGCCTATACGCTGGATGGCTTTGACAGCGAGGGGATATTCCCAAGCGTGCTTGGCCATGAAGGCGCAGGAATAGTGCGTGAAGTTGGCGCAGGCGTGACCAGCGTGAAGCCTGGCGATCATGTTATTCCATTGTATACGCCGGAATGCCGCCAGTGTAAGTCCTGCCTGTCCGGCAAGACCAACCTGTGCACCGCCATTCGCGCGACACAGGGCAAGGGCCTTATGCCCGACGGCACAACGCGCTTCAGCTATAAAGGCCAGCCTATATTCCATTATATGGGCTGCTCGACATTTTCGAACTTCACCGTGCTTCCGGAAATCGCCGTTGCCAAAATCCGTGAGGACGCACCGTTCCAGTCAAGCTGCTATATCGGTTGCGGCGTCACCACAGGCGTTGGCGCAGTGGTCAACACAGCCAAGGTGCAAGTCGGCGACAATGTCGTGGTGTTTGGCCTTGGCGGTATTGGACTGAACGTCATTCAAGGCGCGCGTCTTGCTGGCGCTGGTATGATTATCGGCGTTGATATTAATCCTGACCGCGAAGAATGGGGCCGCAAGTTCGGCATGACCGCGTTCCTGAACTCCAGGGGCATGAGCCGCGAAGACGTCGTCGCCGCAATCGTGGCAATGACCGACGGCGGCGCGGATTACACCTTCGATGCCACGGGCAACACCGAAGTGATGCGCACCGCGCTTGAGGCATGCCATCGGGGTTGGGGCACCAGCATCATCATTGGTGTGGCCGAAGCGGGCAAAGAGATTGCCACCCGTCCATTCCAACTCGTGACCGGCCGCAACTGGCGCGGCACCGCCTTTGGCGGCGCCAAGGGCCGCACCGACGTTCCAAAGATCGTCGACATGTACATGACCGGCAAGATCGAAATCGACCCGATGATTACACATGTCATGGGGCTTGAGGAGATCAACAAGGCATTTGAATTGATGCACGCGGGTGAGAGCATCCGCAGTGTCGTGGTGTTTTAAATGACCTCAATCGCTGACATTGTCGCCGAACATGCGCACCGGGAAGGGCCGTTGCTGCCTATCCTGCATGACGTGCAAAAAGCGTTCGGCCATGTCAGCGAAGATGCCATGCGCGACATTGCACAGGCGCTGAACCTGACCCGCGCAGAAGTGTACGGCGTTGTAAGCTTTTACCATGATTTCCGCAAAGAAGCCGAAGCACGGCCCATATTGAAATTGTGCCGCGCAGAGGCTTGCAAGGCCCGCGGTGTGGACGCGTTGGTGCTGATTGCCGAGAACCAAAGCCGCGTGAAAGTAGAACCGGTCTATTGCCTTGGCCTGTGCTCGGTTGGTCCTGCTGCGTTGGTTGGCGACCAAGTCATCGCCCGATTGGACCAGGCGCGCCTTAGTTCATTATTGGAGGCGATGTGACCGTCCGGATATCCAATGACGCTGTTGCGCTCGCTTGTGGCGCGGATGCCGTTGCTGCTGCTTTTGCCGCGGCGGGCGTCGACGTCGAACGCGTGTCCAGCTGGGGCATGCACTGGATGGAACCGTTGGTCGACATTGACGGCGTGGGCTATGGTCAAGTCTCGGCCGATCAAGTTCCTTCGATCTTAAGCGGTGACGCTAAATCCATCGGACGGATTGAGGACCACCCCTTCATTGCCCGGCAGAACCGGTTGACGTTCGCGCGGGCGGGCAAGACACGGCCGACATCGCTGGACGATTATTACGCATCCGGTGGTTGGCTGGGTCTTGGCCAAGCGCGCGCAATTGGCGCTGAAGCAACCATCGAAACCATCATAGTATCAGGCCTTCGCGGCCGCGGCGGCGCGGGTTTTCCGGCTGGCATTAAGTGGCGGACGGTTGCGGACGCCCCCGCTGAACAGAAATATATCGTCTGCAACGCCGACGAAGGCGACAGCGGAACCTTTGCCGACCGGATGGTGATGGAAGGCGATCCGTTCATGCTGATCGAGGGCATGGCGATTGCCGGTTTCGCCGTCGGCGCGACCAAAGCCTATATCTACATTCGTTCCGAATATCCGCACGCCATTGCCAAAATGGAAGCCGCTATCCAGCTGTCTGCGCATTTGATTGCGCCATTTGTCGTGGAAGTCCGCGTTGGCGCGGGCGCATATATTTGCGGCGAAGAAACTTCGCTTCTCAATAGTCTTGAAGGCAAGCGCGGCGAAGTGCGCGCCAAGCCTCCCCTACCCGCGTTGGAGGGCCTGTTTGGCAAACCAACAGTCGTCAACAATGTGCTGACGCTGGCTGCCGTGCCATGGATATTGGCGCATGGCGGTGAAGCCTATGCCGCATACGGCATGGGCAGGTCAAAGGGGACGATGCCCGTCCAGCTTGCCGGAAATGTCAAACATGGCGGCCTGTTCGAAGTCGCGTTCGGCATTACGCTTGGCGAGCTGGTCAACGAAATAGGCGGCGGCACGGCAAGCGGTCGCCCGGTGCGCTGCGTTCAGGTCGGTGGGCCATTGGGCGCGTATATTGCGCCTGCGCAGTTTGATCTGCCCTTCGATTATGAGGCATTCGCTGCGGCGGATGCGCTGATCGGACATGCGGGGATTACCGTTTTTGATGATAGCGTCGACATGGCACAAATGGCCCGCTTTGCGATGGAATTTTGTGCGATTGAAAGCTGCGGCAAATGCACGCCCTGCCGCTTGGGCAGCACACGCGGCGTCGAGACGATCGACCAGATTATCGCAGGCAAAAATGTCGACGCCAATCTGGCTTTGCTTGCCGATCTTGCCGAAACCATGAAGTTCGGTTCACTGTGCGCGATGGGTGGATTCACCCCCTATCCCGTTATGAGCGCTATCAAACTGTTCCCTGAGGATTTCAATCGATGACCACCATTTTGGATGGTGGTATGGGCCGCGAATTGCAGCGATTAGGCGCGCCTTTCCGGCAACCAGAATGGTCCGCGCTTGCGCTCATGGAAGGGCCGGAATTTGTCACCCAGGCCCACGAACGCTATGCGTTGGCAGGCGCAAAGGTGATCTCGACAAACAACTATGCTGTGGTTCCTTTTCACATCGGTGAAGAG
This sequence comes from Sphingomonadaceae bacterium PASS1, assembly GCA_002255985.1. Classification (GTDB taxonomy): domain Bacteria; phylum Pseudomonadota; class Alphaproteobacteria; order Sphingomonadales; family Sphingomonadaceae; genus Sphingorhabdus_B. The sequence goes on from NKIR01000005.1 coordinate 51,414, forward strand.
CGTTTCCTCAAACGCGGCACCGAACTTGCGCGGCTTGCAGGAAAGTTGGCGCGAGATGTGGCTAATCGGCATGATTTGATTGTGGCAGGTTCGCTGCCGCCGGTCTTGGGTTCCTATCGACCCGACCTGTTTGAGGTTGAGGCAGCACGGGCAATCTTGGCAGTTCTGATTGAAGGTCTGTCGCCTTTTGCCGATATTTGGCTTGCCGAAACATTGAGTACATTGGCTGAAGCCCGATTGGTTGGCGCAATGCTGAAAGCCGACGAGCGACCGCTTTGGTTGTCCTTTACGCTGAATGATGAAGGCAGCGCGATGTTACGCTCAGGCGAGACGATCGAACAGGCCGCCTCGCTGGCGTCCGAATTCGGTGCTCAGGCGATATTATTCAATTGCAGCGCTCCTGAAGTAATGGAAGAGGCGGTCCTCCGCACCAAGCAGGCTTTGGGTACAGAATCGATCGCTATTGGCGTATATGCGAATGGTTTTGCCCACGCCGACGAGGAAGTGCCCGCCAATGGCGGCTTTAGAGAAATTCGCGCTGATCTTGATCCGCCCCGCTACTTGGACTGGGCACAAAAATGGGTGGCCTCAGGCGCAAATATGGTCGGAGGGTGCTGCGGAATAGGTCCGGAACATATCCGCGCGCTGAGGGACGGTCTGTCATGACGGATCGGCACGAGGCAATGGACCATTATTCATTGAGTTTTGCATGAGGCGGCTGGGCGCGATCATCGCTGGCGGCAAGGCCAAACGCTTTGGCACAGACAAGGCAGCCGCCTTGCTGAACGGCCAACCACTCATGGAACATGTCGCCGATGGCTTGCGCGATCAGGTCGAAAAATTGATTATCTGTGGGCGCGCTTGGCATGGAATGGAATGGGTCGAAGACCGGCCGTTTGGGGACATGGGGCCTTTGGGTGGCCTGAATGCAGCGCTGCATTATGCGCAGCAAAACGGGTTTGATGCGGTGGTGACCGCTGGCTGCGATGTCGTACCCGTGGCGCAATTTCCGATAGATCGCCCTTCTGAACGCGCCGTCTATATTGATGGTCATTATCTGTTTGGCGTGTGGCCAGTCGCGCTTGCGCCATTGCTGGACAGACATCTGCGTCGTCAGAACAATCTATCTATGCGCAGCTGGATTGCCGTATCCGGCGCGCAAGCAATCACATCCGCAGATGTTTTTCACAACTTGAATACGCCCCGGGAGCTGGCACAATATGCTGCTCAACAGTCGAATATGGGTATAAGGTAGACATATGACATACCAGCCGCAAAAAGATTTTGGGACCCCGGAAAGCCGTTCGCCGGATGCCGTTACGCTGACTATTGATGGCCGCGAAGTCACTGTGCCGGCCGGATCCAGCGTCATGCGCGCTGCGTCAGAACAAGGAACCTCGATCCCCAAATTATGCGCCACCGATAGCGTTAAAAGCTTCGGCTCATGCCGCTTGTGCTTAGTCGAAATCGATGGCCGCAGAGGAACGCCCGCGAGTTGCACGACCCCTGTGGAACCCGGCATGGTTGTGCGCACCCAGACCCCGCATCTGGCAAAATTGCGCAAAGGCGTGATGGAGCTGTATATCTCCGACCATCCGCTCGATTGCCTGACATGCGCCGCAAACGGCGATTGCGAATTGCAGGATCAGGCAGGCGCCGTTGGTTTACGCGATGTCCGCTACGATGTGCAGGCAACGCATCTGGGGCAGGAAAAAGATCACTCCAATCCCTATTTCGATTTTGACCCAAGCAAATGTATCGCGTGTTCGCGTTGCATCCGCGCCTGCGACGAAGTGCAGGGCACCCTCGCCCTGACCATGGAAGGCAGAGGCTGGGACTCGAAGATTTCTGCAGGTCTCGCCAGCGATAATTTCCTCGAGTCTGAATGCGTGTCTTGCGGCGCTTGTGTGCAAGCCTGCCCGACGGCGACGTTGGTTGAAAAGAAAGTGGTCGAAGTCGGCACACCCGAACGCAGCGTTGTCACGACCTGCGCCTATTGCGGTGTTGGCTGCACCTTCCGCGCCGAAATGCGCGGCGAACAACTGGTGCGGATGGTCCCGTACAAAGACGGTAAGGCCAACCGTGGCCACAGTTGCGTAAAGGGCCGCTTTGCCTGGGGCTATGCACAGCATCAGGAACGCATATTGAAGCCGATGATCCGCAAGTCGATCAGCGATCCTTGGCGCGAAGTCGAATGGGACGAAGCTTTTGCCTACACCGCGTCCGAACTAAAACGGATTAGCGCGAAATATGGCCGCAATGCCCTTGGAGGAATTACGTCGAGCCGTTGCACCAATGAAGAAACCTTCCTTGTGCAAAAACTTGTCCGGGCAGGATTCGGCAATAACAATGTCGATACCTGCGCACGCGTGTGCCATTCGCCCACCGGATACGGCTTAAAAACAACCTTTGGCACAAGCGCGGGAACGCAGGATTTTGATAGCGTGGAAGACACCGACGTCATCCTGATTATCGGGGCCAACCCCACCGACGGACACCCCGTATTTGCCAGCCGGATGAAGCGCCGTTTGCGCGGACAGGATGGTCGCACGGGCGCAAAGTTAATCGTCATCGACCCGCGCCGTACCGACATCGTCCGTTCGCCACATATTGAGGCGCAGCACCATCTTCCGCTCCGTCCCGGCACGAACGTTGCCGTGTTGACGGCGATGGCCCACGTCATCGTCACCGAAGGTCTGGCGGATGAGGCATTCATTCGGGAGCGTTGCGACTGGGACGAATATAGCCATTGGGCCGAGTTCGTTTCGCAATCCCGCAATAGCCCCGAAAATCTGCAGCCGGTAACGCTGGTGGATGCCGAAGAGCTTCGCGCAGCTGCGCGGTTATATGCCACCGGGGGCAATGGAGCGATTTATTACGGCCTCGGTGTGACCGAACATTCGCAAGGCAGCTCGACCGTCATGGCCATTGCAAACTTGGCGATGGCGACCGGCAATATTGGCCGCCGGGGTGTCGGTGTTAATCCGCTGCGTGGCCAGAACAACGTCCAAGGCGCATGCGATATGGGCAGCTTCCCGCATGAGCTTGCCGGATATCGCCACATCAGCGATGGCACCGCACGGAAATTGTTTGAAGACGACTGGGGCGTGACACTTGATCCAGAACCCGGCCTGCGCATACCCAACATGCTGGATGCCGCGGTCGACGGGGTATTCAAGGCGCTGTATTGCCAGGGCGAAGACATCCTTCAATCCGATCCGAACACCGCCCATGTGTCGGCTGGGTTGGCGGCGATGGAATGTGTGATTGTCCACGATCTTTTCCTGAACGAGACAGCCAACTACGCGCATATCTTCCTGCCCGGATCGACCTTCCTTGAAAAAAATGGCACGTTCACCAATGCCGAACGCCGCATTCAGCCGGTGCGCAAGGTGATGACGCCGATGAACGGTTTGGAGGATTGGGAAGTCACGCAGCGGCTGGCGCAGGCGATGGGGCTGGATTGGAACTATACCCACCCGTCCGAAATCATGGACGAAATCGCCCGGCTTACTCCGACCTTTGCTGGCGTGTCCTTTGCACGGATCGATGAAGCCGGCTCGCTGCAATGGCCCGTGACCGCAGACGCGCCCGATGGATCGCCGATCATGCATGTTGACGGCTTCGTCCGTGGCAAGGGCAAATTCGTTGTGACAGATTATGTCCCAACCGATGAAAAAACCGGACCACGCTTTCCGTTGTTGCTGACGACCGGACGCATATTGTCGCAATATAATGTCGGCGCGCAAACGCGGCGGACAGAAAATGTCGCCTGGCATCCGGAGGACTTGCTGGAAATTCACCCGGTGGATGCCGAGGATCGCGGCGTTAAATCGGGCGATTGGGTCAAATTGGCGAGCCGCGCAGGAGAAACCACGTTGCGCGCCACGGTAACCGATCGCGTTGCCCCCGGCGTTGTCTACACCACATTCCACCATGCCGTAACGCAGGCGAATGTTGTCACCACCGACTTTAGCGACTGGGCAACCAACTGCCCCGAATATAAGGTCACCGCGGTTCAGATTAGCGCATCGAACGGGCCAACCGAGTGGCAGGAAGAATATGAAGCATTGTCGACGCGCTCTCGCCGGGTCGAAACGGGAATTGCTGCCGAATGAATAGCGTTGAGCGCCTCGTCCACATGGCCAACCAGATTGCAACCAATCTGGCGACCGACGCTGCGCCTGTTGCGGCAGTCGCCGATCACATTCAGCAATTCTGGGACCCGCGCATGAAAAAGATGATTTTTGCGCACGGAACCGCGGGTCTGTCTCCGGTTGCTGCAGCCGCCATCAGCTTACTGGCCGACGCGCAAAATGGCGCCTGATCAGGGTTCAAAACCAATCCATTTTTCCGTGCTGAAGCCTGATCAGGGTGCGACCGAAACCATAGAACGCAGCATCATTGTCGAAGCACCTATCGCAATCGAATATAATGGCATCGGCTATGCCGTGATGATGGCAACGCCAGTTGATCTTGAGGATTATGCTATTGGCTTTAGCATGTCGGAGGGGCTGATTAGCCGCGCTGACCAAATTTTGGCCGTTGACGAACATAAAGCCGACTTGGGCTGGATATTGCGGATTCAAGTGCCAGCAGAAAATGCGGAAAAAGTCTTTGCCCGCGCCCGTCAGCGCGTTTCGGAAAGCAGCTGTGGGCTGTGTGGCATGGATAATCTGGAAGAGGTCATGCGTCCCTTGCCGCAGGTCACGGCGCAGATCGATGTATCTGACGCTGCCATGTTTGCAGCATTATCGGCGTTGCGTGCACATCAGACACTCAATGCCCAAACGGGTTCCGCGCACGCAGCCGCATTTTGTGCGCCCGATGGCTCTATTTTGATGACGCGGGAAGATGTTGGCCGCCACAATGCACTCGACAAATTGATTGGAGCGCTTGCGCGCGCGGACATAGACATCTCAGCCGGCTTTATCATTTTGACCGCGCGCTGCAGCCTTGAACTGGCGCAGAAGGCTATTCTTGCCAACTGTCCAATGCTCGTGACGATATCGGCGGCAACCGACCTTGCCATCGACGTGGCGGAAAAATCCGGCCTTCGCCTGATCAGCTTAGCCCGTGCAGACTCGGCGCTTACCGCAACGCCGCAAACCGGTTGATTAACCAGCTGCGGAACATGGAAATTGCGGGATCGCCCAAATCATCGGCGTGGAGTTTCAGATAATAGCCATAGCCGTCTTCGATGACGGCATCATATGGCATGACGAGCCGCCCGTCAGCGATTTCCCGGGCAAACATATCTATGTCGCCTAAAAATACCCCACTGGCGGCCATGGCATATTGCGCAGCCGCAATCGTCGTATCGAACGCGAGACCGCCATGTGTGGCCATGGTCAGCCCATTTTGTCGCAGATAGGCCGTCCACAAAAGATCACGCGGCTCTCCGTCCAGTTTCAGGTGAAGCAGCTCCTGACTTTCCAGAAATTCCTCAAGCGACTTACCCTGACTGGCAATGGCTGTCGCGGGCGCACAGAGCGGCGCGACACGGACCATCCAAAGCAGGTCTGTAATTCGGTCGTCGACATTGGGGCGGTCATACGCAATCGCCATATCGAAATCGGTGGCTGGCAAACCAGTGACATGCGCGCTCGAAACATCAAGCCGGATGTCCGGATGTTCAGCGCGAAAATCGCGCAGCATCGGCAGGAACAGCTGCTGTAACAAGGATGGCGGCACATGGAGCCGAAGCGAACGGCTCGTCACTTCATCATTGCGGATCGAGTTCATCGTTTGCTCGAGCCGGTCGAGGCATTTGCTGACGACGGGCAACAGCTCTTCACCTGCGGGTGTTAGCAATAGCCGCGATGCGTCGCGGACGAAGAGTTGCTTCCCAAGCAATTCCTCAAGCCCGCCTACATGCCGGCTCATGGCACTTTGCGACACCGAAAGCGCCGATGCGCCGCCTGTGAAGCTCAAATTCTGGCCCACCGCTTCAAAGGCGCGCAAGGCATTCAACGGCAACCAACGACGGTTAATATTACTGCGGTTGGAAATGGGATCGACCTTTCAAAAGCGTATTGGTTTCCGCTGACGACACTGCCCGACATTTTGAGATAGGGCTATGCGAAAATGCGATTTTATTAGACCGTACAAGTGGCCCATTCTCCAATCTGGGGAAAACTAACCAAAGGCATAAAAATGGACTTAGGGCGGATTGACGCGCTGTTCCAGCAGCGTCGCGAAGGACACACCTTACCGCAGGGTCTTTATACCGATCCTGATAGCTTCGATTTCGATATGGCCGCTATTTTCGGCCAAAGCTGGCTTATGGCTGGTCTCGAATGCGAACTGCCCAAAGCCGGAAGCTATCTATCGATGATGGTCGGCAAATGGCCGGTTATCATTACGCGTGATCGGCAGGGTGATATCCGCGCCTTTCACAACAGCTGCCGCCATCGCGGCTCCATGATTTGCCCTGTCGGCAGCGGGACCGCGCCAAAGCTGGTTTGCCCTTACCATCGTTGGACATATGATCTGGATGGCTCTTTGTTTGCGGCAAACCGGATGGGCGATGATTTTGACAAAGCCGAACATGGCCTAAAACCTGTCGCTATCGAATGTATTGCAGGGACGATTTTCATCTGCCTGTCCGAAACACCGCCACCGATTGAAGACTTTAGTGCAAAGCTTGCCGAATATGCAGCGCCGCATAATCTGAAAAACGCAAAGCTGGCGTATGAGAGCGTTCTGGTCGAAAATGCCAACTGGAAACTGGTTATGGAGAATGGCCGCGAATGCTATCATTGCAGCACCGGCCACCCCGAACTGTCAAAAACATTTCCGGTCGGAATGTCGAAGCATTTTGACAGCGGCCATGACGCGCGCGTCATCGCTTTCGAAGAAAAAATGGATGCGCTTGGCCTACCGCAAACCCCAGTTGAGGGGCATTACTGGCAAATCGCGCGCTTTGCATTGAACGAAGGCTGCGTTTCGATATCGGGCGATGGGAAGCACCTGTCCCAAAAACTGATGTGCGACGCCAATGAAGGCGATATCGGTTCGATGCGCTGGGCGGTTGACCCGCACTGTTTTGTCCATTGCACCGCAGACCATGTTTTCATGTTCAGCGCTATGCCTGTCGGCCCCAATGAAACCCATGTCACCGGCAAATGGTATGTGCATAAAGATGCTGTCGAAGGCGTCGATTATGATGTCGAAAAGCTCATATCGTTGTGGACCATGACAAATTTGGAAGACAAGATGCTGGCCGAAAACAATCAATTGGGTGTTAACAGCCCCGGCTACACCCCCGGCCCCTATTCGCAAGAAGCCGAAATGCTCGCTTTGCGTTTTACCGACTATTATTGCGACAAGGCTCGTGATTATATTGCAACCCATGGCAAAGGATAACATCAAGGGGTTGCGCCCCGAAACGCTGGCAGTCGCTTTTGGTTATGACCCGGAAATGGGCCTGGGATCGGTCAAGCCACCGATCTTCATGACATCCACCTTTGTCTATCCCTCGGCGCAACATGCCAAGAATGTGCACGAAGCCTATTTTGACGGCTCGGGACCGCTGGTGGGCGAAACCAACCACATTTATTCGCGGTTGGGGCATCCAGGCTTGGACTTCCTCGAAAAACGCCTTGCGGCAATTGATGGCGCAGAGGAAGCGGTTGCATATTCCAGCGGCATGGCCGCGCATTCAAGCATTGCGCTGGCCTATGTCCGCCCCGGCGACAGCGTGTTGCATGGCCGCCCGATCTATGGCGGCGTCGATATGCTCTACAACAACATCATGCCCCAATTCGGATCGCATGTAGCCGCCTATACCGATGGCACGGACGAAAATGATGTCCGCAAAGCGGCTGATGAAGCGATGGCCAAGGGCCCGTTGAAGCTTATCATCGCCGAGACACCCGCTAACCCTACCGCAGCCGTGGTTGATCTTGACCTGATGGTACGGATTGCGGACGAATTCGGTGCAAAGCAAGGACACCGGCCGCTGGTGGTGGTCGACAACACCTTGCTCGGGCCATTTGCGCAGCGCCCCATCGAACATGGCGTCGACCTATGCATGACGTCGCTGACAAAATATTGCGGTGGGCATAGTGATCTGCTGGCAGGCGGGATTTCGGGTCGCAAGGAATTGATCGACCATCTGCGCATGCAGCGCACGACGTGGGGCAATCACCTTGATCCCTACACGTCATGGCTGGTGCTGCGTTCGTTGGAATCGGTCGCGGTGCGCACCGAGCGTGCGATGGAAAACGCGCGCGGTGTTGCCGAATTTCTGCGCGATCATCCCAAGGTCGCGGGTGTGACCTATCTGGGTTTCCTTGAACCCGGCACACGGCGTCGCGCGGTCTATGACCAGCAGTGCAAGGCAGCCGGTTCGACATTCTCGTTCCACCTGCACGGCGGTGAGGCAGAGGCCTTCCGTATGCTTGACCAGTTAAAGCTGCTTAAGCTAGCAGTCAGTCTGGGCGGTTCGGAAACTTTAATCTGCCATTCGGCGAGCACGACGCATTATGCGGTCCCGCCTGCGCAGCGGTTGGCAGGCGGTATTACCGATGGCACGATCCGACTGTCTGTCGGGTTGGAACATGTTGACGATTTAATAGGCGATTTGCGCCAAGCGCTGGAGGCGGTGTAATGGAACTGAATTTTACCGGAACCGATATATGCGCGATAAATGGAACGCGCAGCGCTCCTGAAACGCATTATGATATTGTGGTTGTTGGCGCGGGGCCAAGCGGCATCGCGGCGGCGATCGACGCGGCTAAAGCCGGAGCAAAAGTGCTGCTGGTCGATGAAAACCCCGTTTCGGGCGCTTTGATGGGCAATGATATACCGCTATATTTTGGCGGGCGGATGACCGCAGCGACCCAGAATACAGAACGCATGCTTGAAGCTATCTTCATGAGCATGCCCGCGCTTGAAACCGCAATGGATGCCGGCGTCGAATTGTTGCTCGGTACAACGGCATGGGGTGTTTACCGCAATGGTCCCGGCGTTGCCAGCCTGCCGCAGCAAGTTGTCGGCCTCGCCGATTCCGAACGATCATGGTTGGTCGGGTTTGATAAAATTGTCCTCGCGACGGGCGCGCGCGATTTGGCGATGTCTTTCCCCGGGTGGAACCAGCCCGGCGTCATGGGCGCGGCGGCGCTTCAAATGCTGCTTACCCGTTACGAGGCATTTGCGGGACAGCGCATTTTGGTATTGGGCTCGCATGATCTCGCGCTCGAAACGGCGCTATTGGCGCAGGCGCGCGGTATCGACGTGGTTGGCCTGATTGAAGTCCGCGACGCACCACAAGGGCATTCCGAACTGGTCGCCAAGGTTGCAGCCGCTGGCATTGCCATCCACTGCGGACATACCATTGCATCGGCAACAGGCGGCATCAACGGCATCGAAAGCGCTACGCTATCGACCGGAGACGTGATCGCCTGTGACACGATCTGCGTCGCTATTGGTTTGATCCCGTCTATCGAACTGGTTGATGCGATGCACGGCCCGCGCGCGCTTAACGCCATGCGCGGCGGTTACATTCCGGCCGGCGAACCTTCGGTCACGGCAGTGGGCGATTGTGCGGGGCTTGCAGATTGCGGTTTCGACCATATCGCCTACCGTATGGACTGGATGCGTGCGCTATCTGACATCAGCGCCGATGACACGATCATTTGCCAGTGCGAAGAAGTCACGCGCGCCGATTTGATTGGCGTGCAGCCACCAAATTACCTGTCGCGCCCGGCGCCAATGTGTGCCCGTTCGCTGGACACTTTGCTTAAGGACGGCCCGGCCAATCCGGACCAGATCAAGCGTCTAACGCGCGCAGGCATGGGCGTGTGCCAAGGTCGGCGTTGCCGCGATCAAGTTGCGATGCTGCTGGCGATTGAGGCGGACAAGCCATTTGGTTCAATCCCGCTCGCCAGCCACCGCGCACCGGTTCGTCCGCTGCCGCTCAAAATCCTTGCTGAATGGGATGAGCCTACGGAAATGGAGGCTGCATGGGATGTCTGGTTTGGTATCCCTACTCAATGGGTGCCAGTTGAGGATCTTAACACGCCTTATCAGGATGAGCATCGCCAGATGCTTTACACGGGGATGTACACATGAGCGGTTCGGAAGTTGTCATCGTCGGCGGCGGCGTTACGGGCCTGAGTGCGGGCTGGTGGCTCGCGCGTTCGGGGGTCAAGGTCACAGTACTCGACAAGTTCATCGTAGGTTGGGAAGCCTCCGGACGTAACGGCGGCGGTGCATCGCATTATGCGAGCCCGTTGTTTGACGAAGAGCAGCGCCTTTGGCCGCAAATGGACGAATTGCTTGGCTATCCGACTGAGCACCAGAAAGGCCGCATCTTGATTGCGATGACCGAACGGCAGTGGGAACAATATCGTTTCATTGCCGAACGTCACACGCGGCTTAACCATCCGGTGGAATTGCTGGACGTTAAGCAGGTGCAAGAGGCTGTACCATTGGCAGGCGACAATAGCTTTGGCGGTGTGCATTATAAATTTGGTGGACACGCAAACCCGCAGCGCAGTGTGCAGGCTTATGCCTGGGCTCTGCAGGATCTGGGCGGCAAAATCGTTCAGCACAGCCCGGTAACCGGTTTCGAAACCGCTGGTGGCAAGGTGACGGCCGTGAAGACTGCGAACGCCACTTATGGCTGTGACGCCGTCGTGGTGGCGGCAGGACCGCAGATCCCGCAATTGATGGCACAGCTTGGCGTCAACGTGCCATTGGCAGCCGCCCGCGCGGAAATGATCATTACTGAACCTGCGCCAATGATGCCGCTTGGCGGCGTTGACGGCCATAAAATCTATGGCCGCCAAACGCTGCGCGGAAACCTCGCTTATGGCGGTGGCCCGCATGAATGGCTTGATGTGGACGCAACCGGCCCGGCCGCGCGTCCTTCAACGCCGTTGGCCCGCAACCTTGCGAAACGACTGGCAGAACTTTTGCCCAAGGCGGCGCATTTGAATGTCATCCGCAGCTGGGCTGGCATCATCGAAAACTCGCCAGATGGCCGTCCAATCATCGACCGCCTCACCAGCCCGGACAATGTCGTGGTCGCGTCGATGTCGAGCGTCGGCTTCGGCCTATCGCCAGCGTCGGGTCACGCGATCCGTGATTTGGTGATCGACGGGAAATGCTCATTTGCCGATATCGATATCCTTAAACTATCGCGTTTCGACAATCTTGAGTCCGATTGGCGCGAAAAGCGCGGATGGATGCCGATTTCATGAGCCAATATTCGGCTTTCGGATTGCTGCGTGGTGCTTTGAACGGGCAGAAGCATTGGCAACCTGCGTGGCGCGATCCGGAGCCTAAATCGCATTATGATATCATCATCATCGGCGGCGGCGGGCACGGGCTGGCGACGGCTTATTACCTTGCCAAGGTCCACGGCCTGAAAAATATCGCGGTTCTGGAAAAGGGCTGGATAGGCGGTGGCAACACCGGGCGTAACACGACGATTGTTCGGTCAAACTACCGGCTAAAGCCATTGCACGACCTGTTCGAATTCGGCCTGAAAATGTGGGAGCATTTAAGCGACGAGTTGAATTACAATGTCATGTTCTCCCCGCGCGGAGCAATGTTTCTGGGTCACAGCGACGCTGATATGACCAAGCTTGCCGAACGCGGCGACGCGATGCGGTGCGACGGGATCGATGTCGATTTAATGACCCGCGACGAAGTGCAAAAGCTGGAACCGTTGCTCGACATGTCACGCAGTGCGCGCTTCCCGATTGAGGGCGGCTTGATCCAGCGGCGCGGCGGTACTGCCCGCCATGATGCCGTCGCCTGGGGCTATGCGCGCGGCGCAGACAGCCTTGGCGTTGACATCATCCAGAAATGCGAAGTCACAGGCTTTGTCCGTGACGGCGATGCGGTGGTCGGCGTGGAAACCACGCGCGGGCGGATCAATGCCGGTCGCGTCGGCATTTGCGTTGCAGGCCATAGCGGCTATGTCGCAGGGCTTGCGGGTCTCAAGCTGCCCGTGGAATCGCAAACGTTGCAGGCGATGGTGACCGAAGGCGTCAAGCCAATGATAAACAGCGTGATCATGTCGCAATCCCTGCATTGCTATATCAGCCAGTCAGACAAGGGCGGCATCGTCTTTGGCGGTGACCCTGATAACTGGCCAAGCTATGCCCAACGCGGCAATCCGATGGTTATGGAGCGTGCTGTCGCACAGGGCCTGGCGCTCGTCCCGGCGCTATCACGTCTGCGCATGGTGCGGACATGGTCTGGTGTGACCGATATGAGCTTTGACGGTGCGCCGATCATTGGCGAAACGCCCGTGAAGAACCTCTTTCTCAATGGCGGTTGGTGCTATGGCGGGTTCAAGGCGACACCGGCGTCGGGTTGGACATATGCGCACACACTCGCAACCGGCAAACCACATGCCCTGAATGCGCCATTCGCGCTCGACCGTTTCGAACGCGGCGCGACAATCGATGAAACAGGGAGCGGCCCAATGCCGAACAGTCGCTAATGATGCAGTTCACCTGTCCCCATTGCGGCCCGCGCGATCAGGCGGAGTTTATATACGAACGCACCGCAGACGCGGTAGTGTCGCTTGATGCTGCACCAGAAGAAGCGATGAAATCGCTCTTCACACGCAACAATCCACGCGGTGTTGATGAAGAAATCTGGCGGCACACTTATGGTTGCCGTGCATGGATGGTGATCGCACGAAACCGTGTGACGAACGAAATCAGCGCCACCCGTGCCGTTGGTCCGGAGGCTCTGCCGTGATAAACTTCAGTTTCGACGGCAAGACCTATCAAGCGCAAAAAGGCGACACACTCGCTGCCGCGCTATTGCGCAACGGCATTGGCCTTGTTGGCCGCAGCTTCAAATATCACCGTCCACGCGGGATTATGACGGCTGGCGTTGAGGAGCCAAACGCGCTCGTCACCGTTGGTGATGGCGGACGCACCGAACCCAATACCCGCGCTACCGATGTTTTTGTGTATGAAGGGCTGGTCGCCAAAAGCCAAAACCGCTGGCCAAACCTGTCATTCGATATAGGCGCTGTCTTTGGCTTGGCCGCGCCTGTCCTGTCTGCAGGTTTCTATTACAAGACCTTTTTCGGTTCAGCCAAACGCTGGATGTTCTACGAATATTTCATTCGTAAAGCGGCGGGTCTCGGCAATGCGCCGACGAAGACAGACCCCGACCATTTTAGCCAACGTGCGGCCTTTTGCGATGTGCTTGTGGTCGGTGCCGGACCAGCCGGACTTTCCGCCGCGCTCGAAGCCGCTGAAGCAGGCAAACGCGTCATCCTCGTCGAACAGGACAATATTCTCGGTGCCTCGTTAATCCGCGACGGCCAAGACCGGGATGGTGCATGGGTGGAAGCGACCCAAGCCCGCATCCGCGCCGCCGGCGGACGCATCCTCTCACGCACCACCGCGTCCGGATATTGGGAGCATGATCTCGTCACGCTGACCCAGCGCGTAGCAGAACCTGGTCAAATCCCAATGCACGGCGTTGCACAGCGGCTTTGGCATGTGCGGGCGGGCCAAGTGATACTTGCGACCGGCAGCATTGAACGCCCGATGGCCTTTGGGCATAATGACCGTCCCGGCGTGATGCTGTCGCAAGCCGTGCGCACGTATGTGCGTCGCTTTGGCGTGGTCCCGGGCAAACGCGTGGTGATCGCCACCAATAATGATGACGCGTATAAAACGGCTTACGCGCTCAAGGCCGCTGGGGCTGAGGTCGTGGCCGTCCTTGATGCACGGCCAGCACCGGCGGGCACGGACAGCGGGCTTCCCGTCTACAACAATGCCGTTCCACTTTCGACCAAAGGCGCGCGCCATTGCCTGAAAAGCGTGACCGCGCTTGTCCATGGCCTGACCGAAAGCTGGGATGCTGATCTGATCGCTGTTTCCGGTGGCTTCACACCCGTCGTGCATCTGCATATGCAGGCAGGCGGCACGCTGGATTGGAACGATGCGGCGCAAGCCTTTGTCCCTGCGGCATCGCGTCAGAATGTGACGACGATCGGCGGGGCGGCCAATCCCGACCCCGTGTTCAATGTCGTCCCGGTTTCCAAACCAAAGAAAAGCTTCATCGATTTCCAGAATGATGTGACGCTGTCGGATGTCGATCTGGCGTGGGCCGAGGGCTATCGTTCGGTTGAGCATCTCAAACGCTATACCACACTCGGAATGGCAACCGATCAGGGCAAGCTCAGCAATATGGCGGCGCTCGGGCGCTTGGCCGAAAAGCAGGGCGTGGCTATTCCCGAGGCGGGTCTGACCACATTCCGTCCACCTTATACGCCCGTTACGATGGGATTGTTGGCTGGCGCTGGCGCGAAAGACGCAGGCGCACATGTTCGTCGCCTCGCGCTATACGATGTGCACGCGGCGAAAAACCCAATCTGGCAGCCGCTGGGATATTGGTTCCGCCCCCGTGCGTATCCGGTGGGCAGCGAAACTTTGGCGCAAGCGGCGATGCGTGAAGCAAAAGCGGTCCGTTCAAATGTCGGGATGACTGACGTTTCAACGCTCGCGAAGTTTGAAGTGTCTGGGCCTGATGCTTCCGCGTTTCTGGAAATCATCTGCGCAACGACGGTCGGCAAACTTGCCGTTGGACGTGGCCGATACACGTTCATGCTGCGCGAGGACGGGTTTGTTTTCGACGATGGTACCGTTTGGCGGTTGGACGAGAACCGCTATCTGTTGACCAGTTCAACGGGCGGCGCGGACCGGATGGCGACGCATATCTCTTATGTCCGCCAATATCTCTGCCCGCATTTGCGCGTCTCCGCCGTCAATGTGCAGGAACATTATGCCGGAATTGCTGTTGCAGGGCCGCAAGCTAAGGCGGCGCTGGCGGCATTGATCGGCGAGGAGCCATCGCGCCATATGTCGACGGTTACGGCAATGATTGCCGGCGTTCCGGTGATTGTCCTCGCCGCCAGCTACAGCGGCGAACGCGCGTTCGAAATTTATGTCGAGGCAAGCCAAGCCGGACCCGTTTGGGCTGCGTGCGAGGCCGAGGTCGCCAAGCAGGGCGGCGCACTCTATGGCCTTGAGGCAATGGAATTCCTGCGTATTGAAAAAGGCCATTTGGTCGTCGGCGGTGAAGTCGACGGGCGGATGACCCCGCATGATCTGGCGCTCGACAAGATGCTCAACAAGGCCGGTGGCTATGTCGGCGCGTCGGGCCTATCGCGCCCTGCCTTGTCCGAAGCCGGACGGCGGCAACTGGTCGGGCTTGAAGCAATTGAGGGAGATATTCCCGAAGGCGCGATGCTTGTCACAGGCGAAGGCGTGTCCCCGCAGGGCCATGTCAGCGCCGCTGCGTTTCGAATCATGGACGGCGGGTCGATTGCGCTTGGTCAATTGACCGATGGCTTTGCACGGCACGGCGAAGAGCTTATCGCAACATCGCCAACGCGCGGTCAAATGGCGCGGGTGCGCGTTGTGGCACCGCATTTCTACGACACGGCCGGGGAGCGTTATCGTGACTGATGTAACAATCACAGCGCTGCCCGCAGCGCCGCTTCATGCTCTGGAGATATGGAGCAACCCGGCGGCTGTTGCGACAAGGTTCAAGAAAGCTGGCGGCTTTGCCTTACCAGCCATTGGTCGTTCTGACGGAAGTGATGCACTCCGTCTGATCCGCTACGAACCCACCGTCTGGTTGGTCGAAGGCGATGTGTCAGCACTGTCTGGCATATTGGCGGATGACGGTGCGCTAACCGCAATTGGCGGCAGCGTTGTGCGGGTGCAGCTTTCTGGAAAAGGCTGGCGCACATTGTTGATGGAAGGCGGCGTTTTCGATGCGGAAAACCCCAATTTCGCGTCGGGATGCAGCGCGGCAACAATCATCGATCACGTCAATGTTCGACTGCATGTGGTGGATGACGATACGTGCCATGCCTATGTTCCGCTCAGCTACAGCGAAGCCATGATCCATTTTTGGACGACAGCAGCGCTCAGTCTGACGCGTTAGACGCATGAAGCAGCGTCATACCGCGCGCATGCCGTTGCTGGAAACCCTTCCATAAGGTGACGTTTGCACCGCCCGGGCTATACGCGCCCCATGGCGTCCCGGCAGGCGCATTCCACACGCCATCATCCGAATTTTCGGTGGCCATCTGAAGATACGCACTTTTGCTATCGTCGCCCTGTAAATGCACAGCCAGAAACGCTGAAATAAAGTGCAGGTTGATGGCGTTAATCCGGTCCTGCCGCCAAATCGGGTCTTCGAACCAGTCCATGTCCCACAGCGAACCGCGCATTTCGGGTGGCGTAGGGTTGAGCGCGATGGAATGGCCTGCTTGCTTGTAAGTCAGCAAATAGCGGTCGGCATTTACGGCGCCACCAAAGACGGCCAGCGCGCCCGTTTTATAGTCAACGGTCGCGTCGCTATCGCCCTGAATCAGAAGCAGCGGCGCAGTTAATGCGGCGAGGCCCTCGGCGCCCCATGCGCTGCTCGGTGCCCCGCCAGCGGGCGCCAGTGCCACCACAGCCTTGACGCCTGGCACTTTGATAGCGTCCGCATCCACACTGCCGCGCGCGAATTTCTTTAGCCACCCACCCGCAACCAAATTCATATTCGGACCCGCAGGGTCAAGTGTTGCGCCACCTGCGGTGAGCACCCCATAACCACCTTGTGAATAGCCAATGAGCGCAACATTATCCGGGGCAATCAAATCCCCCAAAGTGGCGCGGAGCTGCGCCGCTGCAAATACAATGTCATGTGGCCGGTTGAAATTCGGCGCAGCACGCGTGGTGGGTGCAACGACATAAGGGTTTGGATCGCGATGATGGATCGCCGCGACGACATAGCCTTTTGACGCAAGATTCTCGGTCAACCACGTCATCACCGCAGGATTATTGCTATAGCCATGGCTTATAATCACCAAGGGGTGTTTGCGGCCTGCGGCTGGCGCTCCCGCAACCGCGATACCCTTTTGCGTGAACGTGACCGGCGGAAGCGGTGGCTCTGCCCACAGGCTGCCGCGATACAGGACGGGTTTGGAACCCTTTTTCGTCGTGGCGGGGTACCAAATATCCACCTGCACCCTGCGGTCGATGAGGCGAACATTGCTGGGGTCCGCATTTGCGTTTTCTACGTCGGGCTGATCCCGATGCGTGAAGGTAACGGAACGAAAGCCAACGCCATATGCACCCAGTGCCGCAAGCTCCGGCGCATCGGCGCCGGGCACACTGGGCGCGCTGGCGTAGATAG
This sequence comes from Sphingomonadaceae bacterium PASS1, assembly GCA_002255985.1. Lineage (GTDB taxonomy): Bacteria > Pseudomonadota > Alphaproteobacteria > Sphingomonadales > Sphingomonadaceae > Sphingorhabdus_B. The sequence continues at coordinate 68,598 of NKIR01000005.1, forward strand.
GGGCACCCAGCAAAATCAGTATGGAAGCTATAAGGTGCCGCATCATGCTATCAACTCCTCGTTTTCGGCCGAAGCCGACGGCCACGCCAATTGCTGTGCCATCCATGGATATTCCTCGATCAGCGGCGGGAAGATTTTTTCCTGCAAAACCTGCTGGCACAAGGCGGCCATTAGGCTGGGGATGTTGCCCAACTCATCGATCCGCGCGACGACTTGGACCGACCGTGAAAACCGCCCCCTCGTCATCGGTTCGGCGCGCAATTGGGAAAGCAGTTCCGGCACCGCCGCCAAACAAACGGGCGTGGTAATCGCCCAACCAATCCCCGCTGCCACCAATGCCAATTGCTGATGCGACGATTCGACTTCAACCATTTGCGGTAGTTTCAGCTTCATCCGGACAATCTGGCGCTCAATCTGCTGCCCCGTTCCGGTAAGCCGCGAAAAGCGGATGAACGGCAATGACGATGGCAAGCCGACAATATCCAGTGGCTCTCGAAAATCCTTGGGGAAAACGAGAATGAAGCTTTCCTCAAACACAGGGTGCAGCTCTACTGTGTCACGATGCTCAAGATTGAAGCTGCCGGTCACCAGCATATCAATATCGCGCGCCAGAAACTCGCCCTGATGCTCCATGGAGATACCCGATCGGATATTCCACCGGTCTGCCCGCGAACCGAGACTATTCAAAATCGGTGCGGTCAGTTGGTTGGCAAGGCTGAATGACATCGCGACCGTAATGCTCGATATCGGCAGGTTTGCGCCTTCACGGACTTCGTCATAGGCCAGTCTGGCGTGCGCAATCAGCTTTTGTCCGCGCGCAAACAGCGACTTTCCGCTCGCCGTCAGGCCCAATGGCCGCATCGTGCGGTCGAACAACGACGCGCCTATGCCGGCCTCAAGCTTCGCGATGGTTTGGGAAACCGCCGATTGTGTCACCTGCAAATGGGACGCGCATTGCGACATGCCGCCAAGTTCGACGGTCATCACGAAGACTTCGAGTGCGTGCAGATCGAATTCTTGTGGCAGTTTCATGCAGCAACCCTCCCAAGCGTGCAGGCATAGCCCATGGCTAATATTACCTCAGCTAATGGCTATGCGAGACCGCCAGTAATAGTGCTATGCATTTTCGACATAGCCCGATTATGCGTCAGCTGCGTTGCACGCTTGCATCACTTTGCTGGACGTCGACCCAGCGGCAAAATGTCCGCTTATATATTACCGCTACAGTCCGGATTGCGATGCAGCGCCAACAATCCTCTCAGCGTACCCAGACACATGCACAATAATATCAAAGCCAAGGGCAAGCCGGTGGCGATTGCACCCGCCTGAAGCGACGTGAGGCCTCCGCTGAGTAACAAAACGACGCCAATACCGCCGACCGCGACCAGCCAGATGGTCTTTTGCCGAAGCAATGTATCGGTGCGTCCGCCCGCAGTCATTGTGTCAATCACCAGCGTGCCCGAGTCCCAGCCCGTCACGAAAAAGATCAGGATCAGGCCAATGGCAACAAATGACGTGAACTGCGCCCAAGGCAAAGTGCCGAGCAGCACAAAAAGCTGCGTATCCAGTGACGCTTTGGCCAAGTCCGCACCATTGCCCGCGACGATTTGCGCAATGCTTGCGTCCCCAAAAATCGTCAGCCACAAAATGCCAAGCAGGCTAGGCGCGATCATGGCCCCGGCAATGAATTCACGCACGGTCCGGCCCAATGAAATGCGCGCCATGAACATGCCCACAAATGGCGCCCAGCTGATCCACCATGCCCAGTAATAGACCGACCAGTCGTTGTAAAATCCAGTGTCGGTGCGGCCAACCGGATTTGCTAATGCCGGGAGAAATTTGAGATAGTTGACGATATTGGTCGCAAGATCGCCGATCAGCTGAAGCGTGGAACCGGTGGTTAAGACAAACACCAGCAAGGCAAAGGCAACCCACATGTTGACCTCGCTCAAAATGCGGATGCCGCGATCAATGCCACCCCGGATCGACAGAAACGTGATTCCCGCCATCACCGCTATCAAAGCCAGTATCGTGAGTGACGAGCTCGTTACGCCGTAAAGATAGACGATCCCCGCCATCGCTTGCTGCGCCCCAAGCCCAAGCGACGTGGCCAGTCCAAAGATCGTCGCAAGGACCGCAAGGACTTCAATGATATCGCCTGTGCGGCCCCAAACCGCCTTTCCAAACAAGGGATAGAATGCCGACCGCATCGACAGTGGCATTTTGAAATCAAAGCTGAAGAGCGCAAGCGCCAGGCCGGTGACTGCAAAAATGGCCCACGGATGCAACGCCCAGTCAAAGATGGTCGCCGCCATAGCGATACTGCGTGCCGCTTGTGCATCACCAACCGCGCCGCCCAACGGCGCCGCAGAGACGCCTGCCATCGAAGACGTAAAATGGGTAACTGGTTCACCCACGCCATAAAAAACCAGCCCGATGCCCATGCCCGCTCCAAACAGCATCGCAAACCACGACAATCGCGAATAATCAGGCCTAGCGCCTTTGCCGCCCAACCGGATTTTGCCCAGCGGTGAAAGTGCGACAACGACGCAAAAGATCAGCAGAAGATTGCCCGACATCATGAAGAACCAGTCGAAATGGGCAACCGCACCACTCCGCAAGCCCGCAAACAGGTCCGCCGACGCTTTCGGCGCGATCAGGCTGAATAAAATGACCGCAAACGCAATAATTGCCGTCGGGAAAAAGACAGCGGGGTTGATATGCATCCCACCCCAATGGCGATTGGATTGGCCATAGTTCCCCAGATCTATTGCTTTTTCCCAATCCGCCAATGCACTCTCCTTAAGGTCTCAAGCCACCATCAATGGCTGGCAGCCGCCGTGAACGCCGTCCACAGCCATGCGGCAAAACTGCGCCACACCTCAACATGGAAACGATCTTCACCCTCGCGAATGATGATGATTTCGACCGTTTCATAAATTGTTCGTGTGGCCCGGCCGACTGCAAAATTGTCGAAATCAAGCGGGCAGCCTGTCATCAGCAGTTCCGCTGCGCGTGGCCCTTCAACGACGAGGCAGATAGATCGTTCGCTGATATCCGTGATGGCAACCGGCAATCCTGTGTCGGTTGGCATCGCCGTCTCCGCTGCAGTGCGCAAGAACCATTCGTCCGGACCAAGGCACGCAATGCCGCCTTCGGTCGCGCCGATTTTCTGTGGCACTTTTGCGTTGAGTACAGTTTCCAGAGCTTCGGCAGTCCGCGCCCGCAGCGAATAACGCTTCAGCGGTGCAGCAAGGCTGATGCTGACACCATCGGCTACACATGGTGTTGAAGAAACGGGTTCGTTCCTGAAAAGGGCGTCAGACATGCAGCCGCGCTCCTTCTGCATCATAAAAAACCATGCCGCTCACTTTCGCTTCATGTGTTTTACCCGGCATCGGGATGTACAGCATGCCGCCCATCATCTCGTGCCCACCTGCCACTAAGGCAAAAGCGATCGACCGGCCAAGCGTTTCGCTCCAGTAGGAAGAGGTCACATGGCCGATCATCGTCATCGGGATTGGCTGACGCGGGTCGGCAACAATCTGCGCACCTTCTTCCAATACAACATTGGGATCATCGGTCAGTAGCCCGACCAATTGTTTCCGCCCCGGCGCAACGATGTCAGGCCGTGCCATTGACCGTTTACCGACAAAGTCAGGCTTTTTCTTGCCCGCCGCCCAATCGAGACCGGCATCAAACGGGGTTATTGTACCGTCGGTATCTTGCCCCACGATAATGAACCCCTTTTCGGCGCGCAGCACGTGCATGGCCTCCGTGCCGTAGGGCGTGATGTCAAATTTGGCACCCTCTGCCATCAAATGTTCCCACACCGCACGGCCATAAGCCGTCGGCACGTTAATTTCGAAACCAAGTTCGCCCGTGAAGCTCACCCGGAACAGGCGCGTTGGAATGCCGCAGATTGTGCCTTCGCGAATGGCCATATGCGGGAAAGCGTCGGCGGATAGGTCAATGCCCTCCACCAGTGGTTCCAACAATTTGCGCGCATTTGGACCTTGCAGCGCAATAACCGCATATTGCTCGGTCGTGCTGGTCAACCAGACGTCAAGGTCAGGCCATTCTGTCTGGAGATAATCCTCCATCATATTCAGCACACGCGCGGCACCGCCGGTCGTGGTGGTCAGATGGAACCGGTCGGGCGCCAACCGCGCCGAAACACCGTCATCAGTGATGAAGCCATCCTCTTTCAAGAGCAGCCCATAGCGGCACCGGCCTGGCTCAAGCGCTTTCCAGGGGTTGGTATACATGCGGTTCAGGAATTCGGCGGCATCGGGACCAACGACTTCAATCTTGCCCAAGGTCGACGCATCAAAAATGCCGACTGACGACCGCACCGCAACGCATTCGCGGTTCACCGCCGCATGCATGTCCTCGCCCATTTTGGGGAAATAACGCGCGCGCCGCCACTGTGCGACCAGTTCGAACACAGCGCCATTTTCCGCGGCCCAGCCGTCGATATTGGTCGTCCGTGTCGGTTGGAACAATGCGCCCTTCGCATGAGCCGCCAATGCACCGAAAGTCTGCGGCGTATATGGTGGGCGAAAGCTTGTCAGACCAATATCGGTCACCGGCTTGGCAAGCGCCGTTGATGCAATCTGCAAGCCATTGAGGTTCGATGTCTTGCCCTGATCCGTTGCCATGCCGTTGGTTGTGTAGCGCTTGATATGCTCGATAGAGCGAAAGCCCTCACGCACCGCCAGCTTGATATCCTTTGCCGTGACATCATTCTGGAAATCGACAAAGGCCTTTATCCGGCTTTGGTCTTTGGGCGTTGGCAACACATCAACAATCATGCCGCTGCCAAAATCCCAGCCGCCTGAACATGCCCCGACACAGCGCGCATTTTCGTTCGGTTGATCGGGAACATAGGCGCCAATGTCATCGCGCCATGCAAGCGATCCTTTGCTGTGCGACCATAGATGCACACTCGGCGTCCAGCCGCCTGCCATCAACAGCGTATCGCAATCGATGCGCGCGCCGACAAAATCGTCATTATTGCAGATCTGGATGGATGTGACGCGGTGCCGGCCATTCACGCCAGTGACGCTATGGTTGAGGTATACGTTAATGCCAAGGCGGCTAGCCTCGTCCAGCAGCGCAGAGGACAGCTCGGTGCGCACATCGATGACCGCCTTTATGCCGACACCCGCTTTTACCAAGGCGAACACATCATGCCAGCCGCTGTCATGCGCGGTCATCAACGCGACAGACGTGCCGACTGCGACGCCGAAGCGATTGGCAAAAACCTTTGCGGCGGAAGACAGCATCACGCCGGGCGTGTCGTTGCCGTCAAAAACGAGCGGTCGTTCAATCGCACCTTGCGCAAGGACCACTTCACCGGCCCGTACACGCCATAATTTTTCGCGTGGGCTGTCCGAATTGTTCGGCATGTGATCTGTCAGTCGCTGCACCGCGCCAATAAAGTTGTCGTGATAATAGCCGAACGCCGTCGTGCGGGTGAGTATCGTGACATTGGGCGCATCGATGAGCGCTTTGCGACTGCGTTCCAGCCACGGCCATAGAGCCGGATCGGCAAGCGCACCGCCGCCAAGTTCATCCTGCTCATCAATCAGGATGATCCGCTTGTTCGAACCCATAGCTTCCAATGCGGCATCAATCCCGGCGGGTCCCGCGCCAACGATCAACAGGTCGCAATGGGCATAGGTTGACGCATAAATGTCGGGGTCTTCTTGGGTCGGCGCATCGCCAAGTCCAGCCATCTTGCGGATCGCTGGTTCATACAGCTTTTCCCAAAAAGAGCGCGGCCACATGAACGTTTTATTATAAAAACCCGCCGGGAAAAACATACCCAGCCGGTCATTTATCGCGCCAAAATCGCGTTTTAGCGACGGCCAGCGATTTTGACTGAAGGCGTTGAGCCCTGCATGAATCTCGACCCCGGTCGCACGCAGATTGGGCGTGAAACGACCCGCCCCCCGATCCACCGATATGAGCGCGTTCGGCTCCTCACTGCCCGCTGCCATAATTCCGCGCGGGCGGTGATATTTAAACGATCGGCCGAACAGGCTGATACCATTGGCAAGCAAGGCTGAGGCCAAAGTGTCGCCAGCGAAACCTTGATAGGGATTTCCATCAAAGCTGAATTCAACAGGTCGGCTGCGATCAATGCGTCCGCCATTTTCGAGACGATATCCACTCATCGCCGCGGCTCCCCAGCCTTGTAAGTCGTTTCAAATTTGTCGGTCACTGTGTCGCGTACGGCGTTGAAAAAACGACCGCACCCATGCACATGCCGCCAGCGTTCGTGGTGCCGCCCGCGCGGATTGGCGCGAATAAAAAGATACGCTTCCCACTCTTCGTCGCTCTGGCTTGACGGGTCCAATGGGCGGGCAACATGCGCCTGCCCGGCATTGGCAAATTCGATTTCAGGACGTTTCTCGTCACAATAAGGGCAGTGAATTAAGATCATTAGTGTGCCACCGCCGCTGCTGCTGCCTCGTCAATCAACCGGCCATTGCGGAAGCGGTCGAGATTGAAGGGCGCGTTGATGGGATGCGGCTCATCCTTCGCCATGGTGTAGGCCAGCAAATCTCCGGCCCCGGGCGTCGCCTTAAAGCCGCCAGTGCCCCAGCCGCAATTGACATACAGCCCCTTGACCGGGGTCTTGCCCAATATCGGTGAACGGTCGGGCGTCACGTCGACAATCCCGCCCCATGTGCGCAACATCCGCATCCGCCTGTAAATCGGAAAAATCTCACAGATTGCGGCAAGCGTATGTTCGATAATGTGGAGCGCCCCGCGTTGCGAGTAGCTGACATATTGGTCGGTGCCTGCACCAATGACCAATTCGCCTTTGTCCGACTGGCTCATATAGGCATGGACGGTGTTCGACATCACGACGCACGGGAAAGTGGGTTTTACGGGCTCTGAAACCAGCGCCTGCAATGGGTAGCTTTCCAACGGAAAGTCCAGACCGGCCATCTGCATAACAACAGACGTATTGCCCGCCGCCGACACGCCAATACGCTTTGTAGCGATAGGCCCGCGGGTGGTTTCAACGCCCTCAACCGCACCATCGGCACCGCGCCGGATAGACGTTACGGCGCAATTCTGGATGATATCAACGCCCAAAGCCGCCGCGGCCCGTGCATAGCCCCACGCCACCGAATCGTGCCGCGCGGTGCCGCCGCGCCGTTGCAATGCCGCACCCAACACAGGATGCCGCGCATCGGGTGAAATGTTTAAGGGCGGGCAATAATCTTTGGCCTGCTGCGGCGTCAGCCATTCATTGTCGACACCGTTCAGCCGGTTCGCATTGATATGCCGCTGCAGGCTCTGCACATCATGTACATTGTGCGCGAGCATCATGACGCCGCGTTTCGAATACATGACGTTGTAGTTAAGTTCCTGGCTCAACCCATCCCAAAGCTTCACCGCATGATCGTAAAGATGCGCGCTTTCATCATAGAGATAATTGGAACGGATAATCGTTGTGTTACGCCCGGTGTTGCCGCCACCGATCCAGCCTTTTTCAAGCACGGCGACGTTGGTAATCCCATATTTTTTGGCGAGATAATATGCCGCGCCTAAGCCATGCCCGCCGCCGCCGACGATGATGGCATCATAAGCCGGTTTTGGTGCAGCATCGGGCCATTGTTCGGGCCAATCCTGATGTCCGCCAAGCGCTTTGGCGAAGAGACTGAAAGCACTATGGTGGGTCATGATATTCTCTCAAGCGCGGCTGTAGCGCGGCTCACATAGAAACTCTTGAAGTCGTCGACCAGCTTTTCTTCCACTGCATAGGGTCCCTGAATATAGCCATCGCTGGCGATTCCGCGATGGTTGATCGCAGAGAAATGCCCGTCCTGCTCATTTGTTTTGCGCCACAATGCGGCCAAATGATCGGGATCGTAGTCGACACCCTCAACCGCATCTTCGTGCACCAGCCAGCTGGTGCGCAGCAATGTCTTGTCCGGCGAAATCGGTGTCAGTGAAAATGTCACGACATGGTCGCAGCAGAAATGGTGCCAGCTATTCGGCTGGGTCCAAACAGACAGGCTAGACGTTTCAGGCGCAGTAAATGGCCCGATCAATTTTTGACACGCAAGCTTGCCATCTATCGATTGCGTAACCGCACCATTGGCCAGCGCCAACCGCGCGACTCGGTGCCACCAGCCGTCGGGAAATTCGATCAGATCATGGTCGATGCCGAGCGCTTTCCACTCTTCATGCTTCGCCGCATTATCGGGCGCATCTTTACCAAAGCCTGTTGTCCCAAGCACACTAATCAGTTCAGGATGACCAACATCGCAATGGTAACATTCGCGATTATTCTCCATCACCAATTTCCAGTTGGCGTCTTCGACATAATTGTCCTGAACAACAACCTTTAGCTTTTCGAGATCATATACCGATATCTGTTCGGATATGTCGGCCTTTACGCGGTCAATCGGCGGCGGATTGTCGCCGAGGCAGATAAAAATAAGGCCGCCAACATTTTCGAGTGCTACCGGCGAAAGCCCATGATCTGCTTTGTCAAAATCCTCCGCCATGCTGCGTGCGGCAAGAAGCTGGCCATCAAGGCCGTATGTCCATTGATGATAGGGGCACATTAAACGCGGGGCCCGTCCGCGCTGTTCCAAGCAGATTTTGGCCCCGCGGTGTCGGCAGCTATTCCAAAACGCGCGCACTTGCATGTCGCGGCCACGCACAATGACGACAGAATTCTGCGCCAGCTCGAACACGAAGAAATCACCGGGATTTTTCACATGCGCGACGGTACAGGCGTAAATCCAGACCGACTTTAGCATGACCTGCGTATCAAATTCGAAAGCGTCTTCGCTGACATATAATTCGCGCGGCAAGGTATGGCCCGTGCGATCCTGCGCAAGCAAGTCAGCGATGGGGGCGAAACGAGACATCGGCTTAGCTCTTCAGTGCATTATTGTCAGGGTCAAACGGCGAGTCCGCGATGATCGTCGCCTTGTGGCGAACGCCCAAGATCGCGATTTCAAACTCGGCACCTGCCTGCGCCAAATCAGGCCGCACCATCGCGAGCGCAAGCGACTTGCGCACGCGCCAACCATAACCGCCAGAGGTCACGCGGCCGACTATATCATCACCATGATAAATCGGCTCAGACCCGCGTGCATCGGCATCGGTTACGCCATGCACTTCCATCGTCACAAGCGTATTCGCAGCGCCCCGTTCGCGCCATGCAAGCAATGCATCGCGGCCATGAAAGGTTGGTTTTTTGAGGCTGACAAAGCGGTCCAACCCGCTTTCAAACGCCGAATACTCAACCGACAATTCACGCGGGATCAGCTTGTAGCTTTTTTCGAGCGCCATTGACGTCATCGCGCGGATACCGAACGGCTTGATATCAAACTCCGCGCCAGCGTCCATCAACCGGTCAAAGATATAATTCTGCATTTCGATCGGATGATGGATTTCCCAACCAAGTTCACCGATGAAATTGACCCGCAATGCATCGACCTGCGCCAGACCAATGCTGATTTTCTTGCCGGTCAACCATGGGAAGGCTTCATTGGACAGGTCGGCATCGGTAAGCTTCGCCAACACATCGCGCGAACGCGGGCCCGCCAGAACGAGCACGCCCATAGCCGTCGTCAGCCGTTCAAAGCTGACAGAGCCATCGCGCGGCAGGGCCTTTTTCAAATAGTCATGGTCATGCCGCTCATAGGCGCCAGCCGAGACAAGATAATAACGTTGCGGCGCGACTTTATAGACCGTGAACTCACTGCGCACGCCGCCCTTGTGGGTGAGCAGATAGGACAAGGTTACGCGTCCGACCTTTTTCGGCACCGCATTTGTCAGCAGCTGATCGAGCCAGCCTTCCGCACCCGGGCCTGATATCTCGCATTTGGCAAATGCGCTCATATCCTGAATGCCGACTTTTTCGTGCACATGGCGACACTCATTGCCGACATGTTCGAAATAGTTGGACCGACGGAACGACCATTTTTCGCGAATGGGTTGATCCGCAACGACGGGATGATTGTCGTTCAAAAGCACGTCGGGCTTGTCGAGATCGGCTTCGCTGAGCGCATAGTCCTGAGGCGCGAACCAATTGGGGCGTTCCCAGCCGAACACACTGCCAAACACCGCGCCCAGCGCCTTCATCCGGTCATAGCATGGCGTACGCCGCAATGCGCGCCCCGCTTCGCGCTCTTCATCTGGATAATGCACGGTGAAGACCTTGGCATAGGCTTCTTCGTTCTTTTCAATCAAGAAGCCGCGGCCAGCATAATCGCCAAAGCGGCGCGGATCGACGCCCATCATGTCGATCGTCGGTTCACCATCGACAATCCAATGTGCCAATTGCCAACCAGCGCCACCTGCGGCGGTAACGCCAAAGCTGTGGCCTTCGTTGAGCCAGAAGTTTTTCAGTCCCCATGCCGGTCCGACAATAGGCGACCCGTCGGGCGTATATGCAATTGCGCCATTATACACGCGCTTGATGCCAACCTCGCCAAAAGCTGGCACGCGCTTCATTGCGGCGAGAATATAGGGCTCGAGCCGCTCGAGCGCGTCAGGGAACAGTTCATATTCGCTGGTTGCAGAAGGGCCATCAACATAGCAGGCCGGCGCACCCAATTCATATGGCCCCAACAACAGCCCGCCTGCCTCCTCACGCATATAATAGCTCGCATCGGATTCGCGCAGGACGCCCATTTCGGGCAAACCAGCTTTTTTTCGCGCCATGATGTCCGGGTGCTGCTCGGTCACGATATATTGGTGCTCGACGGGGATCACGGGGATATCGAGGCCCACCATTGTGCCTGTCTGACGCGCGAAATTGCCGGAGCAGGAGACAACATGCTCGCAGGTGATGTCGCCCTGATCCGTCGAGATAAGCCATTCGCCATTGGGCTGCTGCGTGATCGCGGTGACGGTTGTGTTGCGATAGATGGTAGCGCCGCGTTGCCGCGCGCCCTTGGCCAATGCCTGTGTTAAGTCGGCGGGCTGGATATAGCCATCATCGGGATGCTGGATAGCGCCGATAACGCCGTCCATATCCGCAAGCGGCCAAATATCTTTGACGTCGTCGGGGCTAAGGAAGTTGACATCGACGCCAATGGTACGCGCAACGCCCGCATAATAATTATACTCATCCATCCGGTCTTTGGTGGTCGCCAGCCGGATGTTCGTGACTTGCGAAAAACCGGCATGCAGGCCGGTCTCTGCCTCTAGCGTCGGATATAGTCCTACCGAATATTGATGCAGCTTGCCGACGGAATAGCTCAGGTTGAAAAGCGGCAAAAGGCCCGCGGCATGCCAGGTTGAGCCGGAGGTTAACTCCTTACGCTCAAGCAACACGACATCGCTCCACCCCATTTTGGCAAGATGGTACAACGTGCTTACGCCGACAACGCCGCCACCAATTACAACCGCCCGTGCTGTGCTCTTCATATAATCCACCAATTTTCGTTATCGCGGCCCTATGTCAGACTAAAAGCTGGTGCGGCAATCGGATTGCGCCATGGAATCACAGCAACAGGTTTTTCTAATATTAAATATTAGTACTGTTTACTTGGCGACCAAGCAAGGCTGGGAAAAGGCAATGATTTCCTTGGGGGTCGTGCCGAAGAATATGCCGCTATCACAGGACGGTTCGGTCCGCCCAATGCGCATGTGTACCACTGCTGATCTTATGTGGCAGAGCGATTCTGCACACCGGCCCTTCATCAAAGCGTTTGCAGTCGATGAGGATGCACTCCGACGTTCCACGGTTTTCGTCGGTAACAAAGCTGATAAGATAGCCGTCGTCTTCGTCTATAGCGCCCACCCGCGGGGCAAAGGGCGCTTCGCTGGCATAGCGGCCATCGGTCAGCTGAACTTCCCAAGACTCGCCAGTGACCAAATCATGTTTAACGAAGCCCGTGAACAGGAACCAGCCCGGCTTTGACGTCGTGCTATAGGCATAACGATAGGGCAGCCCCAAATAACGCTGGTTCATCATCCCAAACTCTAAAATCCGGTCATCCAAACGCTCTTCGCGTGTCGTGCCGTCATTCAAGTTGAAGCGCCAACGGTGCAGCTTGGGCTTGAAGCTATGTTCGTCGACATAAGCCATCATATGCCCATAGCCGTCGGCATTTTCGATCGGTGGCGGATAGGGATCCTCTTCGAAATAGCCGTCGAGGATGACCTCGTCCCCTTCCTCATAGGCATTGATGAAGTGCAGGACAAAGGTCGGGTCCGCTTCAAACCAGCGGATATCTTCGGGTTGGCCATAACGTGGAATGAGCGCGAAACGCGATGGCAGCCCTTCGTGCAGCCGCGTCACATGGACATCGCGCTTCAACAGCTCCTCATCCCAGAACAAAGGGAAGTCGCACAATATCGACCAGTTTTCGGTGAACATCATGTCATGCGGCAAACGCGGCCCGGGAAGCGGAATGGGCACATAATGCGCAAGCTTTCCGCTGCGGTCGACCACGCCATAATGCATATATGGCGCATGTTTGGAGTAGTTGAAAAACAGCAACTCACCGGTGCGTTCATCGACCTTTGGATGCGCCGAAATGCCGTCCAGCGGCACCCAGGACGCAACGCCCTCTTGCTCCAGCGTTTCGGAGTCGAGCACATAGCCCTCGCCGCACTGGTAGAAAGTGGACACAGCCTTGCCGGCATGCACGATGATGTCGGTGCTTGATGAATCCTTAAGGCTTCCATGGGCGCCAAAGCCAGGGCGTTTCGACACACTCACCTTGTCCATCAACCCGCCCCAGAGCGAGCCGCCGGCATCCTGCTCCGCCTGAAAACAACGGGTGCGCACAAAGCGATTGCGATAGCTTGCCTTGCCGCCCGAAAAATCGATCTGGTGGATCATGCCGTCGCCATCAAAGGGATGATAACGCCCGAGCGGCTGATGGATCTGGTTTTCGGTGTTGCGCAAGTAGACGCCGTCAATGTCGTCCGGAATGCTACCTTCGATCACCTCAAGGTCCGTTGCCGTGACCTCTTCATGCTGCGGCGTCCACGCACCGTTGAGATAGGGGTGGTTGCTCGGCTGCAGCGTCGCTTTCACCGGTGGCAATCTATCGACACGCATTTTCGCTCTCCTCAGGCCTTAGCCTAGGTCGAAAGTCACCCCTTGCGCAAGCGGCAGTTCATTCGAGTAGTTAATCGTGTTCGTCGCACGGCGCATATAGGCTTTCCATGCGTCGGAACCGGATTCGCGACCACCGCCCGTTTCCTTTTCGCCGCCAAAGGCCCCGCCGATTTCAGCGCCGGATGTGCCGATATTGACATTGGCGATGCCGCAGTCGCTACCTTCTGCCGACAGGAACCGCTCGCACTCGCGGACGTCGGTCGAGAATATCGAGGACGAAAGCCCCGCGCCGACACTGTTTTGAAGTGCGATGGCGTGCGCCAAATCGTGATAGCGGAAGATGTAGAGTATCGGCGCGAAGGTTTCGCGCAATGCCGGGCCGTTGTGCGCAGGCATCTCGACAAGCGCAGGCCGAACATAGATACCCTCCATGTCCATCCGCGCACCGCCCGTGATATTTGCGCCAAGCGCACGTGCTTCATTGAGGGCGACTTGCATGCCGTCATATGCCGCTTCGTCAATAAGCGGTCCAGCAAGGTTGCCGCTGTCTAGCGGATCGCCAACCGCCATGGATGTGCTGGCGGCCTTCAATGCCTCCACAAAATTGTCATAGATCGCATCATATAAAAAGACGCGCCGCAGGCTTGTGCAACGTTGCCCGCTTGTGCCGAACGCGGAGAACAAGACACCGCGCAACGCCAATGCAAGGTCGGCCTTGTCGCTGATGATCGCGGCGTTATTGCCGCCAAGTTCTAATATCGTCTTGGCAAAGCGCGCGGCCGCAACCTGTCCGACCTTGCGGCCCATTTGCGTGCTGCCGGTGGCAGAGATGAGCGCGATGCGCGGGTCCGCGACCAACGCGGCGCCAACGTCGCGTCCGCCGTGCACCACTTGTGATACATGCGCCGGAGTATCGCCAAATGCGGTCACCGCGCGTTCAAAAATGGCTTGTACGGCCACTGCAGTCAGCGGGGTTTTCTCCGATGGTTTCCAGATGACGCTATTACCGCAGACAAGTGCCAACGCGGCATTCCACGCCCAAACGGCGACCGGGAAATTGAACGCAGAGATGACGAGCACCGGCCCCAAGGGATGCCATTGTTCCATCATTCGGTGGCCGGGCCGTTCGCTGGCGATGGTAAGACCATGAAGCTGACGCGATAAGCCGACGGCGAAGTCGCAAATGTCGATCATCTCCTGCACTTCGCCCATGCCTTCGGACAGTGGCTTCCCACATTCGATGGTGACAAGGCGCGCCAGCTTTTCTTTATCTTCACGTAAGGCATTGCCGAACAAACGGACGAGCTCTCCGCGACGCGGCGCGGGGACGGTGCGCCAACTGTGAAACGCATCGTTGGCATTTACGCACGCCACATCGATATCCGAGGCAGAGGCGGTTGGTACCGACCCGATATTGCTGCCATCGACCGGCGAGTATGACGCCATATCCCCCGAAATTTGGGTTCCGAGGTTTTTCAGAATCGTCTCTACATCTGCTGCCAGCTTCACCGCTATCTCCTATTTGATTGCTGCCGAATAGACCGGTTAGAGACATTTTGCCAGCTTGCCCGCAGCACACAAAAAGTTTAGCGACCACGCAACATTGGAGAATCCTTATGGCCGAATTGGCAGCATTTGATTGGTCCGACCCTTTCCGTCTGGATGCGCAGCTTACCGAAGATGAACGCATGATCCGCGATACGGCACATGCCTTTGCGCAAAGCGAATTGCAGCCGCGCGTGATTGAGGCGTACCGGACCGAATGTGATGCGCCCGAATTGTTTCCGCTTATGGGCCAAACGGGTTTGCTGGGCGCAACGATTCCGGAAGAATATGGCGGCGCTGGCGCGTCTTATGTCGCCTATGGCTTGATTGCGCGAGAGATTGAGCGCGTCGATTCGGGCTATCGTTCGATGGCGTCGGTTCAATCGTCGCTCGTGATGCATCCGATCTATGCATATGGTTCCGAAGAACAGCGCCGCAAATATCTGCCCGGACTTGCGGCAGGAACGCTGATTGGTTGCTTTGGATTGACCGAGCCGGACGCAGGGTCCGATCCTGCGGGCATGCGCACCTTTGCCAAAAAAATTGATGGCGGATATGTCATCAACGGTTCGAAAACGTGGATTTCAAATGCACCCTTTGCAGACGTCTTCGTCGTCTGGGCAAAATCAGAAGCGCATGGCGGCGGCATTCGTGGCTTTGTGCTGGAAAAGGGCATGAAAGGCCTGTCCGCACCGAAAATTCAAGGCAAGCTGTCGCTGCGCGCATCAACCACTGGCATGATCATGATGGACAATGTCGAGGTTGGTGAGGACGCGCTTTTGCCGGACGTGCAAGGCCTGAAGGGTCCGTTCGGATGCCTCAACCGTGCCCGCTACGGCATCAGCTGGGGCGCATTGGGGGCAGCGGAATTCTGCATGCATGCCGCGCGCCAATATGGCCTTGATCGCCATCAATTTGGCAAGCCGCTCGCCGCCAATCAGCTCTATCAAAAGAAACTGGCCGATATGATGACCGACATCGCGCTTGGGCTTCAGGCATCGTTGCGCGTCGGACGGCTTATGGACGAAGGCCAGCTGGCGCCCGACATGATTTCTATCGTGAAGCGTAACAATGTCGGCAAGGCGCTCGATATCGCCCGCGCCGCGCGCGATATGCATGGCGGCAACGGTATCAGCGAGGAATATCAAGTAATGCGCCACATGGCGAACCTCGAAACGGTCAACACCTACGAAGGTGCACACGATGTCCACGCGTTGATTCTGGGGCGCGCCATCACGGGTATCGCTGCGTTCTGATAAAAAAATGGGCCGCCAAGCTGTACAGCGGCGGCCCAGTTATGGCTTTGCAGCCAACTAGGGAGGAAAGCGTATCTCCTAAAAGACACGCATCCTTTTAACCTGAGGTTGGTAAATATTTTACAAACGCCGGGATGAAGGCGATTGGCCTAGCAAGGGCCGATCTTTCGGCCTTCGACCGAAAACGAAAACGGCGCATTATTGTGAATGCCCTGCGACTGAATGTGGATGATCCGGTTGGATTCCTTACGAATAGTCGTCAGGCCTTGCCCTTGACCTTTGCAAGTATAGCTGACCGTCACCGAATTCGCAGTAGAACGGATAACGTACAGTTCACAGGCTGCGCCCGCATGCTGGATTTGGGTTAACAGCTCTGGATTACCAAGACATATCTTTGTCAATGGTGCCTCGGCCCCAACTGCCCGCAAGTTCCACTGCCCGCGTTCCAGCGTATTCAATAACGACAAGTCATTTGTTGGCGCAAACGCAAATGCGGCTGAGGTCAGCGACAGTAAAGTGGCACCAACGAGGCCATATTGGGAGCGTTTTAATGTCATAAGCTTCAATCCATAAACCGGCCATGTTCGTTGAAGCGACCTGTTTATTGCCGAGTTATACCACGATATTTTACGTTTTGCATGATAGAATGTGGTATATGAACGATGAATGACCCGTTCGGCCCAATCGTTTCGATCAGTTATTGAAGCTCGCCAAACTCACCGGAAAGCGGCGCGAGCAAAATTCGCAATCAACAACGATATCACCGGCATCATCCGCCATGTCAGCACGGTCTTCTGCCGGAAATTTTGAGATGACGTCCCGGATATGCACGGGGTCGCAGCGACAGCCCTTCGACAGTGGGTCGCCTTGCTCAATACGCACTTCCTGTTCCTCGTGGAACAAGCGCCAGACAATTTCTTCGAGTGGCAATGATGGATCGGCAAGTTCGGCGCGGGCGATAGTAGAGGCAATGATTTCGACATGCTCCCATTCTGGATGGTCAAGCCGGACATGCAACCGTTCGCGGCCTTCTTCGCCTTCAGGAAGATGCTGGACGAGCAGCCCGCCCGCTACACAGCGGCCGTTCACATGGTCGACTGCCACGCGAATGAGCGTCGGTATTTGTTCGGACTGCACGAAATAGTTCGCGGCGGCATCCGCCAGCGTATCGCCCTCAAGCGGCACGATACCTTGATACCGGCCACCGCCCTCAATAGGCGGCTTCATCCGGTCGAACGTGATGGCAAGATAGCCTTTGCCGAAGATACCAAATAATGTGGAATCGTCAGGTAGCGCAGCGACGGTCGCTGGATCGAACTGCGCATATCCGCGCAATGCGCCGTCCTTATAATCGCATGCCATCAAACGAATGGCACCCTTTTCGGTTTGCGTCTGTAATGTCAGCTGGCTGCCTTTTTCCTTCAGCGAGGCGCCCAGCAATGCCGTGAGGACCAGCGCCTCTGCGAGTGTTTTCTCGATGAGCGGCGGATAAGCATGCGCAGCCAATATTTCAGCCAACACCTCGTCAAGCCGCACCAAGCGTCCGCGCGCGTCACGGGTCGGAATGGAAAAGCGCAAAGGCTGATTACAAAAAGTTTCCGACTGCCCAGCCATTAAATTTGGCCAAAACACCAGCGTAAGATAGACTTTTGCGCGTGGAGCCGGTTTTCGGCTTCGTCCCAAATGACCGACTGCGGTCCATCAATCACGGCGTCGGTGACTTCCTCGCCGCGGTGCGCAGGCAGACAGTGCAAAAATTTGGCATCGCCATTCGCCATAGCCATAAGCTGCTCGTTTACCTGATAAGGCATCATCGCGGCTATTTTGTTGTGGGCGTGCTCTTGTCCCATCGACACCCAGGTATCCGTGACAATCACGTCTGCGCCGCTTACCGCTTCGGCAGCGTCGCGCGTGAGCGTAACTTTCGCACCCGCCGCGCGCGCGCGCTCGATGAAGCTATCGTCGCTTTCATAACCCTGTGGCACCGCAATCCGCACGTTGAACTTGAACAACCCCGCAGCCTCAACGACGGAATTGAGCACATTGTTACCATCGCCAAGCCACGCAAGCTCAAGCCCGGGCAACGCCTTGCCATGCTCGGTTATCGTCAACAGGTCAGCCACAATCTGGCAGGGGTGCGACAAATCGGTGAGTCCGTTTATCACCGGCACACTGGCGTAGTGCGCGAGCTCTTCCACTTTTGCATGATCATCGGTCCGGATCATGATGGCATCGACATAGCGCGACAAAACGCGCGCGGTATCGGCAATCGATTCCCCGCGGCCAAGCTGCATTTGTCCAGACGCCATAAAAATGCTGTCGCCGCCCAGTTGCTTCATCGCCATTTCAAATGACGTTCGCGTACGTGTCGAATTTTTTTCGAACACCATCGCGAGCGTATGCCCGGCTAATGGCGCATCCGCATCTGCCTTGCCCTTCGGCCAGCCTTGTCGTGCGGCTTTGCGGTCAATGGCGTCGTTGAGCATGGCAGCAATCGCATCGCCGCCAGCGTCCGCCAGATTGAGGAAATGACGGGTCATGCCGCCTGCGGCATTTGATAACTTGCGGCACCAGCCGAAAGCTTTTCCATGAAAATCTGGATTTCGGTATCGGTAATGTTCAACGGCGGCAGCACACGGAAGGTGTTATCACCAGCGGCAACCAACAACAGCCCGTGATTGTCACGCAAATGCGCGACGAACGCCCGCGTTTCATGCGTCATCATAACGCCCAGCATCAAGCCCTTGCCACGCACACCAGAAAACAGATCAGGATAGTTGCCAATGAACTGTTCAAGTGAGGTACGCAATTTGTCGCCCGTCGCGCGCACATTTTCGAGGAATTCGTCATTCGCCACGACATCCCAAACCGCTTGGCATGCCGCCATAGCAAATGGGTTGCCGCCATAGGTCGAACCATGAGTCCCGACGACCATGCCGCGGGCTGCCTCTTCGGTAGCCAAGCACGCACCCACAGGGAAACCGCCGCCCAAGCCCTTTGCCGTCGCCATAATGTCTGGTGTGATGCCATATTGTTCATAGGCATATAACGTCCCCGAACGCGCAACACCGCACTGGACTTCGTCGAGGATGAGCATGATGCCATGTTCGTCGGCCAGAGCGCGCAGGCCCTTCATAAAGGCGTCAGACGCAGGGCGAACGCCGCCCTCCCCTTGAATTGGTTCCACCAGGAAAGCTGCGGTCTTGGGTCCTAATGCAGCCTTGGCGCCTTCAAGATCATCGAAGTCGACATATTTGAAACCTTCAAGCAGAGGCAGAAAGCCCTTGTGCATCTTTTCCTGATTACTGGCAGAAATCGTCGCCATCGTGCGGCCATGAAAAGCATTTTTGAAAGTGATGATTTCAAAGCGGTCGCTGCCTTGGCTCTGGTGGTACGCGCGTGCAGTCTTGATCGCGCACTCGACTGCTTCTGCGCCCGAGTTTGTGAAAAACACGGTGTCCGCAAAAGTGGTATCGACCAGCCGCTGGGCAAATGCCTCACCCTGTGGGCTGCCATACAGGTTTGATACATGGATCAGCGTCGCCGCCTGATCCTGAATGGCTTTGGTCAAATGCGGGTGGCCGTGCCCAAGCAAGTTCACAGCGATGCCCGCTGCGAAATCGAGCGCGCGGCTGCCGTCTTCGGAAATCAACCAAGCGCCCTCGCCGCGCACCGGTCGGAAACCGCAACGCGGATAGACAGGCATCAAAGGCGTTATCGACATGGTATATTTCCTTCCAACCAAATGCTTGGCATATTCCAAAAGCCAAAAAGCGGCCCCGCGGGACCGCTTGTTTTTGCCCAGCCGCTATAAGCTTGCAAATATGGCAAATCAACCCGTGCGACGGCTGGCGTGCCACCCTTGCTATTGACGTATTGGAGCATCCGCGCCTGCAGCGGTTATAGCCCTTTGTCGCGTTTCGCCGCGGCGATCAGTCGTTTAAGGTAACCGAACAACAGCAGGTGAAAAGCCAGCAATAGCAAAACGACAATAAAGATAATTTTGCCAGCACTCATGGTCGCTTCAATAGCATCCGCCCGTGCCTCAACAAGCCTGAACTATTGTATCAAACCGGCATTCAGGGAGACATGTGGCGGGCATGCCATAATTGCTTTATGATCGGCCTCACGCCCCGACAAACTATTCGCCATATAGTGGTTGGTATCCCGATGATGCGCTTCATCGGCTCGTATGATGAGAATGACATCTCTCAGCCTCGAGCCTTCGGGCAAATTCCAGTAACGCAAAGCAACGGGCGGCGCCGGCGGATTCGGATGCCTGCCTTCATCGATTTCGGTTAGATACAGCGTATAGCTCAACACCGCCTCCTCTTCGAAATAGCCGACCAAACGGTGTGCCGTTTTGCTCGACACCAGATAGAGGAAGAAGAAGAAAATGTAGAAGACCCATTGTACGGTCAGGATGACGAAACGTTCAAAGGCAGACGGCTGCGCGATTTCGATGAACGTCATCAAATGCATGCGTTCGTTCTCGGCCTCATCCATCAACGTACGGATCCAACCCCTGTCGTCCTGCATCAGCCGAAGGGCGCGCAGATGCGAAAGCGTTGCGCCAACCATGCCCGGCACACCCGCGACGGTCTCCAAAACGATGGCACGATTGCCGTAGCGCTTGGCAAAAAAGGTGTCCGCGCCCCACCGCAACGTCTTGGTAATGCGCAATGCAAACCGGTCGGAAAATCCCTGTGCTTTTTGATGCGTGGCTTCAATATCGCTGCAGTAAGACATATGCTCGTTCCAATGTTTGGTTGGAGCCTTAACGCGCATCAGACGACATCGGGCAATGCAATATCAGAATGCGATGAGTTTACATTTTTGCAACTCAGGCCTTTTCAGCAACATAGCTCGTCACCGCCGCAACGGCCTGTCGCATTTTGCATAAATGGACTTACTTTCTAATCGCAGCCGCCGCCATCGCCCGCGCCGCAGTCTGCGGCGCTATCTGTGGCGGTCGTGCTGACGCCGCTATCGCTGTCTTCCCGTTTTCGAGGATTGGACGATTTGCTCGACACAACGCTGAAGAAACCCACGGCGAGACAAATCACGACCGCAACCGTCGCTAATACAAACGCTGACATATCATGCTCCTTCTTCTGGACCGCCAATAACCCGGTTCAGTGCATCGCTCGGCAGGTTAAGCGCGCGCAGCATCGCCCAAATTTCCTCGCGCGCTTGCGGCTGCAAGCGGCCCAATTGAGGTAGCGCCTCCAAATCAAACAGCGTCAGGCCCTGCGGAAACAGTTCGCGATAGGTTACCCGCTCCCGCAATCCAGGGACGAGACGGAAACCCGCAACGGGCGCAATTTTTTCCAATGCGTCGCGCACCTTGCGTTCGTTTTTGGTGCCGAGGCTACGCGACCGGTTTTGCATGACGACCCAGTCCAGAAGCTTTGGCCGTATTGCGAGGCCTGGCTCTTTCAAATGTTCAACAAGCCGCGCGAAATTTCCCAGCGTTTTAAACTCACCGCTGCGTGGATCAATCCGACCAAGCATATCAAGGTCGATGAAGCTGTCATTCACTGGCGTGACAATCGTGTCCGCCATAAAAATTGCGCGCCGCGCGATGGGCGAATCATGCCCGCCGACGTCAATGACGATGAAGCTATGCCGGATACGCGCCATGCGCAGTTTTTCCTCAAGCTCGCTCTCATTTTGTTGCGCGAGCATGATTTGCTCTGGGCCCGGCAGCTTCACGCCATATTCGGTGGCGCTTTCAATACGTGCCCAAAGCGCGCGGTGCAGCGTCAATTGCCGCAGATCGACATCCAGAGCCGCGACGCTCTCCCCGGCGTTACATAACGCGATGCAGGTATGGAAAGCAGAGGTGGACTTGCCCACCCCACCCTTCTCATTCGCAAAAACAATGATATGCCCCTTTGGGGCGGACACAGGGTATTTCAGCCAAGCCGGCTCCTGCGACCGTTCAAGCGAAGAGCCGAACGCGCTTGGTCCCGACGGAGCTACTGGTGCAGGCGGCCATGGTTGCGCAGGAGCTGTCTCCCGCGGAGGAGGAGGCAACTTTTGTCGTCTAAAGCGAGAAAACAATCCCAACTGGCCTAACCTCCGAGGCTATCAAAGATGCCGAATTGCCCGGCAGCTTTCAACGTGTTTCGCGCATTATTACTCCACTGTAACAGACTTTGCCAAATTGCGAGGTTGGTCGACATCAGTGCCTTTGGCACACGCCACATGATAGGCGAGCAGCTGGACAGGCACAGCATAAACCAATGGCGCGATGAGCGGGTGGACGGTTGGCATTTCGATCGTGGCAAGGCAGCCTTCGCCGGCTTCGGCTATGCCCTCGGCGTCGGAAATCAGCACGACCTTGCCGCCCCGCGCGCGCACTTCCTGCATATTGCTGACGGTCTTTTCGAACAACGGGCCGCTTGGTGCGAGCACGATGACGGGCACGGTTTCATCGATCAGCGCGATTGGGCCATGCTTCATTTCGCCCGAGGCATAGCCTTCGGCATGGATGTAGCTGATTTCCTTGAGCTTGAGGGCACCTTCCATCGCCAATGGATAATCAGGGCCACGGCCAAGGTAGAGCACGTCACGCGCAGGCGCGATGAGGTATGCCATCGCGGCAATGTCTTCGTCATGCACCAAAGCCGCGTTCAACGCAGCGGGCGCTTCGATCAGATGGCGCACAATCTCGCGTTCTTCTTCTGCAGTCAGCTTGCCTTTGACGAGCGCAAGATGCGCCGCAAGCGCCGCGAGCACGGCGAGCTGGCAGGTGAAGGCCTTAGTCGACGCAACGCCGATTTCGGGGCCCGCATGGGTAGGCAGCAATAGGTCGGCCTCACGCGCCATTGATGACGTCGGCACATTGACCACGACCGCAATGGTTTGGCCGTTTTCCTTGCAGTGGCGCAATGCAGCCAGCGTATCTGCCGTCTCACCCGATTGCGAGATAAACAGCGCCAAACCGCCTTCTTCCAACACCGGGTCGCGATAGCGGAATTCCGACGCGACATCGATGTCGACGGGCACGCGGGCAAAGGTCTCGAACCAATATTTGGCGACCATGCCAGCGTAATAGGATGTGCCGCAGGCAACGATCGTGATGCGCTTCACGCCCGCAAGATCAAAATCCATCTGCGGCAGGGCAACGGTCTGTTCAACGGGGCGGATATAGCTGGAGAGCGTTTGGGCGACCACTGTGGGTTGCTCAAAAATCTCTTTCTGCATGTAATGGCGGTAATTGCCCTTTTCTATCTGCGCCGCGGACACGCCGCTGGTGGTGACTTCGCGCGTGACGGGATTGTTATCCTTATCGAAAATCTGCGCGCCATCGCGCGCGACGACAACCCAGTCGCCCTCTTCCAGATAGGCAATTTTCTGCGTCAAAGGTGCAAGCGCCAACGCATCAGACCCCAAATAGGTTTCGCCGTCGCCATAGCCAACAACCAGTGGGCTACCGAGACGCGCGCCAATCAGAAAATCGGGAAATTCGCGAAACGCAATGGCAAGTGCAAAAGCACCGCGCAGGCGGGGCAGCACGGCCTTCACGGCCTCGGCCGGTGCATGGCCAGCCTCCACCTGTTCAGACACCAGATGCGCAACAACCTCTGTATCCGTTTCGCTTTCAAATGTCCGCCCGCGCGCGATAAGTTCATCGCGCAGCTGCTTGAAATTCTCGATAATGCCATTGTGCACGAGCGCGACTTCGCCCGTCGCATGAGGATGCGCGTTGCTCGTGGTCGGCGCGCCATGGGTGGCCCAGCGCGTATGTGCGATGCCAATATTACCAGCCGCATCGTCGGTTTTCAGAACATGGACAAGGTTCCCAAGCTTGCCCTCTGCACGGCGACGGACGAGCTGACCATCATGGACAGTGCACACACCGGCGGAGTCATAACCCCGATACTCCATCCGCTTCAGCCCATCGACCAGCCGGTCTGAAACAGCAGATTTGCCAACAATTCCGATAATGCCGCACATGGATTTTTTGCTTTCGTCAAATTGTGTAGGGGACTCGGATGCCCGGCATCTCTGCCGGAAAATCCTTTGTATTTCGTGTAATCAAGATCGCGCCATTTACCTGCGCGGTAGCGAGGATATAGGCATCCATCAATTTCATCGGCGATCGGTATCGGATGTCAGCAGCAGCAGCGGCAATTCTGGCATCAATTTCGACCACTTCGAAGGGTGAAATGATTTGCTGGACAGTGTCGCGCCGCTCAAGTGGCTCACCTGCCAATATTTCAGTCCAAACGACGCGGCTGATCCTGTGTTTTTTATATCGTGAAAGCTCAGAGATAGCCTTGGGGTTATCTCTGAGCCAGTCGATCAGAATATTGGTGTCAAAAAACGGGTCGGCCACAAATCATATATCTTCGTAAGGCCTGCGGTCTTCTCGCATTGCCCTTTGATATTCAACTGCGTCACCAATATCCGTCCGATGCTTCCAAAGACCAGCGCCGCGGGCGATCCAGTCTTTATTATCCGTGTTATGCACCAGGTAAAGCTTAACAGCGTCACGAATTGCCGCCGCGCGTGAACGCTTTCCTTTGGCCGCCAGCGCGTCCAGCTTCTCGATATCGTCGTCAGGAATGTCCGTAAGAATTCTCATGTGTCACTCGCTTCGTTCACTATCAACTCTGGATATTTGCGTGCCGACATGTCGAGATAAATCTGCCGCTGATGGTCGTCATATTCACCGAACATGTCCGGCGATTCAGCGCGCACTTTTTCATCAGGCAGATCGGCGAGGATACGAGTCATGATATATTGATATCATATCATGATATCATGTCAATATAATCATAAGGAATTTGAGCACTTGCCCTGTGACATCAAGCGTCACTTCTTCTCCGCCTTCTTCTTCCGCATTGCATCGTGGAAACGATCCGCCCAGCCGGGCTTCACGAGCTGCTCGGCGCGGACCATGCGGAGTTCGCCATCGGCGACGTCGCGTGACACGGCGCTGCCTGCCGCGACGATTGCATCGCGACCGATTTTGACCGGCGCGATGAGGGCAGAGTTAGAGCCGATGAATGCACCTTCGCCAATCACCGTCTGATATTTGAAATAGCCGTCATAATTACACGTAATCGTGCCCGCGCCGATATTTGCGCCTGCACCGATTGTCGCATCGCCCAGATAGGTCAGATGATTGGCCTTTGCGCCCTTGCCCAAATGCGCTTTCTTGGTTTCGACGAAATTGCCGATCTTGGCTTTTTCTTCCAACAATGTGCCGGGTCGCAACCGGGCGAAAGGACCAACTTCGCAACCGCTGGCGATTTGCGCACCTTCGATATGGCTGTTTGCGCGAATTTTGACGTTATCAGCGATGCGCACGCCGGGGCCAAAAAAGACATTGGGTTCAATCAGGACATCGCGGCCAATTTGCGTGTCCCATGCGAACCAGACCGTTTCTGGCGCGATCAGCGTTGCGCCATCATCCATCGCCTGCACGCGGCGACGCTTTTGCCATTCGGCCTCGATCTCGGCCAATTGTGCGCGGCTGTTGATGCCCGCAACATCAAAGGGATCGGTGGTGACTGCAACGCAAACACGGCCATCGGCGTTCGCGATGTTGACGATGTCTGTCAGATAATATTCCTTCTGCGCATTGTCGTCCGTCACGCGGTCGAGCAAGCCGAACAGATCGCGTGACTTGACCGCCATCAGGCCGGAATTGGACAGCTTCACTGCCTTTTCAACTTCGGTTGCGTCCTTCTGTTCAACCATTTTAACGATGCGGCCATCTTCGACAATCACGCGGCCATAGCCCGTGGGGTCCTCCGGCTCGAACGCCAACACGACCACGGCAGGCGCGTCGGCGGCGTTCAGTCTTTCGACCATCGCCTGCATTGTCGCCGCCGGCACGAACGGAACATCGCCGTAAAGAATGAGGACATCACCATCAAAGCCAGCCAACGCGTCTTGCGCCTGCTGCACGGCATGGCCTGTTCCATGTTGCGGCTCCTGCACGGCCAATTCTGCGGACCCGGCCAAGGCAGCTTCAAGCTGATCCTTGCCGCTGCCGACCACCACAACCTTTTTGGCAGGGCTTAAGGCATCAACCGACGCCATCAGGTGCATCATCATTGGCCGACTAGCAATGGGATGCAGGACCTTGTGCAGATCGGATTTCATGCGAGTGCCCTTGCCCGCGGCAAGGATGATGGCAGCTAATTCAGTCATGTGCATTGTCATGCCAGCAAATTGTTGCGGTTTCCAGAACTTGCAGCCATTTGGAAGCGATATGACAAAAATTCCTTTCGACATCATCGGCTTCGACCTTGACGGTACTTTAGTGGATACCAGCGGCGACCTAACCGCCGCGGTCAATCATGTGCTGTCCAGCGTCGGCAGGCCGACCTTTTCGGCCGAAACGGTCAAGCAACATATCGGCGGCGGGGCAAAGCTGATGTTGCAACAGGGACTGGAGGCAACCGGCGGCATTCCCGACGGCGATTTTAAGCCGCTCTATCGCCAGATGTTGGCTTATTATGAAGCCAATGTGTCGGTCCACAGTCGGCCCTTTGACGGTGCACTCAATTTGCTGGATACGCTGGATGCGATGGGTGTGCGTTACGCGGTTGTGACCAACAAGTTCGAAAGCTTGGCGGTCAAGTTGCTCACCGACTTGAACCTTGCGCATCGTATGGGCTGCATTTTGGGTGCGGACACGTTGGGCAAGGAAAATGCCAAACCATCCGGCGCGCCCATCTTTGAAATGATCAAAAGATGCGGCGGCGGACGTGCGGCCTATATTGGCGATTCTATCTACGACATCATGGCCGCGAAAAATGCCGATGTGCCAAGTGTGGCCGTTAGCTTTGGTTTCCTGCACGGGCCAGTGGAAGATATGGGCGCAGATGCCATCATCGACCATTTCGATGATCTGATTGACTGCCTAGCTCGGCTAGGGTCACACTAATTCACGCAGAGGCGCAGAGAGAAAGCGCTCGCTATCCTCTGCGCCTCTGCGTGCACCAAATTTCTAACCCATTCGCCATTTCTTCCACAAATGCCGCGCTAGCATCAATGGCGGCATGCGGAGCCAATGCGAGCGCACATAAAACAACAATCGTAAAAAGGGGCGCGTTCCCCTGCCCCACGCGTCGCGCGCCGTGAAACGCTTGAGGTAAAATCGGTCCTGCCAGTGCTTGGTCCGCCAACCGCGCGGTATTTCTGTTCCGTACACGAGATGCGCCAAACGGGCGGCAAGGTGGACCGCTGGCCACAACCCATGATGCGTTGCGCGTAATTGGAGTTCTGACCAGAAATCGTCAGCAGAAAATTCGTCCAACAGACAGTGAATATCCCACAGATTGCGCAGGCCCCCGTCCAATTCCCCATCGGCAAACAGATGCGCCGCGCTGTGGATCACCATGTCGGCATGCGCAAAAACATATAGACCGTTGTCGAGCAGAACAGCCTTCGCCATCATAGACACGGCATCAGGCTTTGGTTTCGCCGTCAGCGGCAGGATATTATGGTGTACATCAATCATGCGGTCGCGATCCTTGTGGATCAGCGGAGGCAGCTCATGCATGTGGTCGCGATAATAGGCATCATCATAAGGGTCGGGCTTTACCCATTCCCAACCCGCGGCGAGCAACGCTTTCTCGGTCGCAGACAAGGCATCGCGCGCAACCATAATGTCAAGGTCGCCAATATGCCGGCCTTCGGAAGCCTTCAGCCCAGCAGCGGCATAAGCCGTGCCCTTCATCAGGACGACCGTGCTTTCAATGTCGGCAAGCGCGCGGCGGGCGCAGTCCGCTTCCCACAAGGCTGCGCGCCTTTGATATCCTGCGTTGATGCGCGCTTCATTAAGGATGCCGGCTATCTCCGGCGGAACGGCAATGCCGTTTAATCGGCGTGCGACTGTTCCCAGCAATTGCTCGGCACGCGCAATGGAAACCAGCGCATTCCAAGCGTCTGCATCATAGCTCGCAGTCGTCTCAGGGCACCGCAATAAGCCGATAAGGATCATGCCGTCGACGTTCACGTAAGCGCATCCCAAAGCTGGTTCACCAGCATCAGCGCTTCGTCGCCGTTGCGATAGTCGATGGCCCGCGCCGGAACGGCTTTTACAAAGCCGGTAAGGGCGCGAAACCCGGATTCACCCAACGCAACATAGTTTGTGGACGCTTGCGTCAGCCGCGCGAACACCTCGCTTGGCGCGACGGGCCGTACGGCGGCGTCAAATCCGAAGCTTGGGAACAAAAGCAACGCGGGCCGCGCTGGTACGCCCATTGACTGCACAGCGTCGCGGGGCGGGACCAGATGACGAATGTCGCCCTTTGGTGTGCCGCGCATGAGCGGTCCGAACCGGTCAGCAGCAACCTGCGTTTGCATCTCATCAATAGCTTCGTTTTTCAGGCTGATCAGACGTGGGAATGGCATGGCTTCGCCTGTCACCAGATCCAGAAGAACAAATTCATCGCCCATGAAGCGCCAGCCCATATGCCCAAGCATGGCAGACAATGTCGACTTACCTGATCCGGATTCGCCAGTCATGATAAGCGCTTTGCCGTCTTTCTCCACTGCGCTGGCGTGCAGGAGTAAATGGCGTCGCCACCCCAGAGCCATTTGCACGTTCATTGCCATTTCCCCTGCCAGCAAAGCGAACGCGAGCGGAAGTGGCGCCGCGTCGGGCAACATAAAATCGCCATTAATTGCGACCGAAGGGCGGATGTAGCGCCTTAAAAAACTAACCGACTCAAGACGCACGGTATAATCGGTTATCGTTGGTGTCGGATAATCGCGATATAGTTCGGCCAGCGCCCGGATGGGGCCTTCCCATACCGATCCAATGCGGAACCTAGCCGGCCCCACCTGAACGCGAAATTCATGCACGAACGCGCTCCACTATTCCTAGTTCGGCCATTTCCTCAAGGCGGGCGAATATGATAGCCTCGACATCATCGACGTCGAATAGCGCTGCCAGGCACCGCACAATATCGGCAGCGGCCATCGGCGCGGTACCCATGCATGCCAAAATCTGCGGCACGGGCTCTGCAACGATATGTGTTGTACCCGACCGCCGGTGATAGATGACCGTGAGGGCATCTAGTGGCTCAGTGATCAGTTGCGCGTTCTCGGCACGCAAATAGATTATCGGTAGTGCAGGCATCTTGCGACAATAGCGCATCCATTGTTAATTTCGGGTTTAGCGCGCCATTTGGAGGGAGGCGAAGCAGGTGAAGCCGCTTTGCCCGCTTTGCAGCCTGCGGATATAATTTACATAAGCCTGATTCTGTTCGTAACTTGTACCCGGCAGGCTGCGGCCTTGCAGCGCCGCCTTCACCTGTTCGCCGGTAAATTTCTGGCCATTTGCAGGAAACGAACCTGGGGTGTCGCGGCGAACAAGCTTACCATAAGCGTCAATGTTCCTTCCGGTACCATGCGGCCCGGGAACGCGAATTTCGCAATTTAGGACCGATGCCGCCGATTGAGCAAGCGCTGGCCGAACGGATACGATGGCCGACGCAGTGACCGCGCCCAGCATGAGCGCTCGGCGGCGCGTTGCCGCGCTGCTCAAGCCAGCATCAGGGTTCTTTTCTGCATCTTCCATATGATCGCCTTATCATATCGAATTCGATTTTTCATCGGCGATGCTTGCACGGAAAAGCTGCGTCTATATGTGGGACAGTCTAACCGGTAATAGCTAACACGGGATTGGCGCAGATCGGGCTGACATGGACGGGTTAATATATTGAACAGTTGGTTTTCTCCCCGCGTGCTTTTTGCCTTTGGCCTTGCTTTTGTAGGCGCCGTTTTTGCAGGGCAAATGCTTGGTGCGGCCGAACGCATTCTTGTCGTATTTGTATCCATGCTGATCGCGTTGTTCGTTGTGGCCGAAGGGCATGATTATGACGATGCCGGTATCGATACGCCTCGGGAAGACGGAATGCGGGCGATCGATGCCGCCTCAATCACCTCGCACCCCCAGTTGCAGGCGTTCATCGATGCATCAACTGATGCGATATTGATGGTCGAAAACGCGCGGGTGACGGCTGCGAATGTGGTGGCGTTGCGCTTGTTAGGGAGAAATATTGTTGGTCAGAATGTCCGGATGGCATTTCGGCATGCCGGGGCAATCGAACGGCTGTCTGACCCTGATGCCTATCACAGCGGCCACCCCATAAAGCTCACAGGCATAGGCCAGAAAAACCAGTTGTGGGAAATGCGTATCCAAACGATGGGGGCCGGACAGAAAATTGTCCATTTGGCCGACCGCAGTGGTACGCAAGCGGCCGAAAAGATGCGCGTTGATTTCGTTGCCAATGCCAGCCACGAACTGTTGACGCCGCTCGCTGCTATCAAAGGATTCATCGAAACATTGGATGACCCCGCTGCTGGCGACGACCCAGCCACACGGGGTCGATTCCTGGGAATCATGGCGAAAGAAACCGATCGCATGCAGGCGTTGGTGCGCGACCTTATGTCACTTAGCCGCATTGAAGCCGAAAAATATGATCCGCCACAAACTCCGGTCGATTTTGCGCAGATCGTGTTGGAAACCATAGACCAGCTCCGCAACAGCCAGAAGGACCGCGGGGCAGATATTGCTGTCGACATCACTGCGGATTTGCCTGCAGTGATTGGGGATGCGGGGCAATTGCGGCAGCTTGCCAATAATATTCTGAACAACGCCATGAAATATGGGAAAGACGGAACTCCGGTGCTGGTTTCGATCATATCCTCGCGATCGGGCGCAATGCTGAACTTCGCTGTTACGGATGAAGGGGACGGAATTGCACCTGAACATTTGCCGCGGCTCACCGAGCGTTTTTACAGGGTCGATTCGGGGCGCAGTCGGTTGGTTGGCGGAACGGGTCTGGGACTTAGTCTGGTAAAACATATTGTGGACCGGCACCGCGGCCATCTGGAAATCCGCAGCACTGTGGGAAAAGGCACAACTGTGTCGATCTTGCTTCCCGTTGCACCGACATGACTGTCATGATAATGCAATATAAAGGTCATTTATCAGCCATCTGCACCCGCTAATGGCGCCGAGAGCGCAGTTTTTTCTGTATTGAATCCACCATAGGGACATCCGTTATGATGAAGAAGATTTCACTTGTTGCCATCAGCGCACTGGCGCTTGCGGCATGTAATGACCAGGCGAGCACTGGTGGAGCCGCTGGTGGTTCGCGTCAGGAAATCCGAATTGTAGGTTCGTCGACCGTATTTCCATTTGCAAAGGCAGCGTCTGAAGCGTTTGCAAAGGCGGATACATCACGCAAATCGCCTGTTCTTGAATCGAACGGCACCGGCGGTGGCATTGAACAATTCTGCAAAGGCGTAGGCGCAGAGACACCAGACATCGCAAATGCTTCGCGTCGTATGAAGAAGAGCGAATTCGAAAATTGCCAGAAGAACGGCGTTAAGGACATTGTAGAAGTGCAAGTTGGCATCGACGGTCTGGCGCTTGCACAGTCAAACAAGGGCACCAAGTTCGTATTGTCTACAGCTGACGTATACAAGGCACTCGCAGCCAACCCATTCGGTAAGCCACAGACTGCGAAGCTGTGGGCCGACGTGAATCCGTCGCTGCCTAAATTGCCAATCTCGGTTTATGGCCCGCCAACAACTTCTGGTACGCGCGATTCATTCCATGAGCTGATCATGGAAGCCGGTTGCAAGTCCAACGCGGCAATGAAGGCTTTGAAGGAAACCGACGAAGGCAAGTATAAGGCGATTTGCACTGAAGTCCGCACCGATGGCGCTTTCAAGGAGCAAGGCGAAAACGATAACCTGATCGTTCAGAAACTTGACTCCAACCCCAACATGGTTGGCATCTTCGGCTACAGCTACATGGAAGAAAATGTATCGAAAGTGCACGGCATTGTTATGGACGGCGTCAGCCCCACGCTTGCAACCATTTCGGATGGTAGCTATCCCGGCGCACGCAAGATGTTCATCTACGTCAAGAAAGCCCACATCGACAAAATTCCCGGCATCAAGGAATTTATTGCCGAGTTTCTTAAGGGCGGCGCAGTTGGTGGATATCTGACCAAATTGGGCATGATTGCGTCCACCGATGCGGACTATAAAGCGGCAACCGACGCTGCAAACAGCCTCAATGCAATGACGGGCGCAGATTTGAAATAAATCTGCAACAATCATCGCGTCTATGAACCTGGATCGAATCTCCGTTTGATCCAGGTTCATCGCTATTTTGGGTTGTTTTTTCGTCGGATTTCGGACAGTTTTGGTCCAAGGGGGCAGAGTTAAGTTTATGACCGGAACGGCTTTGCTCTTCCTTGTCCTCGGTCTCGGCCTTGTCGGCTGGATTTTTGGACGTGCCCGCGCGTCGGGTTTCGTCCGCAACGCGAAGGGGGGGCCGCGCGGCACCGTGAACAGCCTGCCTTATTATCATGGCTGGTTTGTTGCGATTTCTGCCGTTGCCCCTGCATTGCTGTTCATGCTGATCTGGCAATCTATATCGCCAGCGCTCGTCACCAATATGGTACTGTCCGCACCCGTCGCGGCCGAATTGCCGCAAGACACATTTGCCCGCGCAGCGATATTGTCTGAAGCACGCGCAATCGCGCAGGGTTTCCAAACGACAGCGTTTCAGGACATGAGCGACAAGTTGGTTCCTTTATACAAGGGCGCTTTGTCTTATTATAAATGGCTCGGCGTGGCAGCAACGTTGCTGCTGTTCTTTGCGGGCGGGGCTTATGCGTTTACCCGACTGAAACCCGATTTTCGCGCGCGCAGTAAAGTCGAACGCGTCATCATGTTCGGACTGCTTGTGGCGTCCCTGATCGCCATCATCACCACGCTTGGTATCTTCGCCTCGTTGATATTCGAATCGTGGCGCTTTTTTTCGATGGTGTCGCCATTTGAGTTCCTGTTCGGAACCGACTGGAATCCGAAATCAGACGTCACTCCGGGCGCGGATAATGGCTATGGTGCCATTCCATTATTCTGGGGCACGATTTTCATTGGCGCGATCATCGCAATGATAGTTGCCATCCCGCTGGGTCTGATGAGCGCGATCTTCCTGACGCAATATGCATCCTCCACTGTTCGTAAGTGGATGAAGCCCATTCTTGAAATCCTCGCCGGCGTGCCCACCGTGGTGTATGGCTATTTTGCGGCCTTAACTGTGGCTCCAGCCGTGCGCGACTTTGCGGTCATGCTCGGCGTTAGCAATGCTGCGTCCGATAACGCGCTGGCCGCGGGCATCGTGATGGGCGTGATGATCATTCCGCTGGTTTCATCCATGTCGGATGACAGCATTGCCGCTGTTCCAAACGCCATGCGCGATGGTAGCTTGGCGATGGGCGCGACAAAGAGCGAAACGATTAAACAGGTGCTCTTGCCAGCCGCGCTTCCTGGCGTGGTCGGCGGAATTTTGCTCGCCGTCAGCCGCGCGATTGGCGAGACTATGATTGTCGTTATGGCCGCAGGCTACACGGCAAACCTGACAGCCAATCCCTTCGACACGATCACCACCATTACAGTCCAGATTGTCGCGCTTTTGACAGGCGATCAGGATTTCAACAGCCCGCACACGCTTGCCGCATTCGCGCTTGGCCTTACATTGTTCGTAACAACATTCTTCCTCAACTACGCCGCACTAAGGGTCGTCAAAAAATATCGGGAAGCATATGAATAGCGCCGTCGTTGACCCAACCCCAACCGACTGGAATGGGCAAATCATGCAAAAGCGGATTGCGGGTCGTTATGCGGCTGAGCGACGCTTTAAAGCGATGGGCTTTATGGCGGTCGCGCTGTCGACGCTTTTCCTTGCTTTTCTGCTGTTTACCATGCTGGGCCAAGGCCTGCGTGGTTTCCAGCGAACAGAGATCGCCGTGGAGTTCGATTTTCCGGTACTGACAGCTGGCGCGACTGCGGTCTCGGTTACAGGCCCAAATGCCGACGCCGCACTTAATTCGATGGATATTCCCGGCCTCGTCGAATTGGCTGTTGGGCAGCAATATGCAGGGCTGGGCGACAGCTTACTAACATCCGCAGCAGCAGCGAACGTTCGTGAGATGCTGATAGACAATCCCGAATTGGTGACCTCCAAACAAACGCTTTGGTTGCCAGCGGATTCCCGATTGGATGTAGCTTTCAAGCGCAAAGGCGAACAAGCGGCTGAAAAGACGGTTGCCGCGCTTTCTGAAAAGGACGCTTTGCGCACTGGGTTTAACTGGACATTCCTAACAGGTGCAGACGCCACCGACCCATCTGCGGTTGGCATCTGGGCTGCGTTCAAGGGATCGCTGATGACGATGGCAATTACCCTGTTACTCGCCTTTCCGATTGGTGTTCTTGCGGCATTATATCTGGAAGAATATGCGTCCAAGAACAGGCTAACCGACATCATAGAGGTCTCCATCAACAATCTGGCGGCGGTCCCCTCAATCATCTTTGGCTTGCTTGGTCTTGCTGTGTTCCTGACCATGTTTGGGATGCCTCGCTCGTCGGCACTCGTCGGCGGCTTAACACTCGCGCTTATGACCATGCCAGTCATCGTGATTGCCGGCCGCAATGCTGTCAAATCCGTCCCGCCGTCGATCCGCGAAGCGGCGTTAGGCATCGGCGCGTCACCTGTCCAAGTCGTTTTCCACCATGTGCTGCCGCTTGCTCTGCCTGGCATATTGACCGGTACCATCATCGGTATGGCACGTGCGCTTGGGGAAACGGCTCCGCTGCTGATGATTGGTATGCGCGCCTTCATTCCTGCGGCGCCAGAAGGCTTTACAGATGCCGCCACGGCATTGCCGGTGCAAATTTACCTCTGGTCGGATGAAGTCAATCAGGGCTTTGTCGAAAAAACCAGCGCGGCAATCATCGTGTTGCTGATATTCCTGTTGGGAATGAACGCGTTGGCCATTTATCTTCGCAACCGCTTTGAAACGCGGTGGTGATTTATGAACAAAAAGGACGTTAATGTGGACGCAAACCTCGGAAATCCGAAAATATCCACGCGCAATGTGAATGTTTTTTATGGCGAGAAACAAGCGATAAACAACGTATCCATTGACGTCGACCGCGAGAATGTCACTGCCTTCATTGGCCCGTCGGGCTGTGGCAAATCGACATTTTTGCGTACCCTGAACCGGATGAACGACACCGTCATTGGCGCGCGCGTCGAAGGCGAAATCATGCTCGATGGGCAGGATATATACGCATCGTCGATGGACGTCGTGCAGTTGCGCGCCCGCGTTGGTATGGTTTTCCAGAAACCAAATCCGTTTCCCAAATCCATTTATGACAATGTCGCTTATGGCCCGCGGATCCACGGACTGGCGAGCGGCAAAGCAGAGCTGGACCAGATCGTAGAAGGTTCACTTACCCGCGCCGGGTTATGGACCGAGGTCAAGGATCGGCTGAACGAAAGCGGCACTGCACTCTCTGGCGGTCAGCAGCAGCGTTTATGTATTGCCCGCGCCATCGCCGTTGATCCCGAAGTCATTTTGATGGACGAACCTTGCTCTGCACTTGATCCCATCGCGACGGCGCGGATTGAAGAGTTAATCCACGACCTGCGCGGGAAATATGCTATTATCATCGTAACGCACAATATGCAGCAGGCGGCGCGCGTGTCGCAACGCACGGCATTCTTCCATTTGGGCAATCTCATTGAATTTGGTGAGACATCCGAAATATTTACCAATCCGCGTGAAGACCGCACCAAGGATTATATTACAGGCCGTTACGGTTAGGAACTTGCGACATGAGCACAGGCACAAAGCACACCATTAGCGCATTTGACGATGACATGGACGAAATCCGTGGTCTCATTGCTGAAATGGGTGCGCGGGCCGAATCTGCTGTCGTTGCGGCCATGAAGGCGTTGCGCGAACAAGATACTGACGCGGCAACGACTATCCGCGCGCAAGACAAAATCATTGACGCTTTGGAAACCGACGTCGAGCGATTGGTTGTGCGCACCATTGCATTGCGTGCACCGATGGCCGACGATTTGCGCGAACTCATTGCAGCGCTCAAAATGTCTGCCGTGATCGAGCGTATTGGCGATTATGCGAAGAATATCGCTAAACGCGTTCCACTAATGAGCGGAAAAATTCCCTCGTCCGCCATGGTCCAACTTGGCCGGATGGGCGAAATCGTTGTGGAAATGATCCGCACCGCCATGGATGCTTATGCAAAGCGGGACGTTGATCTTGCCCGCGCTGTGACTGTACGTGACGATGTTGTGGACCAGCTGAACAAGGATCTGTTTGTCGACTTCGTCGCTTATGTTGTGAAAAATCCCGAGAACGCAACCGAGGTTGCGCACTTGCTTTTCACGGCAAAAAATTTGGAACGTATCGGTGATCACACCACCAATGTTGCCCAGATGATTTATTTTACCGAAACGGGTGAAAACCTTCCTGACGCTTAACGCGGAGAAATATATGCCTAAGGCGCAATTGCTTTT
Organism: Sphingomonadaceae bacterium PASS1; assembly: GCA_002255985.1. Classification (GTDB taxonomy): domain Bacteria; phylum Pseudomonadota; class Alphaproteobacteria; order Sphingomonadales; family Sphingomonadaceae; genus Sphingorhabdus_B. Next base: position 104,848 of record NKIR01000005.1, read on the forward strand.
GGTTGAAGACGATAGTGCTCTGGCCGAGCTGGTACGCTGGCATTTTGAACGCGAGGAGTTCGATGTTCAGCATACCGGAGACGGTGAAGAAGCGCTGCTGATGGCCAAAGAACGCACGCCAGATCTGGTTTTGCTGGATTGGATGTTGGAGAACCTGTCGGGTATCGAAGTATGTCGGCAGTTACGCAAGGCGGACAACACCGCCAATGTGCCAATCATCATGCTGACGGCACGCGGTGAAGAAGATGACCGTATTCGCGGGCTTGAAATCGGCGCTGATGATTATGTCACAAAGCCTTTTTCACCACGCGAATTGGTCGCCCGTGCAAAGGCCGTCTTGCGGCGGGTCCGTCCCGCGCTCGCAGGCGAGGCATTGCGCTTTGGTGACGTCGAAATGGATACGGTCGCGCATAAGGTAAAGCGCGGCGGAAAGCAGGTTCCGCTTGGCCCAACCGAATACCGGTTGCTCAAGCATTTCCTCGAATATCCAGGTCACGTATTCTCGCGTGAGCGCCTTCTAGATAGTGTATGGGGCCATGACAGCGATATCGAAATACGTACCGTTGACGTACACATCCGCCGTTTGCGCAAAGCGCTCAATGAAGGCTTTGACAGCGATATCATCCGGACGGTGCGTTCGGCAGGTTATTCGCTTGATCAGGACGCAGTTTAGAAGGAAATCTGGCCACATATAGCCAATATATCGACCCCGTACGTTCGTTGACTCGGGACGAGTGTAAGGGTGTCAACGTCGCGGCCGTCTATATGTCGTAAACCTATCCATATCATTCTCTTTTTGGACGCAGCGCGCGGCTTGCTTTACGCTTGCGTCAAGTGGCGCCTCATGCCAATGCTTACCGTGTTTCGGCGGCTTGGTTCGCCTCTGATTATGGAGATATAACATGACCATCAGTTTTAAAGACAAAGTCGCTATTGTGACCGGTGCCGGCGGTGGATTGGGTAAGGCCTATGCGCTTGAGCTCGCCAAGCGCGGTGCAAAAGTGGTGGTCAATGACTTGGGCGGCGCGCGCGATGGCACAGGCACGTCCGACGCAGCAGCTCAGGTTGTCGAACAGATCAAATCAGCTGGCGGCGAAGCCATGGCCAATGGCGGCAGCGTCACCGAATATGAGCAGATGGTCGAAATGGTCGCCAAGGCGAAAGAAGCATGGGGCGGCGTGCATGTGTTGATTAACAATGCCGGCATTCTGCGCGACAAGAGCTTTGCCAAGATGGATATGCCCGACTTCGATTTGGTGCTTCAGGTTCATGTCATGGGATCGGCGAACTGCACCAAGGCAGTTTGGGATACGATGCGCGATCAGGCCTATGGCCGCATCTTGATGACCACATCGTCAACCGGTCTGTACGGCAATTTCGGCCAAGCCAATTATGGCGCGGCGAAGCTCGGATTGGCTGGGTTCACGAAGACGCTTCACCTTGAAGGCGCCAAATATAACGTGCGTGTAAATTCCCTCGCACCTGTTGCAGGCACGCGCATGACCGAAGATATCTTCCCTGAAGGTCTGTTCGAACAGTTCACGCCGGAAAATGTGGTACCAGCCGCTTTGTATCTGGTCAGCGAAGATGCCCCAACCAACATGATCATCGGCGCAGGCGGTGGCGGTTATCACGCAGCCTATGTCACGATGACCCCGGGTGTTGCCCTTCGTCAGGAAGACCGCAATGTCGAAGGCTTTGCTGCGGCTTGGGACAAGATTATCGACCGCACGGGTGAAACTGTTCCGCAGTCAGGTGGCGAGCAATCAATCGCCGTGATGAAGGCGCTTCAAGCACTCGGCTGATTGCCTTCTAAATGTTTCGAAAAAGCCCGGTCTTTGGCCGGGCTTTTTTATGCGTCGACGAGTTTCATGAGCTTTCGTTCGACAGGCGCAAGGACGGGGCCAAGGTCATGCCCGCGTTTCAAAATTGCACCACCTTCGCCGACCAATGCCCACATGCCTTGGCGGTTGCGCAATGCTGGTCGCTTTTCAATCCGATATTCCGGCCGCTCGGTGGCGCGCCGGAACGCACTGAATACGGCTGCATCGCGGCCAAGATCGATGGCATAATCGCGCCAATTTCCAGCTGCGACCATCCGGCCATAAAGATTGAGTATCTGGGTTAGCTCGCCTTTTTCGAAACCAATCTGGTTGAGCCGGTTGGTTATGGGAAAAGGCGTAATGATTGCGCTCAACTGGTCGTGCTTCCCTTGCGCGCACGGGGCTTGACTGGCGTCGTCGCCGGCGTTCCATCACGTTCGGCCATCAGGTCGGCGATACGTTTGCGCAGGGTTTCGATTTCGCACTGCAGGATCTCGAGGCTTTGCGTCGCTGGGTCGAACATCTCCCGGCATGGTGTGCCATAAGGCATGAAGTCACGTGCATAGGTTTCGGCCTGAACCAATGTCGAGCGCGCCTTTTGGCCAATCATCGTTGCGCCCGCCGGAACGTCATCTGTCACCACGGCAGCAGCGCCAATGCGCGCGCGTTCGCCAACGGTAATTGGGCCAAGGATCTGCGCACCTGATCCAATGATAACATTATCCAATATCGTCGGGTGCCGTTTGCCCGCCATTCCGTTCGTCGGGTTGGTGCCACCCAAGGTGACGTTCTGGTACATGGTAACATTGTCGCCAATCTCGGCCGTTTCACCAATCACGCTGAAACCATGGTCGAGGAAGAAATTGCTGCCAATCTTGGCGCCGGGGTGGATGTCTATGCCTGTTAGAAACCGAGCAAAATGGTTCACCAGCCGCGCAAGAAAGAACATCTGGCCAAGGAACAACCAATGGGCGACACGGTGATAGCCCACGGCCCAAACGCCAGGGTACAGCAGTATTTCCCAACGCGAGCGCGGCGCAGGATCACGTTCCTTGATCGAGTCGAGATATTCGATGAGATTTGAAATGAACATAGATGACCCTGCCGTCCCTACTGGGACCGTTGAGCATCTAAGCTAAGACTTTCAAACCGGCATTTCCAGCGAAGTCTGAACCTTTTCGCCAAATATCGCTAGAAACATCGTTAAAATCGATTATATTGCGTTTAATAATAAACAAGGTCGATTTATGAGCACCTATCTTCCAACTCTGAAACAGCTGCAATATCTGGTCGCGCTTCAGGAGCATGGCCATTTCGGTAAGGCAGCAGAGTCTTGCTTTGTCACGCAGTCCACGCTGTCCGCAGGGATACGCGAGCTAGAGTCGCTGCTTGGCCTGATGCTCGTGGAACGCACGCGGCGCGTCGTCCGCTTTACGCCGCTGGGTAACAAGATGGTGACCAAGGCGCACCGCATTTTACGTGAGGCGGAAGAGCTCGCAGAAATGGCCCGTTCCGCAGGCAAACCACTCGCGGATGATTTGCGCATGAGCGTCATCCCCACGATCGCGCCGTTCCTGTTGCCCAAATTGCTACCGGCATTGCGAAAGAAGTACCCTGATTTAAAGTTATACCTGCGTGAGGAACCGAGCGCAGCTGCGGTCGAAGCATTGCATCATGGTCAGGTCGACTGTGTCCTTCTGGCGCTTCCTTTCCCAGCGGGCGATGTCGAAAAAGCGCATTTGTTTAACGATGCGCTATATGTTGCCTTTCCATTGGATGACCCGCGCGACCCACCCGAAAGCATTGAACCTGAGCTGATTGATGAAAACAGGCTTTTGTTATTGGTCGATGGGCATTGCCTGAAGGACCATGCGCTGGCTGCCTGTAACAGGCCGGAACTGCGCGCAGCGGCGATGATGCTGGGTACATCGCTGCACACGCTTGTACAGATGGTGGATAATGGCTTGGGCCTAACGATCATTCCCGAAATGGCCGTCGCGGCTGGTCTATTGAACGGAACCGACGTTCAGGCTCGGCCCCTGAATGCAGACCATGCGACGCGCGAAATTGCGCTTATTTGGCGGACCAACAGCCCGCGCCGTGAGGAGTTCGAGTTGCTTGCGGATTCCCTGCGGGAATTGCATACGACCTAGGTGGTGAGCCGCGCTCGGAACCGTTAGGACCAGCGTGAAGACCTGTCGTCGTCGCTGGATTTGACATCAACCCAGACGGACGTGCCATCTGCATAATGCTCTTTCTTCCAAAATGGCGCGTCTGTTTTCAGGCGATCAATGAGAAACGCGGTGGCCTCAAGCGCGTCTGCCCGGTGCCGCGACGCTGTGCCGACGACGACCACGGGTTCGCCAACCGCAACGCGCCCAATCCGGTGCACAATGGCCGCGCCAAGCAATGCCCAGCGGGCAAAGGCTTCGTCAATTAATCGCATCAGGCTTGATTCTGTCATGCCGGGATAATGCTCAAGCTCAATCGCGGTTACGCCGCCATCGTCCCGCGATATGCCGGTAAAACTGGACACAGCGCCGCCCCCCAAATCGCTCAGCCCGGCCAGTGCAACCTCCGCGCTGATCGGCTCGCCGCTGATAAGGACGCGTTTCATCCGCCGGTCACTGGCGGGAAAATTGCAAGCTCATGTGCGTCACCAAGCGCGGCGTCCAGCGGCACCATATCTTGATCCAAAGCGAAACGAAGCCGCGCCTTATCTTGAAAGGCCAGCGCGTGGCCGGATGACTGACCGGCGAGCCAGTCAATCGCATCGTTAATATTGTGCACATCAGCCGGCAGGTCACATGTTTCGGAGGCCACACCAATGGCCTCGCGAACCGCCGCGAAATACATCAGCCTCATCTGGTCAATCCATATGCTTTATGCCGACGCGCAGATAATCCCAGCCGGTAATCATGGTCAGCACCGCGGCGATCCACAGCAGCGTCAGTGCGGCTTGCTTCAGCAATATCCAGTCCGGCAAGGCGCCCGCCAAAATAATGCCGCCAAGCGAAACAAGTTGAAACGTCGTCTTCCATTTGGCAAGTTTCGAAACAGGCACCGAAATCTGCAGGCCAGCCAAAAATTCGCGCAGGCCTGATACGATCATTTCACGCAGTAAAATGATGAGCGCAGCAATGACATGCCATCCGTCGACGTCACGTGTGAACACCAGCATCAAAATGACAGCGGCGACCATGATCTTATCGGCGATGGGATCAAGGAAAACGCCCAATTTCGACACTGTCCCCTGCGCCCGCGCAAGGTAGCCATCGAAATAATCGGTAATCCCCATCAGGCAGTACAGTATGAATGCAAAGCCATAATCAAGTGGCACCGGCTGAATGCCTATCTGTTTGGTGCCGGGCCAAAGCAAAAAGACGAGGATGGGCACAGCAAGAATGCGCGACAAGGTCAGGATGTTCGGTAAGCTAATCATCATATAGCAATAGCGTGATGTGCCAGCAAAATCACGCGGCTATTTAACCGTCACATGAAATGCACTTTGCCATGATAGGGCTGGAACGCTAAGGCTCCGATACCGTCCGCATGGGAAGTGCAAAAACCAATGGCCACGACAATGTCCCTGTTGAACAAGCGCAGATTTTTGCCGCTTTTCGTCACGCAGTTCCTGAATGCCTTCAACGATAATTTTTACAAGATGGCCATGGTCATTCTGGTGACGTACGAAATCTATTCGGACCCAACCCAAGAAGCGAATTTTAACGCCATCGCGGGCGCGCTGTTCATATTACCCTTTTTCCTATTTTCCGCGCTTGCGGGGCAACTGGCCGATACCATCGAAAAGACGCGCGTCATTCGCATGGTAAAGACAGCCGAGATTTTTATCATGATCTTCGGTGCAGCGGGTATCTACCTGCACAACATACCGATGATGCTCGCCGCGTTGTTCGCAATGGGCGTGCATTCCACTTTCTTTGGCCCAATTAAATATGCGATTTTGCCCCAGCATCTTGAACAAGACGAGGTTTTGGGCGGAACCGGCCTTGTCGAAGCCGGGACTTATCTTGCCATTTTGGGTGGGACGATTGCGGGCGGGATCATTCCCGGAAAAATTGCCGGCGTGGGGATTATCATCGTTGCCATCATCGGACGCGTGACCGCGCAATCTGTACCGCTTGCACCGCCCGAAAGCGATGCGCCAACCGCAAAAATGGACTGGAACATCTTTCGCAGCAGCTGGCGACTGGTGCGCGACACGATGCACATACCCCGCCTGTTTTTGGCGATCATGGCGATCAGCTTTTTCTGGGGCGTTGGCGCTGTCCTTGGATCGATTTTCCCGCCTATGGTCAAAAATGCAATCGGTGGCGACAACACTGTCGCAACCTTGTTTACCGCGTTTTTCTCTATCGGCATCGCCATTGGCTCAGTCGCCGTCAACCGCATGCTGAATGGCACAGTGTCCGCCAAATATGCGCCGATTTCCGTTATCATAATGGGTCTGTTCGTGCTGGATCTTTGGTGGACGGTCAGCCACTGGCAACCCATCGGGCCAGAGCTGATGGATTGGTGGCAGTTTCTGACGCTTGGCTATGGCGAGCGTATGATTGTCGATCTTCTTGGCATTTCCATCGCCGGGGGCATGTTTGTCGTCCCGCTCTACGCGTTTCTGACAACGACAGTCGCAAAGTCGCAAACCGCCCGCACCATTGCCGCCAATAACATCGTGAATTCCGGCGCGATGGTGATTGGTGCTGTCATTTACAGCCTTCTAGTCAGCGCAGGTGTGAGCATTCCCGACACGTTGTTCATGATTGCTGCGGCCTGCCTTGTTTCGGCATGGATTTCGTGGAAGCTGCACAAGGCCTGCGACCCCGTCGCCGCCTAAAAGTCAGGCAATAAAGCTGCTTATTGCGACAAAAAACGCACCGAAGCTGAGCATGAACAAATGCGTATCTTCATTGCGCCACCACGATGTGGGGCGTGGCGCAACGAGGGCATGCGTCATCTGTGGTGGGGGAAGCATCCGCCGAAAGGGGTGGCGGGCAGCTTCGTTGCGGCAGACTAATCTTCTTTTTAGCATGGTGAGACGTTAATGGTTTGTTAGGCATAATAGCCATGCAAAAAGATGGTTAAACGGGGGTCCAAATGCGACTGTCCCGCTCTGCGACAGTGATTGATGCCTTTTTAACCATATTCCGCAGCGCGGGTTGCCGGTCTCCCGCCGTGTCTGTTAGGATGCATGCAACGAACAGGAGTTCTCTTGATGGAAAGAGCAGCACATATCCGGCAAACAGGTGGGCCGGTCGTTATTGAGTGGATAGACGTTGAACTGGCAGCACCCGGTCCGGGTGAGGTCCGCATGCGCAATATGGCTGTGGGCCTGAACTTCATTGACACCTATCATCGTGGCGGCCTGTATCCGATGGCGCTGCCCTCTGGCCTTGGCATGGAGGCAGCGGGAGTAATTGAGGCCGTGGGAGAAGGCGTGACCGACTGGCGCGTTGGCGACCGGGTCGCGACTTTTGGTCCAAGCATCGGTGCCTATGCCACCGCGCGCAATATTGCCGCGAATGGCCTGTTTTTGGTGCCAGACGACATCAGCGACGAAATCGCCGCTGCTGGCTTGCTAAAAGGCTGCACCACCGAGTTTCTCGTTGAACGCTGTGCCAAGGTTCAGCCCAAATGGGACATATTGGTGCACGCGGCGGCAGGCGGTGTCGGGCTGTTGCTCGTGCAGTGGCTGAAGCATGTTGGTGCCCGCGTCATCGGGACAGTCAGTACCGATGAAAAGGCGGCGCTGGCGCGTGCGGCGGGGGTCGACCATGTCATTCTATATGGCAAAGAAGATGTCGCAGCGCAGGTGCGCGATCTGACGGGCGGCAAAGGCGTCGAAGTGGCATTCGATGGTGTCGGCCTCGACACATGGGAAACATCGTTGAATGCAACCGCGCGGCGCGGCCTTATCGTCAGCTATGGCAATGCGAGCGGGCCCGTGACGGGTGTCAACCTTGGCACTTTGGCCCAAAAAGGTTCGCTCTACGTCTCGCGCCCCACCTTGTTCGATTATTACCACAATGCAGCGGAGCGGGCAGCGGGTGCGGAATATGTGTTCGACATGTTCCGTCAAGGTATCATTTATATCACGATCGGCCATCGCTACGCGCTGGAAGACGTTGCACAGGCACATCGCGACCTTGAAGCACGGAAGACAGTTGGGTCTTCGATACTGATTCCCTAACAATTCAGGGCAAGAGTGATTCAAGGCAATATTGAGGGGGAATTATGGAAGTTAAAGGCAAGACCGCATTGGTCACTGGTGGGACCGACGGCATCGGTTTGGAAATAGCACGCCAATTGATGGCGAAGGGCGCTGCCGTCATAGTCTGTGGTCGCCGCGAAGACGTGCTTGCTTCTGCACGGCAAGAAGGGTTGGAGGCCATTAAGGCAGACCTTTCCAATGCTGCGGGTTGCACGGAGCTTGCTGCCGCGCTCGCAGGGCGCGAATTGGACATCCTGATCAACAACGCTGGGATGAGCGGTAATTTCGGTCCCGGCGAGCCGCTTGATCTGGCGCTCACCGATCAGGCGATCTTCCTGAACCTCAACGCGCCGTTGCACCTGATTGGGCACTTGTTGCCCGGCTTGCTTCAGCGGCCCGAGGCGGCGATCGTGAATGTCACCTCCGGCCTTGCCATTGCCCCGCGCGCGGGCGGGCCAGTCTATTGCGCGACCAAAGCCGGCCTCAGAAGCTTTACCCAATCGCTGCGGCACAATCTGCGCGATACCAAGGTTCATGTTATCGAGGCATTGCCACCAGTCGTCGACACCGCAATGACGCGCGGCCGCGTAAATGGCAAAAAGATGTCGGCAAAGGAATGTGCCGCAGAAATCGTTGATGCCATTGCGACGAACGCGCCGGAGGCGAATGTCGGCATGGTGAAGCTGCTTCGGCTTGTGTATTCGATGTCGCCCGCCCTTGCGCAGCGGATCATGATCCGATTCTGATCGTCAGCAATGCCGCATGATACGGCGGGCCGACACTTTTCAACTTGTCTGAGAAAATATGGTGGTGCCCCAGGCCCGACTCGAACGGGCACTCCTTTCGGAACAGGATTTTGAATCCAGCGCGTCTACCATTCCACCACTGGGGCACATCTTCGTCAGGGCGAACCTGTTGAAGCGGAGGCTCCTCTAACCGAGCCTCCGCCCCGATGCAAGCGCATCCTTATTTCTTAAGTTCCTTAGCGAGTTTCTTCAGCGTCGCCTTGCCATAAGGTGCCTTGAATCCGCCAATGCCGGCAACATCGACGCCCGTCTGACGATAGATCGCACGCATATGGCTGAAAGTTTTGAACCCGTCAGCGCCGTGATAATTGCCCATGCCCGACGGCCCGACTCCACCAAAGGGCAGATCTTCCATCGCATTGTGGAAGACGACGTCGTTCACAGTGACGCCACCCGAGATGGTCCGCGACAGCACGCGTTCTTCCTCGGCCTTGTCCGTTCCGAAATAATACAGACCAAGCGGACGATCATGTGCGTTCACATAATCAATCGCCTCGTCCATCGACGAATAGGTCATGACGGGCAGAATCGGCCCGAAGATTTCTTCCTGCATCACCTTCATGTCGTCGGTGACATTGCGGACAATCGTCAGCGGCATCTTGTTGCCGTTTGATCCGACAAAATCCTCGTCCGCAGGGTTGATTTCGATGAGCTCAGCGCCCTTTTCACGCGCATCGTCCAGATAGCCCTGAAGCCGCTCATAATTTCGGCCATTCACAACCGAGGTATAATCGTCATTGTGCAGCAAAGTGGGATATTGCGCGATTGCGCCAGCCTTCACCGCCGCGATGACATCATGCTCTTGGTCGTCGGGCACCATCAAATAATCGGGCGCGAGGCAGATTTGACCCGCATTCATCATCTTGCCCAGGGCAATACGCTCGCCAGCCTTTTTCGTATCGGCACTTCGGCCAATTATGGTCGGTGATTTGCCGCCAAGTTCAAGCGTGACGGGCACGAGATTGTCCGCTGCGGCGCGCATGATATGCTTGCCAACGCCCGTGGCGCCCGTGAATATCATATGGTCGAATGGCAGCTTTGAAAACGCCATGCCGACTTCAGCGCCGCCTGTGAAAACGGCCATTTCCTCTTCCGCGAAATATTTTGGCACGAGCTCTTCGAACAATGCCGACACGCGCTCGGTGAATTCGGACGGCTTGATCATCGCGCGGTTACCGGCGGCGAGAATACCCGCCATCGGGACCATCACCATGCCAACGGGGAAGTTCCATGGTGCAACAACGCCAACTACACCCTTTGGTTGGTAAACAACTTCGGCTTTGGCACCGAGCAGACCAAGCGGGAAAGTTGGCTTGCGCTTTTCACCTTTGGCCCAGCTTTCAAAATGCTTCTTCGCATGCTTCATCGCGCTCACAGAAGGCATGATATCCGTCAGCAGCGTTTGTTCGCGGCTACGATGCCCGAAATCAGCAGAAACTGCCTTTGCAAAATCCTCCGCATGATCGATCAACATCGCAATCGCGCGGTCGATACGGTCACGGCGCACCGACATCGATTCCGGCATAGCTGCGGTAAATGCTGCACGCTGCTTTTCGCGCACAGTCTGCATATTTGCGGTCATTCTCTCTCTCCATTTAACCAGTTGATGAATTGCTAGCGTGAAGCGTTGCAAATGAAAACCATTTTGGCGTATCCACATGTCCAACATGCACAAAGCATGACGTGTGAATTGGAGAGAACATGATTGAGGCCGGTAAAAAGTGGACGCCACCTGCGGGTTGGCCAGTCATGACGCGAGAGCAGTTAAAGGCTGCATTATGTGCACCTGGCATGCCTTTCGAAATGGAAACGGCCGAAATTGAAGGTGTACCGACGCGCGTCTGGAAAAATGCTTTACCCAATCTCGCGGTACTGGCCGCACACGCCAACGCATCGTTCGGTGACCGCGAATTTGTGGTGTATGAGGATGAGCGCGTCACTTACGCAGCCTGGCACCGCGCGGTTGCGACTCTCGCCCGTGCGCTGCAAGAACGTGGCGTAAAAAAAGGCGACCGGGTTGCCCTCGCCATGCGAAATCTGCCTGAATGGCCAGTCGCCTTTTTTGCGGCCGCAGTCGCGGGCGCGATTGTGGTGCCATTAAACGCATGGTGGACCGGCGAAGAGCTTGCCTTTGGTTTGGCCGATTCGGGAGCAGCGGTTCTGATCTGCGACGCGGAACGTTGGGACCGCATATCGCCCTATAAAGCCGAGATGCCTGCGCTTGCGCATGTCATGGTCACGCGCGCGGGTACAGCGGCAATGCCGAAGCCCGCCATCACGCTCGAAAGCATCATTGGCAGTCCAAAAAATTACGCCGATTTGGCTGACGTGCCGTTGCCTGACGTGGCGATTGCGCCAGATGACGCGGCAACTATTTTCTACACCAGCGGGACGACCGGCAAGCCAAAGGGCGCTTTGGGTTCGCACCGCAACCTGCTGACCAATGGCTTTTCCAGCGCCTATTCTGGCGCTGCGACTGTGTTGCGCCGGGGTGATCCTCTGCCCGAACCAACCATTCGGGCGAGCCTGCTTGTCATACCGATGTTCCATGTCACGGCTTGTTCGGCATCGATGATTCCCACGGTTCAAGCAGGGCACAAGATCGTGTTCCTCCACAAATGGGATACCGTGAAGGCATTCGAGATTATCGAACGTGAAAAAATCAACGCCACGGGCGGCGTGCCGTTCATCGCTTGGCAGTTAATCGAGCACCCCGACCGCGAGAAATATGACCTCAGCTCTATAGACGCGATAAGCTATGGCGGTGCACCGTCCGCGCCAGAGCTCGTCAGCAAGATCCACGAAATATTCGGCGCATTCCCGGGCAATGGCTGGGGCATGACGGAAACCATGGCGACGGTTACCTCGCATGTTGCCGAAGATTATCTGAATCGCCCCGACAGCTGTGGTCCGGCCGTTGCAGTCTCGGACGTGAAAATCATGTCAGAGGATGGCCAGGTTGAATTGCCTGTTGGCGAAGTCGGCGAATTGTGGGCGCGTGGTCCGCAAATCGTCAAAGGCTATTGGAACCGTCCGGACGCCACCGCAGAGACATTTGTTGATGGCTGGGTGCGCACGGGCGACCTTGCACGCGTGGACGATGAAGGCTTCTGTTTCATTGTTGATCGCGCCAAGGACATGATCATTCGCGGCGGAGAGAACATCTATTCGTCGGAAGTCGAGAATATCTTGTACGAACATCCTGCGGTCACCGATGCCGCACTGGTGGGCATTCCGCACCAGACACTCGGCGAAGAACCCGCGGCTGTTGTGCATTTAGCACCGGGCGCCAGCGCGACAGAGGACGAACTTCGCGAATATGTCAGCGCACGATTGGCAAAATTCAAAGTGCCCGTGAAGATCATCTTCACCCAGGATACCCTGCCGCGCAACGCCAACGGCAAAATCCTTAAACGCGATTTGAAGGCCTTGTTCTGACACCGCCAACAGGGCTGATTTACATTTGTTTTTGATAGTGCGTCGCCCTATAGGGCGGCAAATCAAAATCAAAGGAATCTCCCATGCGCAACGTCGATCCTGTCGTCATCCTGTCCTACGCCCGCACCCCAATGGGGGCCATGCAAGGGGCGTTGGCAGACGTTGTAGCCACCGACCTTGGCGCAATTGCAGTGAAGGCAGCAGTTGAACGCGCTGGTGTCGATGGCGCGGCGATTGAGCGCATCTACATGGGTTGTGTGTTGCCAGCGGGCCTCGGCCAAGCCCCTGCCCGTCAGGCCGCGATTAAAGCGGGCCTGCCCAAATCTGTGCAAGCAACGACGGTGAACAAGGTATGCGGTTCGGGCATGCAGACCGTTATCATGGGCAGCGAGGCACTCGCCGCTGGTTCAGTCGATTATGTCATCGCCGGTGGCATGGAAAGCATGACCAACGCGCCCTATTTGCTGAAGAAGCACCGCAGTGGCGCTCGCATCGGTCATGACACCGCCTACGACCATATGTTCCTCGATGGACTTGAAGACGCATATGAGGCGGGCCGCGCCATGGGCACGTTCGCGCAAGACACCGCAGACGAGTATAAGCTGACGCGCGAAGGACAGGATGGTTACGCCCTTGAATCGTTACGCCGCGCACAAAGCGCAATTGCCGACGGCGCGTTTAAAGCGGAAATCGTTCCGGTGACCGTTACCACACGTAAGGGCGACGTCATCGTCGACACCGACGAACAACCCGGCAAAGGCATGCCCGACAAGATTCCAACGCTCAAGCCTGCCTTTGCGAAGGACGGCACAATCACGGCCGCCACCAGCTCGTCGATCTCAGATGGTGCCGCTGCACTGGTGCTATCGCGCCAATCGGTTGCCGACGCCAATGGGCAAAAACCGATTGCGCGTATCGTCGCGCACGCGGCGCACGCGCAGGAGCCATCGGCATTCACCACGGCTCCGGTCGGTGCTATCAACAAATGCTTGGCAAAGGCCGGCTGGACCATCGCGGACGTTGACCTGTTCGAAGTGAATGAAGCATTTGCCTGCGTCGCGATGTTTGCGATGCACGATCTTGGCATAGCGCATGACAAGATTAACGTTCATGGCGGCGCCACGGCATTGGGCCATCCCATTGGTGCATCAGGTGCGCGGATCATCACAACGTTGGTCGCCGCGCTTCAGCGCCATGGAAAGAAACGCGGCCTGGCATCGCTCTGCATTGGCGGTGGCGAAGCGACAGCTTTGGCGATCGAGCTTATCTGATCGATACAATTTGCGACAAAAATGTCTGATTTCTGAACGGCTTATTCTAAGTCCGTTCACGGCCTGAAGTCCAGCTAGGGAACGTCGACGCAATTGGTGCGTTTACGTCCAGAGAAAAGGACAGAAGACCATGAAGACCAAATTTTTGATCGCAGCGGTCATCGCCACCACCTTAACGCCGGTGGCGGCGCAGGCGCAGACACGTGAACTTAATCGTGATCGTCAGGAAGTCCGTCAGGAAAAGCGCGATGTGCAGGATGCACGCCGTAATGGCGAACGTCAGGATGTCCGCGAAGAGCGCCGTGATGTGCGTGAAGCCCGTCAGGAATATAAGGAAGATTGGCGCGAATATCGGCAGAAAAACCGCCGTGCTTTTCAGGCAAGCCGTTTTAACGCGCCGTTTCGTTATCGCACATTCAACACCGGCGTAAGCATTGGCGCGAGCTATTATGCACCGCGCTATCGGGTGGGCAACTATGCGAATTACCGCCTGCCCAATCCGGGCCGTAATCAAACTTATGTACGTCACTATAACGATGTGCTGCTGGTGAATACACGCACCGGCCGGGTCATTAGAGCCTATCGCGGCTTTTACCTCTAAAGCGTTCAATCCTCCCTGAACGCTTTGGGCCGTCGGAGAAATCCGGCGGCCCTTTGTTTTTTGCCACGCGCAGGTTAAGCAGAGGGCATGAATATCGTCTTCGTTCTCTTCGACAATGTCACCCAACTCGATTTCACAGGGCCAGTGCAATTCCTCTCGCGATTGCCGGGCGCGGATGTTCATGTCGTCAGCAAAACGGGCGCGGCGGTCACCACCGATAGCGGCTTTTCCATTCTCCCCAGATCCAGCTTCGCAGACTGCCCGCAGGCGGACATAATCTGCGTGCCGGGCGGTCATGGTGTGCGCGACGCGATTGCTGATGCGCAGATCGTCGATTTCGTCCGCACGCAAGCACGCGGGGCACAATATATCACAAGCGTGTGCACCGGTGCCTTCATATTGGGCTCTGCCAATTTGCTGCACGGCAAAGAAGCCACATGCCACTGGGCATATACGCATTTGTTGCCGATGTTTGGCGCAACGCATCGCCCCGCGCGCGTGGTCCGCGACGGCAATTTGCTTACCGCAGGCGGCGTCACGTCGGGCATAGACTTCGCGCTGGAACTGATTTCAGACATTGCAGGCGAAGATGTTGCACGCACCATCCAGCTCGCGCTCGAATATGATCCGGCACCGCCGTTTAACGGGGGAACGCCAGCGAGCGCACCTGATGCGATATTGTCAAACCTGCGCGCGCGCGTCTATGAAAAGGCCGCAACCGAGATGGAATGCGCCATAAAAAAGATAATTTAACCCGTCAGTTAAATTCCCACTGGACGAAGCCTATTCGAGGGCATAGCCTTTCCGTCGAGGGGGAGAAAAATATGAAGAATAAGCTTTGGTTCGCAGCCGCATTTGCTGGCGCGACATTATTATTGGGTTCTTGCCAAAAGGTAGCTGGACCGACCGATGTGCCTGCATTCGCTAAGATTAACGGTGATTATCTGAAAACCGGTGGCGACGGCTCAAACTGGGCGATGACGGGTTTCAACTATAGTGAGCAACGGCACAGCCCGCTTACCCAAATTAATGACAGCAATGTGCAGGATCTGGGCATTGCCTGGTTCGCTGACTTGCCCGATGCGCGCGGGCAGGAAGCAACACCAGTGGTTGTCGACGGCAAAATGTTCATTTCAACCGCTTGGTCCAAAGTATTTTCTTATGACGCCAAAACCGGCAAACTATTGTGGAGCTTCGATCCCGAAGTCGACAAAGCGCGCGGGGTCAAAGCCTGCTGCGACGTGGTCAACCGCGGCGTTGCGTTCTGGAAAGGCAGCGTTTTTGTCGGAACCATCGACGGGCGCTTGATTTCCTTGGACGCCACCACGGGCAAGCAATTGTGGAGTGTCCAAACGCTTGACCTCAAATCCAACGGCACCATCACCGGCGTTCCGCGGGTTGTAAAGGACAAGGTCGTTATTGGCTTTGGCGGCGCAGAGTTCGGCGCCCGCGGTTATGTGACCGCATATGACGCCGCGAGCGGCAAACAGGCATGGCGTTTTTACACCACGCCCAATCCCAAGGGCGAGCCAGACAATGCCGCGAGCGATAAGATCTTAAAAACAGCGGCAACCAAAACATGGAGTGCCAAACCCAAAAAGGGTGACTGGCGCGAAAGTGGCGGCGGCGGCACCGTGTGGGACGCCATTGTCTATGATGCCGAGCTTGATCAGTTGTACCTTGGCGTCGGCAACGGCAATCCGTGGAACCATGGGATTCGTTCCAATGGCGAAGGCGACAATCTGTTCCTGTCGTCCATCGTCGCGCTTAAACCCGACACGGGCGAATATGTCTGGCATTATCAGGAAACGCCAGCCGAAAGCTGGGATTACACCGCGACCCAGCCCATCATATTGGCGACGGAAAACCGCGGCGGCAAAGAACGCAAAGTTCTTTACCACGCGCCGAAGAACGGGTTTTTCTTCACCATTGATCGGTTGAACGGCAAGTTGTTGTCAGCAAACCCGTTCATCGACGGCATCACTTGGGCAACCGGATATGACATGAAAACAGGGCGGCCTATCGAAAACCCGGCAGCGCGGTACGAAAAAACCGGCAAGCTCTATTTGGCGAATCCTTCGGCGTTGGGTGCGCATAACTGGCACCCGATGAGCTTTAACCCCGCAACGGGATTAGTCTACATTCCCGCAATGTACATTGGCGGCGCGTATCTGCCGCCGGTTGCGCCAAATGAACAAGAGCGCAAGGCGTTGGGTTTCAACGTAGGCGGCGCGATGGCGACGGCCGACCTTCCCGATGACATCAATTTCGTGAAGGCTGTGAAAGCGGCGACGACCGGAAAGCTTGTCGCGTTCGACCCCAAGACCGGAAAAGCAAAATGGACCGTCGATTACCCCGCCTC
Source organism: Sphingomonadaceae bacterium PASS1 (assembly GCA_002255985.1). Lineage (GTDB taxonomy): Bacteria > Pseudomonadota > Alphaproteobacteria > Sphingomonadales > Sphingomonadaceae > Sphingorhabdus_B. The sequence goes on from NKIR01000005.1 coordinate 121,378, forward strand.
ATGGAATGGCGGGACGATGACCACCGCCGGAAATCTGGTTTTCCAAGGTACCGCAATGGGCGAGTTCCGCGCTTATGCTGCGGATACCGGCAAGCAACTGTTGAACCTCAACGTACAGTCAGGTGTATTGTCCGGCGCATCGACCTATACGGTTGACGGCGAGCAATATGTCGCCTTCCTGACCAGCAAGGGGGGCGCGTTCCCGCTCGTTTCCGGTTATGCAGGTTCCACCAGCGCTGCGGTTCCCAATATCCCCCGCCTGATCGTTCTGAAGCTGGGCGGAAAGACAGCATTGCCACCGGCACCGAAAGCGCCAGCCTATGCGTGGGCGCCACCAGCGCAATTCGGCACGCCAGCAGATATCGCTGCGGGAGGATCGAATTTCCAACGCTATTGCCTCGTCTGCCACGGCCCCGGGGCGGTCGGGAACGGCGTGCTGCCGGACCTGCGCAAATCTGGTGTGATTGCGGATGCCGCTACTTGGAAATCGGTTGTGATTGACGGCATTCTAAAGGGCAATGGCATGGTCAGCTTTAGCAGTGTGTTAACGCCGAAAGAAGCCGAGCAAATGCGCGCTTATGTTGTCAGCCGTGCACATTACGCAAAGGCAAATGATGCCGCATTAAGCGGTGGTGCAAAAAAGGCAGCAAAGTAAAAAACTGCTGCCCATGAATCTGGCATCTGCCTAAAATTTAGGCAGATGCCATGGTCTATATGGCCCAAAATAACGCGTTTTGGTGTTGGTCAATTTTGGCACGATACTTGATATGCCGTTTAAATCATCCGCGCGCGCGGAGCACCTGCCTCACGCGCCATAAAGGGAAAAGCCATGAAAAAGATCGAAGCGATCATCAAGCCATTCAAATTGGACGAGGTGAAAGAAGCGCTGCACGAAGTTGGCGTCTCGGGCATCACTGTTACTGAAGCCAAAGGTTTTGGCCGTCAAAAAGGCCATACCGAATTGTATCGGGGCGCTGAATATGTCGTCGACTTTTTGCCGAAGGTAAAGCTTGAGGTTGTCGTTGAAGACGGCCTTGCCGACCGCGTCGTAGAAGCCATTGCTGCGGCGGCCCAGACTGGGCGCATCGGTGACGGCAAGATTTTCGTTATCCCTGTCGAAACCGCGTTGCGCATCCGCACCGGCGAACGCGACAACGATGCCGTCTAAAAAATCCAAAATATCCAAAAAAGACAAGCCAAAGAAGGAAAGTAGAATGGGTACCTCAGCTAAGGACATTATCAAGCGTATCAAGGATGAAGAGATCGAGTGGGTCGATGTTCGTTTCACTGATCCCAAGGGCAAATGGCAGCATCTGACCATGTGCGCTGGCGTGATCGGCGAAGACGAATTGGTAGACGGATTGATGTTCGACGGTTCGTCCATCGAAGGCTGGAAAGCCATCAACGAATCCGACATGATCCTGAAGCCTGATCTTGATGCCGTTTACGTAGATCCATTCTCCGCCACGCCCATGATGATCATCTTCTGCGATATCGTCGAGCCATCAACGGGCGAGCTTTACAGCCGCGACCCGCGCTCGACCGCAAAGCGCGCTGAAGCATATTTGAAAACCACAGGCATCGGCGACACCGTATATGTCGGCCCAGAAGCCGAGTTCTTCATGTTCGACGATGTGCGTTTCGAAAACAGCTACAACACGTCATATTACAAGATCGACGATATCGAGCTGCCAACGAACACCGGCACGAAGTATGAAAGCGGCAATATGGGCCATCGCCCCCGTGCAAAGGGTGGTTATTTCCCCGTCGCACCCGTGGATAGCGCAATGGACATCCGTGGAGAAATGGTTGCGACCATGCTCGAAATGGGCCTGCCTTGCGACAAGCATCACCATGAAGTTGCTGCAGCCCAGCATGAGCTTGGCCTGACTTTCGGTACGCTGACACAAACCGCGGACCGTATGCAGATCTACAAATATGTGGTGCATCAGGTCGCGCATGCATATGGCAAGACCGCAACGTTCATGCCGAAGCCAATCAAGGAAGACAATGGTTCGGGTATGCACACCCACCTGTCGATCTGGGAAGGCAAGACCCCGCTTTTCGCAGGCGACGGCTATGCCGGTCTTTCGGACATGTGCCTGTATTTCATCGGCGGCATCATCAAGCATGCAAAGGCCGTGAACGCATTCACAAACCCGACCACAAACAGCTACAAGCGTTTGGTGCCCGGTTACGAAGCGCCAGTGTTGCTCGCATATTCGGCGCGCAACCGGTCGGCTTCATGCCGTATTCCTTATGGTGCGGGTGCCAAGGCCAAGCGCGTTGAAGTCCGCTTCCCTGACGCAATGGCGAACCCATATCTGTGCTATGCGGCTTTGTTCATGGCTGGCCTCGACGGCATTCAGAACAAGATCCACCCTGGCGACGCCATGGACAAGAATCTCTATGACTTGCCACCAGCGGAGCTTGCTGAAGTGCCAACCGTAGCCGGATCGCTGCGTGAAGCTCTGGATTGCCTGGCCGCTGATCATGACTTCCTGTTGAAGGGTGACGTGTTCTCGAAGGACCAGATTGAAAGCTATATCGAATTGAAGATGGAAGACGTCGCCCGTTGGGAAATGACGCCAAGCCCCGTCGAATTCGACATGTACTACAGCTACTGATCCTACGCATCGGATCATTGGCTTAAGGCCCGGCGGTTGGGGTACTGCCGGGCCTTTTTATTTTGTGTTTAGTAGTTGCGTCCTTGACGCCATGTCTTGTCGAGACGGCTCGTGAGCCGGTCCAATCGACGTTCAATATTCTGCTGTTCACGCGGTGTGAAACGACCATCACGGTTGAACATGCGGTTCTGGCCCTCAATCGCCGTCAACTCGCGTCGCGCATATTGTGCATCGACCCGGCTGATGCGTTGTGATTGCAGAGCTGTGCGCACATATTCACGCATCCAGCTAATCCGGGTGGAAATATCATTCGGCATTTGGCTCAGGTCATACTGACCTATTCCGGGGCGATATTGGTTATCCGGACGATTATCATTGGCTTGATAGCCATCATTGCGCGTCGAGACCCAACGGCCACGGGTGTCATAATAGCCATAAGCGCGGCCTACCTGCCAACGACCGTTTGAGTCATAATAGCCCGGCTGTTCAACCGCGTTCCAGTTGCCGTTGCTTTCGCTGGCATACCCGGTGTCGCCAGCGATCCAACGACCGCGTGCGTCGTATCGTCCGCGCGTAGGACCAGCAATCCAGCGACCATTATCGTCATAATAACCGGTGGCTGTACCAGCAACCCAGCGATTGTTCCGGTCATAATAACCAGCAGAGGATGCTGGAACCCAATAGCCGTCACGGTCAAGATAACCAGAACTGCCGCTGTCGCTATTTGCGCTGACCCAACGACCATTGTCGTAATAGCCATTTGGCTGCCCTAGGACCCAGCGCCCATCGCGGTCATAATAGCCACGCGCATCGGTTGCACTTACGCCGGTTGCGTGCCAGCGACCTTGCTGATCGTAATAGCCATATGCGCTTCGGCAATCGCCACGATCTGACTTAGAGACCTGATTACCGATTACGGCGCCGATGATGCCGCCAATAATGGTGCCTTCGGTCTTGTCACCGCGTCCAGCGATGACACTACCCAGCACGCCACCGGCGCCTGCGCCGACAGCCGTACCGATGATCCGGCCATTTCCGTCGCGGCGGCAGCCATCATTTTGCGCCATTGCCATCGACGGTGTCAAAACGGAAAGCGCGATGCCAGCGAGAAGTAAACGACTTTTCATAAGTTTCTCTTTTCACGTAAATTGTTCGTGAATTGATAACTGATTCAAAGAACAAAGGTTCCTTAGGATGGCCGATCATCCGCCGAGAGCGCGGTATCGACCAAAGTTATAAACCGGCCTCTACCGCGATGCGGATAGCTTCAGCAGTGGTCGCGACGCCCAACCGGTCCATCAACAACGCGCGGTGCATTTTGACCGTTTGCTCGCTGAGCCCAAGCCGTAACGCAATATGCCTGTTGAGATGCCCAAGCGCCATTTCGGCAAGCACCTCGCGTTGCCGCCGTGACAACGCCTTCACCGCGATTGCCGCAGCAATACGTCGATTCTCATGGGCCATTGGCGCGCCGGGCTCAAGTTCGACCTGCGAACCAAGAAAGAACTCAAGCTCACCGTCTTCATCAAACAACGGCGCGACCAGCACTGCATTGCGAAAGGGGGTGCCATCGCATTTGTAATTGAGGATTTCGAAAAGGACGGGCGCATGACGTTTAACCGCGCTGCTTATTGTTTCACTCAACCATGGCTCGGCGGTTGGGCCAGCCAAAAATTTGCAGTTCCGCCCAATGATTCGGTGTTCGGCGTAACCCGTCAGATCAATAAACGCGGCATTGCACGCGATGATGGGGTTATCCGGCTGACGCGGATCACTTATGACAGACGCGACAGTACTGTTCGACATCAGGACATCGAGCCACGGTTTTATTTGTTTAAGAACAGCCAAATACTAGCCCCCCCTCAGTACCACATCTGCGCAATACCGCCTGCGAGTTTACAATTGATACGTCCCGATCCTTGGTGGCAATATAGGAAAAACATGGTATAAAGGATAGGTTGACACATCTCATTCACAGGTTAACCTAGTCGTTCCTGACACCCGTAATGGTGTCGTAAAGGGGGAGAGAAACGTGGAAAATTTAACTTTTGGCCAATATTCATTGGTCTATAATGCATTCTCATTTACATTTGCCACCATGGCAGCAGCAACGCTGTTTTTGTGGCTCGGCCGCTCGCAAGTGGGCCCAGCCTACAAGACGGCACTCACCATTTCCGGCTTGGTTACCGCCATTGCCGCATATCACTATTTCCGTATTTTCGAAAGCTGGGAAGGTGCATATTCCGTTGAAGGCGGAATAGTGGCCGCAAGCGGTTATGCGTTTAACGATGCCTATCGCTATGTCGACTGGTTGCTCACCGTGCCATTGCTTCTCATCGAACTCATCCTCGTGATGCGTTTGAGCGAAGAAGAAACCGTCTCCAAGGCGTTCAAGCTCGGTAGCGCTGCTGCATTGATGATCATCTTGGGCTACCCAGGTGAAATCGCAACGGACATTCCGACCCGCGTATTGTGGGGCACATTGTCGGCAATCCCATTTGTCTACATCATGTGGCAGCTGTTCGCCGGTCTCGGTGCATCGATCAACAGCCAGCCTGAAAATGTCCGCGAACTGGTTAAGAAAGCACGCTTGCTGACCTTCGCATCATGGGGTTTCTACCCGATCGTATACATGATCCCGTACACCAGCCTGTCCGGTTCGCAGGTCACTGTCGGCGTACAAGTTGGCTACACAATCGCCGATTTGATCGCAAAGGCAGGCGTTGGCGTATTGATCTATATGATCGCCGTACGTAAGTCGAAAGCCGAATACGGCTAAAGCCTTCGGATAAACACTGGACGTACGCCGCTCTGGCGGCGTACATTCCTGTATGAATATAATTTTATATCCGCATGCTGCAGGCGCAACATTTTCGAAAATGTTGCGCCTGTTTGCTTTACCGGCAGCTACGGTGCTGCTTATTGCCGCTGACCGCCTTCTGGGCGGGATGGACAGCGTCGAGGCAAATATGCTGGCTGCTGTGGCGATCGTGCTTGCAGGCATCCCGCACGGCACGCTTGATGTCGAAATCGCTGCCGCCCATTTTGGGCAGAATGGGTTGGCCGGCAGGGCCAAGATTATTGGCAGCTATCTGGGCTGCGCTGCGGCTATGGTCGTCTTATGGCTGCAGCTTCCTGAACTGGCGCTCATTTCATTCCTGCTCATCTCAATTGTGCATTTCAGCCGTGACTGGCGCGGCGGCGTAGACCCGTTTCTGGCTATGATGGTTGGGTGGGCATTGGTCGCCTTGCCTGCGCTGTCCAGCCCAAACGATGTCGCGATGATATTCGCCGCGCTAACGGGTAGCCAAAATGGCGCCGTGATCGCCGCGCTGCTTGGCGCGGCATCAGTGCCGGCTGCGCTGGGCAGCCTTGTCTTTGCCTATTGGGCGTTCCGGCATGATGACACACAAAGCGCGCTTGAAGTGCTGGCCTGCATCACAGCCGCCCTGTTCCTGCCGCCGCTCGTGGCATTTGCCGTTTTCTTTTGCGGGCTGCACTCACCGCGACACATGGCGGACGCACTGCGTGAAACGGGTGGCATGTCTAAATTCAAGAAGGCAGCCATTGTAGCCGCCGTGTCCGCGCTTTCATTCGGGCTAGGCGTATTGATGTTCCTATACCAAGGCGAAGTTCCCTCGGACATGGGCGTCGTCCGGTCTGCGTTCATTCTGATATCAACGCTGACGGTGCCGCATTTCATCCTTGAGCATCTTATGAGCTATAAAAAAACACAATGCGCGATAGGGACTGAAAGATGACTGCGGCTGCTTTGGTGGGATAAAGTATCAGCTCGGCGTTTCAAGATAAGCGATAACATCGGCGCGCTTCTGGGCGTCCTGTATGCCTGAGAACATCATTTTTGTTCCCGGGATTACGCGCTGCGGCTTTTCCAGATGTTGAAACAACTTTTCTTTCGTCCACACAAATTTGGCCCCGGCATTTGCGGCCGAATAATTATAGCCAGGCGCTGTTCCTGCTACGCGGCCAATTACACCGTGTAGTGACGGGCCAGACATATTTACGCCTGCATCCGTGACGTGGCACGCACGGCATTGGGCAAACACGGCTTTGCCATTCACGGCGTTTCCGGTGAAGCTGGCTATCGCGGTCCCGTCCAGGGTTGTCACGTCTAATGCTGCTATTGCCGCCGGCTTTGGTGCAGGGGCAACCTGATCCGTTTGGCTTTCCGCGCCATCAGAGCAGGCAGAAACCATCACACACAAAACCAGTAACCCAACCATCGCTCTTACCATAATCATAATCTTTCTGCGTAAATCCGCACCAACGCACAGTTAGATAACGATGCGTGTCATCTTCTGCTCGGTGATCTTGCGATCCATGATGCTTGTGCATTTTAGATAGCTATATCAAAGTTTTTCAACACGGGTATTTTCCTCGCCGGTTTCCATCAATACCTTGTGCCGCAAACGGCTCACAAAAAGGTAGATCAGCAACACTACAGGGACAGTTACCGCGCCAATGATCATATCGGTTGCTGCACCACCTTTTAGCGCGGCTGCTCCACCCTTTGTCATATAGGCGATGAGGCCAACGAGATAGTAAGCCGCCGCAATAACCGACAATCCTTCAACCAGGGTTTGAAGGCGCAACTGAAGCTGTGTCGACCGTTCCATGGAGCGCATGAGACCAAGATTCTGTGCCTTGATCCGGCTATCAATGCGGACATCCAGCGTATGCATGACGTTGGATATGCGATCGGCGAGGTCGTTGAGGCGTTGCCGAAACACAGAACAGGTACGCGATGCTGGGACAAGGCGCCGTTCGGTGAAATCGGTTAGACTTTGGAAGTTCAAAATCGGTCGTACATCGAGTGCAGCCAACCTATCCGCTGCAACCTCTGCATAAGCTGCCGTAGCGCTGAGACGAAAACCGGTGGCAGAACGGATGAGTTCAAGTTCTGAAGAGATGCCTGCGAGATCATTGAGCAAAATATCGTCATCATCATCGGCCGATGCGACGCGTCGCGCGTGGTCGGACAAGCGATGTTCCAGCTGGTCAAGTTGCGGGCCATATTGCTGCACAATGGGGAAACCCAATAAGGCTAGGTTTCTGTAGTTGCCCAATTCCTGCACGCGCTGAACGATGCGCCCGCGCTCGCCGTCGCCGACATCGCCAGCGGTGATCAGCAGCCGACCATAGCCATCGCCGTGGATGCTGAAGTCGGACCAAAGACGAATAGCGGCATTAATGTCGCAACATACGATTTCATCAGTCGAGATACCCAGCGCGAACAAATCTGCATCGACATTCGTAGCGTCGGGAACCACGCGGATTTGTGTCGCGCGAACGACACCGCCCGGCCAATTTTCCAGCCATTGAATATAATTGTGGCGGACATTTTCGGGCGTGTCATTCGGGAATATCAGGGTCAGCGTACTCGCTTCGGTATGGCGTTCCCACAAGAAGTGAATACCCGCATTCGTGTGGCCAGAACCATGGCGCGCAGCCAGCATCCAATAATCGAAATCAGGTCGCGCATTGAGCAGCCAGCGGTCCTCACTATTGCGTTCTTCTGGTTCAATCAGGCGGACGACCTGATAAATTTCGCAATGCGGACTGACGGGTGCGAAGCGACGCAACCGCATTTCATCGACAGCCCATCGGCGCAGCGGATGTTCAGTGAAGCTCATCGGCAAAGCTTCGCACAATTTTCCTAAAAGTCCATAGGCTGGAACATCAAGCATGGCCGCGGAAACACTTCGAAATTTCTGTTCCGTCGCGAACAAGTCGAATAACAACGCACCTAGACGGCGCGGTGTATAGCGCCGCCGCAACCGCCGACAGCAGCAGGACGCTGCGTTGCGTTGCGTTTAATTTGATATAAGAAAATGGAGGTGTAGGCACCAATGCTAGTGTCCCCCGTCAGCATTCAATAGACACACTGGCTGCATAAAATAGGAGAGTGTTTTGGGTTCATCGTAGTGACTGTAAGGAACGAAGATGAACACGAAACACTCAAAGCCGTCCGCGCAAGCGGTTGTAAAAGACATTCGCCGTGCCACGCGCAAGCAATATGGCGCGGAGGAGAAGATCAGGATCGTGCTGGAAGGCCTGCGCGGGGAAGATAGCATTGCTGAGCTATGCCGCCGTGAAGGCATTGCACAGGGCGTGTATTACAAATGGTCAAAGGACTTCATGGAGGCTGGCAAGCGCCGGTTGGCGGGGGACACGTCGCGCGCCGCCAACACCGACGAAGTGCGCGATCTGCGCCGCGAAGCTCGCGATCTAAAAGAAGTTGTGGCTGAGCAGATGCTGGAGATGCGGCTGCTTAAAAAAAGCATGATCGCGGATGGGGGAGACGACGAATGAGATATCCTGCCTCTGAGAAGCTTGAGATTATCCGCATTGTCGAGCAGTCGCACCTGCCCGCCAAACAGACATTGGATAGGCTGGGCATCGCCCGGCCTACCTTTTACCGCTGGTATGATCTGTATCTGCGCTTTGGCGAAGATGCGCTGGCAGACCGGCGGCCTGGACCCAAGCGGGGCTGGAACCGCATCCCTGACAAGGTGCGCGGCGATATCCTTGATATGGCGCTTGAACGCACCGACCTATCGCCCAGAGAGCTTGCGGTGACGTTCACCGATGAACAGCGCTACTTCGTCTCGGAAGCCAGCGTTTACAGGCTATTGAAGGCACATGACCTGATTACCAGCCCTGCCTTCATCGTCATGAAAGCCGCCAGCGAGTTCAAGGATAAAACCACAGCGATCAACCAGCTGTGGCAGACCGACTTTACCTATCTCAAGATCATAGGCTGGGGCTGGTATTACCTGTCCACCATCCTCGACGATTACTCCCGCTACATCATCAGTTGGAAACTGTGTACGACAATGCGGGCCGAGGATGTAACCGACACACTGGAACTGGCATTAGAGGCTTCGGGCTGCGATCAGGTGCATGTGTTGCATAAACCTCGGCTGCTGTCCGACAATGGCCCCAGCTATGTCGCAGGCGAACTGGCTGACTATCTGGCAGATAAGAAGATGCGTCATGTTCGCGGTGCACCGTTCCACCCGCAAACGCAGGGAAAGATCGAGCGCTGGCACCAGACCCTGAAAAATCGCATCCTGCTGGAGAATTACTATCTACCCGGCGATCTCGAAGCCCAGATCAAGGCGTTCGTCGAACACTACAACCATCAGCGCTATCACGAGAGCCTTAACAACGTCACACCTGCAGACGCCTACTTCGGCAGGGCACAGGCCATCATCAAACAGCGAGAAAGGATCAAACGACAGACTATCGAATATCGGCGCTTGCAACACCGCAAAATCGCCGCATAATATTAACCAACCGGATGAGCCCAAACACTCGCCTGTTTTAAACTGCCATATGTCTCAAATTATCTGACGACGGACAGTCGAACATGCGCTAGCCAAAACTGGAGCCAAGATTCTCATCATTCATCCGGATCTGGTTTCGCGGTTGGATGGACTTTCGCTTGGCGGGATCGAACGGATAATTCTTTCAGGCCCGACGGGCGAGGATGTTGCATCAGTACTCCCTGTCCCAGTTGAAAATTTCGATGCCTTGATTGGCAATTCTGAAGCCGTCGAATTGGCTCATGTTGAACCATGGGATAGTCCGGTGATTATCTTAACATCAGGAACTACCGGCCCGTCAAAGGCAGTGGAAACGTCCTATGTGCAGCAGTGGACGACGGCTCGGGTTACATACGGCTATATGACTGCATCCGATCGAATACTTGTTAACCTGCCAATGTTTCATGTGGGCGGCATCAGCGCAATAGTAGCCGCATTGGCATGTGGAGGTTCGGTTGCGTTATTCGAGGCATTTGACACTCGGCGCTTTTGGGATCTTGTTCGTGAAACCGGCTCCACCACCTGTTCCGGATTTATCGGAGCGCTGACAAGTTTCTTACATAAAGAACCTGTTCAGCTCATCGACGCTGATAATCCGCTCCGAATTTGCATGCTCGGGCCGTTGAATGAGGAGGCGGTCGCAGTCGCCGAGCGTTTTGACTTCGATTATGTCTCCGGTTTCAATATGACTGAGGTATCGACGCCTCTTGTCACCGAGATAAATGAAACCACCCTACAAAGTTGCGGCAGGCCCCGCACGGGCATAGAATGTAGGATCGTCGACGCCAATGACAGTCCTGTTCCGGTTGGGGATGTTGGCGAATTGATCATCCGCACGGATCAGCCATGGCAGTTTTTCAGCAGCTATCTTGGCGATCCGGAGGCGACTGCCAAGGCTTGGCGAAATGGTTGGTTTCACACCGGTGATTTGCTAACTTGCGACCATGACGGTCGATATTATTTCGTCGACAGGAAGAAAGATGCGATCCGGAGACGCGGAGAAAATATCTCCTCAATTGAGATTGAAATTGAGGTGTCGCGCTATCCCGACGTCCGCGAGGTCGCCGCTTATGGAGTTGATGTGCCCGGAGGAGATCAAGAGGTTATGATTTGCGTGGTCCCTAATCCAGGGGTCGAGCTTGATCCCAAAACACTTATAGAGTTCTTGATACCACGTATGGCACACTTCATGGTTCCTCGATACCTGCGCATAGAACAAGAACTGCCCAAGACCCCGACGAACAAAATTCAAAAGACAGAACTGCGCAGGGAAGGCGTTACAGAAAACAGTTGGGATCGTGAAGCCGCAGGCATTCGATTAAAACGCGAAAAACTTACCGGTTACTGATCGAGCAAGCAATTTTATGTTTCATTCATCCGCCGGTCTCATATATAAGTAGATAGCAATTGGGACTGCGCGTATTCATTTTATTCGATAAGAGTAGGAAGCGATATGACCGACAAAGAACAGACAACAGAAACTCTCATTGAACGAGTTCACCGCTTGCAGCAGGTGATGGCCGCTCGGGACGTAAACGCATCTTTGGAGTTCTTTGCCCCGAACGTAGAATACCACTATCATTTTGGAACTCGCCCCCTGATAGGAATTGAGTGGGTTGAGAAGTTCCTCAAGAAATATTGGGCGAACCATACCGACGTCACTTGGGTTATCAATAGCTGGGCAGAGAATGACGGCCGCCTCTTCAGCGAGGGTGAAGAGCGATATGTAAACGCAGATGGTCATCAGGTCATCCATCCATATATGGGTGTAATTGAATTTACTGACGGCTTGATCACAGGCTGGAGGGACTACTTCCAAATGGCAGACCCCAACGCAGGCAAATAAATATTCTGTGCGGACATTTTGTCCATTGAACGCTGACGGAAGACAATTGGCGCTGGTATCACCGCTAGCTTGCCGCATAATATCAACCCAACAGATTAACCCAAACACTCTCCTGTTTTAAACTACAAAAAGCCTCAAGTTATCTGGCGACGGACAGAGTAATACAGGCCTAATGCAGTTTACTCCAAGAGCTTCCATTGTAGAATATGGTGTCGGCTATCTCCATTTTTCATTCTTTCCTTGGCGGAAAGGGTGAGGTCGCATAAGCCGTCGAAGGTCGCCAATCGGCGTTGATCCGTCCCCGTCATATCGGGATTAAGTGACATGGTGACGGCATGTACAATTTCACTCTCTTCAATCCGCCATTTACCAGCGTAGTGAAAATAGCTGTCAAACGCTGCGGCTTTTTGCTCGCTGGTCGCATTGCGTGCATTAGCGAGACCAAAAACAGGCCGCGACGGCTTGGCGATGCTGGCAGTCATTGTGCCGTCGGCAGCATATATGATGAAACCATGCGCGCCTTGTCCGAAAGGCCGTGTTACCTGGCCATCGTGGTATTCAATCCGCCAATCAATCAGTTGCCACGCACCGACAAAATTTTCACGCTTATGCGCCATTTTTTTCGCCTGTTCTTGGGGCAGGACGGCGGTGCTGCACTATACGGAAACGATTGGCAACGAAGGCGAGGTCCGTAAGGCAGGCGTTACCCGCGGGGTTGAGGCCGGTGACATGATAATCGCTATATGCCGCTGCAAAATTGGCCCACATTCCGCCATGCAAATTGACGGACAGATTCATGCCACTTCTCGTATAGTTATTGAGCGCGGCATCAATAAATGCTTCGTCGGTTGAATAAAGATACGACGAAATGGCGCCATGCTCCCGTGCCAAAAAACAGGCTTCGTCAACTGCAGTGGCTCCATCGCGAGCTGCGATGATGAAAAGCACTGGTCCAAAATGCTCCTTTGCATAGAGGGCGGCATTACCGCTCGGCAGCGAAACCACCAACGGCGTCATGGTACGTGCCTGAGGATAATCAGGGTGGATATAGGGCAAAGCTTGCCTTAAAATCCGTGCGCCATCGGCTTCGGCAGCGCATTCTGTTAGATGATGAATGATGTCACAGCTTTGCTCGGCCTGCACCGCACCCATGATGCCCGCAGCAATGAGCGGGTCATTTGCTATTCTATCAATAGCCGCCACCAACGCAGATGCAACATCATCGAAGGATTTATGGCCGCTAGCTGTCTGAATGCCAGCGGCAGATACATAGATATTTTGCGGACTAGTGCACATTTGTGCCGAAAAAAGACAGGTTGCACGGGCGATAGCCGTTGCCGTCTCCATAAGGTCCTCACAGCTTTCAAGTACCACGGAGTTAATGCCTGCAGTCTCGGTGAAAAGCTGCTTGCCGGTCACGGTGCGCTCGAGATGTCCGCCATAACGCGGGCTGCCGGTGAAATCGATAATCTGCACTGCCGGGTCGTCGATGAAGCGCTGCGCGACGGGCGCATCGAGCGTGTCGACAGCCAACGTGACAAGGTTTGGATCGCAGCCATAGTCCGCCAGCACCTTACGGCATTCGCGCACAGCAATCGCCATGGGTAGGATGGCAATAGGATGTGGTTTGACAATCACTGGATTGCCAGTCGCAAGGCTGGCAAACATCGCCGGATAGGCATTCCATGTGGGAAAAGACGCGCAGCAAATGACCAAGCCGATTCCACGCGGGACGAGCGTGTACGTCTTTTCCAGCGACACATCTTCCTTGCCAAAGGTTCGATCCCAGCGCGCATTGGGGGTAACAGCCCGCATCGCTTTTGCGGCATAGGCCAGCGCCTCGATCCCGCGGTCGAGCGCATTGGGGCCACTTCCGCTAAATGCCTGCGTATAGCTTTGCCCGGCGACATGCATCACGCTATGTGCCATTTCAAAGTTGCGACCATAGAGCCTGAGTGCCATTTCAAGGCAAAGCGCAACGCGCACTTCCGGATCGACTTTGCGCCAACGGGCCATAGCCGCAGTAGCAGCCAAGATCAGTTCCGTAGGTTCGCTTGCGGGATAATCGATACCGAGGTGTTTGCGCGTGAAGGGGGAAACTTCCTGCCCGCTACGTTCCGCTATGCCCGGTTGGTCCAGTTCAAACGGCTTGCCCAGCTGTGCCTCGAACGCAGCCTTCCCCTCTTCAGCCTTCCCCGGTGCATGAAACTTGGCACTGGGGGAATCGCGAAAGGGGCTCCAGTTGCGGCGGGTCTCAACCGCTTCAATTGCGGCGGCGAGTAATTCTGCATGGCGTTCCGCAAGATTTGAAAGTGTTTCGGTCATGCAGGCTATTCAATTTATGCGTTCAACAATCATAGCCGCACCTACGCCCGTCGCACCAGTGGTAACGATCAGGCCAAGCGAGGCTTTGGCTGCGTCCAGTGTGTCGAGCAGGGTCGAGGTCAGGATCGCCCCCGACGCGCCCATCGGGTGCCCCTTGGCCAGATGCCCGCCAGCCACATTGACCCGCTCGGGATGCGGCTCCCGGTCCCGCAGGAATTTGGCAATGGTAACGGCAAATGCCTCCATGAATTCGATGCGATCGATTTGGTTGAGCGATAAGCCTGCGCGCGCCAAAGCCTTATCCATTGCCGCAAGGCCAGCCGTAAACGAAGCCTCGGGGTCTCCCCCGCTTTCAGCATAAGCCAGAACCCGCGCACGGGGGTTTGCGCCAATTCCTGAGCCGCCGACGAGCGCCAGTGCCGCCCCATCGCAAACGGGGGGAGCATGCGCCAGCGTGTGGATAGGTTCAAAGCCTGCGCCGCCCAGTGCGCCCGCAAAATCCGCTTGCAGCGCGCCAAAGGCAGGTGCTGCGGCGGCGAGGCTTTCCGATGTTGTTGTAGGCCGGATGCATTCCTCGCCCGCTAGCTTGCCCACGGCGATGCGCGAGTGCTGCAGTTGCGGATCATGCTCGGCGGCGGTTGCCCTTTGCTGTGAAACCAGTGCAACTGCATCAAGCGCAAGACGGCCCAGACCTTCGGTATTGGCAAGCCGATCAGCGGCAAGCACTGGTGGGATGTAACGCGCCCGCTGCGGTAAACTCTGATCGCTATAGTAGCTGGCCTTGTCACTCATGAAAGGCGTCTGGCTCATCATTTCGACGCCGCCTGCAAGAACTGCGTTGGCCTGTCCGCTGCCCACCATGGCAATGGCCTGCCCAATAGCGGATAACCCCGACGCGCAATAATTGTTGATCGTAAGCGCGGCTACATTGTCGTCCAATCCGGAATGGAGCTTGGAGATGAGCGCAATGTTAGCACCCTGCACCCCGCTCTGCGTCACGCAGCCTAGCAACAGCGCCTCGGCCCTTTCTATTGCAATCCCCCGACGATCCTTCAGCGCCTCAATCTGCGAGCGGACAAGCTCCTGCGGACTCAGATCTGCAAGCCCGCCGTCGAGCCGCGCCTTGCCGCGCGGCGTACGGACAGCATCAAACAGGAAAACATCTGTCACGGCTTAGACGCCGACTACAAAGCTGACTGAGGTAGTTGCACTGCCGCCTACATTGAAGGTAGCAAAGTTCTTTGCGCCTTCTACTTGATAGTCGCCGGCATTACCTGTTACCTGTCGCCAGCTGTCTAGCATCATGCGCACGCCCGTTGCACCGACCGGATGGCCTAACCCTATCAGCCCGCCCGATGGATTGACGGGAAGCTTGCCGCCAAGCGCAATCGTGCCGTCCTCAATGGCACGCCAGCTCTCACCAGGAGGGGTGATACCGAAATGGTCGATCGCCATATATTCTGTAATTGAGAAACAATCGTGCACCTCAACGCCGTCACAGCCATAGACATCCTCCATGCCGGCGCGGCCGAGTGCGTCCATCATCGCCTTACGCACCGACGGAAAGACATAAGGCTGACCTCGGCTAGCATTGACTTTGGTGGAATAGAGCAAGGGTGCGGTTGCATGTCCCCAACCCTTAATGCGCGGGATGCTTTCCAGCGTGATGCCGCGTCTTTTAGCATAGCGTTCGGCCACCTCACGTGAAGCGAGGAAGATGGCGGCAGCACCGTCGGTCACTTGCCCGCAATCAGCCTTTCGGAGCGACCCTTCAATCGGTGGGTTAGCTTCATCATCGTCACTGAAGAAAGGTGCATCGGTTTTCCAGCCACGGGTTTGCGAATTCGGGTTCTTTTTGGCGTTCGAAAAATTGATCTCAGAAATACCGCGCAGATGGGCACGGTCGAGTCCGAAACGTTCCTCATATTCGGCTGCGACGTTGGAAAACATGAAGGGCCAAAGATAGCGTGCCTCTTGCGCTTCTCGTCCAGCCCATGCGGCTGAACCAAGATATTCCGCAGCACGTTGCCCGGGTACATTGCGCATCAACTCAATGCCCAACACTAGTGCCAGGCCGTATCGTCCTGCCTCAATCTCTGCACTTGCAGCAAGAATAGCAATGCTGCCGGATGCGCAAGCCGCCTCATGCCGCGACGTCGGAATGCCAGCAAGATCCTCATGGACATGCCCGAAAAAGCCACCAAGTTGTCCTTGGCCTGCAAACAGCTCGCCGACGAAATTACCAACATGCGCTGTCTCTACATCCTTTGGTTCAATTCCCGTTGCGGTAAAGGCGGCCTCGGCTACATCGCGGAAAAGCTCGAACATGCCCCCGCCTTCGCGGTCAATATTGCGGGCGAAATCGCTCTGGGCGCCGCCCAAAATAAATACTTCTGTCGACATCTCAGCTCTCCATCATCTTCAGCGCGATGTTGCGCACTTCGCTTCGCATTACCTTATTGGTTACATTGCGCGGCAGTGCCTCAAACCGGAATAGGCGTTCAGGCAGCTTGAACACGGCAAGATCTTGCGCACGAAGATAGGCGGTCACATCCTCCAAGGTCACGTCCTGCCCCTCGCGTGGAACGATAGCAACACCGACCCGCTCCCCCAACACAGGATCGGGCATTGAGAAGACGCTAGCTTCGCCAAGCAGCGGATGTCCGCCAAGCAGCTGATCAATCTCTTCAGGCGAGATATTGACGCCGCCGCGAATGATCAAATCTTTGCATCGGCCAGTGAATTTTAGGAAACGGCCGCCCTGTACGATCTCGAATAGATCGCCGGTTTTGAACCAGCCATCTTCGGTGAAGGCGGCCGCGGTCTGTTCGGGGGCGTTCCAATAGCCTTCAAAGACCGTCGGACCCCGTATCTGCAATTCGCCGGGAACGCCTTCGTCTTCGATCACGGCACCGCCATCCGGAGGAACCAGGCGAGTTTCCGATATCCGCTTAGGATCAGCGCCATAATAGGGTTTTAGATCAAGACCGTTGGGGAAATAGCTCGCTCTCTCAACGGGATCGGGAACGGTATCAGGCGCCGTAATTAGCGACATGCCCTCATTCGATCCAAAAATGTTGATAACTGGAAGGTTTAAACGTTCCTGAAACCCCTGAACCATTGCAGGAGCCAGCGGCGCCGAGCCTGATCCAATGGTGCGCAGGCTCGAGAGATCTACCTTTGCCAGCAATGCCTCATTCTGCAACAGCATATTCAGCACGGCGGGCGGCGCAATGGTAAAGCTGGGACGTTCGGTTGCTATCTGCGTTAGATAGACCTGCGGATCGAACGGATGATGCAGCACCATCGTACCCGCAACGCGCAGCCAGCTCATCATCACCCCGCCGATCGACCCCATATTGATCAATGGAAAAGGGTTCAGCATGACTTCACCATCCTGCAGCTGCGAGGTGATGTATGTGGCGGGCGCAATGCCTACCCAATGATTATGGCTGCGTGGTACACCCTTGGGGATGCCGGTTGTCCCCGATGTCCAACAAATCGTGAAAACATCATCGGCATCAATTTTTGTCGCCGCACAATGGGCACGAAGCAGTTCAGGCCTTGCAGGCTCGGCATCCAGATCAATGGCGTCGCTGGGTGCATCAGGACCGATGGTCATCAGCTTTATGTTGCCGCGTTTCAATAAGGGGCGAACCGTCCCGATATGGTCGGCACCTTTCATCTGCGTACCACAGATGAAAGCCTTGGGCTCGACGATGCCAAACATCGCCGAAAGCTCATGTGTGCGATATTGGACTGCAACCGGGCTAACGATTGCCCCGATCATAGCCGCGGCAAAGTAAAGGGACACAAATTCAGTCATGTTGGGCAGCTGGATGACAATAACATCATCCTTACCCATGCCTGCTGCAAGCAGTGCCCCGGCAAAACGCTCCACCTCTTCCCGCATTTGACCATAAGTCAGTCGCCTTGGTGCACCAAAGGCAAAGTCGGGGCGGTTAGGCGCATCGATGAGCGTCAGCCGATCCGGATATTTCGCAGCATTGGCGAAGAACAAATCGGCAAGGGTCTGGTCTCCCCACCATCCCGCTTGACGAAAGCTGCGCCGTTTTTCCTCTCCCGCTACAATCATTTCAGGTCGCCAATACAGTATTTGGTCCCATGCCGATATCATCGCCATTGGCCCAGACCGAATGTGTGCCCGAACAGAAGCGCTCAGGTAGAATGATTCGACATACCGGACCTGCCGCAAAATTCTTTGCATCAATCAATACGCATTCGGACCGGTCATTCTCGACATCTGCGATGAACGAAACGAGATAGCCATCATCCTCATCTTTGGCATTGATGCGCGGCGCAAACGGGCTTTCGCTGCCATAGCGGCCAGGACCGAAGTTGATTTCCTCACTTCGACCAGTTTCCAAATCATGTTTCACAAGTCCTGTGAACAAGAACCAGTAAGGCTCTGGCACAGCCGAATAGGCGTAGCGATATTTGCGCCCCGCATGTTTCTGGTTGATCATTCCAAACTCTAAGATGCGGTCATCAATCCGCTCTTCTATCGTCGCCCCTGTTTTGAGGTTGAACCGCCACCGGTGCAACTTTGGCTTCATTAAGCCTTGGCTAAGATAGGCCATCATCCGTTCTAACCCATCAGGCGCATCGGGATGTGATTTGGGCTGTGGTTCTTCCTGATAATAGCCGTCGAGAATGATCTCGTCACCTTCTTCCCAAGCATTCAACCAATGCAGCGTGTACGTAGGCTCTGCCTCGAACCAGCGGATATCTTCGGGCTGCCCCATGCGTGGAATAATGCCGAACCGCGTTTTTTGATCAGGATGAAACTGTACGACATGCAGGTTGCGTTCCAACAACGCAGGATCCCAATAAAGGGGCATATCATTGACGATGGCATAGTTTTTGGTGAAGGCCATGTCGTGCGGTAGGCGCGGCCCAGCGAGTGGAACCGGTATATAGTGCTTCAACTCGTTATCTGGGCCGACCACGCCATAGTGCATATAGGGCGCGTGCTTGGAATAATTGAAAAACATCAACTCGCCGGTCGCTTCATCTACTTTGGTATGCGCGGATACACCGTCCAGCGGAACCCAGCCTTCTGTTCCGAACTGATCCAACGTAAAAGGATCAAGGCGATAACCCTCTCCGCATTGGTAGAAGGTAGAAAGAATCTTGCCAGCATGTACAACGACATCCGTTGACGACGAATCCTTCAACCACTCTTGTGCGCCCCAGCCGGGCCGGGTGGACTTGTGAGGTGGTTCCATCAAGCCCGCCCATAGCGCTTGGCCCGCTTCCTGTTCGGCTTGGAAGCCTTTGGTTCGAACAAACCGGCTACGATAGCTCGCCCGACCATCTTTGAAACTTATCGCATGGATTTGACCGTCACCATCGAACGGATGATAGCGGCCTATCGGTTCATGAACTGGAACTTCGCCGGTACGGACATAAACGCCGTCTATGTCATCGGGGATGGTACCGATTACCTGCGCGTCACCATTGGTGAAGATCGCGTTCCATTCGTTAAACGTTGGAGTCCAGGCGCCCTGCATATATGGGTGATCAGTCGATTTGAGAGTTGACCGGACTTTACCTACTAGTTCGATAGTCATCGCTTCACTCCTTCATATCAAAGCGGGGAAGCTTGCATGCAAAGTCATACTCCGCTTTCAACCGGGCAACAATTTGGGCTATGGGTTCAACGGCCGTTACTGCGCCAACCCCTTGGCCTGCGGACCACACATTTTTCCAGGCCTTTGAATTGTCATTCGTATTTTCAAAATTGGGCTTTTTGTCTTCTGGCATATTAGCCGGGTCATATCCGGCGGCAATCAGACTTTGTCGTAACCAATTTGCTGTGACGCCGGTAATGCCCTTGGAAGGTAGAATATCTTCTGCACTGGCACCGACTACCATTTCCTTATAAGCGAGGTCAGCAATACTCTCCTCGCAAGCAATAAACGCTGTGCCGACATATGCGAGTTCAGCGCCAAGTGTTTCGGCGGCACGGATGGCACGACCACTAGAAATAGCCCCACCCAATGCAATGGGTCCGTCCCAAAATTGGCGCACTTCTTCTACAAAAGCAAAGCCAGCCGTCAGCCCAGTATGGCCTCCGGCACCAGATGCTACAAGCACAAGGCCATCGACACCCGTGGCCGCTGCCTTGCGTGCGAAACCAACCGAATTGACATCGGCAAAGACCAATCCGCCATAGCTGTGCACTGCATCCACAACGCGCGCAGGGCTACCAAGGGCTGTAATCACCAAAGGCGGCTTGTGATGCAGAACGCATTCCAAATCCGCCGGTAATCGATCATTGGAAGGGTGAACCATCAAATTTGCAGCCCAACAGGCGGCGTTCGGGCTGTTTGCCAATTCGGCAACAATCTGCGCCATCCATTGGTGGAGAATTTCAGGTGTTCGGGCATTAGGCGAAGGAAACGAACCAATAACTCCTGCCCGACAAGCCGCTATGACCATTTCTGGGCCGGACACGAGAAACATAGGTGCGCTAATAGCCGGCAACTGTAAGCCGCGACTAAGATTAGCCTGTAAACCCATTAAAAACCTCGGAATCAAAGTTAGCCGAATATAGCTTGCACTATCATACTTAAGTACCTAGGAATAGTTGCGCAAGTAAAATCGGTAGCAACTTGGGCAGCCTTTGATGCGAAAAGGGGGGGTTCATGTTTCGTAAATTCATCCAGAAAAATTCGTTGGTAACGCAAATGGTTGCAGTTCCAGAGTCATTCTCTGCGCAGTCGTTAAAACGCTCAGTGCGGACGAAGTCGGACCTCAGATTAGTCGTTGCGACAATCGGCCTTCTGGGCTCATACGCATTGCTGACGACTGAAGGCAAAGCGCAGATTCAACAGCCCACCTCAGTGATCCTAAGCCCCGAAGAGACCGATCCTGTTACAATGGGTTGGATGCAGGGTAGCCCGCCACCGGCTGATAAAGTGATCAAATTTGAAGACGGATCCTTTAGCCGATTTCCGCAATCGCGATGGTCTTTTTCGCATTATCGCGAGTTATTCCCGACAGCGCGGGTAGCGCGCGGTCCAGGCGCGATCGCCCCCTTGCCGCGCGCCATTCGCCGCGATCTTGATACCGTCGCATTTACGCCGCTCGGTCAGTCATCCTCAATGACTTGGGCTCAGGCGTTTGAGGCCGTTTACGGCGATGCTGTGATCATTCTCCACCGCGGGCGTATTGTGTACGAGCGATATAATGGAGTAACAGATGGTGACACGGCGCATATCATGTTTTCGGTGTCAAAGTCCTTTTCGGGGACGCTGGCCGAAATGCTTATCGCAAATGGTCAGCTTGATGAAAATGCCAAAATTGTGCGGTACGTTCCCGAACTTGCTTCCAGCGGCTTTGGTGATGCGACGGTCCGCCAGATTCTAGATATGACGACGGGGCTGGATTATTCGGAAAATTATTCAGATCCAAAGGCCCAGGTTGTTACATATGCGTTTTCCGCAGGCGCTGCCCCAAGGCCCTTGGGCTACTCTGGCCCCAGAAACACTTTTGACTTTCTCAAGACCGTTGCCAAATCGGGGAAGCATGGTGGCGAGTTCGTATATAGAACAGTGAATACTGAAGTTTTGGGGATCTTGCTGTCGCGCGTTACCAACACCCGATTGCCCGATCTATTGAGCCAACATATTTGGTCCAAGCTTGGCGTTGAACATGATGCGGATTTTGTCGTCGACTCCAGCGGCGTGGCCGTGGCAGGGGGCGGTTTGAACATGACCTTACGCGACGCGGCGCGGTTTGGCGAAATGATGCGGTTGAACGGAAGGTTCAACGGACAGCAAATTGTACCGGCGCGAGCAATTGCTTCTATAAGGCGTGGAGCAAGTCAAGCTGACTTCGCTAAAGCCGGCTATACAGCACTTCCCAATTGGAGTTATCGCAGCCAGTGGTGGATCAGCCATAATGACCACGGCGCCTTCACTGCCAGGGGAATTCATGGTCAGGCGATTTACATCGATCCTAAAGCCGAAATGGTGATCGTTCGTTTTGCCTCTAATCCAAAAGCCGCCAACGCAAATTTTGACTCGATTTCATTGCCTGCCTATCAAGCCATCTCCGAAAGGCTTATGCAGCCACAAGTACATGAATAAAAAAGGTAATGTGATGGAAGTAAACACCATTCGGGCTTGTTCGATATGGCGCGCATTAGACGTAGTGGGCGATGTTCCAGTTTTACTGATCATGGAACGCGCCTGGTTGGGTGCTCGTCGATTTGAAGAGTTTGTTGCGCAGACGCGGCTGGCGCGCTCCGTCGTCAGCGGCCGCTTATCAAAACTTGTCGAGGCACGCATCTTTTCCAAAGAAGTAGCAGAGGGTGGGCATCGTCATGTCTACAGGTTGCTGCCCATGGGGCGAGAGCTTTTTCCCACTGCCCTGATGATATTAAGGTGGCAACACCGCTGGGAACCAGTCCGACGCGGTTTTAACGTGCGTCTTGTTCACCGCGACTGCGGGCATGTTATGGAGCCCGCGCCAGTTTGTGCGCACTGCAATGTAGAGATTGACCCTCGCTTTGTGAGTTGGCAGCCAGGGCCAGGATTGACACAGGTTATACCGGATTATCAGAAACGCCGAAAGCAAACGACCGCCGCAATTGCTCGGCGCGATGCCAGCGTAATGGTCGATTCAGTGATTGAGCTTTTCGGTGACCGCTGGGCAACGTTGATCGTCCGGGCCTGCTTTACAGGCATTTATCGCTACGATGATATCCAGCGTGATACTCTAATGGCTACCAATATCCTTTCGGACCGTATTGATCGTCTTTTGGCCCAGGGTATATTGAAACCAATTCTATATTCCGCGCACCGCCGCCGTTTTGAGTATAGACTGACCGATAAAGGACGCGATCTCTACTGCGTTCTACTGGCACTCTTGAAATGGGGGGATACATGGTTTTCAGATGAACTGGGGCCGCCTCTTCTTTTGACCCACAATCCTTGCGACCATGCGCTGGAAATGAAGATAGAATGTAGCGAATGTCACCAGACAGTTGATTTTTACAATACAAGTTTTGAACTTCCGAATGCCGATAACCCGCTTGCTTTGGGTTAACAAAAACCAGCTGTCACGGGGTCGGTTCAATTAGCAGAAATGAATTGAATGCGCAGATCATGAAACAGAAACAGCCCACAAACTTTCGTGACGCCCCTTTCCGCGAGGCGCAGTTTATGCCGGTCGCGCTTGATGTCGAGCGGCGGGACAATGGAACAGTGATCTTACGTAGCCGGGTTGAGCTTGGGGAGTATGAAACTAATTTGGCTTTGGCCTTTGCCAAAGCTGCAGAGCGTTGCGGAGCGAAGCCTGCCATAGCCGTGCGGAACTCACACCAAAACTGGGAGTATACGAGTTACGCCGCCCTGAAGCATTCGGTCGATGCTGCCACCCAGTGGCTGATAGATAACGTCCCGCATGGCGGCGTTATGGTAATGATGACACCCAATGGTTTGACCGCAGCAACCATGACGTTCGCCGCTTATGCTGCCGGTGTTATCTTATGCCCGGTGAGCACTACCTTCGGCCTGACTGGCGGAGATCATGTGCGTCTGCGGCATGTCTTGGCCAAAACGCAACCTGACGTTATTGTTCTGGACAACAATCCGAAGTTGGCAGCAGCGGTCGTATCCTGCGCGGGCGATGACGTTGCCATCATCATAGCAGATACGCAGATGGTAAACCGGAAGGCTTTTTCCCTATCAAGCGTTTTGGCAACCACGCCGACATCTGCCGTCGTGGACGCTATCGCAAATATCGATCCTGAGAATACCGTATCGTATATGCTGACATCGGGATCGACCGGTCTGCCCAAAATTGTTCCGCAGTCCATGGCTGCAACGGCGGCATGCGGGCAGCAAGCTCTGGTAGCCATTGGTAGGGCGGCAGACTGGGGTGGGGTGATTGTAGACTGGCTGCCTTGGCATCATGCCGCAGGTGCTTCTGTTCTGCGATCGACCCTTCTGCAAGGCGGAACGCTTTATGTGGATGACGGGAAACCGCTACCAGGACTTTTTGATCAAACAATCCGCAACTTACGTGAAATTCCAATAGCCTATTTCAGCAATGTGCCGCTAGGCTATTCCATGCTCGTCGAGGCAATGGAGCATGACCCAGTATTGCGTCGGACCTTTTTCAGCAAAATGCGCTTGATGCTCTATGGCGGCGCAGGGCTGCAGCAACATGTATTCGACCGCCTACAGGCATTTGCAGTCGCAGAGACGGGCCATCGCATCCATATGACGACGGGTTATGGCATGACCGAGACCGTCACTGGGTGTATGGTTATTCATTACCCGACAGAACAAGTGGGGATCGGCCTTCCGACACCCGGGCTTGAGGTGAAGCTTGTGCCTCAGGATGCACGGTTCGCAGTAAGACTGCGCGGTCCCAATATCATGCGCGGCTATCTGGACGAACCGCAAAAAAACATGGAAGTGTTCGATGAAGAGGGTTTTTACCGAACTGGCGACCTGGCGGTGTTCAGCGACGCAAACAACCCGGAGAAGGGACTTGTGTTTGCTGGACGCCAGTCTGAAGAGTTTAAGCTGTCAAATGGCACATGGGTCTATGGCGGGAGCCTGCGGGCAGCGCTTCTGGAAGCATTGGATCCTCTCGTAAGTGATGTTGTGCTTTGCGATGATGACCGCGAATTTCTGACTCTTCTGGCATGGCCTACTGCGCATGCTGCCGACCAACCTCTCGCAAGCATCGTCAACCGATTGCGCGAGTTCAACCGCACAAAACAGGGTGCTTCTGCTATCATCCGCCGTGTCGCATTGCTAGATTTGCCGCCTAATGTCGATGCCCAAGAAATTTCGGATAAGGGTACGATCAATCGGCGGGCAGTGATCGACGGTCGTCATGAAATCGTATCGCGCCTTTATGCCGCGCAACCTGATGACGGCATTGGTATTGTCTGATTGTTTTGGGGAGACATTATATGGCAGTAACTGAGATACTCATCATCAACGCACTGGTTCTGGCGGTCTGTTTTGCAATGTTGTGGCTCATCAGCCTCAGGACGCGGGACGTTACCCCGGTTGACAGTTTTTGGGCTCTTGGGATGGTGGTCATGGGGCTCACGACCTATGCACAATCGACTGGAGCGCCCGATCGCAAGTTGTTGTTGCTTACGTTATGCGCGATCTGGGGCCTACGCCTGGGTATTTATATGCTGCGCCGATGGAAAATGCACGGGCCTGATCGCCGTTATCAGACGATGCTCGGCAAGGCCGAAAGCCAAAAAGGATGGGGCTTTGCACAGTCGTCGCTGCGAATGGTGTATCTGATACAGGCACCATTGTTATTTGTCGTATGCTTACCTGTCCAACTGGGCCAGATTGACGCAGAGCCAACGGTTGGGATCATTGGGTATTTCGGTGCGGGTTTGACAGTGGCGGGAATCTTGTTTGAATCCATTGGTGATTGGCAGCTGGCAAAATTCAAAGCGAACCCCGCCAATGACGGCTTGGTAATGGACAAGGGTCTGTGGCGTTACACGCGGCACCCGAACTATTTCGGGGATGCCTGTGTATGGTGGGGGCTTTTCGCAGTCGCTTGTGAAACGCCGACTGGTATCTGGGCCTTACCAGGGCCCCTCCTCCTCACCTGGACGCTCACAAAATGGTCTGGCGTGCCTACCATTGAAAACCGGATGATACGCAAAAAGCCTGGCTATGATGCTTATGTGCGTCGCACGTCCGCGTTTGTTCCCTGGTTCCCCAAGCGCGATTAACGACCAAAAACCCGCAACGCACCACTCTCTGCAGAATCAATATACTCGTCGAGTCGCGTTATTAGTCCGTGTTCGATGCGCACTACTACGCATGCTGACATTTTCCAGGGCGTCCCGTCGGGAAGCGTTGCTTCAAGCACATGTTGTTGCAAGAACCCATCTTTCAACGCTTCGCGGCGTACTACCCGGTAATTGCGATCAGGTAGTTTCGCTATAAACCAATCCAGAATCGCCATATTTTGGTCGACAGTCTGTTCAATATTGTCGGTATTGTGCCAAAGTTTGGCGTCAGGTGCATAACAAGCGCGAACCGTTGCTACATCACCGCTTTGGATTGCACCGACGAATTTTGCGGCAAAGTCGAGTATTTCCTGTTCTGTCATTAGTGGCCTTTCTTCTTTCGCTTCCATTGTTAAGACTTGGTCTGTCTACTTGAAATGTGCACGCCATGCAGCGGGGGGCTGGTAAGCGAACAGCCCCGGCGCAGCTGCAACAACATCAGGAATGGCGCGGATCGCAACCGCGACCGTGGCGTCTGATAGCGCGCGTGAGGGCGGTGCGGCTGGGTCAGCCTCACTTATATCGACACGCATATTGATATTAGGACGGCCCGTAATGTCCACAGTCCAGTGGCCAACATCGGCACCGCCATGCAGGTTAGGGTCGGCGGTCCACAGGATGGAGAGCGACAATAAAACGCCATTGACCATTTCGCAGTTCCAGCGCCATTGCGTCGCCGCAACGGTGCCCTTTGCAATTGGACCAGCTGTTATTACCATGTCCGCTGGCGCAAGCGTCAGTTGATGATCAGGCAGAATTCTCTGAACCTCTGTTCCCATCGCATAAGCCGAAAAGTACAAAACCTCACTGAACAATGCCGTGTAAAGATTCGCAAGAGGACCTGCACGAATGTCACTTTGGGCCGGGTCAGTTCCAAGCCCCATCAGTCCGAAAACAAATTCTGGTGACGCCATAGCCGACGCGTCGACCATTTCGCGCACGTCTATTTTCTCCAGATCCGCGCACAACGCTGTAGCTGCAAGAGCGAGTCGTTCGACTATAAGGCCTGGGTTTACGCCGACACCGGCAAGCGTTGTACCACCCGCGAGGCACGCCTTATGCAAGCGACCCGCATAATCCACTCCTTGCGCGGCTGGCCAATGGAAACCAGCCGTGGAAATGACATTTTTTCCCGACTCAAGCAGGCGCACCACGTCATTGACCAGTGCGTCATAAGGTAAGGTTATGCGCGGCGTGTGGATAACCACATCGGCATCCGTCGCAAGAATATCTTCAATGAGATTAGTAGCGAGAATGCCCGTTTCAGGACGTCGGGCCAATTGCCCGGCATCCATACCGACCTTAAGGGGATTATATACAAAAACACCCGTAAGCGCGATGTCAGGATGATCGACAATGCGCCGAAGCGATGTTCGCCCCATAGAGCCGGTAGCCCATTGTACGGCACGAATCATCGGGTGTTTCTCATGTTGAACACCTTTTGCTTGGTCTCACCGTGGCTATTGTTTCAATTAAAAATCGTGCCAAAGCTAGCGGTGGCGGACAAGGATGATATGCAACCATAATTGTGACCTCCAATCCGTTTACGTCTGCTTGACATAATCATCGATTGCTCTCAAAGGTCAACATAATAGTTCGATTATGCAAGTTTGTGTGAATATAGAAATCCCAACTATAAAGGGCTAATTATGGCGTATTGGCTTAAACATATTGCCGCAGCCCTAATGCTGGTAGGGGGCGCGGTAAGTGCCTCAGCCGAAGCGGCAAATACACAAGAAACGCAGGAGCAACCTATGACGGCCGACCCCAAAATTGAAGTTGTCCAGGATATGATCGAGGCTTGGAATACCCGAAACTGGCAACGCGTTGGCGACTTGTTCACTGAGGATGGCATTCTGCATTCGATGATGAATGATCCTATTGTCGGCCGCAAAACGATAAGCGCCCGAATTTCGGCTATGGGTGCGGGCATTTCCTCAATCACTTTGCACATCCGCAACATCGGAAGGGTCGGCGACGTCGTCATTATCGAGCGGGTCGATGAATTCGTCTACAATGGTCACGAGGGTAAGGTGCCGGTGGTCGGCGTTCTCGTGGTTGAGGGTGACAAGATTAAGGAATGGCGGGAATATTATGATCATGCGCAGCTGTCCAGCGCGATGGGTCTTTCGTCACATGCTACTAAGCCAACATCTTCCCAATGATGCCAGCTTTCGATGCCCCAAGGCAATGGCACGCAAGGCAAACGACGTAACAATATAAGGACATGATACATGAAAATTGAAGGTTCTGTTGCCTTAGTAACCGGAGGAAATCGTGGGATCGGCCAAGGGTTTGTTGAGGAATTGCTGGAGCAAGGTGCAGCTCATGTTTATATTTGTTCACGGACACTTGCAGATGGCGAAGCTCTTGCGGCACGGGACCCTGCGCGGCTTACCGCAATCGAACTCGATGTAACCCGTGAAGATCAAGTAGCTGCGGCTGCGGCGCGATGTACCGATGTCAATTTGCTTGTAAATAACGCTGGTTCTTATGGCATGACAACATTGATGACCGCCCCAGACTTAGGAGCTCTGCGTACTGAAATTGAAACGAACTGTGTCGCAATGATCTCTATGGTGCGCGCATTCGCGCCTGCTCTTAAAGCCAATGGCGGCGGCGCCGTTGTCAACGTGCTATCGGCCGGAGCTATTGTAGCCGTGCCCGTTATGGGCGGCTACAGCCCTTCTAAATTCGCTGCACGGGCAGCATCAACTTGCCTGCGCGCTGAGCTCGCCCCACAAGGTACGCATGTCGCCGCCCTGATTGTCGGTTCAGTTGATACCCGTATGTCGGAACATATAACGGGTCGCGTCAAAGCAACGCCCCGCGACATCGCCCGCGCAGGCATAATTGCCGTGCGCCACAATATTGATGAACATGATACAGATCCTCACGCGATAGAGGTTCGGGCATTTACTGCGCGGGATCCCCATGGTTTTGCGGCTTCAATGGCTAAACCTTTTTTATCAGCTTGATGGAAAAAACTAGAGCAGATTACTCTGCTCTAGAGTCATATTGATGGCCGGGAGATCATCTCTTTCAGCTCGT
The DNA here is from genome assembly GCA_002255985.1 of Sphingomonadaceae bacterium PASS1. Lineage (GTDB taxonomy): Bacteria > Pseudomonadota > Alphaproteobacteria > Sphingomonadales > Sphingomonadaceae > Sphingorhabdus_B. Next base: position 150,391 of record NKIR01000005.1, read on the forward strand.
CGGTAATCGGTGCGCCATCCTTCATCTCGGAGCTGATACGGCCATCAAAATATTCGCGCCACTCGCTGACCAACTTACCTCGGAAAACGAATACACCGGCATAAGGTATCACGATATGCCGTCCTGACTTAGTCCAAAACTCATCCACACCCTCGACGAATATCCGATCTTGTGTTTCCACCGCATCGAACATCCGCCAAGCACTAGTTTCGATTACGGGAGCCATGGTTTCTAACACCGCGCGCATGGCAGCCTTACCCTTTACAGCAGGCCGGTAACCACTGGTGTTTCTCCATACAATGTCATCGGTCACATGCGCTAGCACGGCCTCGACGTCGTGGTTGTGCCAGCCGGTGATGATCGCCTTCAATGTTTCGAGCATATGCTCTCTCCTATTTTTGCCGGCAATCGCCGGGCTGGCACTTGCCAAAATGGCAACACCTGCCGCAGCAATGACGGAGCGGCGTGTAGTTAATGCCATCGGTTGGTTCATAATCTGTTCCTAGCAATCTGAGACAAAGATGGCCGGAGCAACTCTTGCCCCGGCCGCCTCACATTAGAACTTAGCACTTAACTCCAAACCATAGGTCCGCGGTGGTGCATATGAGGACATTTCATCATGGAAAAACACAATGATGTTCGTGCGGTAGAGCTTATTGGTCATGTTCTTAGCAAAAGCCGACAAGCTCCAATTTTTGTTGGGCAGGTTAAGAGTGGCGCGTCCGTCAAGCGTGCCGTAGCCTTCTTCCCAAGTGGTATTTTCGGGCGCCCAAGGCATTCTGCCTTGATAGCGATATGCCAATCTCAGGGTCAGCGCATCTTCCCAGCTGCCAGAGCCGATGGATGCCTCGGCGCCTACCGCGATCTGGAATTTTGGCGTCCGCTGAAGCTCCTTGCCGGTGTTGTCTACGCCAGCAAAGGTGAAGCTATCATAAGTGGCATCAAGATAGGTGCCGTTGAGCCAAGCCCGCAATTGTGGTGTCGGCGCGAATTGAAGATCGGACTCAATACCCTTGATGCTCGCACTCGCCGCGTTACTGATGATGTTGCAAAGGCAAGATGCTAATGTCTGCTGAACTTGCAGGTTTTTGTATTTCATCATGAAAAGTGCAGAGTTCCAGCGCACAGTGCGATCGAACAATTCCGCCTTGTAACCAACTTCATAGTTGGTGACATTTTCAGGTTCATATGCGGTATTGGCCGCAACGTCCTTCGACGCATTGTTTTGGAAACCACCGCCTTTGAACCCACGGGAGATAGTGGCATATGCCATCATGTCGTCATTGGGTGTCCATGTCAAAGTCGCTTGCGGCGTCCATGCGTCCCACGATTTCCCATAAGGCGTGTTGAAGGGGACCGTTAAGGGAGTTAGCGGCGCGGTGTCGGTGGGCTTGTAACGGTCGCCCGTTGCAACGACGATACCTTGCTGATTTCCAGTCTTGCTATCGTGGGTATAGCGGACACCGCCGTCCAATTTGAGCGTGTCACTGAAACGATAAGTAAGCTGGCCAAATACCGCATAATCTTCGTTATGTCCGGCATCAATCCAGTGAGATTCACCGCTCAGTGTTGGAAGAACAAGCGATTCACCCCAGAAGCGGTTACGTTGTGTCACGTTGCTCTTCAGGTAGAAAGCGCCAACGATCCAGTTGAGTTTTGCGCTTTCATCGGTGGATTGCACACGGAACTCTTGGGTAAAGAAATTACCCTTTTCACGGAAGTTAACAGGTTCGGCAAAAAGCAAACTTGACCCAACGCTCGCGAGCTCTGTCGCCGTCAAATTGAAACCATTGTCCGGTCCAAGGCCGGTCTGATCGTACAATGTAAAGGCTTCGTTGTTGCGATAACCGGTGTTGCTTGTCACCTTAATGGACTGACCTAATTCTTTTTCCAGCTTCAGAATGAGGCTATAATTGTCGCGCGTAGCGGCCTGTGGGGTTGGAGCTGCGTCGCCTTTAAATTGCGGCCACACTGGGAAGCTCTCGCGTGGGCCAAGGGTCCTGCCAAGCCGCTGGCTGATAAGCTTGCGTGTTCCCGACCAAATGGTAGCGCCGGGGGGGCTTGTAGGGCTTTCAACGCCAACGCGGTTAACGCCGTCATCACTGGTTTGCGAGTAATCCGCAATGAACAGAGCATTGAAACCTGAACCTGCTGGTTCATAGGCCAATTGGAAGCGCGCTTGCGTGGAGTCCAAATTTTCCACATCTACATTATGTAGGATATCCCGGGCATAACCAGAATGATTGATCGACTGAAAGGAAATGCGGCCAGAAATGTCGTCTGTTATGGCCCCGTTGATAAATCCATTAAATTGTCGAAGGCTATAGTTGCCAATGGCAGCCGTAACGGCACCCGAAAATTCCTGAGTTGGCTTGTTGCTAATGATATTTACTGCACCACCTGCAACGTTTTTCCCTAGCAGTACGCCTTGTGGCCCGCGCACAACTTCGATCCGCGCCACATCGTAAAAGGCCGTGTTTAGGACCCCGGAGCGTGCGACGTAAACATCGTCAACAAAAGTTGAGACAGATTGGTCGGCGGTAGGCCCCGTCAAACGCGTATTCACAACACCACGAATGTTAATCTCATTAGCCTGTGGCGAGTTTGCGGTGAACGAAATGCCCGTCATGGATTGGGCCAAATCGTTAATCGAAAGGACCCGATCTTTCGCCAGTGTCGCGCCTGTTATGGCTGAAATCGCCAATGGTGCGTCTTGCACATTTTCTTCACGCTTTTGCGCGGTCACAACAATCTCTTCGAGATTAGTAGCTTTAGTTGTATTTGTTTGGGCAACTGCCGCGGCAGGTAATGCTAAGCCAGCGCCAAGCATTGCTAGTGCTGATGATGTTTGTAAAAACTTCAGTTTCATAATCCCCTCCCAAGGTAAAAATGACTCAATCTTTCCGTCGAATCACTTGCATAACCAAACTTAGAGGACCGTTATGCGACAATAGTTTTATTGTGCAAGTGATTAATTGTCACGGGTTAGACCTCCCTAAGCTAAAGCAAAAATTGCCGCCGTCGGCATCCTTGTAACAGTGCAGCATAATGCTAATTTCCCACGCTCTCCTCTGCTCCGACGAGCAGCTTAAAGGGCCTGCGTGCTGCTGCCAGCGCCAAAACTCCTAATGGAATAGCGACCGCGCATAAGATACCTACCGCAACGCCGATCTTGGTTGGGTCCTTCAGCCAGTGGTCACTGATAAGTGCCGCAACCGTTGGGCCGATCGTAAAGGCAACGAGGTTTCCAATCAGAAAGTACAGCGCCAGCACTCTCGCGCGCAACCGGTTCGGCGTTACGGATAAAAAAGTTGCTGCGGGGAGGCCTTGGAACAAGCCAAATGCGCTGCAAGCTAATGTCAGCAGTATCACTGCCATGGCGCTATTTTCGGCAAATGGCACCGCTACTGCGAAAGGATAGCAAAGGGCTCCGCCGAACATCGCCACCCTTAAAATTCCATCCTTGTGTCCAGCTTTTGCCAAGTGGTCGGTCGCCCAGCCACCCAATAGGACACCGCCTGAGCAGCAAATAAGTAAGATAGAGCCGAAAACGACGCCCACTTGTCCAATCTCCCACCCATGGGCGCGGATCAAGAAAGCCGGGGTCCAAACAAGGTAAGCGGCAAGCGCTACGCCAAGGAGCGAATAACCAGCCGTTAACAGAGACAAAACAGCCCATTGTGTGCGAAGGAACGGTAGCAATGCTTGAGAGGGGCTATCCATGTCGGGGGTAGCATCTTTGCGCGTTGGTTCGCGCACCAAGGCCATGGCAAAGATCAACAGCGGTCCGGGCAGGCTAACTATCAAAAATGCCAGTTGCCAACTCTTAAGAGTGCCAATCAGCGGCAACGTCATGGGTGGCGACGAGACTGCCCATTGAACGACTGCCCCCCCTATAATCAGGGCAAGTCCAACGCCGGCTATAGCCCCAATTGAGTAAACACCCATCGCGCGTGCGCGACGTGCGGGGGGGAAGCTATCAGCAATCATAGAGTAGGCGGCTGGTGACAGGCCAGCCTCACCGATACCAACGCCGATCCGCGCCAAGAATAAAGTGAAGAAATTGTTGGCCATTCCGCACGCTGCGGTCATTGCACTCCAGACTGCAATGCCCAGCATGATAAGCTTTTGCCGCGACCAACGGTCGGCGACCCACGCTAACGGTATTCCCATCACTGTATAAAACAGCGTGAAGGCAAGTCCGCTGAGCAAACTGAATTCAGTGTCATTAATACCGAGGTCCTGCTTTATGGGTTCCACTAGCAAAGTGATAATCTGGCGATCAACAAAAGCCGTGGCGTAGCAAGCCATCAGGACAACAACACCGAACCAAGCGCTGATTGGGTTTGGCCAACTGACATCCTCGACTGATTTGGGCGAGGCATTGTAGAGGGTATTCTTACTTGGGCGGATCCGGCGCGAGACCGTCATTGGAAAACCCTTTCAAAATTCATATGATTTTCGACCCTTTGGCCATCAGAACTCTCCGACGATCTTCATCGAGGCGGGAAATCAATAACGGGACCGTTGTTTGAGGCTGACGGGTATGCGCATAAGCATGCGTGGAGCGCTGCTTGCGATCGAACCAGACATGGTCTGCAATTGCCGTAGGCCTCGATGCTGCCAACCATATTATTGTATCCGCCGCCTGCGCCGCATTGCGTAGTATCGGCCTCAAGATCTTCCGAAAAGTCGGCAGCGATGACCTAACACCCGCCGTGTCTGCCCAGCCGGGATGTACCACATAGGCTTGGATGCCGAGCTGGCCATATGCAGTGCGCCAGTGGTCAGTTAGAGCCACCTGAGCGCGTTTGTGCGAGGCATAGGCGCCAAAGCCATTGTAGACTTTCTCACTTGCGTCGAGCATTGGAAGGTTGAGCGGAACGTTGAACATTCCGCCGGATGTCACATTTATGATATTTGAGCCCTGCGAAAGGCAACCGATTTCAGCTAAGGTTTCCGTAAGGTGGAAATGACCCAGTAGGTTCGTGGTGTAGGTTGTTTCAAAGCCTTCGTGCGTCGCAGAATAATCGCGGTTCAGAATTCCGACGCAATTGACAAGGACGTCGATCCCCGTTGATTGGTTCCAGTTTCGCGCCATTTTATCAATCGCAGCAATTGACGCTAGATCGCACAGTACTGGATGGATTGTTCCTTTCAACACCGCACTTTCTGAAACGAGTGACTCAAGTGCGGCGAGGTTGCGGCCAACCGCAAATACCTGCGCACCTCTTCCCGCAGCCATCAGTGCGACTGCCTTGCCGATACCGCCCGAGGCACCCGTTACAAGCCAGCGCTGGCCGCTAAAGCTGCCTGATATCGGTCTGAAGGGAAGCAATCTAGCCACATAACCGATGCGCGTGAACGAAGGGGTGAAGCGCGCGTAGAATTTCAAGGTTTTTGAAAGTCCCTGAAGCATTTTTGGTATCGCCATCCGTAAATTCCCACCCCTGACTTGAAAAAGTATACTTGCAGTCAAATTTTATCTGTGAGGGTCATGCCCGACGCATAGTTACTTGCATAATCAAACTGCCGGTGCAAGTAGCTATCGAATCTAGGTGTCACGTATTAATCATCGCCGAGAAGTGACCAGTTAGTGGCTTTAGTTTTCAGTGGGATTTGCCTGATGCTTGAACCACACCCTGGCTGACTGTTTTGGGGGTACTCCCCTTCAGCACCAATGGTACAGATTTGATGCTGTTATTTAAGCACCAGTCAACTGAAGGCCCCCAATAAAACATTTCTAAAAAGATCCTGCGGCCAAGGCAGTCGCAAAGACGTTTAGCTGTTGCTGCGATATTTTTACCCCACGAAAGGCTGCTTCCGTGGCAAGTGACTTAAATAATTATAACTTAATTTCAATAACGTAGGCGTTATAAACTACATCCTCCGAGGCGCGCCATAAAATCAATGACTTAGCTTCGCATGTACGGCTAATTGCCAAAATCAATTGCGCAGGCGTATCCTTGGGCGAGGTAATCGACATCGTGTAGACCGCAGGGTTAAGCGAAAAGCTATCTGCTCAGGTCGTGCCTGGTTTACCTCTGCGCGGTGACGGCAAATTCGGCTGGTGTACACACACAGCGGACCTTTACGGAATTGGGTTCCGTTGGGTATTTACGCATAGGCTTGTCACCTTGGAAGGTAAACTCCCTCATATCCTTCGCCTGCTGAACATCCGCGCTTGCAATAACACCGGATCGCCGCCTAACACTGCGCCAACCGATGAAGCGAACGCTTCATTGATCTAAGCAACCATCAGCGACTACGGCCATGATGGACTTTCACTCAAAACGAGTTAGCGCGGCAGGACTAAATGGCTAAAAACAAATTCGACATCATCTTATATGGCGCCACGAGTTTCGTTGGACAGATCGTAACGCGCTACATGAATGAGCAGTTCGCGGATAGATCCATCAAATGGGCAATCGCAGGGCGTTCGCTTAGTAAGCTTCAGCAAGTCCGCGATACGATCGGATTGTCGGGGATCGAACTAATTGTTGCCGATGCTGCCGATGGGGAAGCATTGAGGCAAATGTGTGCCCAGACCAGCGTCGTTATTTCAACCGTTGGTCCATATGCGCTTTATGGTGATCTGTTGGTGCAAGTCTGCGCCACGACGGGCACTGACTATTGCGATCTGACGGGGGAACCTCAGTGGATACGCAAAATGCAATTACGGCACGAAGCCGATGCGATAAAAAGCGGCGCGCGGATCGTAAATTGTTGTGGTTTTGACAGCATCCCTTCCGATCTGGGCGTCCACTTCCTACAACGTAACGCGTTGAAACAATTCGGGCACACATGTGAGCGGATCAACATGCGGGTTGTAAGCATGAAAGGCGGGGCATCAGGCGGCACTATCGCAAGCATGATTAACATGGTCAAAGAAGCGGTGCGTGATGCTGATTTGCGCCGCGAACTTACAGACCCTTACAGCCTGTGCCCATCGGACCACAGCTTCTCTGCAGCCCAGCCGGATGTGAAGATCGCATATGACAATGTCTATGGCGGCTGGATTGCGCCCTTCGTCATGGCGGGTATCAACACACGGGTGGTGCATCGCTCGAACGCTCTAACCAACAACAGCTACGGTGTGGAATTCAAATACGAGGAAGCCGTGGTGACGGGTGAAGGCAGTTCCGGCAAGCGCAAGGCTCAAGCGACGCATTGGGGCGTGAATGCCCTTATGATTGGCTTGGCTGTGCCCCCAATCCGCTGGCTTCTTGAGACTGCTGTTCTGCCAAAACCGGGCGAAGGGCCCACTGAAAAGGCCCAATTGGAGGGCGGATTTGACATTGTCTTCCTCGGCGCAACTGCGAAGGGCGAAACCATCCGATGCCGCGTCACAGGAGACCGAGATCCAGGCTATGGATCAACTGCAAAGATGCTATCTCAAGCAGCTGCCTGCCTTGCCAAAGACGTGTCTGACGAGGTTTCAGGAGGCTTCTGGACGCCAGCAACGATTTTAGGCGACGCGTTAATCGACCGGCTTGAGGCACATGCGGGCCTTACGTTCGAGCTATTGTCGTAGCGAAAACCCGTTTTACCAATGTGGAGCGCTTATCAGGTGCTTGGGCCCGGTTCAAAAGCATGCGACTGGCTGCAAAACCCGTGCATCTAACCCAACTCTTAAATGATTAAGCGGAACTGGTTGAACAACAGCAAAAAGTGTTCGTCCCCGTCCGGTGTTACCGCAGTGTTGTTTTGACTACCGCTGCGAACGGGATGATCTCTCCAAACCATTGGGAAAAACGGGAGATGCTGAGGGGTTCGGACCCACGACCCGCTGATTAAGATTAATCTGGGACATCATATCGGTGGATCGGCGCCGCCAAATCGCACACCGAATTCATAGGTACCAAGCCTGTGCGAAGCAAAGCGATTGTCGGAGAGTTTAGATGGCCAATATTCGCCGTCTTTCCCTAGCCTATCTATAGCCCTGCATTGGCCCATATAAGAGCACATGCTTCCCGTTCCGAAACAACTTCTGCATATTTGGCCTGTAGGTCGAACAAATTGGCTTCATGTGGCGCCTGATGTCGGTCGCCACAGGCTTCACGCACGACGAAAGGTGCAAAGCCGGACTGCAATGCATCCAGCGCCGTGGCACGCACGCATCCTGAGGTCGACAGTCCCGTGATAAGCAATGTGTCTACCCCCTCGGCAGAAAGCGTCTCTGCAAGTGATGTCCCAAAAAATGCCGACGCGAACTGTTTTGAAATGACGCACTCCCCGTTCATCGGTTGAAGCGACGGTGGGAATGCGCCCAATGGCGACCCTTCTAGGAACACCCGAAGCGACGGGATTTTCTTGTAGAACAAACCGCCGTCTGCGCCATCTGCCTGATACACGACATTTGTAAAGAAGACCGGGATTCCGGCAGCCCGCGCAGCTGCTAACAGGCGTTCATTGCTGGCCAACGCATCCTCAACCCGCGCGTATAAAGGCGATGCCGGGTCCAGATAGGCCATAACAAAATCGACGATCAGAAGCGCCGGGCGTTTGCCAAAAGAAAGGCGGCCATCGAACGCGCCGACATAATTCGCGGTCAAATCGTCATTCTTTTGCGTCATCAGATTGTGCCAGCCGCTTTCAGTCGATCCAACTCCGCAATATCCATCCCCAGCAAGCCGCCATATATTTCTGCATTATGTTGGCCGACAATCGACGGCGCTGGTGAACGAACGCTGCTGGGTGTCGCTGACATCTTCGGAAACGCGCCCTGCATTTTCAGCTTGCCATAGCGCTCGGTTTCGACCTCGATAATCGCTTCGCGTGCTTGAAAATGCGGGTCTTCCAGCATCTCCGGCGCGCGATATACACGTCCGGCTGGAATGGAATATGCAATCATCAACGCGTCGACTTCATCAACGGTCAGCGTGGCCGTCCAGGCATTGATAATGTCATCAAGCTCAAACTGGTTGTGGCCGCGTGCAAGATGCGTTGCGAACCGCGGGTCCGTTCCAAGGCCAGGCATGCCCATAGCTTCTGCCAATCTTTGCCACAGCGAGTCTTTGTTCGCGCCGATCATATATTCGCCGTCCTTGCAAATATAGACGTTTGATGGCGCGATCCCGGGAAGGATTGAACCGGAGCGTTCACGAATAAATCCGCTATGGTCATATTCGGGGACCAGCCCCTCCATGACTTGCAACACGCTTTCATAAAGCGCGGCATCGATAACTTGGCCATGGCCAGTCACGCTGCGATGATGCAGCGCGGCGAGAACGCCCATGCAACCATATGTGGCGGTCAACGTGTCACCGATGGAGATACCCATCCGGCTTGGTGAACGGTCAGGCTCGCCCACAATATAGCGCCAGCCGCCCATCGCTTCGCCAATGCCGCCAAAGCCTGCGCGGTCTGAATATGGCCCCGTCTGGCCGTAGCCCGACATGCGTGCGATGATAAGGCCGGGATGTTCAGCCAAAAGCGCTTCCGGAGAAAAGCCCCATCTTTCTATCGTGCCGGGTTTGAAATTCTCGACCAAAATATCGGCTTTGCCAATCAATTGACGAACCAGCGCCTGCCCTTCTGGGATCCGCAAATTGGCCGAAACAGATTTCTTGTTTCGTGCGATGACTTCCCATTGCACCTTTTCTTCGCCTTGGCCCCACACGCGCATTGGGTCGCCCGCGCCCGGAGGCTCGACCTTGATAACTTCTGCACCCATATCACCGAGCAATTGTCCGCAAAACGGTCCAGCCAGTAACTGCCCGAGTTCAACTACACGTAACCCCTTAAGTGCACTCACTCGGCCGCCTCCAGCGTTGTCCAGACGGGCTGAACAGGCGCCTTCAAGCCAGTTTCGGTCTCGCAATTGGCCCGCAGGGCTTCAATACCGGGTCCGTAATTGAACAAGGGAAGCTCGCCACGCTCTTGCCGCAAACGGCTGCGCAATGCGTCGGTGGCGTCGGCATCGACGTCGCCATTTGCGTTAGCAACGACGCCATAAGCTTTTGCACCTTCGACAGTGACAAGCCCTTGGACGATTTCTTTGCCAACCAAAGCGGGGTCGCGATCAAGCGAATCGCCCCAGCCGCCGCCACCCCACGTGATGAAGTGCAATTGATCGCCCTCTTCGACGTGAACATCCTCGACCTTGTTGCCGATGATCTGCGAAGTGCCGTCGGCTTTTTCGAGAATCTTGCGTGCGCGCTTGCCCGGTTCGCCGCCATTGACGCCCCATGGTGGAACGAACCAGCGGTCATCATGGATCGAGATCGTGCCTGCTGCCAGAAAACGGTAGGTCATGTGGATACCATTGCCGCCGCGATGCAGACCAGCGCCACCGCTGTCGGGTTCGGTTTCATAACGTTCGATCAGCAGCGGGAAATACCGCTCCAGAAATTCGTTGGGGACATTGGTAAAGCCCGGCCACAGCGAGTGGCCGTCTGGCCCGTCACCCATTGGACGTCCGGGAATTCCGCCAAAGCCGATCTGGAACAGTTGGAACCAGTCACCCTTTTTATCGTTGCCTGAATAAAAGACGTGGGGGCTTGAGGAAAAACCGGCCGCATTTAGGAATTCCGGTGTTTTTTGCCCCAAAAGGCCACCTAAAATGTCGAAAATGCGGCCCAGCGCATGGGTGCGACCCGAGAGCGCTGCTGGAAATTTCGGCTTGAGAAGTGAGCCGTCGGGAATGCGGACATCGATCAAATCATAAAAGCCATCGTTGAACAAAATTTGCGGATCGAAGACCATGATCATGTAAATGCCAAAGAACATTTTGAACATGTTTTCGTTCAGGAGAAAGTTGATGGAAGCCTGACTTTGCGGGTCCGTGCCGGCAAAATCGAGTACGACCTTTTCGCCTTTACGCCACATGGTGCACTTAATTTTATACGGGCCAGCGCCCATGCCGTCATCACAGATATAATCTTCGAAGCTAACCGGTTCTTCGCCAATGGCCATAGCGATGAGCGATTTCATCGCGCGGTGGTTGCGAGCCAGCAGTTCCTGCGTTGCCGAGATATAGACATCATCACCAAAGCGGGCAGCCATTTCGATAACGCGGCGTGCGGCGACCCGGCATGAAGCGATAAGTGCGTTCAAATCCGCCTGACACCAATCGGGCTTGCGGGTTTGGTGCATGACGAGCTTCATCAGATCGTCATTATACTCACCCTTTTTCCAGATTTTCACGGGCGGAATGCGAACGCCTTCTTCAAAAATCGAACGGGCGTTGATGGGCATCGAACCGACGACTTTACCGCCGATGTCGGACTGGTGACCAAACATTGACGTAAAGGCGATCAAACGTCCGTCTTTGAACACGGGCAAGAGTACGAGCCAGTCGTTCGAATGGCTCACCGCGCCTGCGCAGGAATATGGATCGGACAAGAAAATCATGTCGCCGTCTTCGAGCGTTCCGTCGAAGTTATCGAGGAAGCCGCCGATGAAGCTGCCAAACTGGCCAACAATCATTTTGCCAGTGTGATCCGCTATCAACGGGAATGCGTCGCCTTGTTCGCGAATACCAGGGGACATCGCTGTGCGCACCAGCGTTGCATCCATTTCAATGCGGGCATTACGCAGCGCGTTTTCAATGATGTCGAGCGTTACCGGATCGATAGCGATCTTGTTGAAGGGGGTGTTGTTCGTTTGAATGATTTGGGCGGGCATGTCGTTCGCCTCCTCAAGCCAGATTTATCAGGATATTGCCGACCTTGTCGACGATTGCGACGCAGCCAGTTTCGATAAGTGTCGTCGAATCCATTTCGACGACAATGGCCGGACCAGGAATGAAATCCCCCTGTCGCAGCTTTGAACGGTCATAAATGACGGCAGCGTGTTCTTTGCCGTCCATCCACAAAACATGATCGCGCATTTTGGCGGCTGCGGGGTTTCCATCACCCTTGGGCAATTCGGCAGCCGGCAAATCGAGCGGCTGCCCCAACGCAACGGCACGCAAGTTTACGATTTCGTGCGGCGTATCCATGTTGAAGGTGAACAATCGCAGATGCTCCTCGTCGAACCGCGCCAGAATGCCGGCAACGCCATCACGCTCCAGAACGTCGGGCGTAATCGTCAACGGCACTTCAAATGCTTGCCCGGCATAGCGGACGTCAATTTCGAACTCGCTGGTGATGTCCGCATCGTTGATACCATCTGACTGCAACTGCGCGCGCGTCTGCTCTGCCATTTCTTTCAAAATAGCGATGAGCTCAGACGCGTCGGTTGTTGTCGCAAGCCGTGAAAAGCTGCGCGCAGTTTCTGTACGCATCCGCGTCGTGGCATCACCCAATGCGCATAATACGCCCGGCGAAACGGGTGACACGGCAGGCCAGCTGCCCATCAACCGTGCAACGGCGTTCACGTGGAGTGGTCCAGCCCCGCCAAAGCCCATTAGGGCGAAATGCCGTGGGTCATAACCCTGCTGAACCGAAATCATGCGCAGCGCGCCGAACATATTTTCGTTCACAATATCAATGATACCGCGCGCAGCCGCCATCAGATCAATGCCGAGCGCGTCCGCGATGGTCTGCACCGCTTTTTTCGCGCCCTCGCGGTCAAGTTGGAACGTTCCACCCAACAGATTTTCGGGAAGATAGCCCAACACCACATTGGCGTCGGTCACGGTTGGCGCTTCTCCGCCCTTGCCATAAGCAACTGGTCCGGGAACAGCGCCAGCCGACTGCGGTCCAACGCGCAAGGCCTTGGTCAATTCAGGTACATAAGCGATAGAACCACCGCCTGCACCAACGGTTTTGACATCAAGCGATGACGCCCGCACCGCCAAATGGCCAACCTCGGTCGTACGCACGCGGCGTGGTTCGAGATTTTCGATCAGCGCAACATCGGTGGATGTGCCACCGACATCAAGCGTCAGGATATTCTTGATGCCTGCGTTTTTTCCGACCCAAAGCGCGCCGGTCACGCCACCCGCTGGACCCGACATCAAGATGTCGACGGGATGCTCCTGCGCTTTTTGCGCTGACATCAATCCGCCATCGGACCGCAACAATGACAGTTTGCCGGTGAAACCAGCGTCAGCCAACTTGCTCCGCAAATTTGAGATGTATTTGCCGACCACCGGACGGACCGCGGCGTTAGCAACGGTTGTCAGCGTCCGCTCATATTCCTGCATTTCTGGCAGAACTTCATGGCTGAGCGACACCGGAACATTCGGCATCATTTCACGCGCGAGATCGCCCACCTGCTTTTCATGCGCGCCATTGGTGTACGCGTTCATGAAGCTGACGGTGATCGCTTCAACGCCCTGCAATTTCAGATAACCGAGAGCGGTTTTTGCCGAGGCTATATCCAGCGGACGAACCTCTTCGCCTTGCGCGTTCATGCGGCCACCGACAGTGACCGTATCTTCCAAAGCAGCCAACGGCGTCGGCTTTGGCCAGATAATCCATGCAGCAAGACCGCCGGGCACATAAGACCGTGCGATCTGCATGATATCGCGATATCCCTCCGTGACGATGAGGCCGACGCGCGCGCCTTTGCCTTCAAGCACGGCATTGGTCGCCACCGTGGTTCCGTGCAGGAAATATTCAATTCCTGCAGCATCTACGCCAGCGTTCGCGCAAATCGCGTTTACGCCGTTTAAAATACCCTCGCTGCTGTCATGCGGCGTCGACGGCGTTTTGTGCCTCCAAAACGCACCAGTGTCTGCATTGAATAGCAACAGGTCGGTAAAAGTCCCGCCGACATCCACGCCCAAACGATACCCCATTAAACTCTCCTCACGCTGCTTTTGGAAATGATGGCGATTGCGCCACCATGCCGGGCAATTTCCTGCCCATAATTTCTGAAAGCCAGTTGCTGGCCTCAATCAAACTTTGTAAATTCATTCCTGTGCGGACGCCTGCGCGCTCAAGCATGTAGACGACGTCTTCGCTGGGCACGTTTCCGGCTGCACCCGGCGCGAATGGACACCCGCCAAGTCCGCCTAGCGAGGCATCTACGACGCTCGCGCCAGCGCCAACGGCAGCCCATACGTTCGCGAGGCCTGTGTTCCGTGTATTGTGAAAATGCACCCGAACAGGAAGCGGGTTAGCCTCTTTGCGAATGTGTTCCACGAGCCGCGCAACATGCGCTGGGTTTCCAACGCCAATGGTATCCGCCAACGCGATTTCGACGGGGCCAGCCTCAGCTATGGCGACGGCCATTTCGATGACGCGCTTGTCGGCCACTTCACCTTCGAATGGACAACCAAAGGACGCAGCAATCGTACATTGCGCCGAACGTCCTTCGGCGTGTGCAAGCGCGATGATGGCCTTTGCAGCTTCGACTGATTCGTTGCTGCTTTGGCCTTGATTGGCCATCGCAAAGGTATCGGTTGCAACCGCGACCGCACCCAACTGGTCAATTTTGCCTGACGCAATGGCGCGCTCTGCGCCACGCAGGTTCATGACCAACCCTATGAACGTAATGTCGTCGCGATCCGGCAGTCCGGCACATACATCTTCCGCGTCCGCCATTTGCGGAACACGCTTTGGATTTACAAAACTGGTGACCTCAATACGGCGCGCACCCGCGTCGATGGCCCTGTTTATCAGCGCCAGCTTATTCTCCGTCGAAACCAATACAGCCTCATTTTGCAGGCCATCGCGGGGTCCGACTTCGACGAACTCGATATGGTCAAAAATACTCATCGCACCGTGAATGACATAATTGTATACAAAATCAAACAGGATTATGCGGCCAAATTCGACTTTCGAATTTCCGTATCGGTCGAATGCGCTTCCGCATAGGCATGGAAGGCGCGCCGGATATGGCCGGTCATTACGGCAGCAGCCCATTCACCGTCACGCTTGTCAAATGCGATCAGCAATTCGTCGTGATCATGGTGCGAACGGCGGAGATTTTCCAAGTCATATTGTCGCGCCGTACGCAGAACCACCGGCTGCTCGGTAACCTGCCCAAGCATGCTGGCAAGTCGCTCTGATGCGGCTGCCGCAAGGATAATCGCATGGAATTGCCGGTTGTGATCCAGAAATTTTGGCACATCGGGATTGGGCATGTCGATTGCCTGCTTCAGCTGAGCATTGTGAAAACGAAGCCACCCCAATTGCTCACGGGTAATCCGGCTCGCTGCGCGCTTTGCAGCATGCGCCTCCAGCATAGCGCGCAATTGGAACGCATCTTCGAGATCATCCAGCGACCAGTCTGCCACAAAACTCCGCTGCGAGTCGTTTCGCCGAATGAACATTTCAGCCTCAAGCCGGCGGAGCGAATCGCGTACAGGCGTCCGTGAAACCCCGCACAATTCTGCGAGAGCTTCTTCACGAATTTGCGAACCGGGCTGCAATTCACCAGACAAAATCATGCTGCGTATGTTGTTATATGCTCGTTCCGATGCCCGGGACATTAGTGCAACGCTCCTCTTGACGAATGCTATTTGTATACAATAAGCTGCATTCAAAGCAATAATTGGTACAACAGGGGGTTAGGTTACATGCGTATTGGAAAAAGTGCACTCCTCTCATCGATTGCAGTCAGTGTCTTGGTGCCCACATCGGCATTCGCACAGACAGCCGAAGAGGGCGTTGAAGCTGAAGAAATCATCGTAACCGCGCGTCGCCAGAATGAACGGCTCGTGGACGTACCAGCTTCTGTATCTGTCATTGATGCAGAATCGCTGGCGAAGACCGGCGCAGACAATGCGCAAGGCTTTGCCCAGCTGACACCCGGCGTAACAATCGTAACGGGAACCGCCGAAGCCGGTGATACCCAGATCAACATCCGTGGTATTAACGGTGCACGTGACGCGGAAAGCTCGGTCGCTTTGGTCGTTGACGGCATTTTGAAGACCAACACCGCGCAACTCAACCAAACACAAGGCACGCTGCGCCAGATCGAAATATTGAAGGGCCCACAAGGCGCCATCTATGGTCGCAACGCTGCCGCTGGCGCAATCGTCGTATCGACAGTGAAGCCGGGCGATGTCCTCGAAGGCGCAGTGAAGCTTAGCTACGCTAACGAGAAAACGATGGAAGGTTCGGCCTACATTTCATCGCCATTGGGCGATAATGCAGGCTTCGTTCTGTCGGGCAACTACCGCAGCACGGACGGTTTTTACCGCAATCTGTATCTCGATCAAAAGGTGGTCGATGATCAGGAGGTCTACTCCATCGACGGCCGCTTTATGGCGCAATTGGGTGATGCGACAGAACTTGACGTAAAGGCCCGCTATTCCAAGTTCTCCGGGGCGTCGATTAACTTCAATTCGGTATTTCATATCGAAGCATTTGGCGGTGCATTTTTCGAAGACGTCGATGCGCATGAATTGCGTTACTACAGCAACATCCGCCCGACGAACGACCAGCGGTCGATCGATCTTTCGGCAAAAATCGATCATGACTTCGGTTCAACACGGCTCACCGCTTGGGCTTTGTATGCTGATGTCGACCAAAGCCTGACGGCGGACGGTACCTCGGCTGATTTCGCACGTTATATTTCACCAGCGCTCGGCGCGCCGTCGAACGCAACAAACCTTGCAGTCCAGAACAAGTGCTTTGCAACGACCGCCTCTTTGACTGGCTTCCCGGTCAACGCACCGGGCTTTGTTGGACAAATTCCAGTGCCATTTATCTTTGCACCAGCGACGGGATCAACCTTCGGTGCGTACAGCCCGACAACCTGCGATGGTACGCAGCTGCAAATTCGCAACCAAAAGGACATCAGCGGCGAAATCCGTTTGGCGTCGAACACGGATAGCGCGCTGAACTGGCAATTGGGTGTCTATGGACTGCACATCGACCGCACAGTAGGCGTCAGCCTAGGCGCGGACTTGGGTCAAGGTGTCAGCCGTGCGCTGTACAATGCACCAGGCAGCAGCAACCCGACTTCGCAGTTGTTCAACGACACGTTCAAGACCGATGTTTATGCTGCATTTGGTTCGCTCGACTATAAAATGTCCGATCAATTCAAAGCGGGCGTTGCATTGCGCTATGACGTTGAAGATCGCACAACATCTAACCTCGTGCCAAATGTGTTCGACCCGATTACCGGTGCGAAGATCAATCCCGGCCTTCCCGCAACAGGTGGAATTGCCGATAAATCGGCCAGCTTTAAGCAAGTCCAGCCTAAGGTCACACTTAGCTACACGCCGAATAGCTCGACAAACATCTACGCCAACTGGGGCATCGGATTTAAATCGGGCGGCTTCAACAACACCGGTTCGTCTGCTTTGGTGAACGCAAACTTCAACATTCCTGCAATTGGCGCAGGCGTGACGATCAATGACCAGTTCCGCAAAGAACGGTCGAGTTCATTTGAAGCGGGCATCAAGGGTTCGTTGTTCGACAACCGCGTGACGTTTGATCTTGCTGGTTATTACACACGCATCACAGACATGCAGTTCTTCGAATTCTTCGTTGGATCCTTTGGTCTACTCCGTGTTGTTTCCAACATCGATCAGGTCGATGTTAAAGGCGTCGAGCTGAACACAACTGCGAAAATTGTGGATGGCTGGAAGGTCTTCGGTTCGGTCAACCTGACGGACAGCGAAATCAAGAAGAATGCCTCGCGGCCTTACACCTTAGGCAACAAATCGCCTTATACCGCAGACTATACCATTAACCTCGGTAGCCAGATTGATACACCGCTTAATGACAGCATGGATCTGGTTCTGCGTGCAGATTACCGGATTACCGGTGCCACGTGGTTCCACACCGTTCAAGATCAAACACGGTCGACGATTTTCAGCCAGCTGCTGCCAATTTCGGCGCTTGCACTGCCTGGGTTCGTCGGAAACGCCAATTACAGCGTAGCCAAGCGCGATCCGTTCGGTGTCTTGAACCTGCGCTTTGGTCTTGAAGGTGAAAACTGGAATGTCACTGCATTCGCTGACAATTTGCTCGATCGCAAATATATCAACGAAGCCATTCCAGCGATTGAATTTGGCGGTTCATTCATATCGCCAGGCGCGCGCCGTCTCATGGGTGTTGAAGTGGGCTACAAATTTTAGTTCGACCGTTCATGCGCGCTAACAGAAGTTGGTAGTTGAATTCCATTCTCGCACTTTAGGTAATTGCGTGGGGCAAATGTACAGGTAGGATGGCATCGCGAATAATATTCGTGGTGCCATCTCGCTATATCTCATGGTATTTTGCCTAGCCGAAACACCAAAAAAATGGGCTGATGTCTTATTGGTGTCAGGGCAATGTTACCCCCCAACGCAAGCATTGAGACGGTGACGATCCAGATTTCGGATAGTTACCTACATTTGTCTCTCGTCAGATTTTGGCGAGGACAGAAAAGTTGAAAAATGTCTGCAATTGGGCGCTGGGCAGTCATGTGCTTTGCTTTACCGTAAAGTCCGGTCGGTCGCCCAGCGTCAGTCCTTGTTGCGAAGCTCAAGGATCAATCCCGCAAGTCGGAAACAACCGTAAATGTTGCGTCTCGCTGGGATAAGCTACAGCACAATATCAATGATATAACTGTTATCACGCAAAATATTCAAAGGCTTTGAATAATCGCTGAAAAGTCCAGCGTGCCTTTCCCATCTGCATCAAATCGGGCATATAATTCGGCCGCCCGCGCGCCCATTGGCACATCGGCGTTGACGGACTGCGCAGCTTCCATCGCCAGCTTAAGGTCCTTCAGCATCAGCGCGGTCGCAAAACCACCTTGATAATCATTATCCGCGGGCGTAGTCGGCCCGACGCCTGGAACCGGGCAATAGCTTGTCATCGACCAGTTCTGGCCAGAGGCTTTCGACGAAATGTCGTAAAAGGTCTGAAGGTCGAGCCCAAGCTTTTCAGCCATTACAAAAGTTTCGCAGGTCGCAACCATCGATGCACCCAACAGCATGTTGTTGCATATCTTCGCCGCCTGACCGGCACCTGATCCGCCAGCATGAATGACCGCCTTGCCCATTTCCGACAGTATCGGCTCTGCCCGCGCAAAGGCAGTATCCGTGCCACCCACCATGAAGGTCAACGTACCCCCATTGGCGGCCGCAATGCCGCCCGAGACCGGCGCATCGACCATGTCATAGCCAGCGGCGACAGCATCCGCCGTCACCTTGCGCGCTGTATCAACGTCAATCGTCGAACAATCGAGCAATATCGCGCCCGTGGGGGCATGGCCCAATACATCATTTTCAAACACGCTATCGACGATTGTGCCATTGGGCAGCATCGATACGACAGCGTCAACACCATCGACCGCCTCGCGCACGGACGTAAACGTGGCGCAGCCATTTTCCTGCGCCCGCGCCAATGCGTCGGCCGACAGGTCAAACGCATTTACCATGTGCCCCGCCTTAACGAGGTTTGCGGCCATGCCGCCGCCCATATTGCCAAGACCGATAAATGCGATTTTCATGTGATTTACCCCATGGTGGGAATGACGAACGCGTTGCCACCGTCGGGCGAGCCATCTGGCCAACGCTGGGTGATGGTCTTGACCTTGGTCCAGAACTTCACGCCTTCCATGCCGTGCTGGTTGGTGTCCCCAAAGGCAGAGCGCTTCCAGCCGCCAAAGCTGTGATAGGCAACCGGCACGGGGATCGGCACGTTAATGCCGACCATGCCGACATTTACGCGTGCCGCAAATTCGCGGGCAGCGTGGCCATTGCGCGTAAAGATCGCGACGCCATTGCCATATTGGTGCTTCGACGGAAGCGCCAAGGCTTCTTCAAAGTTTGCCGCGCGGACGATCTGCAGCACGGGGCCGAAAATTTCTTCCTTATAGCTTTCCATGTCGGTGGTGACATGGTCGAACAAGGTTGGCCCAATGAAGTAACCTTCTTCATGTCCCTGAAGCTTGAACCCGCGTCCATCGACAATCAGCTCACCGCCTTCATCAACGCAGGTCTGGATCCAGCCCTCAACCTTTGCTTTATGCTGTGCGGTTACAACCGGACCATAATGCGCTTCGGCATCGGTCGAGACGCCAACGCGCAGTGCTTGTATCGCCGGAATGAGCTTTGCCTTCAGGCGTTCTGCAGTGTCGTCGCCAACTGGCACGACGACAGGAAGCGCCATGCAGCGTTCACCAGCTGAACCAAAGGCCGCGCCAGCCAAATCATTGACGACTTGGTCGAGGTCCGCATCGGGCATAACGATGCCATGGTTCTTCGCGCCGCCCATGGCCTGCACGCGCTTGCCGTTGGCAACGCCGCGGTTGTAGACATAATGCGCAATGTCGGACGAACCGACAAAGCTGACAGCACCGATGGCGGGGTGGTCAAGAATAGCGTCGACCATTTCCTTGTCACCATGCACGACCTGACAAATGCCTTCGGGCAAGCCAGCCTCGATAAACAGTTCCGCCAATCGCACAGGAACACTGGGGTCGCGCTCGCTTGGCTTGATGATGAAGGCATTGCCCGTCGCAATGGCGGGGCCACACATCCACAAGGGGATCATGCCGGGAAAGTTAAACGGCGTAATGCCAGCGCCAATACCAATAGATTGGCGCATCGAATATACGTCAATGCCGGGGCCAGCGCCTTGGGTATATTCACCCTTCAGCACATGCGGGATGCCGCAGCAGAATTCGATGACTTCCAATCCGCGTTGAATGTCGCCCTTGCTGTCGGCAATGACCTTGCCATGTTCGGACGAAAGCATGTGCGCCAGGTCGTCCATATTGGCCTCAACCAACCGCTTGAATTCAAACATCACGCGCGCACGGCGCTGCGGGTTGGTCGTCGCCCACGCCGGTTGCGCGGCCAATGCTGCCTGCACCGCACGTTCCAACACAGCAGCGTCGCCCAATGCAACCCGTGCCTGAACGCCGCCATTGTTTGGATCCATTATGTCGCCAAAACGCGATGCGCTGGCGCCCGAGCCACCGCTAATGAAATGATCGATTTGACGCATAGCTCTTCTCCTAATTTCGTGCGCCGCCAATGCCCGTGTCGGACCATTAATGCAACCTCGGTATATTATGGTTCAAAAATTGGTAACGGTGCATATATGGGCTTCAGAACGCCACAATATCCTTATCCTTCATTTTTCCGGAACCCGCATGATCACGTTATTGGCTCGGACCTCGCTACTGGCGGTCGCCATCGGTACGCCTGCCGCTTATGCGCAGGAGAGCGCCGAGCCGATTATCATTGTCACCGGAAAAGGGCTCAACCAGACGAAGGGTGACCCCGCTTATGGCTCGGTGGAAATCGACCGCGCGCGCTTAACCAGCGAAGCGTCTGGCCGGATCGAAAATATCCTCGCCGATGTTGCCGGATTTCAACAGTTCCGGCGTTCCGATAGCCGGTCAGCCAATCCATCGGCGCAAGGTGCCACCTTGCGCGCGCTTGGCGGCAATGCGTCAAGCCGCACGCTGGTGCTGCTTGATGGGGTGCCTCAGGCCGACCCGTTTTTCGGCTATATCCCCTTTAGCGCAATAATCCCCGAACGTTTATCATCCGTTCGCGTCACGCGCGGCGGCGGTAATGGTGCCTTTGGTGCAGGGGCTGTCGCAGGGACTATCGAACTGAACAGCGCGGGGCGGACCGACCTGCCCAACGCGGCATTGTCCGCCTTTTACGGCAGCGGCAACGCAAGCGAATTGTCCGCTGGCCTCGCGACGGATCTGGGTGCCGGATTTGTCAGCATATCGGGTCGGTGGGATCGCGGCGACGGGTTTTACACCGCGCCACGCGCCACCCGCCAGCCAACCGACGTCCGCGCCGCCTACGACAGCTGGTCAACCGGATTGCGCGCCGTTGCGCCGTTGGCGGACGGGGTTGAATTGCAGTTGCGTGGGCTGCTGTTTCAGGACCATCGGACGTTAAGATTTGCAGGCGCAGACAGCAGCTCCGAAGGACAGGACGCAAGCATCCGCATCGTGTCGCAGGGCCGCTGGCAAGTCGACGCGCTGGCCTATGTTCAGGCGCGCAACTTTACCAACATCGTGATCAGCGCAACGTCGTTCCGCAAAACGCTCGACCAAAGAAATACGCCATCCACGGGCGTCGGCGGCAAAATCGAGGTCAGGCCACCCGTCGGCAGAGATCATCAATTGCGCATTGGCGTAGACGCGCGGCTATCCGAAGGCGAGCTGTTTGAGGATGTGTATAGCGGCGTCACCGGCCTCGTCACCGCACGGCGCAACGCCGGTGGCAACAGCGCGACACTCGGTGTTTTCGCAGAGAATGACTGGACGCTTGGCGATCTGACGCTGACCGGCGGCATCCGTGCAGACCGCTGGACGATTACCAACGGCTTTTTTGCGGAGCGCGCGACCAACGGAACCGTCGCGCGCGATGATGTCTTTGCCAATCGCACAAGTTGGCAGTCCAGCGCACGGGTCGGGGCACTCTATGAGCCGACCGATGGCATCGCGTTCCGTACCGCGGCTTATAATGGTTTTCGCCTGCCCACACTGAACGAGCTCTACCGCCCATTCACCGTCTTCCCCGTCGCTACGCGCGCCAATGAAGCGCTGAACGT
The DNA here is from genome assembly GCA_002255985.1 of Sphingomonadaceae bacterium PASS1. Classification (GTDB taxonomy): domain Bacteria; phylum Pseudomonadota; class Alphaproteobacteria; order Sphingomonadales; family Sphingomonadaceae; genus Sphingorhabdus_B. The sequence goes on from NKIR01000005.1 coordinate 172,758, forward strand.
GGAAAAGCTGCGCGGCGTCGAGGCGGGGTTTGATGTCCGGCCAGCCAATGGCATTACCCTTGGCGCAACACTGTTCTACAACAGGCTCGACGACGCCATCGCCAACGTCACGATTGGCAATAATCTGCGCCGACGCGACAATGTCGATGCTGTCATTGCCAAGGGCGTCGAGCTCAGCGGCGAAGCGCAATTTGGGGCGGTCAGCATTGCCGCATCTTACGCGTTCAGCCACAGCAAAGTGCGCGCGTCAGGCATCGCCAGCGGCCTCAACGGGCTCACACCTGCACAAAGCCCCCGGCATGCCGCAAATGCGACCGTGCGGTGGACGCCAGGCGCCGGCACAATATTGTCGGCAACAGCCCGTTATGTCGGCGCACAATTCGAAGACGATCTTGAGGCGAATATTTTGCCATCGGCGCTAACCTTTGACGGCTTTGCGCAAATCCCCATCACCCGGCAGATTGCATTGACCGGCCGGGTCGAGAATATCCTCAATGAACAGATCGTGACCCGCAAAGTGGGAACATCCTTCGACCTTGGAACACCCCGGATATTCTGGATCGGCCTGAAATTTTCAGCCCGATAGCGACGAAGGCTTCATCATGTCCGGCGCGGCTGCAAGCCAGATTGAATTTACGCCGGCGGCTGAAAAGCAAGCAGCGCAAATGTCGCGAGCCAGTGTTCGCCCATATAGTCGCCGGTGACATACGGCAGGCTGGCATCAAGATGTTCAAGCGCAGTCCGTTCGGCCACGGGCGAAACGGGGTGCTGCGGACCCAGCCGAGCGGCAATCGCGCGCCAGCACCACGCGCGGCTTAGGTTCAATCCGTCGAGATGCGCGATCTTCCCGTCGCTGCGGTCCGAAACAATGGCAGGCGTAAATAAGCTCTCAGGACGGCCCGCATCGGCTTCGGGGAGGAACGCGTCAAACCATGTTTGAAACGCGGCCTTTGATAAGACGCGGCTCATCAACAGCGCTTCAGTCAATGCTGATGACAAAAACTCGTCACCGCCGGGCTCCCATGCTTGGCAGCTTCGGTCGCCTGAGAACCAGCCTTTCGCTTTCGCCGCGATAAGGTCGGACAAGACTGGATCGCGATTTTCGGCCCATTCGCCAGCGAGCACCAGCGCAAACGAAATGTTGAAATGCGAACCAACACGCAAGGGATAGGTAAGCTTTGGCAGAAATGCATGGAATCGCTCAGCAAAGGCAAGTGCAAGCGGTTCCAGCGCACTGGCCCAAGGGCCATCATGGCGTTCGAGCTCCGCATGCAATGCCAGCAGCCACGCCCAACCATAAGGACGTTCAAAACCTGCGGACATTGGACGGTCAAGAAAGGCACGTTCACCCGCAACTTTTTCAGGCACCAGCATTTCGTTGGCGCGTGCGTAAATGGCAGCCGTTTCGGGCATATCCGGAAACAAGCGCGCAAGACGCATGATTTGCCACCAGCCATGAACGCAACTGTGCCAGTCAAAGCTGCCGTGGAAGATGGGGTGGAACGCAGACGGCACGCGCGCGTCCTCAGGTCCGTTCAGCACGAGATCCATTTTATAGGGATATGGTTTTCCCAAATGGCTGAGCGTGGTGCGCGCAAATTGTGAAGCGATTGTGGGTGTTAAATGGGTCATCGGAACGCCAGAAAATAAATGAGTGCAATGTTGACAATCAGCAGCGGCACAGCCGTTGCGATTTGCGTTTTGACGACAGCATTTTCGTCTTTTAGCTCGAGCAAAGCCGCCGGTACCAAGTTGAAGTTTGCGGCCATCGGCGTCATCAGCGTCCCGCAAAATCCGGCAAGCATGCCGATCGCGCAGATGATCGCTGGGTCGCCGTCATATTGCTTGACAAGCAACGGTATACCAATCGCCGCGATCATCACCGGAAATGCGGCAAAGGCATTGCCCATGATCATGGTGAACAACGCCATCCCCACACCGAACGCAATGACCGCACCGGCCAGACTGCCTGCGGGAATGGCTTGCTGGATTACCCCGCCCACCACATCGCCCACACCCGCAAGCGCGAACACTGCGCCAAGGCTTGCAAGCATTTGCGGCAAGATTGCCGCCCAACCGACCGAATCCATCAAGCGCCGCCCCTGCGACAGCGGCAATGCAGGCGCGGCACGTAACCACGCATGACCCACCGCAAGCGCAAGCAATACGCCCAATGCCAACGAAATCAGCGTCACTTGCTTTACATCGAAATATGCGGGGAATTGTTTGAACAGAAATGTGCCCGCAAGAGCGGTCGCGGGAATAACCAGCGCGATGGCAAACAGGCCGTTGCCATATTTTGCCGCGCGCTGATTTTTGGTCGCCTCCGGAACTTCGTCCGCCTTTGTCTTGCCGAGCCCGCCAAATCCAGCAATCGCCACCAAAGCGAGCACAAGCAGGCCATTGCCGAAATCACCCAGGAAATTGCCTGCCCACATGCTCACGGCCATTAGCCCCCAAAAGGCGGCATTGCCAAAGCGGCGCGGATTGGCCTTGTCGATGAGGTTGAACATCGCGAATGCTGCAAAAGCGACGCCGGCGATTGCATAGACCCACGTCAGCGTAATCATGCTGATTCGTCCGATGCGGTCACAGATGCTGCTTGCGCATTTAAGCGGCGGTCAAGCAGCCAGAGCCTGAAGCCATGGATCAGAAACGCCGCAATCGCGGTCGGTATAGCCCAGACCGAAAGCTCGAACGGCTCCAATATAATGCCATATTGTTCGAGCAATCCCTTCATCAGCAAAATCGAACCGATGGCGAGGAAAATGTCCTCACCGAAAAACAGGCCGACATTGTCCGTGGCGGCAGAGAAGGCTTTGACTTCCTCACGCTGGTTATCATGTAAAGTACCTGCCTGTTTTTCAGCCGCCGCCTCTGCCATTGGCGCGACCAACGGGCGCACGGTTTGCGGATGACCGGCGACTGACGTTAATCCCAAGGCCGCCGTCGCTTGCCGCATCAAGAGATAGCCCGCCAATAGCCGCCCGGTCGTTGCGCCTTTCAGACCGGAGATCAGGCCGCGCGCGCGCTCCTGAAGACCGAATGCCTCAAGCATTCCAATGACGGGCAACACAATCCAAACAATGGAAACATATCGCGCGTCATTAAAGGCTTTACCAAATGCCGAGACAATCGCGTGCACGTCCAAGCCCGCCGCTATGCCCGTTACGGCTGCGGATGCGATAATGACCAGCAACGGGTTGAACCGCAGCATAAAGCCAATCACAATGACGGCAATCCCCAGCAAAACCCACATAAGCTTACGTCCCCTTCTGCCTAAGCCTTGCCATATCCGCCGCCACCTGGTGTTTCGATTTCGAAAACATCGCCGGCCTTCATTTCAACGGTAGCGGTTGCACCGAAAATTTCCACACTGCCATCGGCGCGCCGGACGCGATTTATACCGCGCATGCCATGTTCACCGCCCGCCAAACCAAAAGGCGGCACTCTGCGTCGGTTCGACAATATGCCCGCCGTCATTGGCTCAAGGAAACGGACGCGGCGCACTGCGCCATCGCCTCCATCATGCAATCCGCGCCCGCGGGAACCTGTGCGTACGGAGAACTCCTCAAGCAGAACCGGAAATCGCGTTTCCAATATTTCGGGATCGGTCAGGCGGCTGTTGGTCATATGCGTCTGTACGACCGAGGCACCGTCAAAGTCGGGCCCAGCGCCAGAGCCGCCAGCTATCGTTTCATAATATTGATATATCGCATTGCCGAAGGTGAAATTGTTCATCGTGCCCTGCGCGCCCGCCATCACGCCAAGCGCACCAAATACCGCGTCCGTTATAACTTGGCTGGTTTCGACATTACCCGCAACGACCGCCGCCGGATAACGCGGGTGCACCAATGTTCCTTCGGGCGCGATGATGGTAATCGGCTTTAGGCACCCCTCGTTCATCGGGATGTTGTCATCAATCAATGTGCGCACAACATACAGCACCGCCGCGCGCACCACTGAAACAGGGGCGTTGAAATTGTCGGGCAACTGCGCGGACGTTCCGGTGAAATCAATCGTCGCCGTGCGGGCCGCGTGGTCGACCGATACCTGCACTTCAACCACGGCATCATTGTCCATCGCGTAACGGAAATGGCCGTCGGAAAGGCGCAGAATTAACCGCCGTACAGCTTCTTCGGCATGGTCCTGCACATGATGCATATAGGCGCAGACCACATCGGCACCGTAATCGTTACTGATACGCACAAGTTCTGACGCGCCCTTTGCACAGGCAGCAATCTGCGCTTTCAAATCGGCGATATTCTGTTCGATATTGCGCGATGGCCATGTGCCGGATGCCAGCAGATTGCGGACCTCAATATCCCGGAACTGACCGCTTTCGACGATCAGCATATTGTCGATCAAAACGCCTTCTTCGTCCACCGACCGACTGTTCGGCGGCATAGAGCCCGGGGTAATCCCGCCAATATCCGCATGGTGCCCACGGGCGGCAACGAAATAAGCGGGCGCCCCATCATTGTCCGCCACAAAGACGGGCATGATGACCGTGATATCCGGCAAATGGGTACCGCCGTCATAGGGTGCGTTCAATGCGTAAACATCCCCAGCGCAGATACCACGGCCATCGGCTTGATCGCCGCGCCGTGACAATATGGTCCGCACGCTTTCGCCCATTGAACCCAAATGCACGGGCATGTGTGGCGCATTGGCAACCAGATTTCCCTTGGCATCGAAAAGCGCACAGGAAAAATCTAGCCGCTCGCGGATGTTCACTGACGACGCGCTATGTTGAAGTGCAGCGCCCATTTCCTCGGCAATGGCCATGAACAGGCCGCCCATAATCTCAAGGCGGACGGGGTCAACTTCTGTTCCGACCACGCCGCACGTCGTGCGCGCCGTAGATCGCGACAACATCAAATTGCCGATGCCGTCTACTGCAACCTTCCAGCCCGGCTCGACAATCGTCGTCGAAACCGGATCAATGATGATGGCTGGGCCATAGGCTGAAAATCCAGCCGCCAGAGCGCTACGGTCATATAATGGCGCATCATGATGCGCGCCGGCCATAAAGCACGAGACGTCGTTGATCGGCAGATTGGAACCGGCGGATCGCGCAAAGTGGATATCGGCATCAAATGCACTCGCATGAATGGCCTCCACCCGAACCATTTCGACCACCAAAGCTTTGTCGCTGACGAAGCCAAATTGGCTGCTGTGCCGTGCCTCAAAAGCCGCCTGCATCGCGGTCACATCACCAAAAGCTATCTCGATACTGCTATCGGTCCCCACATAGCGGATGTGCACAGTCGCTTCGCTGCTGATGTCGCCGTCGACGCCCTGAGCGCGCAATTCTGCTTCCGCTTCGGCCGACAGGCTTTGCACAATCGGCCCAAGCGTTGCCTGTTCCAGCGCGCCGCCAAATGTGCGCTCGCGTATCGCCCGCCGATCCGCGAGACCCATGCCATAAGCCGACAGTACCCCCGCCAGCGGATGAATCATCACACGGTCCATGCCAAGCGCATCCGCCACCAAACAGGCATGCTGCCCGCCTGCGCCGCCAAAGCAGGCCAAGGTATAACGCGTGACATCATGCCCGCGCTCAATGGAGATTTTCTTGATCGCATTGGCCATGTTGGCAACCGCAATTGCAACGAAACCTTCGGCAATTTCTTCCGCGCGCATCTGCTTTCCGGGCGCGGCTGCAACGTCCACGACAAGCGCTTCAAATTTATCGCGTACGACGTCGGCGTCGAGCGGCTGGTTGCCGTCGGGTCCAAATATGTTCGGGAAATGCGCAGGAACAATCTTGCCCAGCATGACGTTGCAATCCGTCACCGTCAGCGGCCCACCACGCCGGTAACAGGCAGGTCCGGGTACAGCGCCTGCCGAATGGGGTCCAACCTGGAAACGCGAACCGTCAAACGTACAGATTGAGCCACCACCCGCGGCAACGGTATGGATGCGCATCATCGGCGCTCTTATCCGCACGCCTGCGACCATTGTTTCGCTTTCGCGTTCATAATGTCCGGCATAATGCGACACATCGGTGGACGTGCCACCCATGTCAAAACCGATGATAGCGGTAATGCCCGCCTGCGCCGCCGTTTTGGCCATGCCGACAATACCACCCGCGGGACCAGACAAGATGGCATCTTTGCCGCGGAAGCTGTCGCTGCTCGTCAGGCCGCCATTCGATTGCATGAACAATGCGGATATGTTGCCACCAGCATCAGCCTTCAACTGCTCAACATATTGCCGCAACACGGGCGACAAATAGGCATCGACCAACGTCGTATCGCCGCGCCCGACCAGCTTGATCAGGGGCGCAATGACATGACTGACCGAAATTTGGGGAAAGCCGATTTCGGCCGCGATCTGTGCCAGTCGCTGTTCATGCCGAGTATAAAGATAGCCATGCATCAAGACGATAGCGAGCGCGCGATATCCCGCATCATAAGCCGCCTGCAGGCCCATTCGCGCAGCATTGTTGTCCAACGGCGTCAGCACGTCACCTTTGGTATTGATCCGCTCGTCAATCTCAATGACCTTGCCATGCAACGGTTCGGGCAGTTCAATATGCCGCACGAATAATTTGGGTCGCTCTTGATAGCCAATCCGCAGCGCGTCACCAAAACCCCGCGTAATGGCAAGGCACGTGGGCTCGCCCTTATGCTCAAGCAACGCATTGGTTGCGACCGTCGTGCCGATCCGCATTTCAACGGGCGGCAATGGCCCATCGGATATGCCGGTAATCAGCCGGACTGCAGCGATAGCGGCGTCGCGATAATGTTCGGGGTTTTCCGACAGAAGCTTGACGGTTTCGATTGCGCCATCGGGCGAACGGCCGATCACATCGGTAAATGTCCCACCGCGATCAACCCAGAACTGCCAGTTACGTGAATCCATCTGCGCCGACTAAACGCTGGCATAGTTTCGTGCCATTAAAATCGCTTCACATGGCTGGCGCACAGGCATACGGTCCGCAGCAAATGGATGGAGAGTTTATGAAAAGCATTTTGAAAATGGGTGTCGCAGCCGTCTGTGCCAACCTGATTTTGCCAGCCACCGCTATATATGCCCAAGCCCCGGCCACGTCAGTCGGCATGGCCAGCGAAGATGCGCGACTAACGGCATTTTTGGATGCGGAATTCAGCGAATATCTCAAGCAACAGCCCCAAGTGGCCACGCGCCTTGGCCTCAAGGACGGTGGTGACCGCTGGAATGATATCAGCGACAACGCTGCGGTTGAACAGGTCAAATGGCGTCAGGCAAGCGTCGCCCGCATGAAAGCCGCATTCAACCGCGCCGACCTTTCGCCAGAAGCCCAGGTGAATTTCGACATCTGGGCGTTGGAAGCCGACCGCGCTGTCATGAGCGAAGCAAACCGGATGTACCGCCCGCCTTTCTACTCGCGTCTGTATTCCGTGCACAGCCAGCTGGCGGACTTTTTGGTCAACACCCATGGGGTCGCGGATGTTACAGACCTAAAGAATTACATCGCTCGGTTGCGCGGCATGCCTGCAGTGCTGGACATGGCCATTGAACGCACGCAAGCGAGCGAACGCGCTGGCATTCGCGTACCCAAATTTCAGGTCGAGTCCGTCATTTCCGGGAGCGAGAAGCTCACCAGCGGCGCGTCATTCACGGCCGGACCAGAGTCGGCGCTTTGGGCAGATGTTCAGGCCAAGACTGAAGCATTGATAACGGCGGACAAAATCTCTCGCGGCGATGCAGATGCCATGCTCGCCGAAGCGCGCGCAGCCATTCTTGACCTGAAGCCTGCTTATGGTCGCGTGATTGCGTGGGGCAAGGCAAGCTTGCCAGCTGCGCCAAGCGGCCGCGTTGGTGCCATTTCGCTTCCCGGCGGTGAGGACTATTATGCAAACGAACTGAAGCTCAACACGACAACCGACTATACCGCAGACCAAATTCACAAAATTGGTCTTCAGGAAGTTGCACGCATTGAAGCGGAACAGGATGCCCTCGCACAAAAGGCAGGGTTCAAGGACCGCAGTGCTTTTTATGCCGAACGCGCGAAGCTATATCCGCCAAAGCCTTTTGACGACGCCGCGCGTGCCGAATATCTCGCCACCGCAAATGCTTTTGTCGCCAAAACGCGCACGCTGTTGCCAGCCTATTTCGGCATGACGCCCGCTTTCCGCATTGAAGTGGTGCGCGAACCTGCGTTCAGCGAAGTGGCCGGCGGTGCCGCGCACGCGTCTGCTCCAAGCCCCGATGGCAAGCGCCCCGCCCGCACCTATGTGCACCTCGTCGGCACGACCCCCGATCCGGCGGCGCTGTATACGCTGATGTGTCATGAAGCGGTACCAGGACACAACACCCAAGGCGACATTCAAGTGCGGCAGCAAGGCGGGCCTAAGTTCCGTTCGGTGACTGGCTATGTCGCGTTTGGCGAAGGCTGGGGACTGTATGCCGAAGCTTTGTGTAAGGAAATGAATGCGTTTCCGGACATTGCGGCTGATTTCATGCGGCTGGACGCAGAGCTGTTCCGTGCAGCGCGTCTCGTAACCGACACCGGCATCCACGCACTGGGTTGGACCGAGGACCAAGCCGTGACCTATATGAACAGGACTGGACGGCAGCCGATTGAACGGTCACGTTCCGAAGTACGCCGTTATATCACGCTGCCCGGTCAAGCCACTGGCTACAAGATCGGCATGCTCAAGATCATGGCAGAACGCAAAAAAGCTGAAGCCGCGCTTGGGGCAAAATTCGAAATTAAGGGTTTCCACGACCTTCTGATCGCATCGGGTTCGCAACCCCTGTCCATCCTTGAACGTCGTGTCGATGAATGGATCGCCGCGCGGGCAAATAACCTTAAAAAGTAAGTCTAGCGTTAGTAGCTATTAAATTCACGTTCAAGGCGTCAAAATGGCATCTAATCTCGAAGGTGCATTTAATAGGTCTTGACGATAGATTTTCATTTCAAGATTACATGAAAATAAATGACTGTCTGATAAAAAATTCGAAATTAAATCTCATCCGCTTTTATATTACCTAGTTGTAGATTAAATGTAAAATAATGTAAAATATTAATCCGGTCACTCGGGGGGAACTGGAGAATGTTGGAACCAAGCTCTGTTCTGTATTTTTTTGTTGCCGTTTATACTGCGGGGTTGCTGTTACCCTATGTTACTGCGGAACGGGCTCAATTTACTGCCGCCACGTCCGCCTATAGGCCATTGACCCTTTGCCTGATTATGGTGCTATGTACTGCAGCTTATTTGAGTGGCCTGCAGTCCGTTTTCGAGGTTTTTGCAAGCACGGCCCTCATACTGCTGCCCCTGTCCGTACGGCAGGAACTACTGGACGAAAAAAAGAAAATATTCGGTCCGAACCCGTTGTCAAAAATTCTTTGGGGCGGCTTGATATTTTTGTGCCTGGTTTTTTTCGGGCACGTTCTGTTGGGTCCGGGCAGTGCGTATGCAAGCTTAATATTTGTATCCGTTATCGCAACACAGTTATTGCTAATACTGGAATTGATTAAGGTTTTTCGCAGCTCCAGATCTATGCATCTGTTATACGCTATATTTGTAGCGCTTGGACCAATTGCTCTCGTTATATTTCGAATTGTTTCGATTAGCGCCCAAAATAGATATGATTATAAATTAAGCTTAGCTGATGATAGCGGGCACCCAGTTTTGTTATGGCTGGTCGTTGCAGCATGCTTCTTCGTTGTGCTGAATGCCATTACAAACTTTCAGTTCCAAAAACTCTGGAACAACGAACGCCAACTTCGTCTTGATACCGAGAGGGCGTCTTTAGATAGCCTTCTCGCATTGTCGCAGGCGCGAGATAGCGAAACTGGCAACCGAATTATTCGGAAGAAAAAATATGTTGGTTTGCTGATTGATAATCTTCGACCGAAGGGCTGGTTCACAATGCCAGACCCAGATGCAGACACGGAACAATTGTTCGCAGTTGGTACATCGAAATATGAGCCAAAAAATGCAGCCGATGGCCGCAACGAACTTTTAGACAGGCCTGACCAAGACACTAGCTTACCCGGTGACAATACCCCCCAAACGGTCCGGCTAATGGCTATGGCCGATGTTTATGACGTACTCACAAGCAAACGGCCTTGGAAGAGATCATGGACCCACAAACAGGCTATCGACGAGATTACTAAAATGGCGGGCAACAGGCTTGATGCAACGGTGGTGGACGCCTTCCTTGAAGAGCAACTGGCATTTTCAGCTATAGCAGATGTTTGGCGGGATGCCTGAACGGTCGCCGATGGCAGTGGCTTTAATCAATACCGATTTGCTGTCCTGCTATAGCTACCCGGACGGGTATGAAGGTTGCTGGAAAAGCGAGCAGATACCTTCCATACAGCACGCAACGATTAGCGTCCGCAAAGGTGCAGCAAACCCACATATTCGCCGAAAGACATCGAAATAATTGAATATCTGGCGGTGGGAGAGCGACCCCCAACCAACTCTCTCTCAGTTATATATATGTTTTAAAACAATTTTTTTCTACCGTGGCGGTTCGCTGGCGCTTTCTGAATAGCAAG
>NKIR01000006.1 GCA_002255985.1 Sphingomonadaceae bacterium PASS1
ATCATCCCGCAAGTTAATTGATGCTCCCATGTCACCTCCTCCAAATGAAGATCAACATAGAATCAGACTTTCAACCGCTTGGGAATCCCAAATCTGAGTCAGCATCAGCGCAGGTTGGTATTATTGAGGAAGGCGAAGTCGCACCGGGTGACCGCATACAGCAGGTTGAGCAGGCGGGGCATGATTGGACCGTCGCCCGCACATTCAAACTGCTGATCGGCGGCGGCAATAAGAAAGCCGATGCGTTCGCGCAGCTGCAAGTGCTTGCGCAGCTTGAAGCATTGGCCGAATCCTGGCGCATACGCGCCGCGAAACTCGCCGCGCAGCTTTAACGGCGTCTTATTCGCCTATTTCGTACGGTTCGGGCGATGGCGCGAATAATCGGATGCGGGTGACCCGTTTTTCGTCCGCTTCCAATATTTCGAGTTTCCATCCGCTGGCTTCGTGCGTCAGCATTTGGCCGACATCGGGAACTTGCCCAGCAATAACAAACGCTAGTCCGCCCAGCGTGTCGACATCTTCTTCAACCTCGGACAGATTGGGGTCAATGGCTTCAGCCAGATCGTCGAGTTCGGCGCGCGCATCGGCTTCCCACATGACTGGACTTAATTGCGTGAACATCGCTTCAGGTTCTTCGTCATGCTCATCTTCGATTTCACCGACGATCTCCTCGACGAGGTCTTCAATCGTCACCAGGCCTTCGGTGCCTGAATATTCGTCGAGAACGATAGCCAAGTGCGTACGCGTCCGGCGCATTTCGTCAAGCAACGCGAGAACACTCATATTCTGCGGGACGAAGCGGGGCTGACGGATAAAGGCTTCCAAGCTTTCTGGCGGCTGCTCACCCGATGCAAGAACGGCGAACACATCCTTGATATGGATCATACCGATGATGCTATCCAACGTGTCGCGATAGACGGGCAAGCGGCTGTGGCCATGTTCGGCAAAGGCCGCGATGCAATCGGCAAAGCCAGCGCTTTCGTCAATGGCGACAATGTCGCTGCGCGGCACCATGACATCGTCAACTCGGTGCTCGCTAAAATGTAAAAGGTTGCGCAGCATGGTGCGCTCAACTGCGGTCAGGTCGCCATCATTGTCCGATTGGTCAGCATTGTCGCTGTCTTCTTCGTGCTCAGCAATCGCTTCTTCAAGCTGCTCACGCAACGTCGGTTCGTGATCGCGGCCAAAAAACATTGTTTTCAGCCGCTGCCATATTCGTCCGTCGTTATCGTCGTCGGTTGCGGTTTTTGAACCGCTAAAACTGTCACCCTCGGGCATAATGGAAGCGTATTGGCCTCTTTTTGATGGAATTACGCTTCATATGGATTGTGAAGCCCCATGGATGCAAGCGCTTTTACTTCTAGCGCCTCCATGGCTTCGGCCTCTTCATCGTCAACATGGTCATGGCCAAGCAAGTGCAACATGCCGTGGATCACCAGATGTGTTGCATGGTCCGCGACGGTAATTTGCTTTTCGTCCGCTTCTGCAGCGCAGGTTTCATAGGCCAAGATGATGTCACCGAGAAGGATCTCCATTTCCGCTCCGTCGCCCTGAACTTGTTTCAGGGTCTTAATATGGTCGGCATCAGATATGGAGTAAGACCCTGAAACAAGTTCAGGGTGACGAAGATATTGCAACTCGTCGTGCTCCAACATTGGAAAGCTCAGGACATTGGTCGCCTTGTCTTTGTCGCGCCACTCAAGGTTGAGTGCATGCACTTCAGCGTCATCTGTTAGCTTAATGCTTACTTCAACCGGTGACGGATATTCTGTCAGTCCCGGCATGCCGGCAAAGCGGACAGCCGCATCGACTGCCTTTTCAACTTCACTTTGCCCGAAATTGCAGCTGCCCCATGGCAAGCCGATGTCTAATTCGACGTCAATCACGCGCACCCTCATACGCATCGACGATTCGTCCGACCAAGGGATGGCGGACAACGTCGCTGCTATTGAAGCGGATGGTTTGAATGCCACCGACCCCTTCAAGCCGTTGAACCGCGTCATTCAGGCCTGACATTCGTTCACCACCGGGGATGTCGACCTGATGCGGGTCTCCACAAATGACCATGCGGCTGTTCATGCCGAAACGCGTCAGGAACATCTTCATTTGCGCGGCAGTCGTGTTCTGGGCTTCGTCGAGAATGATGAAGGCATCGGCCAATGTACGGCCGCGCATGAAGGCGATAGGGGCGATTTCGATTTCGCCCGAAGCGATGCGGCGTTCCACCTGTTCGGCTGGCAAGCAGTCGTACAACGCATCGTAAATCGGCCGCAGATAGGGGTCGACCTTTTCCTTCATGTCGCCGGGTAAGAAACCAAGCCGTTCGCCCGCCTCGACCGCTGGACGCGAGAGGATGAGGCGTTGCACGGCGCCGGTAATCAGCATCGCCACAGCCTGCGCCACCGCCAGATAGGTTTTTCCGGTTCCTGCTGGTCCAAGTGCGAAGATAATCTCGTCGCGCGCCAATGCCTCCATATAGGGAATCTGCGTGGCGGAACGCGGCACTAGGGTTTTCTTGCGCGTGCGGATCATGATGCCGGGGGCAGCATTGTCTTCCTTGCGCAATATGCCTTCGAGCGTGGGTTCGGCGGTCATCGCGATAATCGACTGCACGGCTTCGGAATCCATTTCTTGTCCGCGTGAAATGCGCGAATAAATATCGTTGAGAACATCGCGTGTGCGGCCAATGGCGCCAGCTTCACCTTCGATTTGGACGCGATTGCCCCGGGCCGAGATATAAACGCCAAGCCTGTTTTCGATTGTTACCAGGTTGCGATCAAATTCGCCAAACACCGCATTGATAAGATGTGGCTTGTCGAAGCTCATTTCCAGCCGGGACAGGTCACCGGCTTGCGCTTGGGCTTTTTTGGCCATTCAGGCGGCTGCTCTCATCGTTGGTTCACCTTTTAAGCTAAGGGGGCCAGAATCGGTAATCTGAACGCTAACAATATTGCCGATAGAAAGGTCCGGCGCAAGGACATGCACCGATTGAAGCCACGGTGATTTGCCAATCAATTGGCCATCAAATTTGCCCGGCCGTTCGAGAAGCACATCGCAGGTTTTGCCAACGGTATTTCGGTTGAATGCGGTTTGGTCCGCAACGATTTGTGCCTGCAACCGTTGGAGCCGTTCGTCCATGACTTCCATCGCTATTTGGTCAGCCATGTCGGCGGCGGGCGTGCCGGGACGCGGGCTATATTTGAACGAATATGCCTGCGCATGGCCGACTTCACGAACCAAGCGCATGGTTTCTTCGAAGTCGTCTTCGGTCTCGCCGGGAAAGCCGACGATGAAATCACCCGAAAACGCCATGTCAGGCCGCACGGTACGCACGCGGTCCAAAATACGCAGATAGCTGTCGCGGCTGTGGCTGCGGTTCATCGCCTTTAATATGCGGTCCGAACCCGATTGCACGGGCAGGTGCAGGAATGGCATCAGCTTTTCGACATCGCCATGCGCGGCAATCAGCCCCTCGGTCATGTCGTTCGGGTGGCTCGTCATATAGCGGATGCGGCGCAGACCGGGAATTTTGTCGAGCGCGCGGATGAGGCCATCGAGACCCTGCAACTGGCCTTTGTCGTCTTCGCCATCCCAGGCGTTGACGTTTTGCCCTAATAACGTGATTTCTGCGGCGCCCTCGTCAACGATGGCTTTTGCCTCGTCAATCAACGCGCTCCATCCGCGCGAAATCTCCGCGCCGCGCGTGTAGGGCACAACGCAATAAGTGCAGAATTTATCGCAGCCTTCCTGAACCGTCAGAAATGCAGAGGGCGCTTGCTTGCGGCGTGCAGGCAATTTGCCGAACTTATCGAGACCGGGCAGGTCAAGGTCGACCACGCGTTCACCGCGTCCGACCGCTGCAACCATTTCAGGCAGATTATGATAGGCTTGCGGGCCGACAACGATGTCGACTTCGGGCGCTCTGCGGCTAATCTCGCTGCCTTCGGCCTGCGCGACGCATCCGGCCACGGCAATGACTGGGCTGCTGCCGTCCTTGCGACGCAAGCGGCCGATTTCGGAATAGACCTTTTCTGCGGCCTTTTCCCGAATGTGACAGGTGTTGAGCACGACTAGATCGGCATTTGCCTTTTCATCGGCGGGCGTCATGCCTTGGCTTTCGAACATTTCGGCCATCCGTTCGCCATCATAGACGTTCATCTGGCAGCCGTAATTTTTGATCGAATAGGTTTTGGGAGAATCCGTGCTCATAGCGCGCGTCTATACATAGCGCCGTGTGCCGCCGCCACCCTCCATCGCTGCACCTATGCGCGCACGCACTTCAGCGGAAATCGCCTTGCGGTCGGGGTAGTGCAGGGGATCAAACGGCTCCAGAAAATGCAGTGTTGCCGTAATCGGTTTCAGATAGGACAAAAGCCGCCAGAAATTCTCGGTCACTTTTTCATCGCCGACCCACGCCACACGCGGGGTATGGTGCCCGTAGCTTAGAAATACCGGCTGAACGAGCATGCCGGATGGTGGCGGAACGAGTGCGGCGAACAAAGATGGTTTGAATGGCAAGAGGCCCGAACCGTCATGGGTCGTGCCTTCCGGGAATATCGTGACCGGTTGATCGCCCGTCATTGCCGTGCGTAGATCTTCCACCTGATTTCCTACGCTGGCGCGGTTTTCACGGCTGACAAAGATTGTGTTATTGATCTTGCAAAGCCACCCAATCAATGGCCAGCCCTCAATCCCGTCATTGGCGACAAAGGTGCAACCCGTAACGCCTGACATTACGGGAATGTCGATCCAGCTATGATGGTTGGCCGCATAAAACACATTCGCACGCACCCGCTGCCCAGTCGTGGCGGTTGCAATACCGCTGGTCCAGCTGATCGACAGAAGGAACAGGCGCGGCCACGGCGACGGCCGGTTGAGAAGCCGCCAGAGATTGTGGAGGAGTAAGCTGATCACCAAGCTGGCGGCCATCAGCAGCAGCCGGGCGGCAAACAAGAACTGGCCAGCTACAACAGCAGCGGGGTTGCGGCGTTTAATCCTTGCGGTCGATGGCGACGCCATAGAGTTCCATACGATGGTCAACGAGACGGTATCCGAGGCGCTCTGCAATAATTTTCTGGAGTGCTTCCAGTTCGGGATCGACGAATTCAACAACTTTGCCGGTTTCTACGTCGATGAGGTGGTCATGATGTGCCTCGGGCGACGCTTCATAGCGTGCGCGCCCGTCACCAAAATCGTGGCGGTCCAATATACCCGCTTCTTCGAACAGCCGGACAGTCCGATATACGGTGGCGATTGAAATCTTTGGATCAATGGCTGACGAACGACGATAAAGTTCTTCGACATCAGGATGATCGGACGAATCCGAAATGACGCGCGCTATGACGCGGCGCTGGTCGGTAATACGCAGGCCACGTTCGTTGCACAGCGCTTCAATGTCGATTTTGATGTCCATCCCAATGCACATTTAGTGCCGCGCCACGATTCGTCAAAGAAAAAGGCCGGAGAATTCTCCGGCCTTATTTTCCAGTGAAGCTATCTGCGCTTTACCTGATTTTTTTCTTGCGACCCGAACCTGGTGCACGACCAAGGCCGATGGCCTTTGCGAGTTCGCGACGTTGTTCTGCATAAGCAGGTGCAACCATTGGATAATCGGCGGGCAGGCCCCATTTTGCGCGATAGTCATCCGGCGTCATGCCATAATGGGTCATCAGGTGGCGCTTAAGCATTTTCAGCTTCTTACCGTCGTCCAAGCAGACGATATAATCGCGTTTCACCGAATTGCGGACTGGAACGGCTGGTTCCAAAACCGTTTCGGGCGCAGCAGCTGTTCCGGAAAGACTAGCGAGTGCCGCGTGCACATTTCCGATTAAAGTTGATACGTCGGATACCGCGACACTGTTGTTGCTGACATGAGCAGCGACAATATCGGCGGTCAGAGTAATTAACAATTCTGTGGCTTCGTTACTTTCTTGAGACATATTTTGAACCTTTAGACCCATTTTTTATATTTTGCGACTTGACCATTGCATATAGCCTTGAATTTAAGTCGTCAAGAAAAGCTGCCAGTATGCAAATATTAGAGATCAATGCCCATCGTAATCGCGTCTGGACTTATTCCTTCAGCGCTTTTGTAATAATTTTTGCGCCGTCCGATGGGTGCAAAACCAGCCTTCAAATAGAAATAATGTGCAGGGTTCCCGTCACGAACTTCAAGAAATAATTTCTCCCGGCCGGCGATTTGGCCTCTATTTATCACTTCGTTCAGAAGATTTTGACCAATCTTTTGGCGCTGGTAATTGCTTGCAACGCCAATCATCAGTAATTCTTCATGCTCAAAAACCCAGCGCGTTATGGCGAAACCGCATACAACATCACCATCTTTGGCAAGTAACAGTTGGCAGTCCGGCAGTACCAAAGTGGACAGGCATTGAGCTGCCGTCCACGCTTCGCCAAATCGGGGGTCGAAGGCGTCGGACATAATAGGCATGATGGACGAAACGTCTTTGGCATCGCCTTGAACGACGCGGATCATGCCCGGACTGCAGCCGGTTTTGCGTCTGGCGCCCTTCCATACACAGGAATGGCTGGAAGTGCGTGGTCGTCGGGTAAATGTGCCCATGCTCGCGCGTCGGGCAGAATGTCGGTCCACACCCGATCGGCGCGTTGCGGGTCAATGTCTCCGGCAACATGGTCAGCGATAGCAACTGTAGCCAATAGCTCGGGCAAAACTGACCGTACTGGCGCTATCGAATTCCCGGCTTCATTAAATGCTTCAAAGAAATACTCACCATGGCCGCCTGTCATGATGACATCGACAGCGGCTTGTGATCCGCTTTGTGCACGCGCCATCGCGGCCACCAAGGATAGGCAACCATAGCCATGCACTTGAATGTGCCACGCCAATCCCAATGCTTTGGCTGCGGCGACGCCTACACGGATGCCCGTGAAGCTGCCGGGACCAACATTCACCATAATCTGGTCAGCTTTGCCGTTATCCGGCAACGCGGCGATGAGCGGAAGCAAGTGTTCAGCATGCCCGCGGCCAATTACCTCATGTTGGGCGGCCAGCAACTGCTTCCCATCGAACAACGCAACTGAGCACGCCCTTGTGGCGGTATCGATGACCAGTGTTCGCATGATCGCCTGCCGCCGTTTAAGTTAGGCGACCTGATTGAAGCGGTTAAATTCAGGGCGCGGGCTGCGTGCGAAAATGCTCGCTGTGTCGCCATAGCCAAGCGTACAGATGAAATTCGACTGCACATTGGTTCCGGCAAAAAATGCCTTGTCGACAGCGGCATTGTCAAAGCCTGACATTGGACCAGTATCCAATCCCAATGCACGCGCGGCGAGCATCAGATAGGCGCCTTGCAAGCTGCTATTCCGAAACGCCGTCTTTTCAATGAGCGCGTCGTTGCCGACAAACCAGCTGCGGGCATCCGCATGGGGAAACAATTCGGGAAGCTGTTCGTAAAATTCGAGGTCCATCCCGATAATCGCCGTGACAGGCGCTTGCAGAATTTTGTCGCCATTCGACGGCATCGTGCATGCCGCCAGCTTTTGTTTAGCTTCGGTGGATGTGCACCAAATGATGCGCGCGGGAAGGCAGTTCGCAGATGTCGGGCCAAATTTCATCAGGTCCCAAATGCCCTCAAGCTGTAACTGCAACACCGGCGTATCGAGATAACCATTGTAGCTGCGGGCTTCGCGGAAAAGCAGATCAAGGGCGGTGTTGTTTAAAGCTTCGGACATAAGATTTCTCTCGAAATTAGGGTTTAGGCGGCACGCACTTCGATGACTTCGGGCACATAATGCTTCAGCAATTGTTCAATGCCATTTTTCAGCGTTGCCGAAGAAGAGGGGCAGCCAGCGCATGCGCCTTGCATCTGCAGAAAGACGATGCCCTTTTGAAAGCCGCGATAGACGATGTCTCCGCCGTCATTGGCGACTGCTGGGCGGATACGCGTTTCAATCAATTCCTTGATCTGTATAACGATGTCGGCATCTTCAGGATCATCGAGCGGGTAGTCGGCATCGGCTGATGGAACAGCAAATCCGGCTGCAGCGGGTTTGAAAAGCGGCATGTTCGCGCTGAAATGGTCGAGTAATATCGCAAGCACGTCGGGTTTTAGGCTGGACCATTCTGAACCGGGTGCAGCGGTGACCGAAATAAACTCGCGTCCAAAAAATACCCCGGTGACATCACCAAGTCCGAAAAGTGCCTCCGCCAGTGGGGAGGCTTCAGCCTCTTCGGGGGCGGCAAAATCCCGCGTTCCATTTTCCATCACGGCGCGGCCGGGCAGAAATTTGATAGTGGCAGGGTTCGGAGTCAGTTCAGTTTCTATCAGCATTTCACGCATGTGGTGCGGTGGTGGTAAAAGTGCAAGCCAGAATGTCTTGACAGCGATGAAGGCTGGGTTGACCTAGCGCGTCAAAAGGAGAGCAACAATGGTCGATCAGTCGCATAAAACAGCTTGGATAACAGGCGCATCGTCGGGGATAGGCGAGGCACTGGCCAAAGCATTTGTCGGAAGCGGCGGTCATGCCGTGCTGTCGGGCCGAAATGTGCCTGAACTGGAACGCGTCGCGCATGCTACCGGCGCGCCCGAACGCTGCTTCATTCTGCCATTCGACACGGTCGACTATGCGGCTTTGCCGTCACAGGTCGCTGAAGCCATCGCCTATCAGGGCAAGATCGATGTGCTGGTCAATAATGCGGGCATTTCGCAACGTTCACCCGCCATCGACACCGATCTTTCGGTTTACCAGCGGATCGTTGATGTGGACTTGCTTGCGCCGATCGCACTGACGCAAGCGCTTTTGGGTCATTTGGTTTCAAATGGCCATGGCCAGATTATCATGATTTCAAGTGTCGCCGGTAAAGCAGGCATCCCTATGCGGACTGCCTATTGCGCGGCGAAACACGGGCTGATCGGATATGCCGATGCTTTGCGCAGCGAAGTTGCAGGGCAGGGCGTCAAAGTGCTCGTTGTCGCGCCGGGTTCTGTGCGGACCAACGTATCGCGCAATGCATTGAATGCCGACGGGACCGTTCGTGGCACGAGCGATGCTGCCATTGATAACGGTATTGATCCGGACGTCGTCGCAACCACGATTTGGGATGCGGTTGATGCCGGAAAGCGGGAAATCGTTATCGCCGAAGGGATGGAGGCGGGCATTCCCGTGTTGCGCGCGCAGGACCCCGAAAAGCTGTTCGACATGGTCGAAGCGATGGTCGCCGACGGCTATGCGCAGAAAATCGCGGCGCGGTAATTTGTCTGACGACGGGGCCATCCATTAGCCCAGCGACAGGTACGGTTTTGTTCCTTAAGTGCGGCCTGCTCGTAACGCCGCGCCAGCTGCGAAGGGCGACAAAGCGGTAATTGCGAGCGCAGTTGCCGCAAGTAGCTGCATCGCGTTGCCTGGATTTTCGGACAATGTGCCTGCGCCAAAGATCAGCAACGGTATCGTGATGGGCACGAGCAGTAGCCCGCCAAGCGCGCTCGCCCCGCTAAGGCCCGCAGTCAGCGCTGCGATGGTGACCGACAGCCCGGAAAGCGCGGGCAGTGCCAACGCAAGGCCAAGCAACAATGTGCCCAATTGTGCCTCAGGCAATCCGATCAGCGCAGAACCAACAACCGTCGCGAGAAGGAGCGGAAGGGCGAAGGCAAAAATCTGGCCAATGATTTTGGTGGTGGCGACCAATTCGTCCGACCAGCCACGCATCGCCAGCTGATCCAATATGCCCGCTTGCCGGTCGGGAAGTATAAGCCGCTCAATCGGCAGCAGCGTCGCCAGTAACGCTGCAATCCACAATATGCCGCCGCCTGTGCGTGCAAGTAATGCCTTGTCCGGCCCCGTCACAAACGGAAACAGCGTCGCAACCGCAAGATAGAATACTACCGGCAGCCATAGCCCGCCGCCCGTCCATGCCAAACGCACTTCGCGCGCAACCAAGGCTGCAAATGCCTTCATGCGTCTGCCTCCGGCCTGTCGAGAATGAGGCTATGCGCCAAGTTAATCGATGGTGGCTGGTGGGCAGCGACGAGCACTATGCCACCGGTTGCGACGTGCGCCGTGATGGCTTGGTCAAGGCGGGCGCAGCTCGCGCTGTCGAGGCCATTATAGGGTTCGTCGAGCAACCAGATATCCGCCTTGGACGTGAGTACGCGTGCGATACTGGCGCGTTTACGCTGGCCGGTCGACAGAAAGCGCACGGGAACCTGCGCCAGACCTTGCAAATCCATATCCGCCAGTGCTGCACTTCGCGCGTCGGCAGACGCGCCGTCCATATCCGCCCAGAACATCAGGGCCTTTTCGACTGTCAAATTTGCATCAAGCGCGAGATTTTCATCGGCGAGGGCAATCCGGCCTTCCGTCTGTATCGAACCGGCCGTTGCATATAAAAGACCAGCGACGAGCCGAAGCAAAGTAGATTTTCCGCAGCCATTCGCGCCACGTACCCAAATAATATCACCACTGCGCGCAGCGACCGTCAGCCCGCGCAGCACGATCCGGTTGCCCCGGATAACCGCGACATTGTCAACGCTGATGGACGGCAAGGGTGCTTGACGTGACGACATTAGGCGACTTAGGCATGAATTCCATCAATTGCAAAATCAGGATGACGTCATGCAGGTTTCAAGACTCGATGAAGCGGATCGCGCAGCAGTTTTGGAACAGCTGCCACTGTGGTCATATGACGCTGATGCAAAAGGCATAAGGCGCACGATTCGCTTTGCTGATTTTGCAGAAGCCTTCGGTTTCATGGCGCGCGTTGCAATCCTTGCCGAAAAAGCAGACCATCACCCCGAATGGTTCAACGTTTACAACCGTGTTGAGATATTGCTGACAACGCATGATGCCGGCGGCTTATCCCAACGCGACGTTGAACTGGCCTCGGCCATCGACGCTATTGCGCCGATGGCTTAACCACATCGCCTAAACCGCCCAGCAAGCCCAATTGTTTGCGCAGCCGGCCCGGAAACCAACGGGCAGAAAAAGCAAGTTGCTTCGCCATTTTGTTAACGGTCGTGTGGACCTTGTCACCGTGGATTGCTTCCCATGCTGCCGGACCGATGATCGAGACGGGGCTCACTTCGACGCCAGCCGACTGCAATTTTTCCTTACCGGTCATGTTGCTGTTGGCATCAACGGCACCAATGATGTTGGTGTCGATAAAGCCGGGCATGAGGCTGCGGGCCTTGATCCCGAAAGGGCGCCATTCGATGTCATGCGCTTCGGCAAGACCGCGCACCGCGAACTTGGTCGCGCTGTATACGCTAAGCCCAGCCGAACCGTAGATGCCAGCCGCCGAGCTGGTGTAGAGGACACAGGCATCAGACGTATTTTTCAACATATCGAAACACGCGCGGGTTCCGCTGATAACGCCAGTCAGGTTGATCGCGATCATCTTGTCGATGTCCTCGTCGGTCATGTCCTGAATAGGTCCGCCTGAACCAATACCCGCATTGTTGAACAATACTGTCATGTGGCCATTTGTGTGTTTTGCAAAGTCGGCGACGGCGGCTTTCCACTGCGCACGATCTGTCACATCAAGGCGGTGGCGCGACCATTGACCCGCTGGCAATAAACCTGCGGTTTCATCCAGGCCCTTTTCATTGACGTCGGCAAGGCCCACGAACCAGCCGACATTGGCAAAGTAACGCGCAACTTCGCGTCCTAAACCAGACGCGGCGCCAGTGATGAAAATGCTTTTTTGCGTTTCGGACATAAATTCGGCTCCCTCTTATTCACATGTCTGTCAGCCACATCAATTTACCTGAAACGTCAACTGAATATTGCGGTAGCGGCAAAGGCTGGATAAATCGACTGGGCAGAGGGAGTGGGTATGTTTCGATATTTGTCATTGTTCATCGCCGCTTTTGGGGCGGTCATCCCGGTGTCTGCGCAAGCGGAGGTTATCGCCACTTTTTATAGCCATGATTTTGGCGACCATTTTCCGCATGCGTTCGTGAAATTAAAAGGGACGGTCGACACTACAGGGCAGGTGGTTGATACCAATTTCGGATTTACCGCAGTGAGTGTCTCTCCGGCGATCCTCATGGGTTCCGTAAAAGGCATGATCGAGACCAAAGACGCCAAATATATTGCCTCAAGCAATCCGCATTTTTCTGTGAAGCTGTCCGATGCCGAATATGGTCGGTTCATGGTGTTCGTCGATAAATGGCGCAATCTGCCGGGTAAAAGCTATAATCTGGGCACGCGAAACTGCGTCCATTTCGCCATGGAGGCGACGGCTTTGCTTGGGTTGAGCGTGAACCGCAAGAGCCGCTATTTTAAAAAGCCCAAGACATTTCTGCTTGAGGTGATGGGGTTGAATAACGGGCTGAAGCTCTAGCCTTAGTCAAATCGCCTGAAATCCCTTGGCGTAAATGTGCCAGGTGAAAATGGCGGCAGCGCCGCGATAGGGGCGCCAGCGTTCGGCGATGATACGAATGTCTTTTTCAGATGGCCTTGCATCAAGCTTCAGCAAACGACCCACGCCTTCTTGCACAGCAAGATCGCCGGCGGGCCAAATGTCGGCCCGGCCCTCGGCAAAAAGCAAATATATTTCCGCAGACCAGCGGCCAATGCCTTTTACGCGGGTGAGGTAGGCAATCGCCGCCTCATCATCGGCGGGCAGGGCATCGAGCGGCAATTCGCCCGACAGCACGAGTTCGGCAAGCGAGCGCGCATAACCCTGTTTCTGGCGGCTCAACCCGCACGCTCTCAATGCGTCGAAATCTTGCGCCACCAATTTGTCTGGCGGGCATTCGGGGCCAATAAGCGCTTCAAGCTTATTCCACACCGATGCGGCCGCCGCGACGCTCACCTGTTGCCCTACAATCGTGCGCAGCAATGTCGCATAGCCCGGCGCTCTGACGCGCTCGTCCGGGTAGCCAGTCACCGCAAGCGCCTGCGCTATACCCGGTTCAAGCGCCGCCAGTGCATCAAGGGCGGCATGCAATTGTGCAGCAGGAATGCCCATCAGCGCGCTACGCCTAGCAACGCCTCGGGGATACCAGCGACCGTCATCCCTAAATTTGCCCGATTCTGCCGCATGTTTGATGTCCTTGTTTAGCCCCGCCCGACGGTTGCCGCATATAATGCAATCGCCGCAGCATTCGAAACATTCAGCGACTCCATTTGTTCACTGATTGGCAGCATCGCCAGCTGGTCACAATGCTCTTCAATGTTGCGACGCATGCCATCACCTTCAGCGCCCAGAACAAGCGCGTTGCGGCCCGGCGTCAGCGCCTCGTCCAACGTTACGCTGGCATGTCCTGACAGACCGATACGCCAATACCCAGCCTCAGCAATTTCTTCCAATGCACGTGCCAGGTTAACAACCCGGACCCATGGGGTGATTTCAAGCCCACCCGAAGCAGCCTTCGCCAATGCCCCGGACTCAGGGGGCGCATGCCGGTCCTGCGTCACAACGGCGACTGCATTGAACGCCGCGGCCGTGCGGAATATCGCGCCGACATTGTGCGGATCTGTGACCTGGTCGAGAATCAGCAACGGGCGGTTATCATCATTGTCGACTGCAAGCGCATCTGTCAGCCAAACGTCTTCCAATGGCGCAACTTCAAGCACGAGGCCCTGATGCGGTGCGTCTTTCGGTACAAAACGCGCCAAATCATTCACCTCGGCATATTGGACCGTCAGCCCGTCGGGAATGACGATTTTACCGATTTCTTCGCGTGTGCCCCACAGGTTGATGAGTCGCCGATCCGGATTATCAAGCGCGGCATATACGGCGTGACGGCCGTAAAATTTGGGATTGCCGCTGGAAACTGCAGCGCCGCGGCGGCGCTGGCTCTTATGGGAAGACATTTGAAACACCTGTTGATGAAAAAGAAGACGATATAGGCCCCTTTCCCACTTGAGGCATTGACAGGCAAGGGCCGTTTCGCCATTGGGCTGCTTCTTCGTCGGGACCGGCCCTTATGCTTTGGCATAATGCCCCGTCAAAGAAGTGGACAGGTGGCCGAGTGGTTAAAGGCAGCAGACTGTAAATCTGCCCGGTTTTCCGTACGCTGGTTCGAATCCAGCCCTGTCCACCATTTATCTATTCGCTGTCAGTCGCAAATGTCCGCTCATAACCTCGTTTATCTGCGGACAATTCTGCCTTTACTGTTCGCAAAAATTCGCACATATTCACCCCCAGCCGCATAGAAAGTGTGGGCTAAGTGTGGACCAGAAATTACCTAGCCCACACTCCTGACTTTCTGGAATGGCTTGACAAGTGTGGGCTAGAATGAGGCAGATATTGTGGGCAAGCTGACAGCAATTGCAGTGAAGGCGGCGATGGCGACTCCCGGCACTTATCAGGATGGCGACGGACTTTTCCTAAAAGTATCGGGCAAAGGCGCGGCAAGCTGGAAACTGCGGGTCCAGCATGATGGAAAGCGACGCGACATAGGCATAGGCAGCGCTAAGCTGGTTACGCTGGCAATGGCACGGGAGAAGGCGCGTGAGTTGCGGGTTGCTGTCAAAGTAGATCGACGCGACATTCTTGCGGAACGCAAAGACGCTTCCGCTGCCAAAGTGACATTTCGAGAAGCCGCAATCCAATATCATGCTGAAAATGAAGGTAGTTGGAAAAGCAGGACTTATGCTCGCCAATGGCTTGCTGCTCTTGAGAACTATGCGTTTCCCAAACTCGGGAACGAAACAACGGGGTCCATAACGGCGGCTGACATCATCGCCACATTAACCCCGATTTGGCAGAATAAGGCCGAAACGGCGCGACAGGTCCGCAACCGCATTACCACCGTTCTTGACTATGCCCATGCTAAGGGCTGGCGCTCCAGCGAAGCGCCGTCAGGTAATGGCAGCCTGAAAGCCGGTAGGGGACTGCCAAAGCAGGTGAAGGAACAAGTTCATCGTAAGGCCATGCCCTATGTGGAAATCCCCTCGTTCATTACTGCCCTACAAAGGAAACATTCTTACGGGCGCTTGGCGCTCGAATTGCTGCTTCTAACAGGAGTGCGAAGCCAAGAAGTCCGAATGGCAACATGGGATGAATTCGACCTAGATGACAACCTGTGGACCGTCCCAGCGGCTCACATGAAAAGGGCAAAAGCGCATATCGTACCGCTTAGCCTAGCAGCCTTGTCGGCGCTTAACAGGGCAGCAGCATTGAAGCTGGCAGGTAGTGAGTTTGTCTTCCCGGGCGTCAGTGGCGGAGCAATGAGCGATATGACTTTATTGAAGGTGTTACGTGACGCGGGAGAGCCTTATCATGTGCATGGTTTTCGGTCAGCCTTTACCGACTGGGCGGCCAACATGGGCTTTCCAGATGCAGTTGTCGAAGCGGCGCTGGCACATAAAACCCCGGATGCAGTGCAGGCGGCCTACCGCCGAACAACCTATCTGGGAACACCTGGCAACCCGGGGGAGCGGGTGCGACTTATGGAAGCGTGGGGTGCCTATTGCACTGGTGTCCAACACACAGGAGATTTTGAATTGGGCAAAGTGATATAAAAGAATGCATTCGGGTCGTATTCCTGCACGATTGTCGTGTTTGATTGAGTTCGCAAGCGCCCTTGCAAGGCTTAAGAAATGTTATTTTTTCTGGCTTTGCTAAGACGTAAATTTCCAAATGCACATTCTTTTTGTCCGGTTAACCTAGACCGTCCGGTCGACTCTTGAGGATCATGTAATGGGGCGAGGCGTTAAGAAAGGTACAATTCGGGGAGACTACCGAAGACACAACAAACCCAGATTAGCAAAGTTAGCCCAAGATATCCGAGCTAACGATCTGGACCCTGAAGCAGTTGCTAACGCGTTTGAGGCTTGGGGCGATATTTGGTGCTTAGAGATAGCTAAACAACTTCGGGGTGGGGCGCAGTTCGATCCTGAAAGGTTAGCAAATGCCGTTTTGAGGTTGTCCGATCCTATCTCACCTGTGCGAAAAATTAAACTGGTAACCTTACGGCAGGCGAAGGCAGCGCTAAGACATCTACCTCCCGAGCTAGGCGGGAAAGGTATGTCTATCCATGCTGCTTTTGGAATTGATTACCCATACGTAGGAGACAGCGACCTTCGGGCATACCATCGAAAAATGAAAAAAGATTACGGCAAAGGGGATCGAAGATCCATCGAGTCAGAACTAGCAAAAACATGGCCTAGCCGAACGCAAGGAAGATTCCCAAAGCTAGAGCAAGCTATTTGTGAGTCTTTGCGTGGGTACGGCGTGCCCGTTGAGATTTGGAGAGCCGTCCGCCGAAAACGGTAGATCCCAAAAGGTATATTTTAAAAAATCGTGTCATTATCGGGCGGGTGCATCCTTCTCTATTCAAGAACCGCCGCGCAATCCCGCGCGGACGGAGTTGAATGTTATGACACAAATATTTTGTTCAATCCCCGATGCCGGCTTTAGGCTCGGCGTTGGGCGCACCAAGACTTATGACCTTATCGCTACAAAAAAATTAAAGCTCGTAAAGATCGGAGGAAGGTCACTGGTTGAGGTTGCGAGTATCGATAAACTGGCGGAAACGCTTCTGAAGGAGGCGGTGCGATGATTAATAACCCTTCTTCTTATCGAAGCTTACAGAGCCTTAAGAAACTGCACACCGACCTCGCGGATGCGGACAAAATATGGCGGGGTGCTACAACTGCGGCCCGCAGGGTCAATGTGCTTCTTGATAGCATCTCAGAGTTTTGGCGCGACCTGCCAAACAACCGAGAACCAGTTTTACAAGCTTTTGACCGGACAGGTTTCTTGATGAGGGTCATAATTGCGGCATGCGCCAATGACGCACAGATGGAACATAGCTTCGCAACACGTAATTTGGTGCGCGATACCCTTGACGATTTGTGCATCACCATCGACAATTATCGCGCGGGGTTTAACGATGACTGATACTGCTATCGATTATGTCGCTCACGGGATGGCACTTTTGGGCATGCCTCATGGCATGAAGGGGCCAACTACCAAAGGCTGGAACAAGGCTGAAAACGTTATCACCGATGCGATTGCTGCGGCAACTCTCACAGAAAATGTTGGCCTTGCTCATGCCTTCTGTACGCCTGCTCCGACAATGGCACTGGACATTGACGATCTGCCTAAGGCGCGCGCCTTTCTCTCTGACTATGGTATCGATCTGGACTCCCTCCTAGATGCGGATGACGCAGTTCAGATTTCGTCTGGTAGGGAGGGACGCGCCAAGCTTCTTTTCCGCCTCCCAGAAGGCGCTTCGCCTATCCCGACAAAGCAGATTACCGATCCGGAAACCGGCGAAATGATCTTGGAGTTTAGGTGTGCGACCGCAAATGGTCTCACGGTGCAAGACGTTCTGCCGCCATCTATTCATCCGGAAACTGGAAAGCCCTATCAATGGGCAGGTAAGGGGAATTGGCGTGCGATCCCAACAATCCCTTCGGCATTGCTAACCGTCTGGCAGTCCTTGTTGAAACCTGCTCCTACACAGCAGCGTCACGGTGGAGCTAATGCAGATGATAGTTCTGTGGTTACGCTGTCTCCTGAAACAATCCAGCACCTCCGTAGTGCTCTGCTCTCAATGAAGGCAGACGATTATGACTTGTGGATCAAGTGCGGCATGGCGCTGAAGCAGTTAGGTGATGTTGGTCGCGGTCTTTGGTTGGAGTGGTCACTTACATCGAAGAAGTCTCAAGATGACTAATATGCCGCTCACGCTTAGCAAGAAGTGGGATGGGTTCACCCCTACTGGCATTAACTATCTCTTTGTTTTTGCTGAGGCCCAACGGAGGGGCTGGGTAAACCCAGCCAAGAACTATACCGCCGCGCAATCTACCCAAGTTGACAAGGAGGGCTGGGCTAAGCCCCAGCCCTTACCAAACACCCTGCGCAAGGTAAAAGCCCTTGACGTCAATTGTCTGCCATCCACCATTAGGGCTGCGGTCAGTGACATTGCAGAACGTCTTTCGTGCCCTGTGGATTATGTTGCAACGTCACTGCTCGTTGGTGCTGGAGCCATTGTGGGTAACCGTGTTGGCATCCTACCGAAGCAGCACGACGATACATGGAAGGCTTACCCCGCTCTCTGGGGCGGTATTGTCGGACCCCCGGGGTCAATGAAGACCCCCGTGCAGCAAGAGACGATGAAGACGCTCTACCATATCGAGGAACAGGAAAGCATTGCCTATGCCAGTGCAGTCGCAACCTACCAAGCGGCCAAGAAGCAGTATGAGAAAGACATTGTCGCTTACAAGGCGGGAAAGCTCACGGCTATCCCCGCCGAGCCTGTAGAGCCACAGAAACCACGTCTGATTGTCAACGATACTACGTATCAGGCGCTGGGCGAGATACTGGCTGCAAACCCAAAGGGTGTGCTTGTACATGGTGACGAACTATCAGGCTTGCTGCACAGCCTCGATACGTCAGGACAGGAAGCAGCGCGGGGCTTTTACCTGTCGGCTTGGGGCGGCTCTGGCAATTATACTTTTGACCGGATCGGGCGCGGCAGCATCAGGCTTAAGCACTATGCCATGTCAGTCTTTGGTGGCTTCCAGCCTGACAAAATCAAGCACTATGTCCAGATGGCGCAAAGCGGTAGCTCTCAGAATGACGGTTTATTGCAGCGCTTTCAGCTTCTCGTTTGGCCAGACATAGGCGAAAAATACAATTTGGTAGACCGGTCGCCAGATCAAGCGGCCCTTGGTGCGATGAATAGCGCGATGCTTAACCTCCGGAGCGCCGGAAAAAGTGGCCAACTCAACAAGCATGGGTCATATCTGCTGCATTTTGATGCCCAAGCGCAGGTGGGCTTTAACGCATGGTATGTCATCAACGAGGAGTTGTTGCGCAGTAAGGACATTGCCCCTGCCGAGCAGGGGCACTTCTCGAAGTACCGGAGTTTGGTACCCAGCTTGGCGTTGCTCTTCCATCTGCTTGAAGGGCATGATGATGCGGTCTGCCACGATTGTTTGACCGGCGCGTTGAAGTTCGCTGTCTACCTTAAATCCCATGCACAGCGTGTTTATGGGGCAGTCCATAGTTTAGACGGAACAGGCGCGCAGGCGCTTGTGGGTAAGTTGTTGAAGGGTGAATTGTTATCAGGCTTCACCCTGCGCTCGGTTTACATGAAGGGTTGGCGGGACCTGTCCGATCAGAAAAAGGCCCAGCAGGCAATCGAACAGCTTCTCGAACTAGGTTGGCTAAAGGAGAGGGCGGTTGAAACTGGCGGGAGAGGGAAGATCGAATATGACATCAATCCTTACATTACCAAGCAGTAGTGGTGTCCGACCTTTTGTATGTTTTGTAGGTACCCCCCTAATACATTTTTCCTATTTCTTAATTCAAAAACACTGCGTGGATGGGGTGGGGGGTAACCGACAAAATATACAAAAGGGTCCCATCCATAGGCTAACGAACTATTTCAGCCAGCACCCGTCCAGCAAGCGTCTCAGCCTATGTGATGCAAGGAATTTGCCATGCTACCAAACGTAGCCAATGGGTCTGCACGGAGATGTGTTGCTGTTGCCCGCTCGACCGGTGAGCAATGTAAGAAATTAGCGGTTGGCCCGTCGTGTCGCACGTGTAGGAGTCACGGCAGCCACAAGAGGGTGCGGCGCGGAGATAGGCACTGGAATTTCAAAAATGCGGGCCAAACTGCCTCTGAACGGCAGGCACGCCATGAAATGTCAGTGTTCTTCCATGAGACAGAAAACCTTATGGCTAAGCTGGGGATGCTAGCACCGGGGGCAGCGCGCACCAGGGGAAGGAAGCCGAAGGTTTGAATGGCATCATGGCGCCTCTCCGCAGCTAACTATCAGATAGGTGAAAGCCTCATCCTAGCCAAGAAGTATGCTACTCTTACATGACAGAGAGCCGACACAACCTGCGCTGCTGTCGACTATGTTTTCAGCTGAACTTTTTCAATGAAAACTCGCAATCCGTCGCTCTAGGTTCTTCCAAATCGTACCCCTGCCGGAAACGCGTAACGCCTTCCAACATCGGCTTTTGGCCAGAATTCAGCAGCGCAACGCCATCTTTATGAATGCTAGACTTGAACAAGCCCTTCATTGTAAATTTGTATTTTGTTTCACTTAGGGCCTCAACAGAAATACTCCCATCGATGGCATCGTTATCGCCCACATAAATAACAGCCGGACAAATAGGCTCATCGGGGTTGTCAATTCTAAAATTGATTGTGCATTTAGGGTGCCCGTAATCTTCGCAGATCCGTTCATTTTCTTCGCTTTTCCATTCATCTGAGGTCCAGCCCACCTCGGGAAGTTCGATTAGGATCTCGCAATCCGCTTTAATAAATATATTTGGCATTAATACTCTCCCAACGATTTCAATAAACTGGTAATTTCGGAAAATTAAATGTCATTTATCATATAGCATCAACAACATAGACAATACCTAATTCTGTCTAGCGTGGAATTTCATCTACCAAATTCCAACGGATGATCAGCCTTCAATAAATCAATCAACTTTTTTTCGAGATCATGTGGATCAAAGCTGGCTATTTTTACATCAATACCAAGGCTTGGCATCACGGCTGAAGAGAGCTCTACCTGCAATGCCAAAACGGACAAACCTGGAAGAGCAAGTCTCTCAATAGCCTTTCTTTGCTTCTGCGATGACTTGTCTCCTTTGACTTCAGGGCTAGCTAAATTCTCTCTATCAAAAAAGCGATAGTTAGTGAGGCGTCGGCGGAGCGACGCACTCGATTTTCCTATTTTTTGTATGCGCTTTTCATGGTGCATCACATACACACCAGGAGCCTCATCGTTGAGCTTATCCAGGTTTTTTATCTGTAACCCTCTACCACTTTCCCAAGCGGCAAAGCCTAAATCGATAAATCCAGAAGCAATTAATTTCTCAAAAATATCCATACAAAATAACGCTCTCCTGCCATCCTGATTTCATCATAACGCCGAGCCATGGCCTCCGCTCAGGCTTGAAAACCGATAGCCTATTTTTCGGTTTGGACGCGAGTTCTGATGCGGGCCAATGAGAACCCAGATATTATCGCCGTCTATTTCGAGACCAAAGACCCGAACCGATTTAGGGTTGAGATTTGTGCAACTGATATAGCGAGTAGTGTTTTCCCCCGGTCGAACAACCTCCAAGCGATTGTGGGTCTCATCGTAAATTGCATGCCCCATAGACGCCATTACGCAATACCATCAGCAAATGGTTTTTTACCCGATTCCGCTTTCCAAGCCTCGACTATCATCGCCATCGCAAGCGTGTCTAACTCACAATAGCGAAGCAGCTTATCCTTGATGGATTTTTGGGTTTCGGCGGGTAGCGCCTCGAATTGTAATCGGCCATATGCCATCGATGCTTCACCGCCACCG
The DNA here is from genome assembly GCA_002255985.1 of Sphingomonadaceae bacterium PASS1. Classification (GTDB taxonomy): domain Bacteria; phylum Pseudomonadota; class Alphaproteobacteria; order Sphingomonadales; family Sphingomonadaceae; genus Sphingorhabdus_B. Next base: position 21,265 of record NKIR01000006.1, read on the forward strand.
GCGATTTCAAGATCGTCACTATCTATTGCAGCAGCAGATTGGTCAGTTACCTCACTATCTTTGAGCGCGTCATACGGGTCTTGCACGAAACCCTGCGCGTCCTCTTTCCACCAAGTCATATTGCGGAAATTCGAACTAGGGATACCATCGTCTGCACCGTAGATTGGTTTAGAATAACGCTCCCGAAGAAACGCCGAACTCTCGAGAACTGCTGGAAGCACTTTCTTTATCGAATTGCTGCCGTTGGTCGATGGATGAAAATATCCCTTCTGTGCGATGATTTTAAGATCAACCATCGCCCGATCGCCCTCTTTTGTGAGCGTTTCAAGGAAGGCAATTAGTTCAGTCTTATCTTCCGGTGCATCACTCCGAGTGTTGAGTTGTGTAATGATGTGGGAGAGTATGGTATTCTCGTGGCTCGACCACATGAAAACCGACCCGTTATTTTCAGAAAGTGCCGCCTGCAAGGCGCGCGCAAATTCGTAGTTCGGAAACTGCCCAGCTTCTGCAAGAAGAAACTGATTGGCATGCTTCAATGAGCCATCCTTCTCCAACGTGTGATGGGAAAACTGAAAAGCGACGCTCTCATATGGGTTCATGCCGATATGAAATGGCAGAGCTGAAGTAGACGTTTCAAAATCGATGAAATGTAACGGAAAGCGCCAACGATCCATCTCTTTTGTCATGTACTCATGATCAATGAAAAACCCCGCAGATTTAAGCTCTTCGGAGACATCATTGGTCGACCATTGCACTTGCATCCATTGCCGCTCGGAATTGCTTAAACCGTCATCGCTTGCGGCATATTTCAAGTCTTCCTGCGTAACCTCAGAAAGTCGCCTGATGCCAGCGCCCATGAGCTTTTGCTTGCCGCGATAGTTCCATAAATCCAGCAAGGTTGGCGCAGTAAAATCATCGTCCGACCAGTTATTTGCTTCCTTCCAACATTCGTGAAAGCCACTTCTCAGTTTGTCATTTGGCGCAGCTTTGAATTCACAACTCGCGCATTGGGCGCCTATTGGTGCAGGAATTGCAATATCTTCAGCATAAGCCTTCGCCCAAACAGCCGCCAATTCCTCCATACTGCCCGTGGCATGTGGAAAATTTAACCCGTGTTCGTGGACCAAATCAATATAGTGATCGACATTAAACTCGTGGAGCAGTGATTGGTCGAAAGTCAGGTCTTTGGTCGCAGGGTCTGTGATCACTTCACTTTCCGCACCTATTTGCTTAACCTTAAACAGCTGGTTCATCTTATCGATGACGGCAGTTTGGGTTTTATCCGGCATCAAAAGATAGCTTGTGATGGGGCATTCTGGATAAGCTAACCCTACAATATATTTTTGGAACGCGATGTCCTCAATATATGGCTTGAACGCTGATTTTAGACCTCCACGCCCTTCTATCTGATGATCATCGGATTTGATGGACTTTGCCTTCACCTCAACCAACTTGATTGAGTTTCCAGCTTTTATGAGAACATCTACCCTTACTAAATAGGCACCATAAGCAATTGCGGGCTCAAAGAGTGTGACGCTCTCTCGCTTCAATAGTTCAGCTGTTTCTGCCAGCGCGTCCGCGTTACCTTTGGAGTAAACCTCAATGCCGTCTGGGTAGAGGCATTTGGCCAATTCACCGACTTGGAAGCCGCCGTCCGCTAATGCTTTGAGGAAAGTGTCCTCTTGCTTATTGTCACGATATACATTCTTCTTGCCCGCGTAATAAAGCTTACGGGGGCATTCAACCGCCATTTTAAAGCGTGATTTAGTGAGGTATCTCAAATCTATTACCTTACTGCTGGCGACCTCAAATGAGGCATCGATCAGCCATAAAATGTTATTTGCTGTCAGAGGATCTTATTGTGGAGCAATCGTGCGTTTTGCTGCTTCCCTAATTGCGGAGGTTTCCCCACCACCGCGGTCAATCAAAACCAAGTTAAATGCGCCCATTGGCATCTCGAATGTTTTTGCGTCATCGCCTTCACCAATGGTGCCGACTAAGACCCTATCGCTGACGATACGAAGAAAATCACCGATAAGGCCCTCTTCTATATGCTGCACCCCATCTAAAATCGCAGTACGCCCTTCTTCGGCTTCCATTAGCGGCGCAATATAATCCATGTAGCTGGCACCTGCTTCAATTTGGATAAGTAGAGCGCCATCATCCTTGAGTTTCCAGATTAGGCTATCAACTAGCTCGGTATCCTCAGAGATAAAGATTGCTAGTCCAATTGCGCCAGCCAGTTGCTCCTTAACCGATTGAACAATGTCGCAGGCAGTGCCCGTATTTGGTGAATTTAGAATACTCGTTACCTCAAGATAGGATTCATACTCCTCGCTCTCAGAATTGATTAAGCCTATCTCACCAGCGCACTCGATCCGGCCAGAATATCTCCATGTGTCTCCTTCACCTTCAGTCCATTCAAGGAAATCCGCCAATGAGATCCGGATGTCGAAAAACATCTCAACTTCGACACTAACGATTGCGACAGCCTCATTGTCTTCGCTTGGCCCCACCCTAGTTACAACAAATTCAGGTGAATGTTTCGAAAAATGAGGGACTACATCAAGAGTGCCGAAAATGCGTTCCACACCTTCTTTGTCATCCACATTGTCGATGTCAAAATCGAACTTGAATACCGGATTTGAAATAAATTCATCACGATCACTCTCGGTTTCAAACTCGTACTCACCCTCGTCAACGCAATAGTTTGCCTTGATCCGTATCGTGCCGTCAGATTGAGCGCCTTCAGGCGTTGTTTCAGGCGAAGTCATAAATCATGCCTCTGTTTAATAACTATTATTTCATTACTTGATGGACGCGAAAAGAACGTTTCTTGGCCGCCAAGTCAATACTTGATTTAATTTAGAGTATGGGGATAATTTTAGGCTCGCTGGCATTGACCGGCTTCGTTCTAAATAGGATTTTTTGCCAGACCTCGTTCCGTCCCGCCTGTCCTGGGGTATAAAAATTTGTGCGGGGACCAAACAGAATTGGCGGAGCGTTGACCTCATCAGTTCATGTGCTGATATGAGGTTATTGCGCATTGTTGTAAGACCCGCTCCATTGCGTGCTAGTTAACCCGAGTATGGGCAACATCTAGAGAAAGATCAGGGTGGTGAGGCCCACTATTGAAACCCAGCTAACCGAACGAGCAAAAAATATTTAAGAACAACGGTGGGTCCCATAAAACAGAATAGGGGGGTGGCACCCCGGTGGGGTCTCGTTGGGTAGGTTTTTGAAGGGGGCGCTGCAAGTGCGGCACCCGGAGGTGCAAAGGATCAAACAAAAAACCATTGAACATAGAGGATTGCATCACCGCAAGTTTGCCGCATAATATCAACCAACGGATGGGCCCAAACACTCACCTGTTTTAAGCTACAAACAGTCTCAAATTATCTGATGACGAACACAATCAGACCATATCTGGCGGTGAGTTGTATGAGTAGGCAAATCGGAGGTTAGTTTTAAAATGCCCATTGCTGCATACAACCTCGACGCCTTAGATCTACAAAAGCTGCGAGCTCGTTTCCCGCCAAAATATACAGAGATCGTCCAACCGCACTGTACTGCGTACATAGGCAAGCAAGGTCCTACGGGTATGCCGATACATGCGAAGGGGAAAGTTTATGCGAGAGTTGACGATTTTGAAGGTGTTGAAGTGCTACTTCTATCAGTTGAAGAGCAGGAGCGGCGGCCTGACGGGAACTTATTTCATATAACTTGGTCGCTGACTGCGGATAGGAAACCCCGTGAAAGCAACTACATAATTAAGCACTGCCAGCACGAAGCACTTAGCGAGTGTATCGAGATATCTTTACTACTATCTGAAATCTGAGCCTAGCACTTCAAATAAGGCAGGTCTTACCTAGTCAGGTTTCTTGAGACCAAAATGGTCATGAATTTTGCGGATTTGTTCGACTTCGGTGCTATTTAGGCCCTTTTCTTTTGTGCCTTCGTGAGCCCAGTTATTTCGCAGTGAAGTGAATATCGACAGCCATGCCAATTTTTCATCCTTGCTGTTAAATCCACGGCCGATATCTATCCCAAAATGCTTCTCAAAGGTTTCAAACTCTGTGGAATTTTGTAAGTTCTTCGTCCAATACTTTTCTATAATGGTCTTATATTGGCTAAGGCCAAACATATCCGTCCAAGCAATCTCCTGCCGGCCTAAACCTTGCTTATAACGCTTTTCGATCTCTTCATCGGCTAGTTTCTGACAGTCCCTTTTGATCGAACCAATTTCCAAGTCCCAGTTATCGCTGAAGAGTTGCTGTAACTGTCCGATTACCCGTCCTTTAATGTGTTTCTCAATCTGAGTTCCCATGGCTCTCCCGGCGTCTTGGAGCTCTTTATCTTGACGCTCTTTCCAATCCTGAAGTTCGACCGGATTATAATCTTCAAATTTCGAATTGACGAGTGATTGAAAAACCCTCAGCCAAATATTCTGAGCCTTCTGCCCGTATGAACCTGCAAGTTTTTCATGCGTTTCGGGGGCTATATCCTGAAGCTCTTTGAAAAAAACCAACAGATATTTCTCAATACACTCAAAGCGAATTTGGCTGGGAGTAGTCGGCGAAAGGTTGCCTTGTTCGGCCTCATAAGCATGCAAACTACCAATAAGGCTGACAAAGGCGAAAGTTCCGCGGTTCGTCAAAATGTACGTCTCGAGCTGCTCTTTTGGCAGTGTCTCCTCTGCAAGCTCATAGCAGCGATTTATAAACTGAAGCGCTCGCGTTCTGGCCGCCATCATTTCAACTTCGTGGTCTATGTTGGCGGTATCATAGAGACCAAATCGAGCTGTACTCGAGTCATATTGATTGCCGGAGGCTTTGGGTAAAAGTGATGACTTTAAAAGCGCATCAATGAATGGCTGCGCTTGCAACAGAGCCTTGTCTTCGCCAAGCGAGACTTTACCAAAAAGTGGGCCTGTCTGGTCGCCACCCAGCTGACGAATGATTGATGACCTTAGAGCTTTAAGGCGAGTATCTAATCTATTGGAATTCCAGTACAAATCTTCCTCTAACGTTATACGCAAGGTAGGACTTACCGCTTTTTGATTTTGGTTGATATCCATGAACAATTCGAGCTGCTCGCTTGGAGATAAATCCGCAAAGGCCACGACAGGTATCGTATTGTTGTTGCGGTATTGAGAGTTCGCGTACCCATAGATGCGGTGCTGGCCATCGATAATGTAAGCTATGGCATAAGAATTTGGTATTTTCAGAACACCCGTTCGCGAAATAGATGCCGTTTCCCGCGAGTGGGGTTGAAAGTCCAATTTTGCGTTTTGCTCATTAAAATTGATGATCGCTGAGTTTGGAAAGTAGCCGCCTTGGTCGATAAACTTGGTAATGCCTTTCAATCTATTTGGAACAAGAAGCCGTTGGTAGGTAGGCATTTCAGCCTCGTTTGCTCTGGTCCGATGTAACACGAAACCGATCTTTAATAACAAACTAGGTTCAATCGAAAACATATAGTATTTTTTATTACCCATTTTGCCTTCGATGGCTGGTACCTCAATACGCTCTTTATTGATGGACTGTCCTTTCAATATCATTCCGAGGAACTGATATCGTGCGGCATCTTTATAATGTTTTATTAGGCTTTCGACATAATCAAAAGTGTTGTCGCTGTAAAAATATCCTCCCGCTTCTTTCAATCTCTTGATGTCGTCGCTGTCTGCTCTCAACATTAGATTGCGAGTTGCAAAAACGTACTTTACCTTGCGTCCTTTGCCGTACACCTGTTCTAACGCTTTTTTATGACCGTCTAGTCTCAGCCGCAGAGCTTCCATCTCCGTTTTAAAGGATGGTGCCTTATTGCGTTCAGCGCTTGATTTGCACTCAATTATCAATATTGTTTCGTCATCGACCGCCAAAACATCAATTTGTTTTTTATCCGTCGGCTCCGTCCCAAAGGGCAGCGCTAGGTCTCGTCCTACATTCAAGGTTCGGTAACCGAGTTTGTGCATCTGGCACCAGATATCATCTTCAAACTGTTGATCGTGGCTTTTTAGTTTACGCAAGCCTGTCTTGGATTGAAGAGGTTTCCCATAAGTTTCCCAACCCTCATTCAAAAGGGCGTCAACGAGATTATGGTCAACACTTTGCACCATATATTTATTAGATTTTGATTTATATAATTTTCCAAGCCACGAGGGATCGGAACTGATCTTCTGCTCAAGGGCTGCAACTTCCGCAGGATCAATAAATGACATTCAAATACCCTCGATAAATCAAACGCAATTCGTTACTCATTAAAGCTGCCGAAACTCAAAATGTATATAGCAATTCGGAGTATTGGCCCCGGAACGAAATCGAGCTAGCCATTAAGGAATTTCTATAAAGTATGCTCGGGGAACCGAGTTCAGCGTACAACTCCCTGATACTATCGTGGTCGGCATTCGTCATGACTACCCTGGATCCTCTGTTCAGGGCAGCAACAATATCAATCTTCAATCTTTCCTGGTCTTGCCAAGAAAAAACCTTCTGATTGTACTTTAGGAAACCCCCGTTATCCCGCATAACAGTGTAAGGTGGATCAACAAACACTAGATCTCCTGCGCGAGCCTCCAAAATTGTGTCAGAAAAATCGCTCACGCGTAATTCTGCTGACTGGAGCATGCGACTCACTCCCGCAAAATCATCATCGCGCCGGAGCACTTTCTGGTTCGTCCCAATAGGCACGTTGAACTGCCCGTTTAAATTTTCTCGGTAAAGCCCGTTAAAACAAGTTCTATTTAGATATATGAATTGTGCGGCTTGCTCCAGTGGTTCGAGAGGTGTCCGTTTGCGTTCTTGATAATAGAAATCTTTTGAATGCTTGTTCTGGTATAACTTTAATAAGAGTTCAACCGATTGCCAGTCTGACTTGATAGCTTGGTAAGTTAAAATCAGTTTGGAATTCATGTCAGCCAGAATAGCCTCCTGTGGCGCAACATGAAAAAACACCGCCCCCCCTCCAAGAAATGGTTCAATGTAGCGACCCTGAAACGCTGGAAACTTTATGTTTTGGTTTTCTAATAACCAGCGTTTGCCGCCGGCCCATTTTATGAAAGGCTTCAAATTCTGGCTCCGTGTTTATACCAAGTTTGAACTTGCAGCAGCGAGCTGTTTCGTCAACACCAACGAGCAGAATAATATGCAAGAAGGAACTGAGGGTCCCATCTGCCAGAATAGGGGGGTGCCACCCCGGTGGGGTCTCGTTTGGTAAGTTCTTGAAGGGGGTGGGGCACAGATTCGCTTTACTAAGCTTTTGATTGTTTAGAGATAAGTGTGGGCTAAATTGTGGGCTATTTTTTTATAGCAACAAAATATTGTTTTAAAACAGTATTCTAAATAAATAGTTCGATACAAGCCCTGCCACCATTTTTCTCAATAAAGTACTGATTTAAAATGATTTTTCACGATCGCGCAAAGGCGTTGCCGTATTCCCCCTCTTTGTGATTTGCCCTTTACCACCGGTATGCCATCGTTCGTTGTGTATTCTCGCAAGTTGATGCTGGCATTCGCTGCATGTCACAAATGCCGAAGATAATTCATGTTTCCTCCACCTGCTATCAACTTTGGCTATGGAGGGGATTATGCACCAACAATGAATTTGGACTACTCAGTGGGCGCCGTTCAGGTGCTCAATCAATAGCTGAGGATCCGGGATTTCAAGATTTAGGCGCCAGTGGTCGTCAAGATGCTCATGTAATACCGCTTTCGCGCGCGCCGTGGGGTTCGCATTCAAGGGGTTCTGAGTGCCACAAGCATAGGCGCTCACATTGGGTAACAGTGATGCCGTGATGATCGAACTGGCACGAACCAAAAATGAACGACGAGATGCGGACATGGTTTCTTCCTTTTGATTACGCTGACGGTAATTCCCTGTCACCGTAATTCCAATCGGCACTGGCAACATAGCCTAACGTCAATTTGGCCGATGTGGCAAGGACTGGCATGGCTGCACGCACTTGCGGTGCGCGACCCATTATCTCATGTTTTGAGCGCGCAGCGGCTGCAACGCATGGCTGGGATTGCCCGCGCTTAAGCGGTTCCGCGCTTCAGCAGCTTAACCGGCACAGGCGCGATGTTGGGAGCATCGCCCTTCAACACGGCAATCAAAGCCTCCACCAGCATTTCGCCGGCCTGAACATAGTCCTGCTCAATCGTGGTGAGCGGCGGCTGCGCATAGGCGCCCGTTGCAATGCCATCAAAGCCGATGACGCGCACGTCGGTGCCGACCGCTATATGGTTTTCATCGAGAGCCCGCATTGCACCTAGCGCAATGAAGTCATTGGCGCAGAACAGACCGTCAAAATCGACCTTGTCGCGGATAAGTCCGTTTACGGCCGCATAGCCTTGGTCCTCACGGACCGCGTTTTCGGGAAGCGGCGGGCAAATGGGCGGCATGCCCTTTTGCGCCATCACCGCCATGTAGGTTGTCAGTCGATCCTGAAATGGCGGCTGTTCGCTGTTCGTCGGACCAATATAGGCAATTTTCTTGCATCCGCTGGAAAGCAAATGTTCAATGGCAAGTCGTGCACCCTGCACATTGTCGCTCTTGATCGAAATAAGGTCTTCTTTGCTTGCGCCCCAGCAGATCATCGGCGTGTTGTGCCGCGCATATTCGCCAAAAAACTGCCAGCCTTCGATATTCTGGCCGCTGCCGATGACAATCAAGCCGTCTGCCTGTCTGCTGCCGGTGTAATTGGCGAAGAAGTTTGCCGGGGAATCCTGAAACGAAACGATGAGGTTGTACCCGCGCTCGGAGGCGGACGCCGCGATGCAGCCCAATAGCGACAGGTAAAATGGATTGATGTTCGCTTTGTTCTCACCACGCCGGCACAGAATAACCAGCGCAATCGAATAGGTTTGCTGTGTGCGCAGGCGAAGGGCGTTGTGATCGACCGAGTAATTAAGTTCGTTGGCGAGCGCGACAATGCGGGCCCGCGTTACTTCATTTACCTTTTTGTCACCGCGCAACGCCCGCGACACTGTTGGTTGTGACACCCCCAGCATCGCGGCGATTTGATGCGCAGTTATTCTGCCCTCTTTGCCCATGCAGCGCTGTTAGCACCCGAACCTACGCAAGTCACGCGGCGAGCGCAGACTCCGGCGTCACAAAATCAAGGCCAAGGCTTTCGGCGACGGCTTGGCTCGTCACCTTGCCGCGATGCACGTTCAAACCGGCGAGCAAGCCGCGACCCGTTTCTGTGTTGCCATCAAGCGCGGCGGTACCATTGCTTGCCAGCGCCAGGCCATAAGGCAATGTCGCGTTGTTGAGTGCAGCTGCGCTGGTTTGTGGAACGGCACCCGGCATATTGGCGACGCAATAATGGATGATGCCATCAACGACGTAGGTCGGCTCGGCATGGGTGGTGGCATGGCTTGTTTCAAAGCAGCCGCCCTGGTCAATCGCGACATCGACCAGAACCGAACCGGGCTTCATGTGCTTCAACATTTCGCGGGTGACAAGCTTGGGCGCGCTTGCGCCGGGGATAAGCACAGCGCCAATCACGGCGTCGGCGATGCTGATTTCATGGTCAATGGTTTCAAGCGTGGAATAGCGGGTACGCACGCGTCCGTTGAACAGCTCATCCAACTGGCGAAGACGCGGGATCGAGCGGTCAACGATGGTGACTTCCGCGCCAAGGCCAACGGCCATACGCGCGGCATGGGTGCCAACAACGCCGCCGCCCAGAACGGTAACGCGGCCGGCAGGCACGCCGGGAACGCCGCCAAGCAATATGCCAGCGCCGCCCTTGCTGCGACGCATCGCTTCGCCTGCCGCCTCAATGGCCAAGCGGCCGGCAACTTCGCTCATGGGGGCCAGCAGGGGCAGGGTGCCCTTGTCATCGGTGACGGTTTCATAAGCAATTGCGTTGCAACCGCTGGCGATTAGGCCTTTCGCCTGTTCAGGATCTGGGGCGAGGTGGAGATAAGTGAAAAGCAGCTGGCCGGGGCGCAGCAGGCCCCATTCGCTCGGCTGGGGTTCCTTAACCTTTACGATCATGTCGCAGCCCGCGAAGATTTCTGCGGCTGTCGCCGCGATTTCGGCACCCGCTGCGCGATAGGCGTCATCGCTTGCCATGATGCCCGCACCTGCGCCTGATTGCACCACAACCTGATGGCCATGGGCGACATATTCACGAACGGCGCCGGGGGTTAAACCGACACGATATTCATGTACTTTGATTTCGCTGGGGACGCCGACACGCATAATCTCACTCCTGAAAAATTATCTGTATCGGAAATAGCATCTTCGATATGACGATACTGTGCAAAGATTTGCCTATTTTGGTACATAAGCGCATAAAATCGGCGATATTTAATATATAAATGGAAAATTTATGCAGCTTGATCGAACGGACCGTAAATTATTGGGTGCACTCGTGCAGAATGGACGGGCAACGCAGGCGGAATTGGGCGAAGCCGCCGGATTGTCGCCAAGCGCGGCAGCACGTCGGCAAAAATCACTGGAGGATGAAGGGATCCTGCGTGGCTATCGCGCGGATGTGAACCTGCGCAAACTTGGGCTCGCGGCAACGGTGATGGTCACCATCACGCTCGATAGCCAGAGCGAAGAGGCAATGGCGGCATTTGAAGCGGCCGTAGTGGGAAGCCCATCAACCATCCGGTGCCACCTTATGAGCGGCAGGAATGATTATCTGCTCGTTGTACGTGCAGCCTCAATTGAGGATTACGAAATCATTCACCGGCAGGAAATTGCGCGATTGCCAAGGGTCGCGCGCATCGAAACCGCATTTGCATTGCGCGAAGTCGTCAACCGCGCCGTCCCGCCGCGGCTGTTTGACTAATCGCTTAAAATCGAACTGGACGGCAAGTTTGCAACACCCCAATCATTTAAATATTTTGTGCGGCGTTACTCTGTGATGCGCTCGCCGATATCGCAATCTTGCGTGAGACTGTGACGGTTTTGTCACATTGCGTAAAAAGGACAATGACGTTGACACAAAATGACTTGCCTGCGGTAAGTTTTGATGTTTGTGTGCACCTGCACAATAAAGCGCAGGTCGATGAATATCGGTATTGCGCAGGCATTTAGATTTAGCGGGCTTGAACGGTATCTGCCGAATGTAGCGCTATGCGGTCGCTTTCGGCGCAGTTTTTTGTGTACCTAAGAAGGGGTAATTTTATGCGTAAATCCATTTTGAAGCTGGCAACAATGAGCGTCGCGATGAGCGCGATGGCCATTTCAGTTCCTGCTTTCGCCCAAGAAGCGGCGGCAGAAGAAGCCTCCGGTCCTATCACTGTTTCGGGCGGCGCCGCTTTGGTATCCGACTACCGTTTCCGTGGCGTATCGCTCTCTGACAAGGGCTTCGCACTTCAGCCATTTTTGACCGTAAAGCATGAATCCGGTTTTTATGTTGGCGCGTGGGGTTCAAATCTCTCCGAAAATGCGGGGGATGATCTGGAAGTTGATCTCTATGCCGGTTTTTCGGGCGGTGAAGAGCTGACCTACGACATCGGCGCGACCTATTATGTTTATCCCGGCGTCTCCAGCTTAAACTATCTTGAACTGACCGGTAAGCTTGGTTCAACAGTCGGTCCAGCAACCGTTGGCGTTCAATTGAGCTACGTGCCAAGCCAGGGCAACACGGGCAACGCTGACAACGTCTATTTCGCAACAAACGCTTCGGTTCCGCTGCCGGGCTCGCCGATTTCGATTGTTGGTTCAATGGGCATTGAAGATGGCGCGTTTACCGCTGGCAATGAAAAGGTCGATTGGACTCTTGGTCTGACGGCTAATGTTGCAGGCTTTACCGTTGGCGCATCTTATGTCGACACCAACCGTCGTTCGGTGTTTGCATTCAAAGATAGCACCGCTGGAGTCGTATTTTCGCTCAGCTACGGTTTCTAAGACCGTACATTGAAATCTATGATGTGCGCGGGCTGGCTTGACCTTTTCAAGCCGGTCTGCGCACATATCGTTTTATGACTGTAAACCTCGCCAATTGGATAGCCGAGCATAAGATCGACGAGGTCGAATGCATCGTTCCCGACATTAACGGCGTGCAGCGCGGCAAGGTATTGCCGGCCAAGAAATTCCTATCGTCTGTCCGCGACAAATCGCTCCGCATTCCCGGTAGCGTCTTCATCTGCACAATCGACGGCCATTATCCCGAAGATATCGAAGACATATGGGACAAGGATCCCGACAAAATCCTGATCGCTGATCCGGACACCATCTGCGTTGCCCCTGGTTTTAAATCGCCAACAGCGTTTGTCATCGCCGACGTCCTAAATGGTGATGGAACCGATGTTGAAATCGCGCCGCGGACGATATTGAAAAAGATACTGGCTCTCTATGCCAATCGCGGGTGGAAGCCCATCATGGCGCCCGAGGTTGAATTTTATCTCGTCAGCCAGAATGTTGATCCTGATTTCCCCTTGGTTCCACCGACGGGTTCGAGCGGACGCGCGGAAACAGCAAGTCAACCTTATGGTCTCGAGGCGATGAACGAATATGAGGACATCATTGATCACATCTACGATGACTGTGAATTGATGGGTCTCGACATCGACACGATGATTCACGAAATGGGTGCTGCCCAGCTTGAGGTCAACTTTCTACACGGCGACCCGCTGAAGCTTGCGGATCAGGTATTTCTGTTCAAACGCGTTGTGCGGGCCGTGGCCAAACAGCATGGTGTCTATGCGACATTCATGGCCAATCCGATGGCTGGCCAACCGGGCAGCGCTATGCATATTCACCAGTCGGTGGTGGATGCTGAAACCGGACGCAATTTGTTTTCGAACGCCAATGGCCGCGACAGCGCGCTTTTCCGGAGTTACATCGCGGGGCTTGTGAAATTCATGCCACAAGTGTCACCGCTTTGGGCACCGAACGTGAACAGCTTCCGCCGGATGCGTCCCGACAGCGCTGCGCCCATTAACGTCCAATGGGGCGAAGATAACCGCAGCTGCGGTTTTCGCGTGCCGATTTCCGACAAGGCCAATCGCCGCGTCGAAAACCGTTTGCCCGGGGCTGACTCCAATCCCTATCTCGCCATGTCCGCATCCTTGGTCTGTGGTTATATCGGTATGGTGGAACGCATGATCCCGGCAAAGGCGATCACTGGCAGCGCCTATAATCGTGCGAGGACATTGCCCAGGACTTTGGAAGCGGCACTTGACCGCTTCAGCGCGTGTAAGCCCGTCCGCAACCTGATCGGCGAAGAGTTTTTCGACATCTTCTACGCCATCAAAGACTATGAATTGTTCAATTACCAATCGGTCGTATCAAGCTGGGAACGCGAGCATTTGTTGCTGAGGGTGTGATGCCTGATCGGTTGAATGACAGCTTTTACCGCGCGACCGCGAATGGCTGGGAAACGCAGCGCCCGCTCAATTATGCTTTGGATTGCGATGTCGCTGTCATTGGCGGCGGCTTTACGGGTTTGTCTGCTGCATTAGCCTGCGCCGAAAAAGGGCTGAAGGTCGCGTTGCTTGAGGCCCGGATCATCGGCTTTGGTGCATCAGGCCGCAATGGTGGGCAGCTTATCCCCGGTTTGCGTTGGTCGATGCGTGAAATCGACGCGGAGTTTGGGCGAGAGCGGGCAAAAGCCATATTCGATTTGGCTTGGGGCGCTGGTGCGCGCGTGCATGACCGCATCGTCAGACATGATATCCAATGTGATCTGAAATCCGGCCATCTGGAAGCCGCCTATAAGCCGGGACATTTTGATGACATGCAGCGCGAGGCAGAATTCTTGTCACGCGAATTTGGCTGGGATTCGGTCGAGGTTGTCGCACCTGCGGACATCAATAAGCACATCAATGGCGGCGATTATCACGGTGGCATGTATGACACCAAGGGTGGGCATTTTCATCCTCTGAACTACGCGCTTGGATTAGCAAAAGCCTCGCTGGCAGCAGGTGTTTCGATATATGAACATACCGCTGCCCAAACACCTTTGGACAGGGGCAGCCATGTCGAGATCGCGGCTGGGACAGGATCGCTCACCGCCCGTCACTTGATTATCGCCACCGATAACTGGACGGGCGATATTGCGCCGGAACTGAGCCGCTACACTGTCCCGATCATGAACTATAATATCGCGACTGCCCCGTTGCCCAATGCAGACCAGCTTTTACCAAGCGACGCCGCGATTGCGGACAGCCGGTTTGTTCTGAACTATTTCCGCTTGAGCGCCGAAAAACGCCTGATTTTTGGTGGTGGAGAGAAATATGTTCGACGCCCGCCTGCAGACATTGCCGGATTTGTCCGAAAGCATATGGTGGAGGTCTTTCCCTCGCTTGCCCAGACAGATATCGACTATGCATGGGGAGGCGCCGTGGGCGTGACGATGAACCGGCTGCCGCATATGGGGCGCAAGGGGAATATTTTTTATGCGCACGGCTTTTCCGGTCATGGCGCGCTGGTCACGACGGTCGCGGGCGAGGTGATGGCAGAGGCTGTGCTTGGCACCATGTCGCAGTTCGATGTCTTTGCCAGCCTGCCGCACAGCCGGTTTCCGGGCGGGAAGTGGTTGGCACAGCCGCTCGCGACCCTTGGACTGCTTTATTATGCGATGCGAGACCGACTGTGATAAATAGGGCCGCGATAGACGCGATGCAGGCGCGTGAGGTTGCGCGGTTTGTTGCCGCGAACCCAAAGTCGTATGCGCATGCCCAAGGATCAAAAAGCTGGTTTCAGGGCGTTCCGTTCCATTGGATGCTGGATTGGTCCACTCCGTTCCCGATCGCCGCTCAGGAGGCGTCTGGAGCGACGCTGACGAGTGTTGACGGGCAGGTTTTTGATGACTTCTGCCTTGGCGATACCGCAAGCATGTTTGGCCATTCGCCGCAGCCATTGGTCGATGCCCTGACCGCGCAAGCGGTGCAGGGCCTGAGCTATATGCTCCCCACATCAAAGGGGGCAGAAGTGGGCGATATGCTCGCCGCGATGTTCGGACTGCCGCAATGGCAAGTGACGACCACGGCAAGCGAGGCAAATCGCGCCGTTATTCGCTGGTGTCGCGGGCTTACTGGACGCGACAAGATTTTGATCTTCAATGGCTGTTACCATGGCGCGGTCGATGATGTTTTTGTTGATCTGCGCGATGGCAAAGCGGTCAACCGGCCAAGCTTGATCGGACAGGTGCAGGATTTGCTGCCGACCACATTGGCAATCGAGTTTAACGATGTGGACGCACTTGCGGCGGCATTGCGTGGTGGCGACATCGCATGTGTGCTCGCTGAGCCGTTGATGACCAATATCGGCATGGTGCGTGACGCGCCGAGCTTTTTGGAGACGCTACGCGCGTTGTGTGACGAAACGGGCACAATATTGGTGCTTGATGAAACCCACACCATTTCTTCTGGCTATGGCGGGCACAGCAACACCCACGGACCAAAATCGGACATCATGGTGGTTGGGAAATCCATCGGCGGCGGCGTGCCATGTGCGGTGTATGGGTTTACCGCCGAAATCGCGGAAAAGATGGCGGCGCTGAACCAGTCGCGCCCGCCGGGGCATAGCGGCATCGGCACGACATTGTCGGCAAATGCGCTCGCGATATCCGCAATGCACGCGATGTTGGGGCACGTCATTACGCGTGATGCTTATGCCCATATGCTGGCGACGGCTGACCGGCTGGTGTCGGGTTTAAATGCCGTGATCGCGGCGCACCAACTTGACTGGCATGTCAGCCATGTCGGCGCCCGCGTGGAACTGATATGCTCTGCTGTGCCGCCGCGTAACGGAAGCGAGGCGCGTGCCATGATGGACCACGCGCTGGAAAGCACGATTCATTTATATCTGGCGAACCGCGGCATATTGCTGGCGCCATTCCATAATATGATGCTCGTCAGCCCAGTGACGGCGACGGCGCAGGTCGATCGGTTGGCGTTTGAGTTGAACAATGCGCTGACTGAGCTACAAGCGTCTTAAACAGGGTAAGTGAAAGAGACGTCATGACAATTAAGCGGGCCAAGTCATCTGCGACCATCGCCGCACTAAGCGAGGCTGAGGCCTTTTTTGCTGCGAACCGCGATATTGACTCTGTCGAGATGATTTACACCGACATGGGCGGCGTTCCGCGCGGCAAGCGGCTTCGCCAGCACGAGGTGCTATCGGTCTATGAAATCGGTCGCTTTTTCCCCGGCTCCATCACCGTGGTCGACATCACTGGCCAAGATACCGCTGAAACAGGCTTGGTCTGGGAGGATGGCGACGCCGACCGTTCGATGAAACCAATCCCGGGAACACTCGTCCGGACGCCATGGGCAGGTGACAATGCCGCGCAATTCATGGTCGATTTTTATGAGTTGGATGGCCAGCCACACGATCTGGACTCGCGGCATGTGTTGGGTCTGGTCGTTGATCGTTTCGCAGAAATGGGGCTGACCCCTGCATTGGCGGTCGAGCTTGAATTTTACCTGTTGGATCCGAAGCGTGCCCGTGACGGTTCCATTCGTCCAGCGCGGCCCGATTATAGCCACGAAACACCACAAATGGTTGAGGTTTATGGCCTGCGTGAATTGGATGACTTCCGGCCTTTCTTTGATGAGCTTTATGAAACTTGCGATATTCAGGGGCTTCCATTGGAATCCGCTATATCGGAATTTGCGCCGGGGCAGTGTGAGCTGACTTTGCGTTACAAGCCCGATGTATTGCGGGCGTGTGATGATGCAATCATGTACAAACGGGTGGTGAAGGCCGTGGCGCAAGCGCATGGTCTGGAAGCGACCTTCATGGCGAAACCATTTGCTGAACAAGCAGGCTCGGGCATGCATATCCACGTGTCGATGAACGATGGCGACGGGAAAAACCTGTTTGCGTCGGATGATCCCGAAGGCACACCGATGCTGCGCCATGCCATTGGCGGTATGATTTCAGCGGTGGGCGATTGTTTTGCGCTCTTTGCGCCGCATGCAAATAGCTACCGCCGGTTTAAGGCGAACAGCTATGCGCCCGTCGCGCCGACATGGGGCGTCAACAACCGCACGGTTTCGTTCCGGATACCGGCCGGCCCGGCGGCAAGCCGCCATGTCGAACACCGCGCATGCGGCGCTGATGCCAACCCATATCTGGCCGTGGCTGGCGTCCTTGCGGGTATCCATCACGGCATCGTCAACCAGATTGATCCCGGCCCCGCAGTCGTCGGCAATGGGTACGACCGCGACAGTTCAGGCGATGACAAGCCGCCAAGCAACTGGTTCGCTGCGGTTGACCGCTTCCATGGGTCAAAGCTGATGCGCGAATATCTGGGTGAACGCTTTGTGGACATGTTCACGATCGTCAAACGCGTCGAACAGGACCGCTATTTCGGTCAGGTCCCTTCGATCGACTATGATTGGTATTTGCGAAACGCTTAAGCGTTAGCGGCTGGAAAACGGGCGAGGATATTCTGCATTACCGCAGGGTTAAGTAGCGTGTCGAACGCGCACCCAACCATCGTGCCATCGTTCCAGACGATTTTTGCCTGAAGCGCACTGAGCCCTGGCAATGTCAGCCAGATACGCGTGCCTGCGCTCATGCCCGTCAATGCCTCGCAAGCGACCCCGGACAGCGACAGATCACGGACGATGACGGCAAAGCCGCGCGATCCTGAAGGCCGCATTGACGCCGGAATTTTCAGCCGGACGCGCGGTGCGCTGCGGTCTTCCTGTGCTGCGTCTTCATATCGGTCGTAAGATTTTATCTGAAACGCTGATTCAACCATGGCTTTTGTTTCCGCTGTGAGGGGGCAAAGTTTATGGAATTGCGGTAAATGAACGGTTCGCGGACACGGTAAACGCACCTTAACACATTCGCTGCTGCCCCACTTGCATTTAGCCGATGTCGCGGCCATATGCGGCGTGGGAGTCGGATGGACGTGGCACTCGCCAACCTGGTCAGATCCTGACGGAAGCAGCCACAACGAATTCGCTGCGGGTCATCCGGCTCCTACTTTTCCCCGTCTTTTGTTTTAGAAAACTTCGACAAAAGTCGGTGACCGTCCTATCATAACGATGATGCCCGATTCCAATCGCCCAGAATTCGCAGAACGCGACCCGGATATGCCCGATGATGCTTTGGGACTTGGCTTGGATTTGCCGCCCTTAGCGCAACAGTCAGCGCCTGCCGCACCTGCGCCATCAGCGCCCGCATCTGCCCCGGTGAATACCGGCGGCGCGGCTTACCGCGTACTGGCCCGCAAATACCGTCCCCAAACCTTTGCCGAGCTTATCGGCCAAGATGCGATGGTGCAGACGCTTGGCAATGCGATCAAGCGCGATCGTTTGGCGCATGCGTTTTTGATGACTGGCGTTCGCGGTGTCGGTAAAACCTCGACGGCGCGACTGATTGCCAAGGCGCTGAACTGCATTGGTATGGACGGGCAGGGCGGACCAACGATTGATCCCTGTGGCACCTGCGAGCCTTGTGTGGCGATTGCCGAAGGCCGCCATATCGACGTTATCGAAATGGATGCGGCAAGCCACACCGGTGTTGATGACGTCCGTGAGATTATTGAGGCTGTGCGCTATTCTGCCGTTTCAGCACGCTACAAAATTTACATCATCGACGAAGTCCACATGCTGTCGAAAAACGCGTTTAACGCGTTGCTGAAGACACTTGAAGAACCGCCCGGCCACGTCAAATTCCTGTTTGCGACGACTGAGGTAAACAAGGTTCCGATTACGGTATTGTCGCGGTGCCAACGGTTCGACCTTAAGCGTATTTCCACCGCAAAACTGGCGGACCATTTCGCGGATATCGCTGCCAAAGAACATGTCGAGGCAGAGGTTGAGGCGCTGACATTGGTGGCCCAAGCCGCCGAGGGCTCGGTACGCGACGGGCTGTCGATACTCGACCAAGCGATTGCCCATGCCGACATGGAAGCTGACGGCAAGGTTACGGCGGCGCAAGTCCGCGACATGCTTGGCCTGTCGGATCGCGGCGCAATCCGTCGGTTGTTTGGCCTGATATTGGCGGGCGATGCACAGGGCATGTTGGCAGAAGCCCGCAGTCAATATAATCTGGGCGTAGAGCCGTTGGCGATGTTTGCCGGGCTTTTGTCCGAAGTGCACCGGTTGACGCTCGCAAAGGTTGGCGCACCGCGCGATGGCGCTTTGGATGCCGATGCTGCTGCAGTGGTGGAGGAGCATGCGGATCGTCTGTCCTTTCCAGTCCTGCACCGTTTGTGGCAGCTGTTGCTGAAGGGGCAGGAAGAGGTCGCGCGCGCCTCTGTGCCGCTCGACGCTGCGGACATGGCGCTGTTGCGCGTTATTCATGCCGCGACACTTCCCGATCCCGGTGAGTTGGCCAAGATGATTGGGCAGGGCAGCTTTGCTGCGCCGCCGGCCTCTGCGGCCACTGGACCCAGCACGCCACCATCGGCGACCGTGCAGACGTTAATGCCAACGGATTTCCATGCGCTTTTGGATCGTTTGGCGCGCGAGGGTTTTGTCAGTCTTGAGATGACCCTGCGGGATGTTGTCCGTTTGGTTGAATATGCGCCACCGGTGTTGGCATATCAGCTGGCCGGGCCCGTTGCGCCCGGATTCGTTGCGGAACTGCGCGATGCTCTGGCGAAGGTGACCGGTACGCGCTGGGACGTCGAAGAACGCGCTGGCGAGGCTGCACCAAGCTTGTTGGAGCAAGAGCAAGCTAAGGTCGACGCTGAAAAGCACATGATATTGGAGTCACCTCTGGTCAAAGCAGCATTTGCTGCGTTTCCTGAGGCGGAGCTGATCGACAGCGACGCGCATGACGTGAAATGGAGTAAGAGCGCATGAAAAGCATGGAAGACATGATCAAGGCCGCCCAAGAGGCAGCTCAAAGCATTCAGCAGCAAATGGAACAAGCGCAAGCAACGCTCGACACCATTCACGTCGAAGGCCAGTCGGGCGGTGGCTTGGTGAAAGTCCGCGCAACGGCAAAAGGCCGCATCTTAAACGTAGCAATCGATGACAGCCTGATCGTTCCTGCTGACAAAACGATGCTGGAAGACCTCATTACCGCAGCATTTAATGACGCGCGTGAAAAAGCGGATGCCGCGAGCAATGCTGAAATGGGCAAAATGTCGAGCAGCCTACCTTTGCCTGCCGGGTTCAAACTGCCGTTTTAATCCCGCCATTATTGGCGACATTTTCCATTAAACCCGTTTTTTCCCCAGCAAATTGCGCTTTTGGGGCCCCGATGCATTGAAAGCCTGCGCAGAGCGCTCATATTGCGTTGGAACGGGCGTGCAGCATTTTTGCGCGACCCCACTTGGAGTATCTATGGATCTGAACCTGCCTTTATTGCCACTGCGCGATATCGTTGTTTTCCCCGGTATGATTGTTCCCTTGTTTGTGGGTCGGGATAAGTCGGTCGTCGCGCTGGAAAAAGCGATGGCGGCGAACAAGGAAATTTTCCTCGTCGCGCAGTTGGATCCAGCCGAGGATGATCCCGGCAAAGATGATTTGTACGATATCGGCGTAACCGCGACGATTATGCAGCTGCTGAAGCTGCCCGACGGTACTGTGCGCGTTCTGGTCGAAGGCAAGCAACGCTCGCAACTGCGCGATTTGGTTGAGCACGGCAGCGAATATGTCGAAGCGGCGGTGTCACTCGTTGTCGAACAAAATGCTGAAGGTCCTGAAGCGACCGCGCTAATGCGGTCGGTCGCTGACCAGTTTGAAAATTATTCGAAGCTCAACAAGAAAATGCCCGCTGAAACCGCGGTGCAGCTTTCGGAGATCGAAACGCCGTCGGCGCTTGCGGACGCCGTTGCGGCCAATATCCAGTTAAAGGTGTCGGATAAGCAATCGCTTCTGGTTGAAGCAAACCCGCTTCGTCGGTTAGAAATGGCGTTTGCCTTTATGGAAGGCGAATTGGGCGTATTGCAGGTCGAAAAGAAAATTCGTGGCCGCGTGAAGCGCCAAATGGAAAAGACCCAGCGCGAATATTATCTGAACGAACAGATGAAGGCCATCCAGCGCGAGCTGGGCAATGACGATGGCGAAGGCGGCGACGAAGCTGCCGAGATTCAAAACAAGATCGACACGATGAAGCTGTCCAAGGAAGCAAAGGCGAAAGCCAATGCCGAATTGAAAAAGCTGCGCGGCATGGCACCCATGTCCGCCGAAGCGACCGTCGTGCGCAATTATCTCGACACGCTTCTGGGCATACCATGGGGCAAAAAGTCCAAGTTGAAGCGCGACATCGCCAAGGCGCAGGACGTTCTCGACGAGGACCATTTCGCCTTAGAAAAGGTCAAGGACCGCATTGTTGAATATCTTGCGGTACAGGCGCGCACCAATAAACTTAAAGGCCCAATCTTGTGCCTCGTTGGCCCTCCCGGCGTGGGCAAGACGTCGCTTGGTAAATCGATTGCCAAGGCAACGGGGCGTGAGTTCATCCGTCAGTCGCTTGGCGGCGTGCGTGATGAAGCAGAGATTCGGGGCCACCGCCGGACCTATATTGGTTCGATGCCGGGTAAGGTCGCCGCCAATTTGAAAAAAGCAGGGACGATGAACCCGCTGTTCCTGCTCGATGAAATCGACAAGCTTGGTCAGGATTTCCGTGGTGATCCGGCGTCTGCATTGCTTGAGGTTCTTGATCCGGAACAGAACAACAAGTTCAATGACCATTATCTCGAAATCGACTTGGACCTGTCCGACGTGATGTTCGTGACAACGGCCAACAGCCTCAATTTGCCGCAGGCGCTTTTGGACCGCATGGAAATCATCCGGTTGGAAGGTTATACCGAAGACGAGAAGCTGGAGATTGCGAAGCGACATTTGTTTGACAAGCAAGTCGAAGCCCATGGGTTGAAGCCGGAAGAATTCTCGGTCAGCGATGATGCATTGCGTGATCTGATCCGTTATTACACGCGGGAAGCCGGTGTGCGTACGCTTGAGCGCGAAATCGCCAAGCTGGCACGCAAATCGCTGCGCCGTATATTAGAAGGCAAAGCCACCAGTATTGCGATTACACCCGACAATCTCGCAGATTTTTCGGGCGTCCGTAAATACCGCCACGATATGGGCGAGGAAGAAAACCAAATTGGTGCTGTGACGGGGCTTGCTTGGACTGAGGTTGGCGGCGAACTGCTCACCATCGAAGCTGTGACTGTCCCGGGTAAGGGCCAGATCAAGACAACCGGTAAGCTCGGCGAAGTGATGAGCGAGTCCATCCAGGCTGCCTTGAGCTACGTTAAGGCGCGCGCACCGAGCTATGGCATTAAGCCGAGCCTATTTGGACGCAAGGATGTCCATATCCACCTTCCCGAAGGCGCTGTGCCCAAGGACGGTCCATCGGCGGGTATTGGCATGGTTACATGCATCGTTTCGACCCTGACCGGAATTGCTGTGCATCGCGACGTCGCCATGACGGGTGAAGTTACCTTGCGCGGACGTGTGCTCCCAATTGGCGGATTGAAAGAGAAACTGCTTGCAGCGCTCCGGGGTGGCATCAAGACGGTGCTTATTCCGCAGGAGAACGAGAAGGACCTCGCGGATATTCCAGCCAACATAAAAGAAGGTCTGGAAATCATTCCTGTCAGCCACGTCGATCAGGTGCTGGCGCGTGCGCTGGTATCGCCTCTGGTGGCTGTAGAATGGACCGAAGCGGATGAACTTGCTGCGGCCTTGCCGCATACAGTTGGCGGCGAAAACGGGGCGTCTGTGACCCATTAAAGGGTGATTTATCGCTTTCGGTTGTTCGTTATCGGTAAAACTGACAGTTTTTGACAGAAAATGACGGTTTTGGGCGGATTTTTCCTTTGACAGTGCACGCAATGTCATCATTATCCGTACACCGGTTTACGCCGCGACTCAATTAAACAATAATTTGGGTTTTATACAATTTTTGAGAGGGGGGTTCCCAATATGAACAAGCAAGATCTCGTCAACGCAGTTGCAGACGCAAGCGGCCTGACCAAAGCAGATGCTGGTAAAGCAGTAGAAGCGACCTTTGAAGCAATCACCGGCGCGCTGAAGAGCGGCGGCGAAGTGCGTCTCGTTGGTTTCGGTACATTCGGCGTTGCAAAGCGTAAGGCTTCGACCGGCCGTAACCCACGCACTGGTGAACCAATGACCATCAAAGCATCGACTCAGCCTAAGTTCAAGGCTGGCAAGGCGCTTAAGGATGCCGTCAACTAAGACAAACCAAATTTATTTGGTGAAAGGGGCGGGGCGAAAGCATCCGCCCTTTTTTTATGCCCGACGCCAGCGCGGATGGCGTTGGTGCAAAATGGCAAATATAACGCACACGCAAAAACGCCGCCATGACGGCGGCGTAATGATTGAGCCGATTTGCCTGGCTCGTTTGCTAAACAAGCCCTGTTAAGCGGCGAGGCGCATTTCGCCAATGGCGCGGCCAGCGACCGGGAATGCAATAATCGTTGCAGGGTTGCGACGACGCATTTCACCGCACGTGATGCGACGTTCGCGCGCGACTTCTCCTGCAAATTCCATTTCAACGACTTCACGTATCCGCGGCATGGCGTTGCGCACTGTTAACACAATTGCGCCGCCCGACATAGCAAGAGCGATCACAAAAAGAAGGGAAGCTACGATGGTCATGGCACTGGTCCTTTCTGTCCCCCGCCAAACTATTTGGCGGGCTTTGCTGCCTCGGTATGGGCAGCGTTTGAGCTTTTGTTCACTATTTGTTCTAACTTGTCAAGCGTGTTCTCACCGACGAAATAACGTGGAGTATTTCGGGGATTAGCTGTGGATAATTTTTCTTATCGGGAGAGGCTCAACGGCCTTCGCTTTTTCCACGCCGTTCCGCGAACCATGCCTGCAACGCCTGTTGTGTGCAGCCGGTAAATCCATTTGATCCGTTTACCGAGCAGCTGTTGGGCAGAACTGCGCGGGCATAGCCATCGAGGCTCTCTACCGCGGAGGTCCAGCTCCCGCCGCTGACGGAAGTATCATCGGTTTTACGCAGCGATTCGGGAACCCGATATCGCTCGCTTTCGGGTTGGGCAGCGCATACAATAATTTCGTCGCCTACCGCTTCGGGGCATTTGTCTTCGCCGAAAGTGACGAGAAACGAAATTCGGTCGGGAGGAGCAGATACCAGTGCCTCACCCAACGGATTGCCTTCGGAATGCAACGGACTGCACAGCAGGCCGATGGGTAATAAAAAAGCGATGCTTTTTAACATATATGCCTTTTACACCCTTCTTGTTTGTGTGGTAGGGCACGTTGGCTGAACGCGGTGTTAATGTTGCGACGGCCCAACATTCAGCCGTCTGCGCGTGTTTGATGCTTGACGAATCTCCTCTACAGCTATAACGGCCCACCCATTCCACATGGGAAACGCACATACCGGTGCTAATCTTTGCCTTTTAGGCAACAGTGACGTTCTAGTTTCCCAGAGGCTCAACCGGAAGGAGAAGTACCATGGCGGCACCTGTCGTAACCATGCAGCAATTGCTTGAAGCTGGGGCCCATTTCGGCCACCAAACACACCGTTGGAACCCGCGTATGAAGCCGTATATCTTCGGCGCGCGCAACGGTATCCATATTCTCGATCTCTCGCAGTCCGTGCCATTGTTTGCACGTGCGCTTGATTTTGTTGCCCAGAGCGTTTCGTCGGGCGGCAAGGTTCTGTTTGTTGGCACAAAGCGCCAGGCGCAGGGCCCAATCGCTGACGCAGCACGCGCATCGGGTCAGCATTTCGTCAACCATCGCTGGTTGGGCGGCATGCTCACCAACTGGAAGACCATTTCGAACTCGATCAAGAAGCTCAAGACGCTCGAAGAGCAGCTTTCGGGCGACACGCACGGTTTCACGAAGAAGGAAATTCTTCAGATGACCCGCGAGCGCGACAAGCTTGAAATGAGCCTTGGCGGTATCCGCGACATGGGCGGCATTCCTGACGTGATGTTCGTGATCGACGCCAACAAGGAAGAACTCGCCATTAAGGAAGCCAATGTTCTTGGTATTCCTGTCATCGCGATCCTCGATTCGAACGTATCGCCAGACGGCATCGCGTTCCCGGTTCCTGCAAATGATGACGCAGCGCGCGCCATTCGTTTGTACTGCGACGCCATTGCCACTGCGGCAACCAAGGGCAACGTAAATGCTAAGGTTGCCAAGGGCATTGACCTTGGCGCCGAAGTTGAACCCGCTGCCGAACCTGCATTGGCCGAAGAAGCTGCAGCTGTAGCCGAAGTCGCTGCAGAAGAAGCGCCAGCTGCCGAAGCTTAAATAAACCTTGTGTCCCCTGACCTGCTCGGGGGACACAAGGTCTGAAATATCGGTGTAAACATCGTTTTCGGATCATATTTTCCCGCATTCACGGGAATGACAAAATTGGCGGCTATGGATGCCGCTGCATTCATTCGAAAGGACAAAATATGTCTGCAATTACAGCTTCAGCCGTCAAGGAACTGCGTGAGCTTTCCGGCGCCGGCATGATGGACGCCAAAAAGGCGCTTGAAGAAACCAATGGCGATATCGAAGCAGCAGTAGATTTGTTGCGTGCCAAGGGTCTTGCAACTGCTGCCAAGAAGTCGAGCCGCACGGCCGCAGAAGGCCTTGTTGGCGTTGCCGTTGAAGGTACCAAGGGTACTGCCATCGAAGTCAACAGCCAGACGGACTTCGTTGCGAAGAACGAACAGTTCCAAGAATTCGTTGCTGCTGTTAGCAATGTCGCATTGAGCCTGAGCGCAAATGAAGCTGAAGCTGTTTTGGCGGCGCCTTATGGCGATGGCGAAACCGTTCAGGACCGTTTGACCAATAATATTGCAACCATCGGTGAAAACCAGGTTATCCGCCGTGTTAAGTCGCTTTCTGTCAGCAATGGTCGCGTCGTGTCGTACGTGCACAACGCTGCCGCGCCTGGCATGGGTGGCATCGGTGTTCTCGTGGCGCTCGAAAGCGAAGCAGATGCTGCAACGCTCGACGGCCTCGGCAAACAACTGGCGATGCACATCGCTGCTGCATTCCCGCTTTCGCTCGACGAAACCGGTTTGGACGCAGAAACACTTGAGCGCGAGCGTGGCATTGCCCGTGAGAAGGCTTCGGAAAGCGGCAAGCCTGCAGATATCGTCGAAAAGATGGTTGAAGGCGCTGTTAAGAAGTTCGCGAAGGAAAATGCTTTGTTGAGCCAGCCATTCGTTATGGACGGCAAGACACCGATTTCCGACGTTGTTGCCGCCGCTGGTAAAGAAGCTGGCAAGCCAATCGTGTTGAAGGACTATGTCCGCTTCCAGCTTGGTGAAGGCATCGAAAAGGAAGTGTCTGACTTTGCAGCTGAAGTGGCTGCCGCGGTCGGCGCATAAATATTCTTGGCTTCCCCGTCACATGACGGGGATAAAGCCTTGGCGATGTGGCGCGCGGCTCCTATAGCTGGGCGCCATTATTGTATCGGGACGAGGGACATTATGAGCGCGCACGGCTATCGTCGTATATTGCTTAAGCTTTCGGGCGAAGTGCTGATGGGGGATCAGGCCTATGGCATTGACCCCGATACCGTCGCGCGCGTGGCCGAAGAAGTGAAGGCAGCCCAGGATACCGGGCTTCAACTGTGCCTCGTTATCGGTGGTGGCAACATCTTCCGCGGAATGGCCGGTGCTGCCAAGGGCATGGATCGCGCACAGGCGGACTATATGGGCATGCTGGCAACGGTCATGAATGCTTTGGCCATGCAGAATGCGCTTGAGCAGCTTGGCGTCCCCACACGGGTTCAGTCAGCCATTGAAATGGACAAAGTGTGCGAGCCCGTCATTCGCCGCCGTGCAGAACGTCATCTGGAAAAGGGCCGGATCGTCATTTTCGCCGCCGGCGTTGGTGCGCCGTTCTTCACGACCGACAGCGGCGCTGCATTACGTGCGGCTGAAATGCAGTGCGATGCTTTGTTCAAAGGCACTTCGGTCGATGGTGTATATGACGCCGACCCGAAGAAGGTCGCGACAGCAACCCGTTATGAAACATTGAGTTACGACCGAGTCCTGGCAGATAATCTGAAGGTTATGGACGCGAGCGCTGTGTCGCTTTGCCGTGATAACAACATACCAATCGTGGTGTTTTCAATCCGCGAGCGGGGCAATATTTTGAAAGTGCTGGACGGAAGCGGCACTTCTACTGTGGTAACAAGCGAAGGAAATTGAATCATGCCGCAATATGACAAGACTGATGTCGAGCGCCGCATGAAAGGCGCTGTTGATTCTTTTAAGAGCGACCTTTCCGGTTTGCGCACGGGCCGTGCGAACGTGACCTTGCTCGACCCCGTAGTGGTCGAAGTTTATGGCTCACACATGCCGTTGAGCCAGGTTGCAACGGTCAGCGCGCCTGAGCCGCGGTTGTTGTCGGTACAGGTCTGGGACCGTTCCAACGTGACCCCGGTTGAAAAGGCTATTCGTTCGGCTGGCCTTGGCCTTAACCCGATTACCGATGGCCAGACACTGCGTCTGCCTATCCCCGATTTGACCGAAGAGCGCCGCAAAGAGCTGGCTAAGCTTGCAGGCCAATATGCAGAGAAGGCGAAAATCGCGATCCGCAACGTACGGCGCGATGCGAATGACGGGCTGAAGACCGACGAGAACAAGAAGGAAATCAGCGAAGACGATCGCAAGCGGCTTGAGACTGAAGTTCAGAAGATGACCGACGAGATGATCAAGGCCGTTGATGACGCCGCTGCGCACAAGGAAAAGGAAATCCTTAGCCAGTGATCGCTGTATCAACCTCTTGCCCGTTCGCATTGAGCGAAGACGAGAGGCCGGTCGGTTCTGCGCGGTGTCTCGACTTTGCTCGACGTGAACGGGTGGGGTAGTGTGTTGACCACCGGTTCCCAACCTGAGCGCATTGAAGCCGGCACCGGAAAAATGCCACGGCATGTTGCCATCATTATGGATGGTAACGGACGCTGGGCGAAAAAGCGCATGTTGCCGCGAGCTATGGGGCACAAAAAGGGCGTTGAGACTGTTCGGAAAGTGGTCCGTGCAGCGGGTGAGTTGGGCTTGGAAACACTCAGCCTTTATGCTTTTTCGAGCGAAAACTGGAAACGTCCTGAAGATGAAATAAGCGACCTGATGGGGTTGATGCGCGAATTCATAAAATCTGACCTCGATGAATTTGCTGCGAACAATGTCCGTTTAAAGATAATAGGTAATTACAAGGCATTAGCGCCCGATATTGTGGGCATGCTTGAAGAATCGATTGCCCGAACGTCAAACAACACACGCACGACGCTGGCCGTGGCGCTGAATTATGGATCGCAGGATGAGCTTGTGCGCGCGGCCCGTTCCGCCGCTGCGCAGGGTGACATTACGGCACAATCTATCGAAGCCAATTTGGATACGGCCGGTCTGCCTCCGTTAGACCTTTTGATCCGGACATCGGGCGAACAGCGGTTGTCGAATTTCATGCTGTGGCAAGCAGCTTATGCCGAGTTCTGGTTTACAGACACGCTGTGGCCCGATTTTAGCAAGGATGAGCTCGCACAAGCTTTGACAGAGTTTTCGACGCGTGAGCGACGTTACGGTGGTCGATGAACGATAAGGTCGTTCCGTTGATGAAGCCGCGTTCTGACTTAGGCGTGCGGACATTGTCGAGCGTTGCCATGATGTCGGTGGCTATCGGCGCGATCTGGTTGGGTGGCTATGCGTTTATGGCGCTGATCGTTCTGGTCGGATTGGGCGTGTACTGGGAATTTGCAAAGCTCGCGCTTGCGTTTGCCCGCAATCTGCCCGCGCGTATCATCTGGCTTGTTGGCGGGCTTTTGTACGTCGGACTGGCTTGCTTTACTTTATTGCTGTTTAGCGCACCGTTCTTTGGAATGACGCCCACGATCATGCTCATCGCAGGCGTCATCGGAACCGATGTCGGCGCATATTTCGCTGGGCGGACATTTGGCGGGCCAAAGATTGCACCGCGCATTAGCCCGTCTAAAACATGGTCTGGTTTGCTGGGTGGAATGGTTGGCGCTGGCTTGATGATGATCGCTATTCAGGCGGCGATTTATGCATTCAGGGGCGGCAACGCGGGTGATGGCGACGTTTACCTGACTTATGGTTGGCAGCGCCTTGCGTTGACCGGCGCTGCACTTGCCGTTGTTGCGCAAATCGGTGATTTCTTCGAAAGCTGGATGAAGCGGCGGGCAGGGGTAAAGGACTCTGGAGGGCTTATCCCCGGGCATGGCGGATTGTTTGATCGTACCGATGGTCTGATTGCGGTCGCATTTGTCGCCGGGCTGATCACCGTTTCGCAAAGCGCAATGGGCAGTTAGCGATGACACGAAGCGTTTCGATATTTGGCGCCACCGGCTCTGTTGGTCTCTCCACCCTTGATCTCGTAAGGCAGCATCGCGACGCCTATCGCGTCGTTGCCCTGACAGCCAATGGCAATGCTTCCGCGCTTGCCAAGCTTGCCATTGAATTTGGTGCAGAGCTGGCCGTTGTTGCCGATGAGGCTGCCTATCCGGCGCTTAAAGATGCGCTGCTAGGTACTGGCATAGAAGCGGCTGCGGGTGCGCAAGCGCTTGTCGAGGCTGCTCAGCGTGATGTCGACTGGACCATGGCATCTATCGTGGGCTGTGCGGGACTGCCGCCCACCATGGCCGCGATACAGGCTGGCAGAACGGTTGCGCTTGCCAATAAAGAAGCGCTTGTTTCGGCCGGCGCGCTGATGATGGCTGCGGTGCGGCAGTCAGGCGCGGCTTTATTACCCGTCGACAGCGAGCATAATGCCATTTTCCAGTGCCTTGCCGGAAGCAAGCTGGAACATGTGCGCAAAATCACTCTAACCGCAAGCGGCGGCCCGTTCCGGTCGTTCTCGCTTGACCAGATGCGCACCGTCACACCGGCGCAGGCGGTCGCGCATCCCAATTGGGACATGGGCGCAAAGATCAGTGTCGATTCCGCGACGATGATGAACAAGGGCCTTGAGCTTATCGAGGCATATCATCTGTTTCCCGTCGGGCTTGATAAGCTCGATATTTTGGTTCATCCGCAATCGGTCATCCA
Source organism: Sphingomonadaceae bacterium PASS1 (assembly GCA_002255985.1). Taxonomy (GTDB): domain Bacteria; phylum Pseudomonadota; class Alphaproteobacteria; order Sphingomonadales; family Sphingomonadaceae; genus Sphingorhabdus_B. The sequence goes on from NKIR01000006.1 coordinate 51,170, forward strand.
TTCGATGGTGGAGTATGACGATTGTTCGACGCTGGCGCAGCTTGGTTCGCCAGACATGCGCATACCCATCGCCAGCGCGCTTGCATGGCCCGAGCGCATGGCTACGAACTGCAAGCCGCTTGATCTCGCGACCATAGGCCAACTGACGTTTGAACAGCCGGACATTGTGCGCTTTCCCGCGCTCCGCTTGGCACGCGCGGCGATTACTGAAGGCGGCGCGAAGCCGGCCATCCTGAACGCCGCCAATGAAGTGGCCGTCGAAGCGTTCTTGCACGGCCAGATTGGCTTTCTGGATATCGCTAACTTGGTGGAAGCGACATTGACGGCCTATGCACCGGCTGCGCCCGCACATCTGGACGATCTGTTCAGCATAGATGCAGATGCCCGCATCTATGCGCGGCACGAATTGGAGACATTGACGCGTGGCAACTGAATCACCCAATATCTTTTTGACCCTGATCGCGTTCATTGCGCTAATCGGGTCTTTGGTCGTTGTGCATGAGCTTGGGCATTATCTCGTCGGCCGCTGGTTCGGAGTAAAGGCGGAGAAATTCTCCATAGGCTTTGGACCGCAAATTTTGGGCAGGGTAGACAAGCGCGGCACATTGTGGCGCGTTGGACTGTTGCCATTGGGCGGATTTGTCCAGTTTGCTGGTGACATGAACCCGTCAAGCCAAGCCGATGAAAGCTGGCGGCAACTGCCCGAGGCCGAACGCAATCAGACTTTTCAGTCTAAAACGCTGTGGCAGCGCGCGTTGATCGTGTTTGCTGGCCCCGCGGTAAACTTCCTGCTCGCGATACTGATCTTCATGGGCTTTCTGCTGGCATTCGGGAAGTCGGTTACACCGCCCGTATTTGATGTCGTTCAGCCCGGAAGTCCTGCTGCCACAGCGGGTTTAATGCCAGGCGACCGAGTTTTGAAATTCAACGGACGCAGCATCGAAACCTTTGACCAGATGGCAAACGAGATCATCATGATCCCCGGTGAGCGAGTTACTATCGAAATCGAGCGCAATGGCGAGCGGTTGGAAAAACAGGCCATGGTCGCTGAGGTCAAGGAAGCCGATCGCTTTGGTAACGAATACCGTATCGGCCGTATTGGCGTTGGCGCCAGCAAGGTTGAGACCCGCGAAGTCGGGATATTGGAGGCGCCATGGGCCGCTGTCTTGCAAACAGGCAATGTCTTGCGTCAGCAGATGATTGGCCTTGGGCAGATTATTTCAGGCCGGCGTCCGCTTTCCGAACTTGGCGGGCCATTGAAAATCGCGAAAGTTTCCGGTGAGGCGATGACCCTTGGCATATTGACGTTCATAAGCCTTGCGGCGCTGATCTCGATTAATTTGGGGTTCATCAATTTGCTGCCAATCCCGATGCTCGACGGAGGACATCTCTTGCTTTACGGAATTGAGACGATACGCAGGCGCCCCGCAACACCGCAGGTGCAGGAGTGGGCTTTCCGTGCAGGGTTTGTGATGTTGGCGGCGTTCATGCTTATGGTGACATTTAATGATCTTGCGTCTTTCGGGCTTTTTGAAAGCGGCTGAAGGCATTGCATACTTGATTGCGGACGCTGCATGGGGCAGGGACGCAAAACCGTTTTAGCGGCAATGAGCCAACTCCCGGTGGGGGCCGGACATCAGATCGGATGACAATGAAAAGTAGACCTTTCGGTAACCTCAAAAGCGTTGGCATTTTTTTGATGGGTTCAACCGCCCTTGCGGCGTCTGGCACGATGACGCCCGCGTTTGCGCAAACCAAACCGTCGGCACCTTCTGCTGAGCCATCCGCGCCAACTGCGGTCGATCAAATCAAGTCCATCACCATTGTCGGTACACAGCGACTCGAGGGTGATACAGTCCGGTCCTACATCCGGTTACGGACAGGGCAGCCTTGGACTCAGGTTTCTGCCGACCAAGCGTTGAAAGACTTATACGCGACTGAATTGTTTGCAGATGTCGCAGTGCGCAACAATTCCGGCGCGGTTGTCATTGAAGTTCGCGAAAACCCTGTGGTTAACCGCATCATTCTTGAAGGCAACAAGCGCATCAAGAACGACAAGATTGAACCCGAAATCAAATTGGCGCCACGCCAGATTTACTCGCGTTCGAAAGTGCGTGCTGACGTTGCGCGCATCGTTGAACTCTACAAGCGTCAGGGACGCTTCGCTGCCGTGGTCGAACCCAAGTTGGTCCAGTTGGATCAGAACCGCGTCGATATCGTCTTCGAAATCACCGAAGGTCCCAAGTCAAAAGTTCAGCAGATCAACATCATCGGCAACGAAAAGTTCTCCGATGGTGATCTGCGTGGCGAAATGGTTACGAAGCAAGCGCGGTTTTACCGCTTCTTTAGCTCAGGCACCAGCTACGACCCCGACCGTTTGGCATTCGACCAACAAAAGCTGCGCCAGTTTTATCTGACGCAAGGCTACGCCGATTTCCGCGTGGTATCCGCTATTGCGGAACTGACACCGGATAAGCAGGATTTCATCATCACTTATGTGGTGGAAGAAGGCGACCGCTACAAATTCGGCGATGTGAAGGTTGAAAGCCAAATCCGCGATTTCGATTCCGATCGACTGACAACGACATTGCGTATGAAAAAGGGCGATTGGTACAACGCCAAGATGGTCGAAGATACTGTCGAAAGCCTCTCGGAAACCGCTGGTCTATTTGGCTATGCTTTTGCCGACGTGAACCCCGATTTCCAGCGCGACAAAGAAACGCTAACGATGGGCATCACGTTCAACGTGGCTGAGTCGCCGCGTGTGTTCGTTGAGCGTATTGACATTAACGGCAACACGCTGACTCAAGACAAGGTCGTTCGTCGTGAGTTCCGTTTGAACGAAGGCGACGCGTTTAACAGCATCCAGGTGAAGCGCACCGCAGAGCGCATCAAGTCGCTTGGCTATTTCCAGGAAGATCTTGAAGTCGAGCAAGCACAGGGTGGCGCGCCCGACCGCATCGTGCTGACGACCAATGTCGAGGAAAAGGCAACAGGCGAATTGTCGCTTTCGGCTGGTTTCTCGTCCATTGAAAACTTCATTTTCCAAGGATCGATCAAGCAGCGGAACTTCCGCGGTCTTGGCCAGGAATTGCGCACGAATATCTCTTATTCATCCTATTCGAAATCTGCTGAAATCGGGTTTACCGAGCCTTATCTGTTCGACCGCTCAATTGCAGTTTCCGGCGATATCTTCCGTCGCGATTTGAACAGCTTCAACTTCTTCAACAATCAACGCAACACAACATATCAGCAGGCAACCACCGGGTTTCAGCTGCGCGTTGGTGTGCCGGTGAACGAATATATCTATTTTCAGGCACGCTATGGCCTCAGCCAGGACGACATCTCGTTGGATGAAAACACGTTTTTCACCGACCCGGATGGTGCAGGTCCGCTACCTGCGTCTTGCGACCCAATCGTCGCTGGCCGGTTCCTTTGTGATGCCACGGGCAAACGCCTGACTTCATCGCTGGGTTATACCTTGTTATATGATGATCGCGATAACCGGATCCGTCCGACGCGTGGACAGAGTGTTGGTATTAGCCAAGATTTCGCAGGACTTGGCGGCAGTGTCAAATATATCAAGACACGCATTAACGCCGACAAGTTCTGGAAGCCATTTGGGAACTTTGTGTTTGGCCTGTCGCTTGAGAGCGGATACATCCACCCACTAGAAAACCGTGGGCTTTCGTCATTGGGCATTGACGACGTTCGTTTGACCGATCGTTTCTACCTTGGTGAACCACAGATGCGCGGGTTTGATATTCGTGGCGTCGGTCCCCGGGTACAGCGTGTGTTCTTTCAAGGCCAAATCGTCAACGGCGCTGCGGTGAACGCGCCATTGACGGATCGGAACCAGATCCAGGACGACGCAATCGGCGGTCGGTTATATTATATGGGCCGTGCGGAGCTTCAGATTCCGCTGGGCAGTGGAGCCAAGGAATTGGGTCTGCGCCCATCGTTGTTCGTCGATGTCGGTTCGGTCTTCGACGTGACCCGGCCTATATTGCAGACGGTTCAGCAACGCGAAGTGTTGTCTGATGGCACGCAAGGTTCGCCGCTATATTACTTTGTGGACACCACAGGAACACTTCAGACATCAACCACAGCAACCAATGCCGATGGATCGGCACGTGTATCTGCGCTGCGTTTCGAGGAGCGCTTCTTTGGCGATACATGGAAACCGCGACTGTCGGTTGGTTTTGGCGTAAACTGGAACTCGCCTTTTGGTCCTTTCAGGATTGATATTGCCCGCGCGCTGCTAAAACAGCCTGGGGACGACACCAAATTATTTACATTCAACGTAGGAACGCAATTCTAATGAAAATTCGTAACACCGCCATCGTGGCAGCTCTCTTGTCAGCAACAGCCATTGCTGTTCCAGCAACGGCTCAGGTATCAGGCATTGCAACCGCCGAAACATCGGTCGCTATTGCCCGTACAAAGGCACTCGGTACTGCGTATCAGCAGATCGGGACGCAATATGCAGCCGTTGTTCAGCAGATGCAGACGAAGCGTCAGGAAATCAACAACATCAATGCACAGCTTGATACCAATAAAGATAAAGAGCTGACGCAGGCTGAACTCGACGTTGCGATTAAAGCAAAAAACCCTTTGCTGACGCAGCTTGATGAGAAGCAAAAGGAAATAAACACGCTTCAGGATCCGATTATCTTGGCGCAATTATATGCCGTCGAGCAGGTTGCGTTGAAGTATGAAGCTGCCCAGCAGGCTGTTATTACGGCAAAGAAAATCAACGTCATTTTGGCACCGGATGCATTTGTTTGGGCACCCGAAGCCGTTGACGTAACGCCTGCGATTACCGCTGAATTGGATAAAGCTATTCCAGCAGCCGTAACCACACCCCCTGCGGGCTATCGTCCGTCGCGTCAGATTGGTGCTTTGTATCAGCAAATTCAGCAGTTGTTTAACAACGCAGCGCAGATGCAATCCGCTCAGGCCGCTGCGGCTCAACCACGCGCTGCCGCACCAGCGGCGCAGCCAGAAAGCCGCTAAGCGGAATGAGCGAGGCCGATTTTAGCAACTATGACGTCCGTCGGGTTATGTCGGTGCTTCCGCACCGTTACCCGATGTTGCTGGTTGACCGCGTTGAAGAGCTTATCGTTGATGAGCGTATCAGCGCGATTAAAGCCGTAACGATCAATGAAGGGTTCTTTCAGGGACATTTCCCTGGAAGGCCTATCATGCCCGGCGTTCTAATTGTCGAAGCGCTAGCGCAAGCGGCTGGCGTTTTGGCCATGGAAAGCTTCAACCTCGTCGGTTCAGGCAAGCTGGTGTATTTCATGTCCATCGACAATGCGAAGTTCCGTGCGCCCGTCGAGCCCGGTTGTTTGCTGCATCTGAATGTCGAATTTGTGCAAAAGCGTCCGCGCGTATGCAAATTTGCGGGTCGTGCGATGATGGGTGATCAGGTCGCGGCAGAAGCTGAATTCATGGCCATGATTGCGGATCCTCCAGCTTGATAACATGCGCGGATAATTGAATCTTGCTATAATTGGCGTCCACCGCTATGCGCGGCGCTTCCGAATTTAGGGCTTCCGGTCGGAAACCGGTCGCTGAACAAAGGAATTATGTATGAAAGCCGACATTCACCCCGATTATCACATGATCAAGGTGCAGATGACCGATGGCACCGTCTTCGAAACACGCTCCACCTGGGGCAAGGAAGGCGATACGTTGGCTCTGGATATTGACCCGACTTCGCACCCAGCATGGACCGGTGGTTCGGGCCGTATGCTCGACACAGGCGGCCGCGTTGCTCAGTTCAACAAGCGCTTTGGTGGCCTTAGCCTCAAGAAGTAAGATAATCAGCGTGCCGGGTTGACGCCCGGCATGTGACAATCTTAATGCCAAAGTATAGGAACGCGCCTGCCTTAGTGGCGCTATGGCGACCGTAGCTCAGTTGGTTAGAGCGCTGGTTTGTGGTACCAGAGGTCGGGGGTTCAAGACCCCTCGGTCGCCCCATTTATTCCCCCAGCATAATCCGAGTGACATTCGCATTGCGAAATATTATTACGTCGATGTGTAATTTTATTCCGACTGTCGTTGAATTAAATTCGTCCGTATTTGGGAGTGACGAGATGCCCGCTATTTGGGATTTGCCAGACTTTGACTCGCATGAAGCGGTCCATGTGTTTGATGACCGTGCCACAGGGCTCAAGGCGGTCATTGCGGTGCACTCGACCCATTTGGGGCCAGCAGCGGGCGGAACGCGTTTCTGGCATTATGCCGACTCACAAGCGGCGATCACCGACGCGCTTCGGCTGTCGCGCGGTATGAGCTATAAGAACGCAATGGCAGGGCTTTCGGCCGGTGGTGGTAAGGCCGTCATTTTGGCGAATCCGCAGCTGGCCAAACCACAGGAATTGCTTGAAGCGTTTGCACGCGCGATCGACTCGCTCGGCGGCAAATATATCACTGCGCAGGATGTTGGCATTTCCGAAGCGGACATGGTCGCCGTCTCCAAGGTTACCCCGCATGTTGCCGGACTTCCTGGCCAGGGTGGTGATCCCGGTCCGTACACCTCTCGCGGGGTATTCCTCGGCGTCAAGGCGGCGGTAAAGCATGCGCTCGGCACCGACGACCTTAATGGCGTCCATGTGGCCATTCAGGGTGTTGGCAGCGTCGGCGGCGGTCTCGCGCGTTATCTGGCGGCAGAGGGCGCGAAGCTGACCCTCGCAGATGTTGACGCGCAACGCGCTGCAGGCCTCGCGCGTGAACTTGGCGGGCAAAGTGTTGCGGCCGATGCCATTATGACAGTGGAAGCCGATGTGTTCAGCCCTTGCGCGCTTGGTGCGGTGCTGACCGAAGCCAGTGTAGCCGCGTTAAGAGTGCGCGCTGTGGCGGGGGGTGCAAACAATCAGCTCGCAACCGGCGCCGAAGGGCGGATGCTCGCCGACCGCGGTATCTTATATGCGCCGGATTACGTCATTAACGCAGGCGGTATTATCAACGTACTGCGCCAGATCGAAAATGCCGACGATGCCGAGATTAACCGGCGCATCGACGCCATTGCAGGCCGATTGGCGGCAATCTGGAATGAAAGTGATTCGACCGGAAATACACCGGCTGAAGTCGCAGACAATATAGCACAAAAGCTTATTGGCCGCTGATGCCAAATCCATTGGCGTAGCGCTTTTGCGGTGCTAGATGCGTCGCCGAGTTATGCATCGTTTCGCCAATCCTGCCCGCTTTTTGCGTATCGCAAAGCCACTCACGCCTTGGCTGTTGTGGTTGGGCATCGCTTTGACTCTTGGTGCTTGCCTGTGGGGTGTGTTCTTCACTCCTACTGAGCGCCTTATGGGCGACACCGTAAAGATTATATTTGTACATGTGCCCGCTGCTTGGTTGGGTATGGGCGGATGGACCGGCATTGCCATTGCGAGCATCGTTCAGTTGGTGTGGCGCCATCCGCTCGCTGGCGTGTCCGCACGCGCAATTGCCGTCCCTGGAGCAACCTTTGCGGCGATTTGCCTGATCACCGGGTCGATTTGGGGCAGGCCAACATGGGGAACATGGTGGGTGTGGGATGGACGCCTGACATCGATGCTGGTCCTATTTTTTCTCTATCTTGGATATATCGCGCTTTCAAACGCATCGAGCGAGAAGGGCGATACCAGCCGCGTTGCCGCCGTTTTCGGTATCATTGGTGCCGTCAACATTCCGATCATCAACCGCTCGGTCATCTGGTGGGAAAGCCAGCACCAAAAGGCGAGCATCACCTTGGGTGGCTCTTCCATCGATCAAGCCTATCTTGTGCCGCTTTTTGTGTCTGTCGCGGGCTTCAGCCTGTTGTTCAGCGCGTTGGTGTTGATGCGGATGCGCACTGCGCTGGCTGAAATGCGGATTGAGGTGCGGATGCGCCGGATGGCGGACTATTGATGCCGCACGCACCGTTCATTATCGCGTCGTTCGCCGTTACGGGCGTTGGCATTAGCTGGCTCGTGATCTCAAGCTATCTTGCCATGCGTCGCACAGAGGCATCAGCAGATGAATTGAGGCAACAGCCATGAAGCCCAAGCATCAACGTCTGTTGCTTGCCGTGATTGCGGTTTTTGCGTTGATAGGGGCTGGGCTGATCGCCGCGGCGGCTTTGCGGGAAGAAGCTTCATACTTTTACACGCCCACCACCTTGGCCAGCGCCAATGTCGCCCCGGGCAAAGCCATTAGGCTTGGCGGCATGGTGCAAAAGGGCTCAATCGTTCGCGCCGCCGATGGTGTTTCGATTACCTTTACCGTGCAGGACAAGGATAGGTCGCAAAAGGTTGCCTATCGCGGCATTACGCCCGATCTGTTCGTTGAAGGATCTGGTGTCGTTGCAGATGGCCGGCTTGGCCCCGACCGTGTCTTTGTCGCGGACAGTTTGTTGGCCAAGCATGACGAAAATTATGTGCCCAAAGAACTGGCGGATATCGACATGACTTCCGCAGAACACACAAAGGACACGCTTTCAAAATGAAGGCTTTGACATGATGGCAGAGGCAGGACTTGCCGCTTTGTGGCTGGCCGCTGCAATGGCGCTGCTTCAACTTGTGGGCGGCATGACATTGTTGCGCGGCGGCGCAGGGCAGCTTGTGCCGCTCATCAAGCCTGCGGCTTATGTCCAAGGTGCTTTATGTGCCTTTGCGTTTCTCGCGCTGATGTGGCTGTTCTACGTAACCGACCTGTCGGTGTTGCTGGTCGCTAGCAATAGCCACATTGATAAACCGCTGATTTTCAAGCTCGCGGGAACATGGGGCAACCATGAAGGCTCGATGCTGCTGTGGGTATCGGTTTTGTCGGTGTCCGGCGCTGCGATTGCGCTGCTGGAAAAGCGGATTGAGTCCAGAACGCTAAATGCCACGTTGGCGGTGCAGGCATTCATTGCCCTTGGTTTTTTTGCGTTTCTTTTGTTCGCATCTAATCCGTTTGAGCGCCTTGTGCCTGCACCTGTTGAAGGGAATGGACTGAATCCATTGCTTCAGGATGTCGGCCTCGCGTTCCATCCGCCGACTTTATATTTCGGTTATGTTGGGCTTTCGATCGCCTTTTCTTTTGCCGTGGGTGCACTGCTGACCAATCAGGTTGGGCCAGCCTTTGCACGTGCGATGCGGCCTTGGGTGTTGGCGGCTTGGATATTCCTGACCATCGGTATCACCGCGGGTAGCTATTGGGCCTATTATGAGCTCGGCTGGGGTGGCTGGTGGTTCTGGGACCCCGTTGAAAACGCATCGCTGCTGCCATGGCTTGCGGCGACCGCGCTTCTGCATTCGGTCAGCGTACTTGCGACCCGAAACGCTTTGCGCGCGTGGACGATCATGCTGGCGCTCGTTGCATTTGCGATGTCGATGGCGGGTACCTTTTTGGTGCGGTCGGGTATCTTGACCAGCGTTCACGCATTCGCAGTCGATCCGGAACGCGGGGCGTTCATTCTTGCGTTGATGTTGATATACACCAGCCTTGCGTTCGTGATTTTTGCTTTGCGCATTGGTTCGGTCAAGCAAGGCGAGCCGTTTCAGCTTATCAGCCGCGAAGGCGGCATTGTTGCGAACAATATCTTCCTGAGCGTTATCCTTGCCGTGGTGCTCATCGGCACGCTTTACCCGCTGGCAGCGGAGGCCATGGGTGACAAAATCTCCGTCGGCCCACCCTATTTTAACAAGGCAACGGCGCCGATTGCTGTTTTACTAATGTTGGGATTGCTGATCGGGCCAATGCTGCGCTGGCGCCGTGATGATCTTAAGCGCCTCAAATACTGGTTTATCGGTGCTGCCGCGATAGTGTTGTGGAGCGGCATCGCCGTCTGGAAATTCGCGCAGGACATCGGATTGTTCCCGTTGCTCGGAATTGCCTTGTCGTTGGCACTGGCTGTCGCCGCTTGGCTTCCCTTACGCGGCCGCAAATTGCTGCGTACGCCATTACCGGTATTCGGCATGGTCATCGCGCATTTCGGCATTGCGGTCAGCGTTTTTGGCATGGCGGCAGAGTCCGGCTTTTCATCAGAAACATTGACCGCGCTTGCCCCGGGCGAAAGCGCGCAAGTCGCTGGATGGCAAGTGAAGCTCGACGACGTCAATCCTGTTGTCGGGGACAATTGGGTTGCAGTTGAGGGCCAGATGCATGCGGTAAAAAATGTCAATGCGTTCGTGCTTCGTCCGCAATCACGGCAGTTTTTCAAACCCGAAATGCAAACGAGTGAGGCGGCATTGCTGACGCGTTGGAATGGCCAACTTTATGCCGTCATTGCGCAGCCCGACCAAGAGGGTGATGGCCGCTGGCAAGTGCGCTTGTGGTGGAAACCCTTTGTGTCGTTCATCTGGTATGGCGGACTGCTGATCGCGGTGGGTGGCATCATTGCGCTGCTTGGCCGCATGTTCCGGCGCGCGAAAAAGCCTGCAAAAGACAAGTGGCAGACGACATGAACCGGCCTTGGCTTCTGTGGATCCCGCTTGCGGTAGTCGCTTTTATTGGTGGTCTGGCCATTTACGGCCTAGCTGTGCCGAAAGACGAACAAGTGCATTCGGCGATGATTGGCCAAAAGCTGCCTGCATTTTCATTGCCAGCAGCAACGGCGGGAGTCGACGGCTTGGCCAGCGCCGATATGTTCGACGGCAAGCCGCGTTTGCTGAACATTTTTGCCAGCTGGTGCATCCCGTGCAGGGCGGAAGCGCCGTATCTCGATGCCTTGAAAAAGGCAGGTGTCGAAATTGACGCGATCGCTATTCGCGACAGACCAGAAGACGTTGCTGCATTCCTGAGCGAATTCGGCAACCCGTTTCGGCGCATTGGTTCGGACAGGGAAATGTCTGTTCAGCTTAAACTCGGTTCTTCTGGGGTTCCGGAAACTTATGTCATAAGCGGAGACGGCACGATTTTGTACCAGCATATTGGCGATATCAGGGCCGAGCACGTCCCTATGCTGATTGAAAAACTGAACGCTGCGAAATGAGAATGCTCGCTTTCACATTCCTGATGCTTGCAACACCCGTGTTTGCGCAAGGCAGCGGCCCGACGCCTGCATTTGCGAACCGTCAGTTGCCTGATCCCGCAAAGGAAGCGGCGGCAACCAAGCTGATGCACAGCTTGCGCTGCATTCAATGCCAAGGCCAATCGATCGCCGACAGTGATGCGCACATGGCGGGTACGATGCGCGCAGAGGTACGGCAACAAATCGCAGCGGGGCAAAAGCCCGAGGCTATTCGTGGCTGGATGATCGCGCGCTACGGTGAATGGGTCAGCTTCGAGCCCGATATGAAGGGAGCGGGGCTGTTGCTTTGGCTATCGCCCTTATTGGTCCTGATTGCGGGTATATGGCTGGCGCGCGGACTATTCCGGAGGGGCGCATGAACGGTTGGTTTGCACTTGGCATTTTGGCGGTACTCAGCCTAGCCATTCTCGTCTGGAATGTCAGATCGTCCAAAGGCTTGTGGCAGATTGCCGCAGCTGTCGTTCTATTGGGCATGACGGGATACGCGCTTCAGGGACGGCCCACGACGCCATCGTCTCCCGCCAAGCCACTGGCCGCAAGCGAAGTCGCCGCGACCGAGCTTGTAGACATACGGGCTGACATGGACCAAAGCTTTGGCAGCGCAAAGCGCTGGCTTGTCACCGCGGACTCATTTACCAAGCAGGGCGATTACACGCTGTCGGCATCCTATATTCAGGCAGGTTTGCGCAAAGACCCAAACAACCCCGATTTGTGGTCCGCATTAGGGTTGCAACTGATGCTTGCAAGCGAAGGCCAAATGTCGCCACCGGCGCAATTGGCATTTGATAAGGCGCGAGCAATCCGGCCAAGTTATCCTGCGCCATATTATTTCGCGGGGCTAGCGCGGCTCTTTGCCGGTGACCTCGACGGTGCCATTTTGCTCTGGGAAAAGACCATGTCACTCGCGACACCGCAAGCCAAGTGGAAGGCACGTATTGAGTCGCAACTGCAAGCGGCGAAGGCATTGCAGGCGCAGGGGGCTAATGCTCAAGCGGAAAATGCAGTTAAGTAATTGATATAATTTATTTTTATGGTCAACGGAAAGCTTTATTGCTTTGTTGTGAAGGGTTGGTGGCCATGCTAATGCGCCCGTCCGGACTGCCTCTACAGGCAATCGGGGCAAACGCCGGGGAAACGAAATGGTTGGACCGCAAGCCGCAGACGATTTTGGTCATAGCGAGCAAGATCAACATGAAAGTCATGCCCCAAAGGGGTCGTTGCTCGCGCTGTGCGTTGGCACAGTTGGCGTTGTGTTTGGCGACATCGGGACCAGCCCGATCTATGCTTTCCGCGAAACATTCGCTGGCCATCATCCTATCACCCCCGATCCGACGCATATCAATGGCGTTCTGAGCCTTGTATTCTGGTCGATGATGATCGTTGTGACATTCAAATATGTCTTCACGATCATGAAGGCCGACAACAAGGGCGAGGGCGGAAGTCTAGCCCTTCTCGCGCTAATTAACCGACAGACCGCTGGCGCAAAATGGACCGCGCCGTTCGTGATGCTGGGTGTTTTCGCAACCGCATTATTCTACGGCGATTCCATGATTACGCCGGCGATGTCCATCCTGTCCGCGGCGGAAGGTCTGAAATATGTCAGCCAGGGCTTTAGCGCCTGGATCCTACCCATATCGATCGTGATTATCGGTGGACTGTTTGCGTTCCAATCGCGCGGAACGGCCAAGGTTGGCGCATGGTTTGGGCCGATAATGCTGGTCTATTTCGCGACCCTTTCCGGGTTAGGCATAATGCACCTAACGAAGATGCCGTTGATCATTTTAGATGTGATCAACCCGCTAAACGCCTTTTACTTTTTCTACGCCGATGGCTTCCGCGCATTTGTGGCGATGGGCACTGTAGTTCTTGCCGTTACCGGAGCCGAAGCCCTCTACGCCGATATGGGGCATTTCGGGCGACGCCCAATTAAGTTCAGCTGGCTGTTCTTTGTTCTGCCCGCGTTGATGCTGAACTATATGGGGCAGGGGGCAATGATCCTGTCGATGACACCTGAGGAAGCCCAACTGGCCATTCGTGACCCGTTCTTCCTGATGGTGCCGGACATTATAAGCACGCCTGTTATCATATTGACGATCATGGCCGCGATTATAGCCAGCCAAGCCGTGATTTCGGGTGCTTTCTCGCTGACCCAGCAAGCCATTCAATTGGGCTTCATGCCCCGCTTGAGCATTCTGCACACCAGTGAAAAAGCCGCAGGCCAGATTTATATTCCGGCAATAAACTGGGGGCTGGCGGTGATGGTCCTCTTGCTGGTGCTTTTCTTCCAGTCTTCGTCAAACCTTGCCGCTGCTTATGGCATCGCGGTTACGGGTGCGATGTTTATCGATACGTGCCTTATCGCGGTCGTGCTCCTGTCGCTTTGGAAATGGCCAAAGTGGAAAGCCATTCCGATTTTGGCGTTGTTCTTTATCGTCGACTTTGCCTATTTCGGCGCAAACCTTCTCAAGGTTCCGTCGGGTGGCTGGGTGCCGCTGCTGATTGGCCTCGTTATCTTCACCTTGCTGACGACCTGGTCACGTGGACGTGCGCTGATGCGCGAGCGTATGGCCGAAAGCACTATGCCGATGGAAATCTTCATCAAATCGGCTGCAAATAGCGCGACGCGGGTCCCGGGCACGGCGATTTTCATGGCGTCGGCCGCGAGCGGCGTTCCTTCGGCTTTGCTGCATAACATTAAGCACAACCGCATATTGCATGAACGCGTCATCATTCTCACGGTGCAAATCGAAGATGTCCCCTTTGTCGAAACCGGCGAACGGATTATCTGCAAAGACCTTGGTGAAGGTTTCTATCGCGTCAAAATGCGCTTTGGCTTTTTGGAAGAAACCAATGTCCCCGCGACCCTCGATATGGTCGATCTGTGCGGTCCAAAGTTTGATATGATGCACACCAGCTTCTTCCTATCGCGGCAGACGCTTATTGCGTCGAAGATCCCCGGCATGGCGATCTGGCGCGAAAAGGTTTTCGCATGGATGTTGCGCAATGCGGCAAACGCCATGGAGTTCTTTAAGCTACCCAGCAATCGGGTGGTCGAGCTGGGAAGCCAAGTCGAAATTTAATAAGCTACGCCGCGTTGACCGTGTGTTGTAGCAAAATCGCTTGAACCTTTTTGTTTCGAACAATAAGAACAAAAAAGGAACTTCGATTGGACGATCGTATGTCGGTTATGTCATTGCTTTCGGCGGATAGCTTCGTCGATTTGAAGGAAATTTGGCAATCCGTCGATTTCGACCGGCTTGGCATCACCTTTGATGACGGCAGTAACCGGGCTAGCCTATCGGGCAGTCTGCTGTTTAGCGGTGTTTCTTTTAGCTATGCGTTGCAGTCGTGCCCCGCACCAGCGGCAACGCACCACATTTTTTGCAACGCTGATCTCTCCGTTATTGGGTCTGCGGTCCACATCGATTTAGGCCCAGCAGTCGCATCTGGCCGCGTTGTTCCCGCAATTGTTCAGGCTATGCTGGAGCTTGGCGACGTTTTGGGGCGCAACTTGTCGATCAAGGCCGTGTTTTGGTCTCCGGCTGCTGTTGCTTCCGGATATGATTATTACGCCGAGGCAGTATCACAATATGCCAAAGGTGCGGCCTTTCCGGCGTTGTTGTGCGTTGGCTTTGACATGTCGACGATCGGTATTGTGCAAACAACCGGATTGGCGTGGCTATGCGATCAGGAACTTACCTTCACGCATCCGCAGCTACCCATGCATGAAGCCATGCGTTATGTGGTGCGCCTTGTGCACGACCTTGCAACGCAAGGGGCATATGACCGCGCACTTGAGCTGCCCGGCTTGCATCCAGATGAGGTTGTTGTCGTGACGCCCAGCCCCGATCAGGGTAAAGTAAATGCATGCTTGGTTAACCGTATAGGGGCCATAAAATCCGTCCAATAACAGATGAGTCGCGCCATTTGGCCCGCGACTATGGTCGGCGGAGGCAAGATACGCACTTTTCCCAGACTTGCACGCGCGGCGGCTCCGTTGAATCACCAATCGCATCATATCATTCCTGTCGGCGTCTTTGCCGGGCGGGCATTTGCCGCGCACTTTGATGCTCTGTCGTTCCACGGATTTGACGCCCGTCAGTTTCATCGCAATGGCGTGTTTTTGCCAGCGACAGAGGGTGCCGCCATACGTTCGGGCTTGCCGCTGCATCGGGGGCCGCACCGCAGGTACAATGAACTCGTGGCTTATCGCGTCGATGCCATTTTTCGAGACTTCGACCGCGCTGGTTGCCAGTCCCGCGCACGATTTGAGGCCGTTCATCGTATTGACTTGCTGACGTCAGCATTACGGGCCGTGTTGCGGCGCACGTCACCACGCATGTCACTAAACCAGCGTGACCCTTTCCACAGCAGCGCATGCTTCCACGATCTCGATAGCGCGTGCGAAGCAATTTGGTTGGCCACTAAATGAATGCGCGTTAATTTTATACTGGACGAATGTTGCTTTGAATGGCTATCGCCGCAGCATAATGTCTTTGCATCGCGCGACCTTGCACCTTCTACGACTTACACGCCCTTAGGCGTGCGCTTGATGTCGGCATCGTTCGGCAGGCCGCCTAAGGGCTCCGTGAAACCCCGCCAAGTCTTACAGCCCACATAATGGGCGCAATAGCGAAGTTGCAAATAACATGATGTTAGCTGATCCATCTCGTAAATACCGCGCGTTCCCGCAAGTTGACCTGCCTGACCGTCAGTGGCCAAGCCGTACAATTGATTATGCCCCACGTTGGCTTTCCACCGACTTGCGTGATGGCAATCAGGCGCTGATCGACCCGATGGGCGCCGAGAAAAAGCGCCGGTTTTTTGATCTTCTCCTGAAAGTAGGCGTGAAGGAAATCGAAGTTGGTTTCCCAAGCTCAGGTGCGACAGATTTCGATTTTATCCGTGGTTTGGTCGATAGCGGAAGCATCCCCGACGATGTGACGATCCAGAGCCTGACGCAGTCGCGCCGCGACCTTATTGAGAAAACGTTCGAAAGCATGGCGGGCGCGCCGCGTGCGATCGTGCATCTGTATAATGCCGTTAGCCCTGCGTGGCGGGACATTGTCTTTAACCTCGATAAGGCGGGCGTGAAGGCCATCGCGGTTGAAGGCGCGAATATCTTGATGGAGCAAGCCGCGCGCTTCCCCGAAACCGACTGGCATTTTGAATATAGCCCCGAAACCTTTTCGACCGCCGAACTCGAATTCAGCCTTGAGGTGAGCGAGGCCGTGATGGAGGTTTTGAAACCGAGCGCTGCCAAGCCACTGATCCTGAATTTGCCCGCCACCATCGAAGCCGCGATGCCCAATGTATATGCCGACCAGATCGAATGGATGTGCAAACATATCAGCGCGCGTCATGCTGTCGTCATCAGCCTGCATCCGCATAATGATAGGGGCAGCGGCATAGCAGCCGCGGAACTTGGCCTGTTGGCGGGCGGCGACCGGATTGAAGGTTGCTTGTTCGGCAATGGGGAACGGACGGGCAATGTCGACCTCGTCACGCTGGCGCTGAATATGTATACGCAAGGGCTGAACCCCGGCCTTGATTTCAGCAATATCGATGAAGTCATTCAGACCGTGGAATATTGCAATCAACTGCCGGTCCATCCGCGTCACCCATATGCTGGTGAATTGGTGTTCACGGCCTTTTCCGGATCGCACCAAGACGCCATTAAGAAAGGTTTCGCCGCGCATGAACGGCAAAACGACGAAATCTGGCGTGTGCCCTATTTGCCGATCGATCCAGCTGATCTGGGGCGCTCATACGAAGCCGTGATCCGCGTGAATTCGCAAAGCGGTAAGGGCGGTGTTGCCTGGGTTATAGAGCAGGACCACGGCCTCAAACTGCCGAAGCGTATGCAGGCCAATTTTTCCACGACGGTGCAGGAATTGTCCGACACCACGGGCCGGGAGTTGACCGGTGCCGACATCTGGGAAGCGTTTGGAAAGCGCTATCATCTGAAAGGTGAAGGGCGCTTCCGGTTACTCGACTTCCACGAAAGTCAAAGCCAGCGACAACTGGATGAGCGGATCTTCGCAGGCAACATTCGCATTGATGGCGTCGAACAAAGCGTTAGCGGTCGCGGCAATGGACTTATCTCAAGCCTTGCCAACGCCCTTGAGGAGGCTCTGGGAGGGCCGCTGGACATCATTGACTATAGCGAGCACGCAATCGGCCACGGCACCGACGCACGCGCTGCTGCCTATGTAGAGTGCCGCGTCGGCGATGGGCCGATTTTGTTTGGTGTCGGGATCAGCCAAGATGTCGCGACGGCATCTGTCAGGGCGATTTTGAGCGCGGCTAACGGCGCGTAAGTCGATCTAAGGCGGGCGTGAAGAAAAAATCATGCCCACCTAACCTTACGTAATGGCTTGTTCCGTGACACCCATTTGACAGCCGCGATATGCAGGCGCTAACCCACATTTAAATGGTCATTTAACAAGGGATTCGGCGCATGGCACTTCCGGCAATTTTCGACAATCTTCGTCTTCCGGTGATTGGATCGCCGCTTTTTATCGTTTCCGGTCCAGAGCTGGTGATTGCACAATGCAAGGCCGGTGTTGTCGGTTCATTCCCAGCGCTCAATGCGCGTCCAGCCAGCCAGCTGGACGAATGGTTACACCAGATAACCGAAGAGCTTGCAGCGCATAACCGGGATAATCCCACGCGCCCTGCCGCGCCTTATGCCGTGAACCAGATCGTGCATAAATCAAACAACCGGTTGCAGGAAGATTTGGCCGTCTGCGCGAAATGGCAGGTTCCGATCACGATCACGTCGCTTGGCGCGCAGGAAGAACTGAACCAAGCCGTGCACAGCTGGGGCGGCATTGCCTTTCATGACGTCATCAATGACCGTTTCGCGCATAAAGCAATCGAGAAGGGTGCAGATGGCCTTATTCCCGTAGCTGCAGGCGCTGGCGGACATGCTGGCGTAACATAACCTTTCGCATTGATGCGCGAAATTCGCGAATGGTTTGACGGTCCCGTGGCATTGTCCGGATCGATTGCACACGGTGCGTCCGTGTTGGCAGCGCAAGCCATGGGTGCAGACTTTGGCTATATCGGCAGCGCGTTCATCGCGACGAAGGAAGCCAATGCCGTTGACGGCTACAAAGATAACATCGTTGAGGCGAAAGCCGCCGACATTGTTTACTCGGACCTGTTTACCGGCGTCAGCGGCAATTATCTGCGTCAGTCGATCGAGCGGGCAGGGATGGACCCCAACAATCTGCCAAAGGGCGATATTTCCACGATGAACTTTGGGTCGGGCGGCAATAGCGAAGCCAAGGCTTGGAAGGATATTTGGGGTTCAGGCCAAGGTATCGGCGCGATCAAGGAAGTGCAAACTGTGGCACAATTTGTTGATCAGCTTGAGGCAGAGTATCGCGCAGCCAAGGTTGCTTTGGATGCGGCTTACCGGGGTTAATTATATCCCCGACATGGCGTAGCCAGCAATATATGCACATGCCGCCGCAAAGGCACAAAGCGAGGAACGAACATCCCCTTTGTGCTTTTGCGGGGTTTTATTTTTGATCGTTAGCTTGCTTTTTCAAACGCAATGCTGATGTCGAGTTTGACTGCGTCTGATATGACCGGAATGCCATAATTTACGCCAAATTCGCTCCGTTTAATTGTGGCCGTAGCGTGAAAGCCGACGGTTGGTTTCTTATTGAACGGATTGTTGCCAGCACCTGAAAAGGTCGTGTCGAGCACGACCGGCTTGGTGATGCCGTTCAGCGTCAGATTACCCGTGATTTTCGCTGTCGTGCCCTTGGCGACCACGCTGGTGGATACAAACTTTGCATCCGCTGGCGCTGGACCGAAAAAGTCAGCTTTGCTGCCTTCTTTGCCAGCACGAAGCAAATGGCCAGTGAGGCCCGCGCTCGCGGTTGTGACTTTGCCTACGGGAATAGTGATATCGACCGTCGATGCATTTGGCTTTGCGGGGTCGAGCACCAATGTCCCCGTCGCATCGCCGAAGATGCCAAAATAATCGTTGAAGCCGAAATGGCTAACCCGCCAGCCGATCAGCGTGTGCCCGGGATCGGTGTTGTACGTTCCAGCCGTTACGCGCGTGACATCCACCGCACCGGGGGTTTGTGGCGCGCTCTGTGCGATGAGGGGGACAGCAGCGAAGAGGGGAAGGGCACATAAAAGCTTGCGCATAGCATTGCTCCAGACATGAAAAAGGGGAGGCACCGGTGTCGATGCCTCCCCTTAAACTGTCAAGATGCGAAGAAGATTAGTTTTTCGCTTGATCAACCAGCTTATTCTTGGCGATCCAAGGCATCATGGCGCGCAGTTTTGCGCCAGTTGCTTCGATTGGATGCGCGGCAGCCGCTTTGCGCGCGGCCTTGAGTTCAGGTTGTCCCGCACGGTTGTCCAGAACGAAGTTCTTCACAAAACGGCCGGACTGAATGTCCGCAAGAACGCGCTTCATTTCCGCCTTCGTTTCATCGGTAATGATACGCGGACCGGTCGTGATATCTCCATATTCTGCGGTGTTGGAGATCGAATAGCGCATGTTGGCGATGCCGCCTTCATATAGCAGGTCAACGATGAGCTTCGTTTCATGCAAGCACTCGAAATACGCCATTTCAGGGGCATAGCCCGCCTCGGTCAGCGTTTCGAAGCCTGCTTGGATAAGGTGCGTGATACCGCCGCACAATACGGCCTGTTCACCGAACAGATCGGTTTCGCACTCTTCGCGGAAGTTGGTTTCGATGATGCCGCTGCGTCCGCCGCCAACGCCGCTTGCATAAGCAAGCGCGATGTCATGGGCATTGCCCGATGAATTTTGAGCGACCGCGATAAGGCAAGGCACGCCGCCGCCTTTTTGATATTCGCTGCGCACGGTATGGCCGGGGCCCTTTGGCGCGATCATGATGACATCAATGTCTGCGCGTGGTTCGATAAGGCCGAAATGGATGTTGAGGCCATGGGCAAAGGCAAGTGCCGCGCCGGGCTTCATATTTGCATGCAAGTCATCCGCGTAAATGGCGGCCTGATGCTCGTCAGGTGCAAGTACCATCAAGATATCGGCCCACGCTGCTGCATCGGCATTTGCCAATACCTTGAAGCCAGCAGCTTCCGCCTTTTTCGCGGTGGCCGAGCCAGCACGCAACGCAATGGCTACGTCCGCAACGCCGCTGTCGCGCAGGTTCTGTGCATGTGCATGGCCTTGGCTGCCATAACCAACAATCGCGACTTTCTTGTCCTTGATTAGGCCAAGATCGCAATCTGCGTCGTAAAATACTTTCATGTTTTAGTCCTTCTGCTTTGCCGTCACCCTGAATGTGTTTCGGGGTCTTACTTTCAACGGCGTAATATTTTGACGATTATGTTTAGCTGCCTTCGGCTCCGCGCATCAGGCCGACAATTCCGGTTCTGCCGACTTCAACCAGGCCGACTTCGCGCATCAACGCGACGAACGTGTCGATCTTGTCCGGGCCGCCGGTTATCTCAAAAATGAAGCTGTTGACAGTCGCGTCGATCACGCGGGCGCGATAAATATCGGCAAGGCGCATTGCCTCAACCCGCTGGTCACCGGTGCCGCGAACCTTAACCAACGCAAGCTCTCGCTCGACATGCGGGCCGGCTTCGGTCAAGTCGGTGACCTTGTGCACCGGGATCAGCCGTTCACATTGCGCAATGATCTGGTCGATGACCGGTGGTGGCCCGCGGGTCACGATGGTAATCCGGCTGATGGCATGATCTTCGCTGATATCGGCAACGGTCAAACTGTCGATGTTGTAACCGCGCGACGTGAACATGCCCGCGATCCGCGCAAGGGTGCCGGCTTCGTTATCGACGGTCAGCGTGAGCACATGCCGTTCGGTGAGTTCCTGTTTGATATGCATTATACGAGCGCCTTTGCTTCGTCGTCCATCGTCCCTGATACTTCATCGGAATGCAGGATCATGTCGGTATGGGCTGCGCCTGACGGTATCATCGGGAAGCAATTTGAGGTTTTGTGCACGCGGCAGTCGAACATCACCGGGCCGTCATAGGCAAGCATTTCGGCTATCGCCTCATCCAGCTTCGCAGGGTCACTGCAACGTATGCCTTTCCATCCATACGCCTCGGCCAGCGCCACAAAATCGGGTAAGCTGTCTGAATAGCTCTCGGAGAACCGGCTTTCATAGGTCAACTCTTGCCACTGACGCACCATGCCCATCCATTCGTTGTTCAGGATGAAGACCTTGACCGGCAAACGATATTGGGTCGCGGTTGCCATTTCCTGAATATTCATCTGGATTGATGCTTCGCCAGCGATATCGATAACCAACGCGTCCGGATTACCCATTTGTGCACCAATCGCTGCGGGCAGGCCATATCCCATGGTTCCCAAGCCGCCGCTCGTGAGCCACTTGTTGGGGGCATCAAAATGGAAATGCTGCGCGGCCCACATTTGGTGCTGCCCAACTTCCGTAGTGATGATCGGCGATTTGTCTTTTGTGGCCGCGAACAAGCGCTCAATCGCATATTGCGGCATGATTTCCTGCGTGCTGCCAGGGTAGCTGAGGCAGTCAACTGCGCGCCAGCCTTTGATCCGTGCCCACCAGTCATCCAATGCCGCGGCCTTGTACTTACGGCCTTTCCACACTTCGATCATTTGCCGAATCGCCGCGCCAACATCAGCCACGATGGGCAGATCGACGCGTATCGTTTTGTTGATCGAACTGCGGTCTATATCGATATGGATTTTGATGCTGTCGGGTGAGAAAGCATCGCGGCGGCCGGTCACGCGGTCGTCGAAGCGTGCGCCTAGGCATAGCATCACGTCGCACTGGTTCATCGCCATATTGGCTTCATATGTTCCATGCATGCCAAGCATACCAAGCCATGCGTCGCCTGAGGCAGGATATGCGCCAAGGCCCATGAGGGTTGATGTGACAGGCGCGCCGCTCAGTTCTGCGAGCTCACGCAGTGCCGCACTTGCATCGGGGCCTGAATTGATGATGCCGCCGCCTGTGTAGAGGATTGGCGCTTTCGCATTGGCCAATAGCTCAACCGCGCGATTGATTTCGGCGTAATCAGCTTCACCCGCAGGGCTAAACCGCGATGACGTCGGGCGCTTTACGTCGGTGGCTGCTGTCGCAACCTGAACGTTTTTCGGAATATCGATGACAACTGGGCCAGGGCGTCCTTTGGTCGCGATGGCAAATGCCTCGCGCACCGTCGACGCGAGGTCCGCCGGATCTTTCACAAGGTAATTGTGCTTTGAACAGTGGCGCGTGATGCCCACCGTGTCCGCTTCCTGAAACGCGTCTGTGCCGATTAAGTTGGTTGCAACTTGGCCAGTCAGAACAACGAGCGGAATGGAATCCATGAATGCATCCGCAATGCCGGTGACGGCATTGGTCGCACCAGGGCCTGACGTGACCAGCACAACGCCTGGCTTGCCCGTCGAACGTGCGTAACCTTCTGCCGCATGCGCAGCGCCGGCTTCGTGACGGACGAGGACGTGACGGATTTTCTTATGCTGAAAGAGCGCGTCATAAATTGGCAGAACTGCGCCGCCGGGGTACCCGAATACGGTGTCCACACCCTGTTCGATCAAGGTATCGATCAAAATTTCTGCGCCAGATTTTTCGGGCACTGTAAAGTCCTCACTCATTATGAAACTGCCCTATGTTGCACCGCAACACAGTAGGCAAGAGCGGGCTAGCTAAAGATTACAAAATGACATGTCAACGATAATCATTGAAATATTGTTTCAAAATAACGTCCATTTGAATCATTTATTTCATCAACTATGCGGGGCCATGCGGCGGGGGCTTGGTTCCTGAACCAGGTAAACTGCCGCTTTGCATATTGGCGGGTCGCAATTTGGCCGCGTTCGATGGCTTCTGCCTCCGACATACTGCCGTCGAGAAGCGCCGCGATCTCGGGTACGCCAATGGCCCGCATGATTGGTGCATCGTGTGGCATTTGCTGCGCCAGCAAGGCTTCAACTTCTTGAATAGCGCCGCTTTGCAACATCTGTTCGAACCGCATGTCGCACCGTTGATACAGCCATTCACGCGGTGGCAAGAGGAGGAGGGGATGCAGCGAGATGTCTTGCGCGATGCCGCCCGTTTTAATTTTGCGCCATTCGCTGATGCTACGGCCAGTGCCTTCAACAACCTCAAGCGCGCGGGTGATACGGATGATATCCGTGGGGCCCAAGGTCGCGGCCATGGCTGCGTCCAGATTTTCAAGCGCTTCATAAGCTTGTGCGACTGGCAGTGCCCGAATGCGGGCGCGCAATTCCGGATCGATGTCGGGTATGGGTGCAATACCATCGAGTAATGTCTGGATATACAGGCCGCTGCCCCCGACCAATACAGGCAGAGCGCCTGCATCATGCGCTTCGCAAATGGCGTCTTTGGCATCATTGGCCCAGCGTGCCGCCGAACAATGCGTTTGGCCATCCAGATATCCAAATAAACGGTGCGGCGCGCTGCGTTGTTCGCTTTCGGTAGGCTGGGCGCTGAGTATCGGCAGATCGGAATAAACTTGCGCGCTATCGGCGTTGATAATCACGACATTGCGCGATTTCGCCAATTGCAGCGCTAATGCCGTCTTGCCGCTTGCGGTTGGACCCGCAATAAGCGCGACCATCTTTTTAGGATTCGAAATGCCCATCTTAACCCTGATAGCAGCAGATTCTTTGGAAAGCGGCATAATTTCAGAAGCCTGCGACCGATTGGCTGCACATAAATGTGTTCCAGCAACCACGGACTGGCTTGCTGAGGGCAGGGCCGCCGACATTGGTTTTGACGGCACGCTGGCGCAGGCGCGCACCGCGGTTGCCGTCCTTGAAGATCGCGTCGATGTCGTCGTCCAATATGAAGAGCAACGGCGCAAAATGCTGTTGGTTTCCGACATGGATAGCACGATGATTACGGTTGAATGCATCGATGAACTGGCTGACTTTGCCGGAATAAAGCCCGAAATTGCGGCAATTACCGAACGGGCGATGGCGGGGGAGTTGGACTTTGCAGAAGCGTTAAAGGCGCGTGTTGCTTTGCTGGCTGGGCTTGATGCCGACATGATCCAGCAATGCCTGCTCGAACGCGTGCGTCCCATGCCGGGTGCGGAGACATTGGTGCGCACCATGACCGCATGGGGCGCACATGCCGTGCTGGTGTCGGGGGGCTTTACCAGTTTCACAGGTCCCGTGGCGGCCATGCTTGGCTTTGCAGAGGTGCATGCCAATGTCCTTGAGATTGAACAGGGGCGTCTGACGGGGCGTCTCGCCGCGGATATTGTGGACGCGGCGACGAAGCGGCAGGTGCTTCAATCCGCGGCAGGGACGCTCGGGTTAGATCTGCAATCCGCGCTTGCGGTCGGCGACGGTGCAAATGACATGCCGATGATCGCAGAAGCGGTATCGGCCGAAGGTCTTGGCGTGGGCTATCATCCGAGACCGAAACTTGCCGCAGCAGCCAATTTTGCGGTGCGTCATAATGATTTGACCGCTCTGCTTTTTGCGCAGGGCATTAAACCCGACGCATGGGCACATTGAGTAGGTGAAACAAATTGAGTGCCGCAGGGTTGATGTTATGTTGCCCCAAGCGGTTTTCCATAGGAGCATAATATGCGTGCATTTTTGCCTGTTCTTCTCATCCCGGTCCTAGCCAGCTGTGCGACGCTTGTGCCAACACGGTCGGGTGAAGTTTCTGAAGTCGTCACGGCTGACCTTGCGCGGGCAGATGGCAGCTGGGCAGGCGTTGCAACGATATCGCGGCGCCGGGAGGGCGTGTTTCTAAGCCTATCGGCCGAAGCGCCTGCGGGGGGAACATACGGCATGCACCTTCATGCAGTGGGAACATGCCAAGGAACGGATTTTACGTCTGCTGGGCCACATTGGAACCCCGACATGAAACAACATGGTCGGGATAACTCGATGGGCGCGCATCATGGCGATTTGCCAAATGTAACGGCTGGCGCTGACCGCAAAATAACATTGGAATATAAATTGCCCGATTTTGTGATTTCCGGGCCTACGGGACTACTGGATGCCGACGGTGGCACCTTGGTCATCCACGAAAAAGCAGATGACTATAAAACAGACCCCAGCGGGAACAGCGGCAAACGGATCATTTGTGGTGTATTCAAGTCCGGCAACCGAAGCTGAAGCTAAACTTTATCCGCATATAGAAGGCAGCCGGGGGCAACGCGTTCTAAAATGACGTTGATGTCATTCTGGGCAAAGGCAAAACAACCCTGGCTGCGGCCAATCTTGCCCTGATCATGGATGAGCGACTGGTTCACATACCATGCCGGATGAATAACAATCGCGCGCGCTTCGGCTTGGTCATTCTGCGGGTCCAAGCCAATGAGTCGGCGAGACTCGCCATATTGGCCGATATAGGTATCGCTGACGAGATAGCTTCCAGCTGATGTTGCTTCTGACCCATGAACGTTTGAGAAATTCTGCACCCATCCGCTATGGCTAAGGTCGGAACCTTTTCCATGGGCGACCAAATAGTGCGCAGATGATCCGTTTCGTAAATCCACCACGTAAAAGCGTGGGTCGCGCGACGGTTTCGAAAAGTCGGCAATAGCGATGAGGTCGTGATTGCGAATGCGGCCTTTATGCATGTCCAGTGCAGCTTTGGCGCGGCTGAGCAATAAAGGGGGAACCGACCCAGCGTTGTTATTACCGGTTCCCGGAACAAAAACCATATCTGCTGCTGTAGATGGAGCAGCCAGCAAGCTGGCACCCGCGATGGCTGATTGGATAAAATGTCTGCGGCCAATGATCATGTCTACGAGATAGGGACGAACGTTTGCAAGCAACAGAGGAGCACAGGCGCTTCGCCGTAAAACTAGGACAGTTAACCTCATTGCGCCAAAGCTGTTTTTACGAATTGCGGTGAATTTAGCGTCGAGTTTATCTCCATTCTTTGCTAAGGCGGCTGAGGTACAGTGTGTTGCTGTATCCTGGGGGTTCAAAGGCAATTCCATGAAGCTGAACGCGGGCATCCGGATATTGCACGTCATTATCACCTTTGCGCTGTTCGCGAGCGTGCCCGGCGCAGTCGTTGCTCAGAATGCTGCCCCAGTTGGAAACGGTGTGCCCACGAACATCCCGGCGAGCCCTGGTTTGGTTCCTGACAGCACGCCGCCGGCGCCGGTTGTTGTTCCACCGGTAATCAAGCCACCCGTCATCGCACCTGCGGCAAAGCCGGCCCGAAAAAAGGGACCGGTGGATACGCTTAAGCCCGGGCAGTATGTGTGGATCCCGCAAGACCGGTATGAGGGGCCGATGAAAATTGTTATCGTGCTGGATACGCAGCGGGTCTATGTATTCCAAAATGACAAGCTGATTGGTTTCAGCACGATTTCGTCCGGTAAAAAAGGCAAAGAAACACCCATAGGTGCTTTCAATATTTTGCAAAAAAATATCGATCACAAATCCAACCTCTATAGCAATGCACCAATGCCGTATATGATGAGGCTGACTTGGGATGGGATTGCTCTGCACGGTGGCTATGTGCCCGGATATCCAGCGTCGCATGGCTGCATTCGCTTGCCACTCCCATTTGCCAAGTCATTGTTCGCAGTGACGCAATTGGATCAGGAAGTAGTGGTATTGAAGGACACCGCCACGCCGGTGAAGCGGAATCCGTCCCAGCCAGAGCCAACGGCTGACCCTGCGCCTTCGCCCCTGACCGGCGACCCGTCGGTTAACCCGTCCGCCACCCCGCCTTCTTCGCCGCCAAAACCCGACACGCGCACTTAAACGCAGGCTATGTTACGTCGCGGCAGAGGTAACTTCGCCAATTGACGTTTACGCTAACGTAAAGTAGTGACGCTAGTGCACACAAGAGGGAAGGCGCCATGGAATCAATTACGCGCGACGAAAGGCGAACCGATGCGACCATCGATACGCCAGACGCATTTAACCGCGATTCATTCACAATATCGGATCTTTCGAGCGAGTTCGACGTAACCGCGCGGGCCTTGCGCTTTTACGAAGACCAAGGTTTGATTTCACCTGAACGCATGGGGCTTGCCCGTATTTATTCCAAGCGCGACCGCGCGCGGCTTGCGTGGATATTGCGTGCAAAGCGCGTCGGTTTTAGCCTTGCTGAAATCCGGGAAATGATTGATCTTTACGACCTGAACGATGGACGCAACATTCAACGCCGTGTGACCATTGAAAAATGCCGCGACAGAATCAATCTGTTGAAGGCGCAGCGTGACGATATCGAAAGCGCTATTCACGAGCTTACCGAATTTGTTTCAACCGTCGAAAAGGCAGAGGCCGCAGATAAACCCACCGCAGCCTAATTTGAATTTCCAGCCAGTTAAGGATCGAAAATGCCAAGCTACACCGCCCCCGTTCGCGATATGCAGTTCATTCTCAACGAAGTATTGGGTGTTGAGCGCTTCGCCAATTTGCCCGGCTTTGAAAATGCCGGCGCCGATGTGATCGACGCGATCCTGACTGAAGGCGCCAAATTTGTGGAGGGCGTTCTTTTTCCGTTGAACCAAGTCGGCGACTCGCAAGGCTGCACGCGCCATCAAGACGGCAGCGTCACCACGCCTGATGGCTTCAAGGAAGCGTATAAGCTATTCTGCGAAGGCGGCTGGGGCACATTGTCCGGACCAGTGGAGTTTGGCGGCCAAGGCATGCCACATATCGTCTCCATGGCGTTTGAAGAGCTTATGGCGAGCTCGAACATGGCGTTCGCGATGTATCCGGGGCTCACGCAAGGCGCGGTATCGGCGATCTTGGTGAAGGGCAGCGACGAACAGAAAGCCAAATATGCGCCGAATATGATTTCGGGCAAATGGGGCGGGACAATGAACCTGACCGAGCCGCATTGCGGAACCGATCTTGGTCTTATCCGCACCAAGGCTGTCCCTAATGACGATGGTAGCTATGCGGTTTCCGGAACCAAGATTTTCATTTCGTCAGGCGACCATGACCTAACCGAGAATATCATTCACCTGGTCTTGGCCAAAACGCCGGGCGCACCAGACAGCGTCAAAGGTATTTCGCTGTTCATCGTGCCCAAGTTCCTGGTGAACGATGACGGCTCGCTGGGCGCGCGGAACAGTCTGTCCTGTGGTTCGATTGAACATAAGATGGGCATCCACGGCAATGCGACGTGCGTGATGAACTATGATGGCGCGACAGGTTATCTTGTCGGCGAAGAAAGTAAGGGCCTCGCGGCCATGTTTATCATGATGAACATCGCGCGTCTGGGCGTTGGCCAGCAAGGCCTTGGCGTTGCCGAAGTCGCTTACCAAAATGCCGTGCATTATGCCCAAGATCGACGTCAGGGCCGCGCGCTGACCGGTCCGCAGGATCTGGAGCAGAAAGCCGACACCCTGTTCGTGCACCCCGATGTGCGCCGTATGCTGATGGATGCCAAGGCGTTTACAGAAGGTATGCGGGCCTTGTGCCTATGGGGCGCGTTGCAAGCCGATTTGCTGCACCATGCGCAAACTGAGGAAGAACGGCAAATGGCGGATGACCTGTTGTCGCTGCTAACGCCCGTCATAAAAGGCTATGGCACAGACAAGGGCTATGAAGTCGCCACCAATGCGCAGCAAGTCTATGGCGGCCATGGCTACATCGCCGAATGGGGCATGGAACAATATGTGCGCGATGCCCGTATCGCGATGATTTACGAGGGCACCAACGGCGTGCAGGCGATGGACCTTGTTGGCCGCAAGCTCGCGCAAAATGGCGGCCGGGCAATTCAGGCGCTCTTCAAGATTGTCGACGATGAATGTACGGCAGCAAAGGGCGGGGCGCTCGCGGATTTCGCGACCCGTCTTGAAAAAGCCAGTGGCGATTTGAAGGCCTCGACCATGTGGTTCATGCAAAATGGCATGGCCAATCCGAACAACATCGGCGCTGGCGCGCATCATTACATGCATATCATGGGCATCATCGCCCTTGGCCTACAATGGCTCCGCATGGCGGAATTGGCGCAACGTGCGCTTGATGCGGGTACAGGCAATGCGGCGTTCTACGAAACCAAATTGGTGACCGCGCGCTATTTTGCGGAGCGGTATCTGCCCGATTGCGGCGCTCTTCGTCGTAAGATTGAAGCGGGCAGTGAAGCGTTAATGGCGTTGTCGCCGGAGATGTTCGCCGCAGCGTAACCGCTCAGCCGTTTCATGCTCAGATACAAAAATGCCGGGATATTATGTCCCGGCATTTTTTGTTTAGTCGACTGGCAAAAAGTCGGGGACCGACAAATAGCGTTCGCCGGTGTCATAATTGAAACCAAGAACACGTGACCCCGCTGGCAATTCGGGCAGCTTCTGCGCAATGGCGGCAAGTGTCGCGCCGGATGATATACCAACGAGCATGCCTTCCTCACGTGCGGCGCGTCGTGCGGTTTCCTTGGCAACTTCAGGGTCGACCTGAATGACGCCATCCAACAATGCGGTGTGCAGGTTGGCGGGAATAAACCCTGCGCCAATTCCCTGAATAGCATGTGGCCCGGGCTGGCCACCGCTGATCACTGGCGACAATGTGGGTTCCACCGCAAAGACCTTCAAATTGGGCCAGGCCTTCTTCAAAACTTCTGCGCATCCCGTGATGTGACCACCTGTGCCAACCCCGGTAATCAGGGCATCAATCGGCATATCGGCGAAGTCCGCGAGAATTTCCTGCGATGTCGTGCGCACATGGACGTCGATATTAGCCGAGTTTTCAAACTGCTGCGGCATCCAAGAACCCGGGGTCTGCGATACCATTTCCAAAGCACGTTCAATTGCACCCTTCATGCCCTTTTCGCGCGGCGTCAGATCGAAGCTGGCACCATATGCGAGCATAAGCCGCCGGCGTTCCAGTGACATTGACTCCGGCATGACAAGGATCAGTTTATAACCCTTGACCGCCGCGACCATGGCAAGGCCAACGCCGGTATTTCCGGACGTTGGCTCAATAATTGTGCCGCCGGGTTTCAGGCTGCCGTCCTTCTCGGCGGCCTCGATCATGGCAAGACCAATACGGTCCTTGATTGAACCACCGGGGTTCGACCGTTCGGATTTGATCCAGACTTCGGCATTGGGGAACATGCGCCCCATCCGGATGTGCGGAGTGTTGCCGATGGTTTCGAGGATCGATTGTGCTTTCATGGATTGGTTCCTCTATATTGTGGTTCGAATGTGCGGGCGTTTTTAAGCTCGGGGAATAGCCGCGCCCACATTCCTGTAATCAATATGGCACCAACGCCGCCGAATACAACCGCGCCAACAGGTCCAAGGGCCGCCGCCGCCACACCGGACTGCAGTTCGCCCAATTCATTGGAGGCGGAAATGGCAAGGCCAGATACCGAGCTGACGCGTCCGCGCATTTCATCTGGGGTGTTGAGCTGAACCAACGATGATCGGACATAGACCGAAAGCATGTCTGACGCGCCAAGGATGATGAGTGAGATTAACGCGACCGCCATGCCAGCGCCCATGTTCAGGAACCCGATGCGCGCGTCACCAAAAACACGGCTACCAATCTCATGGCTTAAGCCAAACCCGATGGTTGCGACGCCAAAGACGACCACCGCCCAAAGCATTTTGGCACCTACATTGTGTCGTAATGGCCAGATCGCGAGCATAAGCGCAACGACTGAAGCGCCAACTGCTGGCGCGGCGCGTAACTGGCCAAGACCGTCCGGTCCGACCATCAGGATATCGCGCGCATAAACGGGTAGCATCGCGGTGGCACCTGCAAGCAGGACTGCAAATAGGTCAAGCGTAATGGCACCCAACAGAAATCGTTCGGACCATGTATAACGCAGGCCGTCGATCATTTGCCTTATGGGATGGATCTTTCTTTCCATGCGGGGCGGATGGACTGGCTTCACAAAGCTCAAGCTGATTGTGGCAGCCAACATCAATCCTGCCGAAACCCAATAAGGCAGCGACGCACTCTCTGCGAACATCAGACCGCCTGCGGCTGGACCAAAAACGGACCCGACTTGCCAAGCGATTGAACTCAGTGCGATAGCGCGCGGCAATGATGCTGGCGGAACAATGTTGGGCGCGATCGCCGACATCGATGGTCCGACAAATACGCGGGCAACGCCATGCAACGCGGCAAACACGAAAAGCAGGGGCAGGGTAAGCCCATCGATATAAGTGAACCATCCAAGCGCCAACGCCACCGTCATGTCGATACTGTTGGCAAGCCGCGCGACTGTCCGACGTTCCCACCGGTCGGCAGCCCACCCGGCTACGGGGGTCAACAACGCAAGTGGTACGAATTGCACAAGGCCAAGTAACCCAAGCTGCAACGACGCTTCGCGAATGGACATGCCATAATCACTGCGCGCGATGTCATAGGCTTGATAACCAATGACCACGACCATCCCCATCGTTGCCAACACCGCCATAAACCGTGCGAGCCAATAATAGCGGAAGTCAGCGATGCTGAGCGGGTGGATGTTGGGGTTCTTGTCAGACATGATGCATGCGCCTATCGGCTGGTATTGCCCAAGGCAATGAGGAGATTTTTGTTGGTTGCGCAAGCTGCCATTTCATGAGGCCAGCCATTATCCTGCATCTTCGGGCATGCCGTGATAGTTATTGATCGTCTCGAAAATGGTGGTGAGCGCAGCCCGTTCCTCGGCAGAAATCTCCGGCCTCCAGATTTCGAGTAACAATATAATGCGGGTATCTGCGCTTTTATTCCACGCCTCATGTTCGAAGCTGTCGTCAAAAATCAGGGCTTCGCCTGTGCGCCATGCACGCGTCTCGTTGCCGACGCGAATGGCGCAGTCGTCGGGAACGATGAGCGGAATATGGCAAATCAACCGCGTGTTCAAAAGTCCATGGTGCGGTTGAATATGCGTGCCGGGTTTTAGCAATGACCATAAGGCAATGGGCGAACGTTTATCGATGCGCGGCATCGGTGCCAATTCCAGCGCAGCCATGGTCGCCGGACAACGAGACGCGTTCGCTTCAACCTTTTCGCCGTTGCGCCAGAAATAAAACGCGCCCCAGCTCGGATCGTTGATCAGCGGGTTTGCCGCCCTTGGCCGGTCACTGCTCGCCTCAACATAAGGGGCGAAGTCCTGCCCATCAGCCAACACCGCGCGCAATTCCTCTTGCATCGCCGGAGCCGCATTTTCGACTTCGGCGAGCCACGGAAATTCCGAGCGCTCGTAAAATTGCCGCTGCGGCAGTCCTGGAAAATAAAAGCTCGAAGGCTGCTGCAAGTACAGCTGCTTTTTGCCAAGCAACATGTCGACCGCCGTGCCAACCCGTCCGTCACGATGCAAACCCGCTTGCGTAAGCCCATCAACCAAATGCTGTTCGAATTTCGCTTGAATTTGCACGACGAAATCGCGCGCGCGGTTTAACATGGGGTGCAGGGATGCCGGTACGTCTGGCATTGTCGCGGCTTGGTTAAGCGCTGCCTGAAAGAATGCGTTTGCTGCCCGGTCATCGCCCAAGCGTACCTTTAACTCGCCCGACAAAATCAACGTGGGCAAATGGCGCGGCTCAATTTCCAGCTGGCGCTGCAACGCAGTTTCTTCGGCTTTGGCATCTCCGGCTAGGCTACAGGCTTGCGCCATCATGAGCCATGGCATCTGGGCATCGGGCAATTCCGACAGCAAGCGTATTGCAGAAGCGGCGTCGCGGCGGCCAAGCGCCGTTCTTGCGTCCGATATGATTTGTGCAGCCCCCGCAGTCATGGCTTTCCATAACCGCAAAGCAATATGCATTACCAGAGTAGATACGCCAGCCGCGCCGAAGCTATGCGTTCCGTTGCCTTGATGCCGGAGATATTGCCGTCAATATCCCCCCATCGGTAACGCTGGATTGATGACAAAGGTCTCCTCATCCTGCGATCTTGGTTCTTCGCCGTTGAGGAACGCCATAAGGTCCGAGATCAATCGGTCGCGATCGGTCTCGAACAGACCATGTGGGGCCCCGGTATATTCGACCAGTCGCACATCGCTAATCATGGCTGCTGCCATCCGCGCTGTCGGGTCTATCGGCACAGTAGTGTCGCTCGTTCCGTGAATGATGAGCGTCGGTACTTTGAAAGCCGGCAAGTCCGCGCGGAAGTCAGTCGATGAAAACGCTTCTGCAGCCTTTAACGTTGGTCGAAGTCCTGCCTGCATCGTCATGTTCCACGCCCAGTCCAATGTGGCGCTGCTCAGGGGCTTGCTCAGCCAGCCAATGCCAAAAAAGTCATGGAGAAACTGGCGCATGAATGCTGGCCTGTCGGACATCATATCCTGGGTCATTTGCTCGAAGTTTTCCTGCGGAACACCGTCAGGATTGTCGTCGGTCAACAACAAGAAGGGTACGATTGATGATATCAACACAGCACGCACCACTCCGGCGCCATGGTAGCGCGACATATAACGTGCGACTTCGCCGCCGCCCATGGAAAAGCCAACAAGAGTTATATTCTCGCTGACTCCGGTGGCCTTCATGACATCAGCAAGATCGTCAGTCAGGCTGTCATAGTCATATCCACCCCATGTTTGGTCCGACCGGCCAAAGCCGCGCCGATCATAGGAGATAACGCGATGCCCGGCATTCGCCAATGCTTCGGCGACGGGGTCCCAGCTGTCTGATGACAGCGGCCAACCATGGATAAGGATGACTGGATTACCGGTGCCCCAGTCCTTTACATAAAGCCACGCGCCGTCGCGGGTTTCGATCATGGGCATCGTGCAATCTCCTGTGCATTAAAAGCTAAACAGGAAACGGTTGACATTGCCGGACGTTCCACGCTGGCGCGTCAGCGCGATTTGGGTGCTTCAACTGATTGTTACAAAACTGTCCATCACCCGTTTGCGGCCCGCCTGTTCGAATTCGATCTCTAGCTTATTGCCTTCGATTTCTGCGATTTCGCCATAACCGAATTTCTCGTGAAAGACACGCAGACCAATGCTGAGGTCACTGCGACCTTTATTGCCAAGACTGACCGCGCTGCGTGTGTTTTCCGGGATGCGCTGTGGACGCGGGTTAAATCCGCCGGATGTGGCTGCCCGTTGCCAGCCCGGGCCACGCGCATTGCTGCGGCCTTGGTTGGCTGCGGCCAGATGCGCAAACGGGTCCGTTTGTTCGCTCCAGTTGGCACGCCAAAGTGATGCGCCGCCTGTCATGGTCTGCTCGGCCTCAATATGGTCAAGCGGCAGTTCCTCAATGAAACGGCTGGGAATGCTGCTGGTCCATTGACCGTAAATCCGCCGGTTTGCCGCATGGATGATTGTGCAGCGGCATTTTGCGCGGGTTATCGCAACATAGGCCAGCCGGCGTTCTTCTTCCAACGAAGCAAGGCCGCCTTCATCAAGCGCACGTTGTGATGGGAAGATACCTTCTTCCCATCCAACGAGGAAGACATTGTCATATTCGAGGCCCTTGGCGGCATGAATGGTCATGATCGTGACGCTTGCGCCGGTATCGCCGCGGTCATTGTCCATAACCAGGCTGACATGTTCCAGAAACTCGCCAAGCGTTTCATATTCTTCCATCGCGCGTGCAAGTTCGCTCAGGTTTTCGAGGCGGGCCGATGCTTCCGTGCTGCGTTCAGCCTGCAAAACGGCCGTATAGCCGCATTCATCCATGATCAGCCGCGTTAGGTTCGCTGGTGACATATGCGCAGCTTCGTCGCGCCAACGGGCGATATCGACCACCAGATCGGCGAGCGATTTGCGTGCCTTGCCGGTTAATTCATCGGTTTCCACCAATCGAGCGGCGGCGACAGAAAGCGGCGCGCGCTCGGCGCGGGCCACGATGTGGATTTTCTCGACGGCTTTGTCGCCAACACCGCGTTTTGGAACGTTGACGATACGTTCGAACGCCAAGTCGTCGGCCGGCTGGTTTACGATACGCAAATAGGCAATGGCATCGCGAATTTCGGCGCGTTCGTAAAAACGAAAACCACCGACTATCCGATAGTTAACACCGATTTGTATGAAGCGGTCTTCGAATTCGCGGGTTTGGTGCTGCGCGCGCACGAGTATAGCGACGCTGTCGAGGCTCTCGCCTTTATATTGCAACGCTTCAATTTCTTCGCCCACGCGGCGGGCTTCTTCCGGACCGTCCCAGACACCAATGATGCGGACCTTTTCGCCGTCGTCGAGTTCCGTCCACAGCGTCTTGCCCAGCCGCGTACTGTTGGCGTCGATCAAGCCAGAGGCTGCGGCCAAAATATGCGGCGTGCTTCGATAATTCTGTTCGAGCTTAATCGTCTTCGCGCCTGGGAAATCCTTCTCAAAACGCAGGATGTTTGCAACCTCTGCGCCGCGCCAGGAATAAATGCTTTGGTCATCGTCACCGACGCAGCAAATATTTTTGCGTTTTTGGGCGAGCAGGCGAAGCCAGAGATACTGGACGGCGTTCGTGTCCTGATATTCGTCAACGAGAATATATTTAAACTGGGCCTGATATTTTTCCAGGATATCGCGGTTGTTCTTCAGCAGGTTCAGCCCGTGCAGCAACAAATCGCCAAAGTCGCACGCGTTCAGGGCAAGCAGGCGCGCCTGATATAGCGCGTACATCCGTTGGCCCTTACCATTGGCGAAAGCCTCATTATCACCAGCGTCCAAATCTGCCGGTGACTTGCCCGCGTTTTTCCATTTATCCAACAATGCCGCGAGCCCGCGCGCCGGAAACCGTTTCTCGTCCAAATCTTCCGACTGGATCAGCTGCTTGAGCAATCTGATCTGATCATCGGTGTCGATAATCGTGAAATTGCTCTGTAGTCCAATTACTTCGGCGTGGCGGCGAAGCAGCTTTGCGCCAATACTGTGGAACGTACCAAGCCACGGCATGCCTTCCACTGCGGAACCAACCATTGCGCCAATGCGCTCACGCATTTCACGCGCAGCTTTGTTGGTGAAGGTCACGGCGAGAATTTCGGACGGCCACGCAAGGCGTGCGTACAAAATCTGAGCCATTCGGGCCGTTAATGCGGCAGTTTTGCCTGTCCCCGCTCCGGCAAGCAGAAGCACTGGGCCTTCAGTTGTCAAAACGGCTTCGCGTTGCGGCGCGTTCAATCCGCGCAACCATGGTGGTTCCGACTTTGACGGATCGGTCTGGACCTGATTATCTGACATAGGCGAACAGTTAGGGAACGAAGCGATGAACCGCAAGCAGTAACCAAGGCCTATCCGGTTTGTTCAAAAACATTTCACGACAGTAGCCCGAACCCAAGTGAGGGCGCGCGGGCAACGAAAATACCGCGGCGTTAAGAAGCGTCTGGCCGCAAAAGTGTAATTTTTGCTTTGCCGACGTTGCGCACGGTATCGACAGTGAAGCCCTTGACCTCGACATCCTCTTTGATGCTGGTCTCAACGCTGATCCATGCGTAGGGTGCAAACCATCCAAAGCGGCCAAGCTTATCGAGCGCGACCGATCCAGCACCGCTCAAATAGGGTGGGTCCATCAAGATGATGTCGGCGGGCTTCAAAGCGCTGCCCATCGACAGTACCGATGATTTGCGGACATCGCATTTGTCCTTGGCGCCGAGCTTTGCGATATTCTTTTCAAGCGCGTCCAGTGCCAAATGGTCCTGCTCGACAAAGGTGCAATGTGCGGCGCCGCGCGACAAAGCTTCAAGCCCTAGCGCACCTGAGCCTGCAAACAGGTCGAGCACCCGCAAATCTTCGAATGAACCGAGCCGACTGGTGAGCATGGAAAACAATGTCTCGCGCGTACGATCGGCCGTGGGCCTTGTCGTATCACCCTTGGGCGCCACCAACGGACGTGAACGCCACTCCCCCGAAATGATCCGCATTATTTCAATGTCTTTCGAAATTCGATGAGGTCGACCCGGCGCACTTCGCCGACGGTGCCGGGTGCAAGCTCACCCAATACGAATGGCCCATAACGCGTGCGGATAAGACGGCTGACTTCGAGTCCAAGATGTTCAAGGACACGGCGCACTTCGCGATTCTTGCCCTCGGTCAGCGTCATTTCAACCCAACCATTGCGGCCCGTCCGACGCTCCAGATTGGCGTCGATTTTGCCATATTTGACGCCTTCAATTTCAATGCCGTGGATCAGCTCTTCGAGCTGGTCCTGACTGACGTCGCCAAAGCAGCGCGCGCGGTATGTCCGCTCGACGCCAGTCGACGGCAATTCCATCTGGCGTTTGAATTCACCATCATTGGTGAGCAGCAACAAACCTTCAGTGTTCAAATCCAAACGGCCGATGGGCATGAGGCGCGGCAAGTCTTTGGGGAGAACGTCGTAAATCGTCTTGCGGCCACTAAAGTCGCGCTCGGCCGTCAGACAGCCCTCGGGCTTATGGAACATGTAAAGTTGTGTCGGCGCAGGTTGGCCGACTGCCTTGCCATCAACAGCCACGCCGCGCAGCGATTTCAGCAATGTTGCAGGGGTTTCAACCTTCTCATCATTCAACGTCACACGGCCATCGGCGATCATACGTTCGATTTCGCGACGCGACGCGACACCGGCGCGCGCGAGCAGCTTTGCGATACGTTCTTCGCCATCCTTACGCTCCAATGCACCTTTGCTCGGCGCGGCGTTCGGGTTGGGCTTACGGACGGGTTTGCTGTCCCAACGTAGGCGCGGTGGCTTGGCTGGACGGGCAGGGGCTTTTGAAGGAGGTTTTACCATAAAGCGCCTTTGACGCATGTTGCTTCAAAAGTCACTGGCCATTCAGGAAAATGCCGTTAGTCATCTGCGCAACACGCTCAGAGGGGTCCGCATGTCAGTTGATTTGCAACGTTTTATCATTTTTGCCGCCATTTTGATCGCATTGCCGGTCATCGCAATGCTGGTTCCGGCCTTCCGGCCCTATATGCGCAAAAACCCGGTAATTACGTTCCTGCTGGGCATTTCTAGCGGCTTTCCGTTGACGTTGCTGGTCGCGACAATGACATTCTGGCTGGCGAAGGTCGGGATAGACACCGCGACCATCGGTTTTGCCGTGGCATTGGGCATTCCTTACACGGTCAAATTCCTGTGGGCGCCATTGGTTGATAAGCTGCACTTGCCAGTGCTTACCAAGATATTCGGGCAACGCCGCAGCTGGTTGTTCTTCATTCAGGCGTTGCTGTTTGTGTCGATCTGGCAACTCGGCGCGAGCAATCCGCAGCCGGGCGATATGGGGCTTTTCGCTATTTGGGCGCTGATAACGGCGTTTCTTTCTGCGACACAGGACATCGTCATCGACGCCTATCGTATCGAGATTTTGGAAGAAGAAGAATTCGCCCATGGCACCGCAACCAACCAGTTTGGCTATCGCACCGGCAATTTGATCGCTGGCGCAGGCACGATCTATTTTGCCTCACAGGAAGGGCTGGGGCTTGGCTGGGCCACCGCTTATGGTCTGACTGCCTTTTGCATCATCCCTGCTATCATCGGCGCGCTGTGGGCCGGGCCAGGCAAGTTTGTTGACCGCTTTGCCCATGTGGAGGGCATGAAGCCAAAACAGTGGCTGACAGAGGCTGTGGTGAACCCGTTCCGCGAGTTCCTGACTCGGCACGGGGCGTTCCTCATTCTTGGCTTTGTGCTGGTCTACAAAGTTGGCGATGCCATGGGGCAGGCGATGCTGAGCCCGATGATCGTGGACCTTGGCTTTTCCGATCTGGATTATATCTCGGCGAACAAATTATGGGGCTTTGGGGCACTGATTGTTGGCTCCGCGCTTGGGGCGCCATTCATCCTGTGGCTTGGCATGGGCCGCGCGCTGCTGATTTCGGGTCTGTTGATGATGTTCTCCAACGTCATGTTCATGATCTTGGCGGCGACGGGTAACAGTTATTGGATGATGGTTGCGGCCATCTGCACCGAAAATTTGACTAGCGGTATCGGCCTGACGGTATTTGCGACCTATTTGTCAGGACTGTCGAGCATCGCCTATACCGCGACGCAATTTGCGCTGCTGTCGTCCTTTGCGGGCGTTGGCCGTACGTTCATGGCGGGCCCGGCGGGGATCGTTGCTGAAAATGTCGGTTGGGTGGGCTTTTGGGGTTTCACCGTCGTGGCTGCGATCCCGGGCATGGTCTTGCTCTGGCTGCTGTGGAGCAAAGGCTATGTCGTTCAAAGCATTCATCAGGTTGAAGCGGTGGACGAGAAGGCTTTAAAGGAACCGGTCGGGCCGTTGCGTATCTTCGGCTTCTTGCTCGTGGTGGCGGGCCTTATCGGGCTATTGCTTTCGCAGCCGCTGGAATTCGCCAACAGCATCACCGCGATTTTTGCGGCTTTATTGCTAGCTGGTGGGTTGCTCGCCTGGAAAGGGCAGCCAGTGCGAGCTGCCTGATACAATACCGAAGGAATAATCATGTCACGCCATTGCCCGAATTGCTCAGCAAAATTGGGCCTTCCAGTTTTTCTGATACCGCGCTCTCTTTTTGAATACCGTTGCGCGTCTTGCGGGATAGGTATGGAGTTTAACGGGATGCTTTGGTGGGGCTTAGAGCTCGCCTATCTCATAATAACTTTGGCAATATATCAGGCCGTCGAGGGTAATTGGGTAGAGTGTCTGGTTGCTCTCCCCTTTGCGGTTGCGATTATGGTGTTGCAGTACCGCTATGCGCGTTTGGAGGTAAATGGACCTCCTCGATAGGGTAACGGTTAATCTGGTACTTGACCGTTCGCGCGCAACACTTCGCCAGCAAGATAGAGTGAGCCGCAGATTAACACATTCGATGGCTGGTCATGGGTTGCAATCTGCGCCATCGCGGCGTCCACATTGCCCACCGGGGCGGCCACTGCGATGCCAAGGTCATCTTTCGCTATCCGGCACAGATCTAAAGGGTCATGATGCTCATGGCCCGATATCGGCACCGCGAATAACGATTCGATTTTGTGTGCAAACGGCGCAAGGAAACCAAGCGCGTCCTTGTTCATCAACATGCCGATGATGACTTGAACGGATGGGCCGTCCTCTAGCGTTTTGGCAATCGCCGCCCCGGCGTCGGGATTGTGTCCGCCATCAAGCCAGGCAGTTGAACCCGTCGGCAGTCGGTCTGTCAGCGGTCCTGCAGACAATGTTTGCAGTCGTGCCGGCCAGCGTGTCCACTCCATCGCGGCGGCCAGCGCTGCCTCTGGAATATGGATGGCGTTTTGATGGCGCAGCATTGCAATGGCCAAAGCCGCATTGTCGGCCTGATGTGCGCCCGTCATGCGGGGAAGTGACACGTCGAGTTTTCCGGTGGCGTCGCGGTAATGCAAACGGCCATCATATACCACTGTATCCCAACTTTCGCCGCGCGCGTGCAACTGTGCGTTATGCAAAGTGGCTTGCGTTGCAACGGTGTTGGCCATCGACACCGTATATTTTTGCGTGACGAGAGGTGATCCGGACTTTGCAATACCGGCTTTTTCAAAAGCAATGCGGTCGAGCGGCGGCATATCGGGAACACCGTCCTCCGCCGCCAACAAGAAGCCCTCATGATCCAATCCCAATGAGGCTATCCCGCACGCCACCGGCTGGGTGAGGACATTGGTCGCATCCAACCGGCCACCCAGGCCGACTTCGACGATGCAGGCATCGGCTGGCGTCCGCGCAAAGGCGCAAAAGGCAACTGCGGTGGTGACTTCAAAGAAGCTCGCTTCCAGCCCCTCGGCATGGTCCAAAACCTCGGACAACAGCGCAGAGAGAGTTGCGTCATCAATCAACTTGCCCGCAATCCGGATGCGCTCATTGAAACGCACCAAATGCGGGCTCGAATAGACATGCGTCGTCATGCCCGCCGCCTCAATCGTTCCGCGCAAAAACGCGCAAGTCGAACCCTTGCCGTTGGTGCCAGAGACATGGAACACCGGCGGAAGATTATGGTGCGGATTACCGATGCGTTCAAGCAATGCCGCAATGCGCGTCAGCCCTAAGACATCCTTGCCGGGCGACAACATGGTCAGCCGGTCCAATTGCGCCTGAACAGCAGGGTCGGAGGAAATGGCGTGGTCAGGCATGTTGGGTACTTTGCGAAGACACCATGTCACCCTGAACTTGTTTCAGGGTCTTAATAATCTCAGC
Source organism: Sphingomonadaceae bacterium PASS1 (assembly GCA_002255985.1). Classification (GTDB taxonomy): domain Bacteria; phylum Pseudomonadota; class Alphaproteobacteria; order Sphingomonadales; family Sphingomonadaceae; genus Sphingorhabdus_B. The sequence continues at coordinate 92,098 of NKIR01000006.1, forward strand.
AGAGATAAAGTAAGATGCTGAAACAAGTTCAGCATGACTGATGTTTTGCATTACCGTTATCGCTATCACGCCGCCTTCTTCTCTGGCGCGAGGTACCCGACGAGCTGCGACAATACGCCGCGCAGGTCGTGGCGATGCGTGACCATGTCGATCATGCCATGTTCCAACAGATATTCGGCGCGCTGGAATCCTTCGGGCAGTTTTTCGCGAATTGTCTGCTCAATCACCCGCTGTCCGGCAAAGCCGATAAGCGCGCCGGGTTCCGCAATCTGGACATCGCCCAGCATTGCGTAAGACGCGGTTACACCGCCGGTGGTGGGGTCTGTCAGTACAACGATGTAGGGCAGTCCCGCATCATGCAGCATCTGAATGGCGACAGTCGAACGCGGCATCTGCATCAGGCTCAATATGCCTTCCTGCATGCGTGCGCCGCCTGCGGCTGTGAAGATGATGTAGGGGCATTTTGCGCGGATCGCGGCCTTTACAGCGTCAATGAATGCCTCACCAACCGCCATGCCCATGGAACCGCCCATGAAGGCGAAATCCTGCACACTGACAACAACAGCTTGGCCGTTGATTTCGCCACGTGCGCTCATCATCGCGTCTTGCTCACCTGTTGCGAGGCGGGCGGCTTTGATGCGGTCGATATATCTCTTTGTATCTTTGAACTTCAACGGGTCTTCGCCGACAACGGGCGGCTTAAGCACGTCATAGCTGTCGTCATCGAACAATGCGGCAAAGCGTTCAGCGGGGCCAATGCGGCCGTGATGGTCACATTTTGGACAGACAGACTGGTTTTCCTCAAATTCCTTGAGGAAGATCATCGCCTGACAACCCTTGCACTTGTGCCAGAGTGTTTCGGCCGTTTCGCGCTTGGCGATGAAGGGAATGGCATTGCGGACGCGGGTGACCCAGTTCATGTTTTCTGTCCCTGTAAAATACGCAGTGTAAAATATACCGTAGTGCTGAGCCTGTCGAAGCACGCTTCCCAGGCTAAAGCTAAACCCGAGAGGCGCCCTTCGACGGACGCAGTCGCTGGGCGACTGCTGCTCAGGGCTACGGTTTTGTAGTCAGCCACGCGCCGAAATGATAGCCGATTTCAACGAAGCCACATAATCGCGGACCGGACCAGCGGCGTTGATGCCATGTTTGGCGACGAGTTCGACGATTGCGGAACCAACAACAACGCCATCGGCAACGCGCGCGATGTTGGCGGCTTGTTCGGGTGTGCGCACGCCAAAGCCAACCGCGATGGGCAGATCGGTGTGGGCCTTTAGCCGCGCCACCGCCTCATCAATGCTGGTCTGCGCTGCAACTTGCAGGCCGGTGATACCGGCGACCGAAACATAATATAGGAAGCCAGATGCGCCATTCAGGACGGCGGGCAAGCGGACGGTGTCTGTGGTGGGCGTTGCGAGACGAATGAGGTCAATGCCCGCGCTGCGCAATGCAGGGCCAAGCTCTGGGTCTTCCTCTGGCGGAATGTCGACGCAGATGACGCCATCGACACCCGCTTTGTTGCATTCGGACGCGAACCAGTCGCCTCCACGGATCGTCATCGGGTTGGCATAACCCATCAGCACCAAAGGCGTGTCGGGATGGCGTTTGCGAAAGGATGAGGCGAGCGCGAAGATATCCGCTGTCGTGGTGCCAGCGTTCAGGCTGCGGATGTTTGCTTCTTGAATAACAGGGCCGTCGGCCATTGGGTCCGTAAACGGCATGCCCAGTTCAATAACATCCGCGCCACCCACGACGAGCGCATCGAGATTGGCTGCGGTGTCGCCGTCACCCGCAGTGATGAAGGCGACGAGGGCGGGGTGGGGCTTGGAAAAGGCGGCGGAGAGGCGGGTCATGCAACCAACCCCTCGTCATCCTGAACTTGTTTCAGGATAACCTGCGACCGTTGTTTGTTATCCTGAAACAAGTTCAGGATGACGAAAGTCGCACCGTTCATATCGACGTCCCCAAAGCCTCAGCGACGGTGAAAATATCCTTGTCACCACGCCCGCAGAGGTTGGCGAGAATGATCTGATCACGGTCCATTTTCTTGGCTTCGCGCTCCACCGCGGCAATCGCGTGGGCTGGCTCTAGCGCCGGAATGATGCCTTCTGTTCGGCAGAGCAATTGGAATGCGGAAAGTGCCTCAGTGTCGGTCACGCTGTCGTAACGGACGCGGCCAATTTCCTTGAGCCAGCTATGCTCTGGGCCAATGCCGGGATAATCGAGGCCAGCCGAAATCGAATGCGCTTCGGCGATTTGGCCGTCGTCATCCTGAAGCAAATAGGTCTTGTTGCCGTGCAAGATGCCGGGGCGGCCGCCCGCAAGGCTGGCAGCATGTTCTTTCTCAAGACCATGACCCGCCGCCTCAATACCAAGCATTTGAACGTCTTTGTCGTCCAAAAACGGATGGAACAGGCCAATGGCGTTTGATCCGCCGCCAATGGCTGCGACCAACAAATCGGGCAGGCGGTTGATGCGGCTCAGCATTTGTGCGCGCGCTTCTTTGCCGATGACGCTCTGGAAATCGCGAACCAATTCGGGATAGGGATGTGGGCCAGCGGCCGTGCCAATAATGTAGAATGTGTCGTGGACATTGGCGACCCAGTCGCGAAGCCCTTCGTTCATTGCGTCTTTCAACGTGCCAGCACCGCTGGTGACGGGAATGACTTCCGCGCCCAACAAGCGCATGCGGAACACATTGGGCTGCTGCCGTTCAATGTCCTTTGCGCCCATATAGATGAAGCAGGGCAGGCCAAAACGTGCGCAGACAGTTGCCGTGGCAACGCCATGCTGTCCAGCGCCGGTTTCCGCGATGATCCGCGTCTTACCCATGCGGATGGCGAGCAGTATCTGGCCAATGCAATTGTTGATCTTGTGCGCGCCCGTGTGGTTCAGCTCGTCGCGCTTGAACCAGATTTGTGCGCCTTTGCCTGCTGGCGCATCTTTGCGGACGTCCTCGGTCAGGCGCTCGGCATAATAAAGCGGCGACGGACGGCCAACATAATGCTCCAGCAAATCATCGAACTGGGCGGCAAATGCCGGGTCCTGTTTCGCGGCGCGATATTCGCGTTCCAGGTCGAGCACGAGCGGCATGAGCGTTTCGGCGACATAGCGCCCACCGAACTGGCCGAAATGGCCGCGATCGTCGGGTTGGTTGCGGAATGAGTTCGGTGTGGGTTTATCTGTGGTCATGGTTGCGGACCGCTTGGCAGAAGGCCGCAATCTTGTCCATATCCTTGATGCCCGGCGCGGATTCAACGCCAGACGAGGTATCGACCAATATCGCGTGTGTTTGCCGTAGGGCTTCGCCGACATTGTCAGGGTTCAGGCCACCGGCAAGCCCCCAAGGCAGCTTGTGCTTATGCTGGTTGAGCAACGACCAATCAAACCGCGTGCCCGTGCCGCCGGGCAATGTTTGAGCCGGCGCATCAAACAGGATGAGGTCCGCCGTGCCTTCATATTGGTCAGCATTTTTAAGCGTTGCTGCGTCTTTCACGCCAAAGGCTTTCCAGATTTCGATGTCGACCGCGCTTTTTAAAACGCGCAACCATTGGTGCGTTTCTGATCCATGAAATTGCACAATATCGGGTTTGACCACTTCGATAGCCTTGGCAGTAAAGCCAGGCTCGGCATTTACGAGCAGCAATACGACCTTCAAACTGGCGGGTGCGCGCATCCGCAACGCGGCGGCTTGTTCTAGCGGAACGTAACGCGGGCTCGGCTCATAGAGATTAAGACCGATGTGTGTCGCGCCTGACTTAGCAGCCGCATCAACGGTATGTTCGTCTTTCAGGCCACAGATTTTGATTTGCGTTTGCATGCTGGCTAACTAGCGAACCCGAAGGCTTCCGTCATGCTGAACTTGCGCAACCTTACGTGATTTTATGCCAGTGCCTTGCGTTACAACGTGCCCATGATGGCTCGTGCTGCATCTTCCGGGCTTTCGGCTTTGGTAATGGGCCGCCCGATAACCAATATGCTTGCGCCGTCGTCGCGTGCCTGACGCGGGGTGACGGTGCGTTTTTGATCTGCGCTGGTGCCGCCGGCGGGACGAAGACCGGGAACAACGAAAAACCCGTCCTTCCAATTCTTTTTAACCGCTTTCACTTCATGGCCCGAACACACAATGCCGTCGAGCCCGGCTTCCTGCGCCAATGCCGCCAGTCGGGCGACCTGAAGATCCGCCGTATCGGACACGCCGACACGGTTAAGGTCATGGTCGTCGAGGCTGGTCAAAACGGTGACGGCGACAACTTTGGTATTTGCGCCGGCTGCCGCCTTGGCATCTTCCATCATTGCGCGGCCACCGGCGGCGTGGATGGTGACAATGGCTGGTTCCAACGTGTTAATCGCCTGCATCGCCTTGGCTACGGTATTGGGAATGTCGTGCAGTTTTAGATCAAGAAAGATCGGCAGGCCGAGCTTTTGCACTTCGTGCACGCCATGATGTCCGTTGGCACAGAAAAATTCGAGGCCAAGCTTAACCCCGCCAACCTGGTCCTTAATGCGCCGCGTCAGCTCCAGCGCGTCATCCAAATAAGGGGTGTCGATTGCAACGAAAATCGGGTTGGTCATATCGTATCCACAGCGACATAGGCAGGGGGAGGGGACGCCGGTGGCGGCAATGCCGAACCGCGTTGGTTCGCCTCAAGCGTCATGATGCGTCTTTTTAGGCGCCACACCTGCGTGAGATGCACGAAATAAAGCGGCAAAAAACCAATAAGAAACGCTGCGATGACCAAAGCCGGCAATTTAGTATCAAGGCGAAGGCCACCCCAAAGGCTGACCGACACTGGCACCCAGTTATTGGTCGCGAACACGATAAGACCGACGATGATCGTTACCCAAATGAGTATCTTCAAAAATCGCATCGATCCGCCGCTCCTTCTTGTCTTGCTACCTTATGACAAGATTCTGCCTTTGGGTAGCGCTATCCAACAAACCTAGCCGCCGCGCATTTTGACGGCGGCCAAGGCTCAGCCAAATACCCGTTCGAAAATGGTGTCGATATGTTTGAAGTGGTAATCAAGATTGAAGCGGTCTTCGATTTCTTCATCAGACATTTTCGTGCGCACATCTGCATCTGCCTTCAAAAGCTCCATCAGCGATTCCGCACCGTCGGATTCCCAAACCTTCATCGCGTTGCGTTGAACGATGCGGTAGCTGTCCTCACGGCTGATGCCAGCCTGCGTGAGCGCCAAGAGCACGCGCTGTGAATGGACCAGGCCGCCCATGCGGTCGAGATTTTTCTGCATGCGCTCAGGATAGATCAGCAGCTTATCAATGACGCCCGTCAGTCGGCCAAGAGCAAAATCGAGCGTGATTGTTGCGTCCGGTCCGATATAGCGTTCGACGCTTGAGTGGCTGATGTCGCGTTCATGCCACAAGGCGACATTTTCCAGAGCAGGCGTCACATAGCCGCGCACCATACGGGCAAGGCCCGTCAGGTTTTCCGTCAGCACCGGGTTGCGCTTGTGCGGCATGGCGGAGCTGCCCTTTTGACCCGGCGAGAAATACTCTTCAGCCTCAAGAACCTCGGTGCGCTGCAAATGGCGCACTTCGGTCGCGAGGCGTTCGATGGACGAAGCGATGACGCCCAGCGTTGCGAAATACATGGCGTGGCGGTCACGCGGGATGACCTGCGTTGATACAGGCTCAATCGCGAGGCCAAGCTTTGCGGCAACATGCGCTTCAACGCCCGGATCGATATTGGCAAAGGTACCGACCGCACCCGAAACGGCGCATGTCGCGATTTCAGCGCGGGCGGCCACAAGGCGTTCACGACCACGCGCGAATTCGGCATAGGCTTGCGCAAGCTTCATACCGAATGTGACGGGTTCAGCGTGGATACCGTGGCTGCGGCCGATGGTCGGCGTAAACTTGTGCTCCATGGCGCGCGTCTTAATCGCGGCCAGCAAGGCATCCATGTCCGCGAGCAAAAGATCGGTCGCTTGCGTAAGCTGAACCGCAAGGCAGGTGTCGAGTACATCGGATGATGTCATCCCCTGATGCATGAAGCGGGCTTCGTCGCCTACTTGCTCTGCGACCCATGTCAGGAACGCGATGACATCATGCTTTGTGACCGCCTCAATCGCGTCAATGGCCGCAACATCGATAGCTGGATTGGTGTCCCACCATTTCCAAAGTGCTTGCGCAGCAGAGGCGGGAACAACGCCGCGCGCGGCAAGTGCATCCGTCGCATGTGCCTCAATTTCGAACCAAATGCGAAAGCGGTTTTCAGGCTCCCAGATCTTCACCATGTCGGGGCGGGAATAACGTGGGATCATATTGTTCGCTTTCTGCTGGTATCGGGAGTCGTCGCCCCGTTAGCAGGCGCGCCGCAAGGCGTCAAAAATGACGCGCCTGAAGCGCACAAAAAAGAAGGGCGCGGGTTTTATGCCGCGCCCTTGCTTATAAGAAAGGGGTACGTTTAGAAATCGATAGAGACGCGGCCATAAACAAACCGTCCGCTGAAACCGAATGGCGACTGCGAGCTATAAGGCAGGAATGAGTTGTTAAAGCCATAGCTCACCCCATCAACTGTTCCGAATGGAAGACGATCTGGATACACATCCAACAAGTTGTTCGCGCCAAATGCAATTGAGACGGACTCAACTGGTTTGAAGCGGAATTCAAGGTCGGTAATCCACTTTGGCGACAGGAATATATCGCCTGGGACGATGCCAGGGCCGGTTGTGATGTTGCTATTGTTTGCTGCTGTCGAAAAGCCGCTTGGCAAGAACACTTCACCATAACGGTTCGTGCGCAGCGTCATACCGACATTGTTATAATCCCAATCGAGGCTGGCGTTCAGCTTGTTCTTGGGTTGTCCATCGGTCAGGCGATAGCTTTCCTGCCGTGCGAACAAACGCTGTGCTGTGAAGCCCGAGAATACGCGGCGGTCGGTAATTTTGGTATTGTTTAAATTATAGCCGACGCTGACGCGGAATTTGCCGAGGCCGAATTCTGGCACGCGATAGCTGGCAACAATATCAAGACCTGTCGTGCGTGTATCAATGCCGTTGATGAAAAAGCGCGCCGAACTTACGCCCGTCACACCAGCTGAAGTCAACAAAGCGAGAACGTCAGCACCTTGAAGGTTTTCGGTCAAGGTGATGCGGTCGTTGATTTTTATATTGTAGTAATCCGCAGTGATGCTGAGCCCGCTAATCGGCGTGAATGTAACGCCACCGCCAATGTTCAACGATTTTTCGGGCGTGAGTGGCTGTGCACCCAGCGCAACGGCCACAGGCGATGAAACCGGGAATGTCCCGACTTCGATAAGCACACCACCGACGTTGTTGGTCGATGTGGTTGCGAATGATTGCTGGGCAAGGCTTGGCGCCCGGAAGCCGGTTGAAATTGAACCGCGCAGGGCTACGCCATCAAAGACTTCATATCTTGCTGCGGCTTTACCATTAACGGTGTCGCCAAAGTCACTGAAATGTTCGTAGCGTCCCGCCAGTTGCACCGTCAAGCTGTCGGAGAGATCGGCGTCGAGTTCGAGATAACCAGCAAAGCTATCGCGCGAAACGTCTGTCGCGTTTGCCGGACGGAAGCCCGGGAACACCTGAGCACCACCGGCGGCATTAAACGGCGCAGCCGAGAAAGGCCCGTTGACGTAGCTTTGAAGCTCACCTGGAACGATTTTGTAGTTTTCGTTGCGATATTCGCCACCGACGGCAAGCGATACGCTTTGGCCAATACCGATGTCCAAATCGCGGCGCATATCAAGGTTGATCGACGTCTGGCCTGAACGCAGGCCGCCAGCGTCAAAGCGCCGCGCACTTACGGTGCCGCCCAAGGATGTGTTGACCGTATTTTCGATCTCATAATCCAGACGGTTGGATCCATAGACCACGGACAGGTCGTAATCCCATCCGCTCATGGCGCCACGAAGTCCCGCCGCCGCCGAAATGTCGACGATTTCGCTGGCAATCAGAGGAAGGAAGCCGTCGGCATAAATCGGTACAAAGGTCGTCGTGGACGCTGACCAATCGCGGTTGCGCACGTCGGAGGAACGGCGATAAAAACCTGCGCCATTACCGTTACGGATGCCATAGCTGCCGAAGGTGTAGAACTCTGCTGAGTCAGAGAATTCAAATCCGCCGTTGACAAAGAAGTTCAGATCCTTCGATACGCCGTCACCGTAACGGTGCGCGTAACGGTTGAACGTTGATTCGCGCGGATCGCCTGCGTTGAAATAATTCCGGCGGATGTCTGGTCCCGAACGGTTGGTGGGTGAACGGTCCTTATATTCAGCAGTGAGGTTCACATAACCGCTGTCGCCCAAGGGTAGACCAAAGTTTGATGCCAAGGTGTATGTGTCACCGTCGCGGCGTTTGCGGTCTTCGCCGGTGTATGTGATAACTGGGTTGTCAGTCAGGCCAGTGGTCAAGGAAACGGTATCAACCTGACCGACATTTTCCATCTCGGTTATATATTTGCCGAACGTTGCCTGCGCACGCCCTCCAATGCCCTTTTTAAGCTGAATGTTGATAACGCCTGCAATTGCATCGGAACCATATTGCGATGCCGCGCCGTCACGGAGAACTTCAAGGCGTTCAATTGCGAGCGGCGGTATGGTGTTCAAATCGACCGCGGTTGATCCGCGACCGACTGAACCGTTTAGGTTGACCAACGCAGACTGGTGACGGCGTTTGCCGTTGACGAGCACGAGCACTTGGTCTGGCGCTAGTCCGCGCAAGGTCGCCGGACGAAGCGAGTCGGTGCCATCGGTCAAAGATGGCTGCGGAAAGTTGAATGATGGAACGAGCTGGTTCAGCAACTTGTTGGTTTCGGTTGTGCCGCTGTTCAGCAGTTCATCGCCGGAGATGACATCGACGGGCACCGTGCTGTCTGCAACGGTGCGGTCGGTCCGGCGTGTGCCGGTCACGATAATTGCATTTATACCAGTCGCCTCTTTGGCCTCGGCTTCCGGCCCAGATGTTCCTTGCTGTGCAAATGCCGGATTGGCTGCCGCCACGAAGAGCGCGGTGGACGAAACGGTCACCGCAAGTGCAGAGATTAACTTATATGTGTTCATCATCATTCCCCGGTTTGTCTGTATATTTTTGTTTACCTGCATGAAGCTGGCACTTTGTTACGGTGAATTCCAGTAAACTCGCAGTTTATTACAATTTTGCTGCTGAAATGTGTCTTTATTACAACGCAACATATGCGCCCAGCGCATTAAGCTGTGGATTGCTGAAATCGTTGCTTTGCGACGGCGGGTTCGCTCGCTATCGGGTCAAATATGTCTGACATAGTTGATGCTCCAGCAGAAGATCCATTTGACGCGATTGTCGATGCGCCGTTTGATGCGGCTTTGTCGGAACGCTATCTGATCTACGCCATGTCAACGATCACCGCGCGATCGCTTCCTGATCTGCGTGATGGGTTGAAACCTGTGCACCGGCGTCTGTTATGGGCAATGCGTTTGCTCAAGCTTGATCCGGCAAGTGGGTATAAGAAATGTGCCCGTGTTGTCGGCGATGTTATCGGTAAATATCACCCGCATGGCGACCAGTCCGTTTATGACGCAATGGTCCGGCTCGCGCAGACTTTTTCGCTGCGTTATCCGTTGGTTGACGGGCAGGGCAACTTCGGCAACATCGACGGCGATAATGCGGCGGCGTATCGATATACCGAAGCGCGTCTGACGCGCACGGCCATTGAGCTGATGAACGGGCTTGATGAGAACGCGACGGACTTTCGCCCTACCTACAATGGGGAAGACGAAGAGCCCGAGGTTATGCCCGGTCTGTTCCCCAATTTGCTGGCAAATGGTGCAAGTGGCATCGCCGTCGGCATGGCGACCAGCATCCCGTCGCATAATGCGGCTGAGATTATCGACGCTGCAATGCTGCTCATTGATGAGCCACAGGCACGTCACGATCAGTTGATGGAAATCGTCAAGGGCCCAGATTTTGCAACAGGTGGCGTGCTGGTAGACACCCCCGCAGTGATAAGTGCAGCCTATGCGAGCGGTCGCGGTGCCATGCGGGTGCGCGCGCGCTTTTCAAATGGCTGGCAGGACAGCGAGAAAACCTGGGAACCCACAGGCGTTGAAAAACTGCCCGGTGGTACGTGGCAGCTTGTTGTGTCGGAAATTCCGTATCAGGTGCAAAAAGGCAAGTTGATCGAGCAAATCGCGCAACTGATTGCCGATAAAAAGCTGCCCATATTGGATGATATCCGTGACGAAAGTGACGAACGCGTTCGTATCGTGCTTGTGCCCAAAAGCCGCAACGTGGATCCCGAAGATCTGAAAAACGCTTTGTTCCGCCTTACGGACCTTGAAACCCGCTTTTCTTTGAACATGAACGTGCTCGATGCTGACCGCACCCCAAAGGTCATGGGCTTGGGCGAGGTTCTGCTGCGTTGGTTGACGCACCAGATCGAAGTGCTCGTGCGCAAGTCGCAACACCGGCTGGAAAAGATCGATAGCCGTCTTGAATTGCTTCAGGGTTATATCATTGCGTTCCTGAACCTTGATCGCATCATTGAAATCATCCGTAACGAAGATGAGCCCAAACCCGTTATGATGGCTGAGTTCCAGCTAAATGACCGGCAAGCAGAAGCTATTCTCAACATGCGTTTGCGTTCGCTCCGCCGGCTGGAAGAAATGGAGCTAAGGCGCGAGCTTGAGGGCTTGGAGGCTGAACGCGAGGAGCTGGTAAAGCTCATCGAAAGCCCAGCGCGGCAGAAGACGCGCTTGAAAAAAGACCTGACAGCGCTGCGCAAAAATTACGGTGAGGATACGGAGCTTGGCCGACGCCGCACAAGCTTGGAAGAAGCAGGGCAAGCGCGCGAGATTTCGCTTGAGGCATTTGTCGAACGCGAACCGGTCACGGTTATCATGTCAAAACGTGGCTGGATTAAAGCCATGAAGGGCCATGCAGATCTGTCTGCGCGCGCCGACTTCAAGTTTAAGGATGGCGATGGCCCAGCCTTTGCATTCCATGCACAGACGACAGACAAGATCCTTATCGCAACAGCGAATGGCCGTTTTTATACCTTGGGTGCTGACAGGCTGCCCGGTGCCCGCGGTTTCGGGGAACCTGTTGGCACAATGATCGACATCGAAACCGGAAACGATATCGTTGCGGCGTTCCCTGCCGTGGCAGACGGGCGGATGTTGCTGGCGGCTTCAACGGGCAAAGGCTTTATCGCGCGGATGAGCGACATTATTGCCGAAACCCGTAAGGGACGCGGCGTCGTCACGTTGAAACCGGGAACCAAGCTGTCGGTCGTTCGCCTTGCTCCTGCAGAGTCAACCGACGAGGCGACCTTGAAGGACCAATATGTTGCCGTAGTGGGCGATAATCGTAAATTGGTGGTCTTTCCGCTTAGTGAAATTCCCGAAATGGCCAAGGGGCAGGGCGTTACCTTGCAGCGGTATAAGGATGGCGGCCTTGCAGATGCTGTCTGCTTTAAGATGAGCGAAGGGCTCAGCTGGGCGATGGGCGGTGACAGTGGACGGATGCGCACGGAAAGCGACATGTCTTTGTGGCGTGTAGCGCGCGGTGCGGCGGGGCGACTTCCGCCACAGGGCTTTCCACGGAATAACCGCTTCGATTAAGGTTCACTGAAAGTTAACCACGTAAAGAGTGACGATTTTTTACAATCGGCGTCCATACCCGCGCGTAATGAACACCGCCGGCTCGCCCAATTTAGACGAAAAGAACCGTTATAATAAGGCGTTCACAGCGCCCAGCGAGGCGGAATTTAATTGGCTTTCCTCATTGCCGATAGCTAGCGCCATTCTTCGCAGCGGTGAAAATGAAATACATCTGGTTCGCAGTAACAGGAAGTTTGACGATCTTGTGCTTGGCTTCGGTCGGGAATCAAAGCTCGACATGACATTGTTGGCTGACCGGACGTTGGTCATGCTCGAAGAAGGCCGTGAGTCCCATTTCGAATGCTGGCAATCTGAAGATACCATTCATCCACGCGAGTTGGAAATTAGCATCGCTCGTTTTGGTGGCGGTGATGACTTGTTCCTGCTGTCGATGGTTGACCGCACTGCCGAGGCCATTAGCCGGTTTAACTTGCGCCGTGAAATGCTGACAGACAGCCTGACCGGATTTTGCAACCGTACCGGTTTTGAAGAACAGGTTGAAGCCGCGGTTGGAGCGATGCTGAAATCAGGTTCGTCGCAAAATTATGCTATCGTCCTAGTCGACTTGGCGCGTTTCAGCCGCGTGAATGAATCCGTAGGCGCGATTGCCGGCGACGAGCTCATCATTACCGCCGCCCGCCGCCTCAATGCCCGTATCCGCAGCAATGAAATTCTGGGACGGCTTGCTGGCAATGAATTTGCCCTGTTTGCGCAGATGGATTCAGGTTCAATCGACGTCGCGCCAATTGCCCGACGCCTGGGTGAGGCATTCAACGATCCATGCAAGCTCTCGAGTTTGGAAATTCAGGTTGAATGCGCAGTCGCTGCGGCGACAGGTGTTGTTGGCGATGATCCAACGGATACCTTACGCCATGCCCAAATTGCACTAAAGCGCGCCAAATCGTCCAAGACCTTCGAACTTTATGCTGCGGGGACTGTCGATACCGCACGGCGTCGGTTCAGCCTTGAGACCGATTTGCGGCGGGCGTTGAAGCGCGACGAGCTTGTCTTGCATTATCAGCCGCTGGTTGATCTCGACAGTGGCTCATTAAGCGGCTTTGAAGCACTCGCGCGTTGGAACCATCCTGATCTTGGCGCAGTATCGCCGGTCGACTTTATTCCTGTTGCAGAGGAAAGTGGTTTAATCGTGCCGCTTGGCCGGTGGGCTTTGGAAGAAGCGGCGAAGACCATTTCGCGATGGAACAGTGGGCCTTACACTCAACAGGATTTCCGGGTTTCCGTGAACATGTCCGCGGTACAGATGCAGCGAGATGATGTCGTGGACGCGGTGTCTTCGGCGCTTAAGGGCGCTAATGTCGATGGCAACCGGATGACAATCGAGCTTACCGAGAGCGCCTTTATCAATGACCCGTCCGGCGCAAAGAAGCTGCTTGATGCCTTGAAAGGGCTCGATACCAACCTTGCCATGGACGATTTCGGCACGGGTTATTCTAATCTGGCCTATCTTCAGCAGCTTCCGATTGATGTTCTGAAAATCGACTGCAGCTTTGTATCCGAGATGCTGGTCAACAAAGATAAGCGCGCCATTGTCCGCACAGTTTTGTCGCTGGCGCGGGCATTAGGTATGAAGACAACGGCGGAGGGCGTTGAAACTGTTGAGATTTCGCAATTGCTACGTCGCCTTGGCTGCTCATTTGGGCAGGGCTATTATTACGCGCGGCCTTTGCCTGAAGACGATGCTTATGCCTTTTTGGTTGCTAACAAGGCTGCATCGACAAGCTGACGCGACAGTTCGGACTGGCGGTCCGATGCAGGGAAATCTTCGGCAACCCAAATGGCTTCCAGCTCTTGCAAGGTTTTTGCCACGAGTGGACCAGCGGGCAATCCCATTTTGATAAGATCGCCGCCTTTGATGTGCATGATGGGGCTATCCCAATTGTCCAAGCGGGCCAGACAATGCGGCAGCGCATTGTCGTCTGCAAACAACATGGCGGCATCGCGCGCGGTGTCATTATCAAAACGATAGGCGATGGCGCGGATATTGCCCTCAGTCGGCACGCCAGCGTTCAAACGGTTGGCCAGATTTTCACGTATTTTGTTCGACAGCTTCAGCCTCGCCGCCACTTTGTCGACCGCAACTGGGTCCGTCACCAATATGCTGAGAAGCCGGGCAGGGAGCGAGAGCGGTTGATTGTGCAACTGCTCTCTTTCCACAAGCTGCCGCAATCGGTCGTGGGCATCGCTGCACAGTTCAGGAAGAAACGGCGCGAAAATGCCATTGTCGATCATGAGGCCGACAGACGCGGCTGGGTTTTTGAGCGACAGCAGTCGGGCAAGTTCCTGCGCAATGCGTTCGCGTGACAGCGCCGTCAGCCCATGCGCACCTTGCGCGCAGGCATGGATTGCGGCTGCATCCACCGGACCGCTGCCAAATCGGGCAAGGAAACGGAAATACCGCAATATCCGCAGGAAATCCTCGGCAATCCTCTGCGTAGCGTCGCCGATGAAGTGCAGGCAGCCGTTTTCGAGATCGTGTAAACCGCCGAAATAATCGAAAACCTCTCCAGTTTTGGGGTCAGCATATAGCGCGTTGATCGTGAAATCCCGCCGTGCGGCATCTTCCCGCCAATCGGTTGCGAAAGCCACCGTCGCGCGTCGGCCATCGGTTGAGACATCGCGGCGTAATGTGGTGATTTCGTAATTCTTGCCGTCAACGACCGCAGTAATTGTGCCATGGTCCAGCCCTGTGGGAACGGCTTTGACGCCGCCAGCTTCCAATCGGTCAATGACCGTTTCGGGTAACAATGCTGTGGCAATATCGACGTCTGAAACTGGCAGCCCCAACAATGTGTCGCGCACAGCGCCGCCAACATATCGGGGGCCACCATAAGAATCGGCCAGCAGCGCCAGCACCTTTTTCAAGCCTGCGGCCTGTTGCCATTCGGCATTAGGAAGTTGTGCCGCAATCATGCGAGCCGCCGAACCAGATTGGCGATTATCCCCGCCGTTACACCCCATATCCGTCGTTCGCCCCATTGCATGTCGTAATAACTACGCTGCTGCCCATTCCAGTTGGTCTCTTTCTTGATGGAATTGGCAGGATCAAGCAGAAACGCAAGCGGGACTTCAAACCAGTCTTCGACCTCTTGCGGGTTGGGCTGAAGCTCAAGGTCGGGCGGGATGATACCAACAACGGGGGTAATGCTGTATCCGCTGCCTGAATAATAAGTGTCGGCCACACCGATTACCTCGACGCGGGCTGGCGGTATGTTCAATTCCTCTTCTGCTTCGCGCAATGCCGCAAAGATTGAACTTTCGTCGCTGTCATCAACCTTGCCGCCGGGAAATGCGACTTGCCCGGCATGGCTGCGCAGCCATGTGGGGCGCTGGGTGAGAATAACGCCCGGTTCGGCGCGGTCGGTTATCGGGATAAGGACGGCAGCGGCACGATGTTTAACCGTGTCACCCAAGTAGCGCTCATCCTCAATCTCGATATCCAACGCGGGGTCGAGCGCCTGATGTATGCGGTGTCGCCAATTCATGCGGGCGCCATCAAGCTGAATTGCGCACCTTTGCTGCAGATGGTGACGCCTTCGGGGTCCTCGGCAAGCGCAAGGTTGGCAAGCTCATAATAAACGGGCCGTGCGAGCTTTGCCCAAAGGCCGCCGCGCACATGCAAATAGGGCAGGCCATTGCGCATTTCGACGGCGTGGTCGGCATCTGCGAAGACCAAATCATCGCTGTTCAATCGGAACGCGAGGGTCCGATCTTTGCCTTCGCCTTCACTTTGCAGCTCAACCGCGATGAAGGGGGCCTCATCGACCGTAATGGACAGCTTTTGTTGGGGGGTTACAAGCCAGTGCTTTCCATCGGCGTCGCATAACAACAAACTCGAAAAAGCCCGGACCATTGCAGGGCGCTTGATTTCGCAACCCTGATGATACCATTTGCCGTCTGCAGCGATACGCATCTCGCTGTCGCCTGTTTGTTCAGGCGTCCAGCTTTCGACCGGCGGCAGCTTTCGCGCCGCCACAAGCTCGGCAATGTCCGAAAGGCTCAGGTTCGCAAGATCAGGGGCTTCGTAAGGCATGGACCGGCGATACGGCTAAAGCGGACGGTCGTCAAAGCTTAGTCGGCTGGACCAAGCACGCCATGTTCAGGCAAGGCCAGCATTGCCGGGTTGCGCAGCAACAGTCGGCGCGGCTCCCAAGGGCCGGGCAAAGTCCAACGCGATGTGCCTTCAGCGGTAAATCCAAATCGCCCGTAATATTCAGGGTCACCAATCATCACCATCGGTGCATCATCTGCCTGCATTGCGTCGAGCATCATCTGCATAAGCCGCGTTCCAATGCCGCTATTCTGACGATGACTTGCGACCGCGACCGGGCCGACCAATATCAAGGCGGCGTCGCTGATGCGTGTTGGCCAACATTGAATGCTTCCCACAAGTTCTTCGCGGTCCAAGATGCCGAGCGACAAATGGTCAATGGCGTGCATGCCCTTGCGCAGCAGATAAGCGGTGCGTTGATGGCGGTCGAGGCCAAAGGCATCATCCAGTAGCGCGTCTAAAACGCCATCGGCAATGCTTGAGAGTGCTGTTGCTTGCATGATTAATCAGACGAGAGGGATGTCGAACGAAACATATGCGGGCGCCCTGTCATTGCAGCCAGCATTTGTCCAATCCATTATCGATGATCTTAACCTATCCTTTTGGCAAATTGCGTTTGGCTGGAACATCGTTTAGCCTTATCCGGTTATAAAATGCAGCGCAGGAGAGAATATGGTGAACGAGCAAGACATTCCTCATGAGACCATGAATGCGCAAACGCCCCCGGCGTCGTCGCAACAGGGTGGGCCTGTTCATAAGAAGATCGACTATTGGGGCTATCTTGTTTTGGCTGCCGGTATTGGCGCGTTCTCGTGGGGCCTTGTCTCTGCCGTTGGAACCGGTTGGGGGTATTGGGAGTATACATCCGGATTAAAGGGCGTGGCTGGTGCGTTTTTCTTAGGAATCGGCACCATTTTAGCCGGCGCATTGCAAGGCTGGCGCGCGCGTAAAGCTATCAACCCGCCACCACGTGCGCGTCGATGGGTCGGCATGGTTGTTGCGCTGATATATGTCGGGTGGGTTGGAACGTTTTTGATGGCGGGATTGACCGTGCCTGCGATCCACGATGTCTCAACGGATTTGGCAGACCCCCCGGCATTTCAGACCTTGGCATTGCGCACCGACAACCTCGACAATATTCCCGGCGCTGATGATAAAGATATGAGGGGCCTCACACCGCTGCAACGTTGGGCGGTGGTGCATCAAAAAGCTTATGGAGATATTCGCTCGGTACGCAGCAATGAACCCGTTCCCATGGTTATCGCCAAGGCGGAACGCCTTGCCAAAGCGCGTGGTTGGGATGTTGCGGTGTCCTTACCTGAAGAAGGGCGCTTTGAGGCAACCGAGACCAGCGCGTTCTTTAGGTTTAAGGATGATGTTGTGCTGCGCGTTCGTCCATCTGAAACCGGCGAGGGCAGCATTGTCGATATGCGATCAGTCAGCCGGGTTGGGATCAGCGATCTGGGTATGAATGCGAAGCGCGTTCGCGCGTTTCTTGCGGACTTAACAGGAACAGTAACGGCGGCGCGTTAAGCGCCGCCGCACGGCTTACTTCTTTGGGGTAAGCTTCAGCAGGCGGCCCTGCGATCCGGCACGCTCGTCCTCAAGCAGCCAGATGGCGCCGTCTGGACCCTGTTCGACTTCACGAATGCGGGCGTCCATATTCCATTGGTCCGCCTTGATCGCGTTCTCACCGTCCAGTTTTACGCGGCCCAACGCTTTTGCGCCAAGGCCGCCTAAAAATGCGCTGCCCTTCCAATCCTTGAACATGTTGCCCGAATAAATCATCAGGCCGCCGGGCGAAATGGCAGGGTTCCAAAACACTTTTGGTGCTTCAAAACCATCGCCTGCCGAATGGTCGGGGATATCGCGGCCGTCATAGTGACTTCCGTTGGACACGATAGGATAGCCATAATTGGCGGCCTTCTTGACAAGGTTCAGCTCGTCGCCACCCGCAGGTCCCATTTCCTGGTTCCACAAACGTCCCTGCGCATCAAACGCGATGCCCAGCGGATTGCGGTGTCCATAGGACCAGATTTGCGATTTCACGCGGCCTTGGTCGTAAAAGGGATTGTCCGATGGCACCATGCCGCCATCGGTCAGGCGGACGATTTTGCCAAGATTTTGGTTGAGATCTTGGGCAGGGTCGAATTTCTGGCGCTCGCCGCTGCTGATGTACAGCATGCCATCGGGGCCAAATGCCAGACGGTGTCCGAAGTGCCCTTGGCCCGCAACCTTCGGTTCCTGACGCCAGATGATTTGGACGTCGGATAAGGTCGGGGTGTTACCTGACAGATCGAGCTTGCCGCGCGCGACAGCCGCGCCAAACCCGCCTTCGCCTGCTTCAGCAAAGCTGAGATAAACGAACTTGTTATGTGCAAAGTCGGGATGGACAATGACATCACCCAGGCCGCCTTGTCCGCCATAGGCGACTTCGGGCACGCCCGTGACGTCGACAGTTGCGTTGTCCTTTTTCCACAGCTTCAGCTTACCTTTTTTCTCGGTCACCAGCGCATATGGCGTGCCGGGAACGAATGTCATCGCCCAAGGCTCTTCAATATCCGCCATCACCGTGACATCGAACGGCTGCGATGCATGATCGGTGGGCGCTGCATCACTCACGGATGGCTGGCAGGCCGCTGCCAAAAAGGACGCGCCAATTAGGAACGATAATTTCGACATGTATAAAGGCTCCTCAAATATCCGCTTAACGCAGTTGGGTACTGACCGGCTTATATGCAAGAGGCTTGCATATAAGAGAGTTCGGCGCTATACAGCTGTCATCCTTACATTGTGAGAACTTGGAAGGGTTAGCGCCACTAGGTGCTGGCAGCCAGAAGCTTTGCATGCCGTATAAGAAAGACTGAATTTGCCTGACCTCAATACACTGACCGCGTTGATTGCACCAGAAGCAGAAGCGCTCGGCTTTGCGCTGGTGCGTGTCGCGTGGTTTGAAACCGGCGGGCAGGGCAGCGACGAGCCAACTTTGCAGGTGATGGCCGAGCGCCCCGATACGCGGCAGCTTGGCATCGATGACTGTGCGGCGTTGTCGCACCGTATATCGGACAAATTTGACGAGCTTGACCCAATTGTCGAAGCGTACAGGCTTGAGGTAAGCTCGCCCGGCATCGACCGGCCATTGACCCGCCTTGCCGATTTTACCGATTGGGCAGGCCATGAGGTTAAGGTTGAGCTGGCCGAACCAATGGATGGCCGCAAGAATATCCGTGGCGATATTGTTGGCGTCGACGGTGACAATGTTCATGTCGATGACCGCAAATCCGGACGACTGACATTCGCCTTTTCCAATATGGGCAGCGCCAAGCTGCTCTTGACAGACCGCCTTATTGCGTCGACTGCCCCCATCAATAGCGATGGGGCCGACGAAGTTGAGGCAGACCCCATTCACGACGAAGCACAGGAAGACTAAGAACATGGCTAACACGATTGCCGCGAACAAGGCTGAATTGCTTGCAATTGCCAATGCGGTTGCTGCCGAAAAGATGATCGACAAGGCTATTGTCATTGAGGCGTTGGAAGAAGCCATCCAGCGCGCTGCCCGCGCACGATATGGCGCGGAAAATGACATTCGCGCAAAACTTGATACGCAGACCGGCGATCTTCGCCTTTGGCGCGTTGTGGAAGTTGTCGAAGACGTCGAAGATTACTTCAAGCAAGTTGACCTGAAGCAAGCAGACAAGTTGCAAAAGGGCGCCGTTGTTGGCGACTTTATTGTTGACCCGCTGCCAGCAGTTGATCTGGGCCGTATCGATGCGCAGTCCGCAAAGCAGGTTATCTTCCAAAAGGTGCGCGATGCAGAGCGCGAGCGCCAGTTTGAAGAGTTTAAGGACCGCACGGGTGAAATCATCACCGGCGTCGTAAAGTCGGTCGAGTTCGGCCATGTCGTTGTCGACCTTGGCCGTGCTGAAGGCGTTATCCGCCGCGACCAGCAAATCCCGCGCGAAGTTGTGCGCGGTGGCGACCGCGTCCGGGCGCTGATTATGAAGGTGCAGCGCGAAAATCGTGGCCCGCAGATCCTGTTAAGCCGTGCGCATCCTGACTTCATGAAGAAGCTGTTTGCGCAGGAAGTTCCTGAAATTTACGACGGTGTCATTGAGATCAAGGCCGCCGCTCGTGACCCTGGCAGCCGCGCCAAAATTGGTGTTATCAGCCACGACAGCAGCATCGATCCCGTCGGCGCATGCGTTGGTATGAAGGGTAGCCGCGTTCAGGCTGTCGTTCAGGAAATGCAGGGCGAGAAAATCGACATCATTCCATGGTCGGAAGATACAGCGACGTTCATCGTAAACGCACTGCAGCCTGCGACCGTAAGCCGCGTTGTCATCGACGAAGAAGAAGGCCGCATCGAAGTTGTCGTTCCTGACGATCAGTTGAGCCTTGCCATTGGCCGTCGTGGCCAGAACGTCCGTTTGGCTTCGCAGCTGACCGGCCGTGGTATCGACATCATGACCGAAGCGGAATCGAGCGAAAAGCGTCAGAAAGAATTCGTTGAGCGTTCGGAAATGTTTCAGCAAGAGCTGGATGTGGACGAAACCTTGGCGCAGCTTCTGGTTGCGGAAGGCTTTAGCGAACTTGAAGAAGTCGCTTATGTGGATCCGTCTGAAATCGCTGCCATCGAAGGCCTCGACGAAGGTCTGGCTGAAGAGCTTCAGAGCCGCGCACAAGAAGCGCTTGATCGCCGTGAGGAAGCTAACCGGACCGAACGCCGCGAATTGGGCGTTGAAGACGCACTGGCGGAACTCCCCGTTCTGACGGAAGCGATGCTTGTTGTACTGGGTAAGGCCGGCATCAAGACGCTTGATGATCTTGCTGATTTGGCGACCGACGAACTGATCCAGAAGGCACGTGAACCGCGCCGCAACGAACGTAGCGACCGCGAAATGCGCCGCAATCGTACGGAGGATAAGGCTGGCGTCTTGGCGGTGTTCGGATTGTCCGAAGAACAGGGCAATGAAATCATCATGGCTGCACGCGCACACTGGTTCGACGACGAAGAAAGCGCGCCAGAATCGGATATCATAGAGGAGGACGCGGTTGCAGCGGACGACTCCCAATGAGAACCGACACTCCCCAATAAGGAAGTGCATATTGTCAGGTGAGCATGGGACTCGTGCCCAGCTCATCCGGCTTGCCCTCGGTCCCGATGGCAGCATCGCGCCTGATCTGTTTGTCAAGGCCCCGGGCCGTGGTGCGTGGATTGGCGTATCCGGAGCGGAACTGACGAAGGCGCAGGAGAAGGGCAAGCTTGCCGGCTTGCTGCGCCGTGCCTTCAAAACCGACAAGATTGACATCATTGATGACCTGAGCGGTCGCATCGACCGTGGCCTTGAAAAGGCATTTCTCGACCGGCTTGGCTTGGAAGCGCGGGCAGGGCACCTTATCTTAGGTGCTGAGAAGATCGATTCTGCATCACGCAGCGGGCAGGTCCGTTTGCTTTTGCATGCTGCCGATGCCAGCGCCGACGGCAGTGGCAAGCGCGACCAAGCCTGGCGCGTTGGTGAAAATGCCGAAGGGACCGGCAAAGGTGGCCTGAAGCTGCCTGTCGACCGTGACGCATTGTCTGGAGCGCTTGGACGGTCAAATGCCGTTCATGTCGCATTGATTGACCAAAAAGCGGCCGATAGGGTGATGCATCATCTTGGACGCTGGCTAAATTTCAAAGGATGCAGTAATGCGCCCTTCGATTCCGCAGCTTCGGTTGCGGACGTGCGGGGCCATATTTCTGACGTCTCCGCAATTGATTGAGTAAGGACGGGTTCTGTTTCGATGAGTGATGATACCAACAATAAACCGACATTAACGCGCAAGCCGCTCACTTTGAGCCGCTCGCTCGAGTCTGGTGAAGTCAAACAGACCTTTAGCCATGGCCGCACAAATAAAGTTGTTGTCGAGGTTAAGCGCAAAAAGCTTGTCGGTAAGCCCGGTTACGCGCCTGAGGCTGAAGTAGCCGCTCCGCCCCCACCTCCGCCACCCCCCGCTGTGCCTTTAGCGGCCACACCTGTGTCGGCTCCGGTCGCTCCAGCGCCGCGTTCAACGGGCAATGACATGCTTAGCCGTCAGGAACGTCAGGCAAAGCTCCTTCGCGAAGCGGAAGAAGCGCGTTTGGGAATGCTGGAAGAAAGCAGCCGCCGTGAAGCCGAACAGCGTGCACAGCGCGCCGAAGACGAGCGCCAACGTGCGCAAGCCAATCGTGAAGAAGCCGCCGCTCCGCCCCCGCCGCCAGCTGCAGCAGCGCCTGTCGAGCCTGAAACATTTGAACCTGTTGTTGAAGAAGCCAACAAGGATGGCGCAGCGCCTGCGCCGCGTCGCTTTACACCCGTTGAAGCGCCCAAGCGTCCGGAGCGCGAGCGTGAAGAAGTTAAGAAGGCTCCGCATCGTCCAACCCGTGGCGCCGCGGATGATCGTCGCCAGTCGGGCAAGCTTACCGTCACCCGCGCGCTTGAGGGCGATGATGGTGCACGAGCACGTTCACTCGCTGCGCTGAAGCGTGCGCGTGAAAAGGAAAAGCGTTTGCATGGCGGTGGTAACCGTCAGGCACAGGTCAAGCAGACCCGTGACGTCGTTGTCCCTGAAACAATTACCGTTCAGGAACTGGCCAACCGTATGGCTGAAAAGGGCAGTGACCTGGTCAAGGCCCTGTTCAAAATGGGCATGCCCGTCACCATCAACGAGACAATCGATCAAGATACGGCGGAATTGCTCGTTGAAGAGTTTGGCCACAACATCACTCGCGTTTCCGACGCTGACGTCGACATCGTTCATGACGAAGATGTTGACGCCCCAGAAACGTTGAAGGCGCGTCCGCCTGTCGTGACGGTCATGGGCCATGTCGACCATGGTAAGACATCGCTACTTGATGCCTTGCGCGGCGCAAATGTCGTGTCGGGTGAAGCTGGCGGTATTACGCAGCATATTGGTGCCTATCAGGTGAAGGCAAAGGATGGCTCGCTCATCACCTTCCTCGATACACCGGGCCATGAAGCGTTCACACAAATGCGCCAGCGCGGTGCGTCGGTTACCGATATTGTCATTCTGGTGGTTGCAGCAGACGACGGCCTTATGCCGCAGACGATCGAAGCCATTAAGCATGCCAAGGCAGCCAATGTGCCGATGATTGTTGCGATCAACAAGATCGATAAGGAAGGCGCCAACCCACAGAAGGTGCGTGAGCGTCTGCTGGAGCATGAAGTCGTGGTCGAAGCGATGGGCGGCGATGTTCAGGACGTGGAAGTCTCCGCGCTCAAGAAAACCGGCTTGGACGATTTGCTCGACAAGTTGGCGCTTCAGGCCGAAGTTATGGAACTCAAGTCCAACCCTGATCGTGCGGCGGAAGCCGTTGTGGTCGAGGCACAGCTTGATAAGGGCCGCGGCGCCGTTGCGACCGTGCTGGTAAAGCGCGGCACGTTGAAGCGTGGCGATATCTTCGTTGTTGGCGCAGAAAGCGGCAAGGTCCGCGCGTTGATTAATGACAAGGGCCAACAGGTGTCCGACGCGGGCCCCGCAACGCCTGTCGAAGTGCTCGGCCTAACGGGTGTGCCATCTGCTGGTGACGTCTTGACTGTCGTGGAAAACGAAGCGCGTGCCCGCGAAGTTGCCCTGTACCGTAAGGAACAGTCCACCAAGGTGCGTACGGCGCAAGTCACGCTAAATCTTGAAAACCTGTTTGATAATTTGTCTGCCACGCGGGCGAAGGAATATCCTGTCGTCATCAAGGGCGATGTGCAGGGTTCGGTTGAAGCCATTGTGACGGCGCTCAACAATATCTCCACAGATGAGATCAAGGTTCGCGTTCTGTTGGCTGGCGTTGGCGGTATCACGGAATCGGATATGCTGCTTGCTGCCGCGTCCAATGCGCCGCTGATTGGCTTTAACGTGCGTCCGAACAGTAAGGCTGCGGCGCTTGCGAAACGTGACCGGGTCCGGTTGAAGTATTTCGATGTGATTTATCATCTGACCGCAGACATCGCCAAGGAAATGGCGGGCGAGCTTGGTCCGGAAATCATCGAAACCGTCGTCGGACGTGCAGAGGTCAAGGACGTGTTCAAGTCTGGCAAGCGCGACAAGGCCGCTGGTTTGCTGGTCACCGAAGGCATCATCAAAAAGGGTCTTCATGCACGTCTTACCCGCGAAGACGTCATCGTGTCGAAAACCACGATTGCCTCGCTCCGCCGTTTCAAGGACAATATCGACGAAGTTCGTGCTGGTCTCGAATGTGGTGTCGTGTTGGCGGACACCAACGACGTCAAGGCAGGCGATATGCTCGAGGTCTTTGAAGTCGAGGAACGTGAACGGACGTTGTGAGCTTAGCTCAATCCTGAAAGGGGAGCTGTATGGCCAAGCATAACGACACTGGTACCGAGGGCCGTTCTGTGCGGTTGCTACGCGTAGGCGAACAATTCCGGCACATATTGTCGGAACTGCTCGCGCGCGGCGAAGTGCATGACGATGTCCTTAACAGCCACAGCGTCAGCGTGACCGAAGTGCGTATGTCACCTGATTTGCGCCATGCAACGGCATTCATTAAGCCGCTGTTGGGCGCAAATGAAGAAAAGGTGCTGAAGGCACTGCGCACCAACACGGCGTTCTTCCAAAAGGAAGTCGCCTCGCGGGTGAGCATGAAATATGCGGCCAAGCTGAAATTTCTGGCCGATGATAGCTTCGACCAAGCCACGCATATCGAAGGCTTGTTGGCGCAGCCCAAGGTGCAACAAGATTTGACCGACAATGCGGACGGCGACGACGCAGAATAATGGCCAAGTTATACTTCTACTACGCGTCGATGAACGCAGGCAAATCGACGACATTGCTGCAGGCCGCATTCAATTATGGCGAGCGCGGCATGCAGGTGATGTTGTGGACCGCCGCTATTGATGACCGCCCGGGTTTTGGCGCCATCAGCTCACGCATTGGTCTCGCAGGCGATGCGAGCCGCTTTGAAAGCGACACGGACATCGAAAGCGCAGTCCTCGGCAAGCACGCAGAAACGCCGCTTGCGTGCGTGCTGATCGACGAGGCGCAGTTTTTGACCAAAGAACAGGTTTGGCAGGCTGCAAGCATAGCCGACAAGGCCGGTATTCCGGTCGTTTGCTATGGCTTGCGCACGGATTTTCAGGGCGAGCTTTTCCCCGGCTCCGCTGCATTGCTGGGCATCGCGGACAGCCTAGTTGAATTAAAAGGCGTATGTGACTGCGGCCGCAAAGCGACGATGAATTTGCGCGTTGATGAGACCGGCAAAGCCGTTGTCGATGGCGCTCAAACCGAAATTGGCGGCGACGATCGTTATGTCGCGATGTGCCGAAAGCATTTTAACGAAGCGCGCGGCTTAGGCTGACTTTTCATTTGCCGTTCATCCAGAAAGGCATATCGTCGTGCCTATGATGAAAAAAACCATGCTCTCATTGTTGGTCGCAGCCACCATCGCGGCTCCTGTGCATTCCAAAAGGCTGGAGCCCTATGTCTGGCCCGAGTTGGGCGTGGAAACCAAGATCAATTTTCCTAATCAAGGCACGATCCGCAATTTCGAAGCCGATGGCAATGACGGCATATGGCTGGAGGACCGGCAACGGCGCTGGTATTATGCTGAGTTGCATGGCGGATGCCAGGAACTTGATTTCGCGCAAGCTATCGCGTTTGATACGCGCGGATCGGCGACTTTCGACAGGTTCAGCAGTATCATCGTGGCTGGCGACAAATGCCAATTGGCCAGCCTTGTGACCGCCAATAAGCCTTTGCCGCGCAAAGAGCGACTAAAGCTCCGCAAGCAAGCATTGGCCGCAGGCAAGGATGCTGCGGCGCCTTCAAATTGACTTGATGCTATACCGCGCCCTAAAGGGCGGGCATGCATGGCTGGATCATCCTCGATAAACCGCTTGGTCTGGGTTCAACGCAGGCCGTTGCAGCGGTAAAACGCAACTTGCGTTCCGCAGGCTTTGGCAAGGTCAAGGTTGGGCATGGCGGCACGCTTGATCCGCTCGCCACCGGTGTTCTCCCCATCGCATTGGGTGAGGCGACCAAACTATGTGGCCGGATGCTCGACGCGTCCAAGACATATGACTTTACCATTTGTTTTGGGACAGAGACCAGCGGCCTAGATGCCGAGGGCGAGGTTGTTGCAACTTCGGACGTGTTGCCCACGCTGGATCAGTTGCAGCAAGCACTGGCGCAGTTCACGGGTCCGATTGAACAGATCCCGCCGGCTTATTCGGCGATCAAAATCGATGGCAAGCGCGCCTATGATCTGGCGCGGGCAGGGGAAGTGGTTGAGATGAAGTCGCGGGCTGTGACGGTCTATCAACTCACCATCTGTCATGCTGAATTTGTTTCAAATCAAGTTCAGCGTGACGCGCTTTTGAGTTCAATCACATTGACTGCCGACGTTTCCAAAGGCACGTACATCCGCAGCTTGGCGCGAGATATTGCTTATGCTTTGGGCACGGTCGGCCATGTCTCTATGCTGCGCCGCGTGCGTGCGGGTCCGTTCGCCCTGAATGGCGCGATTTCGCTGGACAAACTCAATGCATTCGGCCAAGGGGCAGCCCAAGAAGACGTTATCTTGCCGATAGAGGCAGGGCTGGTCGACATCCCGGCTCTTGATCTCTCCCCGGAACAGGCAAGGGCGATCCAACAGGGTCGCGTCTTGACCGGGATTGCCATGAAAGATGGGCTACATTGGGCAAGGGACGCAAATTCGCGGCCTATTGCGTTGGTGGAGAACATCGGCGGTGCTTTAAAAACCGTCCGTGGTTTTAACCTAACTACATGATGTTCGAAGGAAAAATATGTCAATTACTGCAGAACGTAAAGCACAGGTCATCAAAGAGCACGCGCGCGAGCCAAATGATACCGGATCACCAGAAGTGCAGGTTGCAATCCTGACTGACCGTATCAACACGCTGACCAGCCACTTTAAAGACCACCACAAGGACAATCATTCGCGTCGTGGTCTTCTTCAGATGGTAAACAAGCGTCGTTCGCTTTTGGATTACCTGAAAAAAATCGATGGTGACCGTTACGCGGCGCTCATCGCGAAGCTCGGCCTTCGTAAGTAACACAATCGTTCGGCCCGCCTCGGCGGGCCGTTTACGTATTGGGTTATCCTGAATGTGTTTCAGGATACCAAATGACCGTTTCTTGTTATCCTGAAACATGTTCAGGATGACGAAAAATGGAAAAGGGCGTGCCCGGCAATGAGGCTGGACTGCCATGGGGGCTTTGAAATGCCCCGGCCGTTTGCGGATCGGATCATCCGCTCAATTGAGGCCCCGCATCGCATAGGGCATGCGGGTCAAAGGAAAATCTATGTTCAATACGAAAACTGTATCAATCGAGTGGGGCGGACAAACCCTGACACTCGAAACGGGTAAGGTTGCCCGTCAAGCTGACGGCGCTGTTATGGCGTCTTTGGGTGAAACCGTTGTACTTTGCGCGGTTACCGCGGCGAAGTCGGTAAAGGATGGTCAGGATTTCTTCCCATTGACCGTTCACTATCAAGAAAAATATTCGGCAGCTGGCCGTATCCCCGGTGGCTTCTTCAAGCGGGAACGCGGCGCGACTGAAAAGGAAACTTTGGTTTCCCGTTTGATCGACCGTCCACTGCGTCCGTTGTTCCCAGAAGGTTTCTACAACGAAATCAACGCAATCGCGCAAGTTCTTAGCTATGATGGCGAGAATGAGCCTGACATTTTGGCGCTGGTTGCAGCATCTGCTGCAATGACCATTTCGGGCGTTCCTTTCATGGGCCCAATCGGCGCAGCACGCGTTGGTTACCTGAATGGCGAATATATCCTGAACCCAACAGACGAGCAGGTTGCCGAAGGTGACCTCGACCTCGTTGTTGCAGCGACATATGACGCTGTGATGATGGTTGAATCCGAAGCTAATGAGCTTTCCGAAGAAATCATGCTTGGTGCCGTCCTGTTTGCGCATGACGCATGTAAGGAAGTCGTCAAGGCGATCATCAAGCTTGCTGAACAAGCTGCCAAGGATCCTTGGACAATGGCGGAGCAGGCTGACCTGTCCGCGGCCAAGGACAAGCTTAAGAAGCTGATCGGCAAGGATATTGCTGCAGCGTATAAGCTGACCGACAAGTCGGAACGCAGCAACGCGTTGAACTTTGCACGCGCAAAGGCAAAGGAAGCGTTTGTTGACGCTGCGCCTCAGGATCAGCTTGCTGCCGGCAAGTTGATGAAGAAGCTTGAAGCTGAAATCGTTCGCGGCGCCATCCTTAAGGACGGCACCCGCATAGACGGTCGCAGCACCACGCAAATCCGTCCAATCGTTTCGGAAACGCATTTCTTGCCACGCGCACATGGTTCTGCCTTGTTCACTCGCGGCGAAACGCAAACCATCGCAACCTGCACCTTGGGTACCAAGGACGCTGAGCAGATGATCGACGGTCTTGGCGGTCTGCATTATGAAAACTTCATGCTGCATTACAACTTTCCACCGTACAGCGTTGGTGAAGTTGGCCGTTTCGGTGCGCCTGGTCGCCGCGAAGTTGGCCATGGTAAGCTTGCCTGGCGTGCGTTGCACCCCGTGCTGCCAACCAAGGACGAGTTCCCGTACACGATCCGTTTGACCAGCGACATCACAGAGTCGAACGGCTCTTCATCGATGGCGTCGGTTTGCGGTGGAAGCCTTGCCATGATGGACGCAGGCGTGCCTATCAAGCGTCCGGTTTCGGGTATCGCAATGGGTCTTATCCTTGAAGGTAAGGATTTCGCGATCCTTTCCGACATCTTGGGTGATGAAGATCATCTCGGCGATATGGATTTCAAGGTTGCTGGTACGTCAGAAGGCATCACCACGATGCAGATGGACATCAAGATTGCCGGTATTACCCGTGAAATCTTCGAAGCTGCATTGAACCAAGCTAAGGAAGGCCGCGCGCATATCCTTGGTGAAATGGCAAAAGCCTTGGGCGAAGCCCGCGGTGAATTGTCGGCGCACGCACCACGCATCGAAACCATGCAGATCGACAAAGCGAAGATCCGCGACATCATCGGTACCGGTGGTAAGGTCATTCGTGAAATCGTCGCCACCACTGGTGCGAAGGTCGACATCGACGATGAAGGTCTTATCAAGATCTCGTCGTCCGACGTTGCCCAGATCGAAGCCGCTCGTAAGTGGATTTCCGGCATCGTTGAAGAAGCTGAAGTCGGCAAAATCTATGACGGCAAGGTCGTCAATCTCGTCGATTTCGGTGCGTTCGTAAACTTCATGGGTGGCAAGGACGGTCTCGTCCACGTCAGCGAAATGCGCAACGAGCGCGTTGAGAAGGTTACCGACGTCGTCAGCGAAGGCATGGACGTTAAGGTCAAGGTCCTCGAAATCGATCCACGTGGCAAGGTTCGCCTGTCAATGCGCGTCGTTGATCAGGAAACCGGTGAAGAACTGGAAGATACACGCCCGCCACGTGAAAAGAGTGAGCGCAGCGATCGCGGTCCCCGTCGTGAAGGCGGCGGTGCCGGACGCGGCGAAGGCCGTGGTGATCGCGGACCTCGCCGTGATGGCGGTGGACGTGATGGTGGTCGTGGTGAAGGCCGCGGCGACCGTGGTCCACGCCAAGAGCGCTCAGAAGGCGGAAACAATGGCGGGGGGGGCGATCCCGACCATGTTCCAGCATTCCTGAAGGACTAAGCCTAAGTTCCCCTCCCGCAGGCGGGAGGGGTTAGGGGTGGGCAAGCGCAGCACGCTTCCATCAACACAGAACATCCTGCAAAAGGATTGGAGAGGAAAAGGGGTCGCTTCGGCGGCTCCTTTTTCGTTGTGGGCATCGGCTGCCATTAATGCGCAAAGCCGGTTGCCCCCGAAGCTATCTCGCCTTCAGTTCATGCCCGATACAGCATCTCGCACTAACATGCGCAAAACCCTTGGCGACGGCCCCAAGAGTATCTAAGGACAATCACATGAACAGAAAAATCCTTGTGTCCGCTGGCT
Organism: Sphingomonadaceae bacterium PASS1; assembly: GCA_002255985.1. Classification (GTDB taxonomy): domain Bacteria; phylum Pseudomonadota; class Alphaproteobacteria; order Sphingomonadales; family Sphingomonadaceae; genus Sphingorhabdus_B. The sequence continues at coordinate 121,749 of NKIR01000006.1, forward strand.
TGCTGGCTTCGGTTTCCATGCTTTCCGGTTGCGCTATGCTTGGCCTTGGCGGCGGCGGCGCAAAGCCGGGCAGCAACACCCGTTACGTCGCGCGTGACGTCAATACGTTGTACACGGCGGCAAAGGATAAGCTGGATAACAAGCAATATGAAGTTGCTGCGGCTTTGTTTGACGAAGTCGAACGCCAGCATCCTTATTCGCCATGGGCCCGCCGAGCGCAGCTGATGAGCGCATTTAGCTATTACATGGCGCAGAAGTATAACGAATCGATTCAATCGTCGCGCCGTTTCCTGTCGATCCATCCGGGTAACAAAGATGCGCCATATGCATATTATCTGATCGCCTTGTCTTATTATGAACAGATGAGCGATGTGACCCACGATCAGAAGATTTCGGAGCAGGCATTGGCGGCATTGGGTGAAGTGCAGCGTCGCTATCCCACTTCTCGCTATTCCGCTGATGCCACGTTGAAAATGGATCTTGTACGCGACCATTTGGCGGGCAAGGAAATGGAGATTGGCCGTTTCTATCAACGTCGTGCCTTGTGGCTCGCATCCTCGCTGCGTTTCCGCGAAGTCATCGACAAATTTGATACGACAACGCACACGCCAGAGGCGTTGTACCGTCTGACCGAAAGCTATTTGGCGATGGGCGTGCCGGAAGAGGCGAAGAAAGCTGCGGCTGTGCTGGGTGCCAACTACCCCGGTAGCGAATGGTATCAGCGCGCCTATGACCTGATGCAGAAGAACGCGCCCGCCGCGTAATGACATGCTAACGGGGCTGTCGATCCGCGATGTGGTGCTGATCGAGGCGCTGGACCTTGAATTCGCAAACGGCCTTGGTGTGTTAACCGGGGAGACCGGCGCTGGTAAGTCTATCTTGCTGGACGCTCTGGGTCTTGCGCTGGGTGCGCGCGCCGATAGTGGCCTCGTGCGTGCAGGCGCTGATAAGGCGCAAGTGACCGCAAGCTTTGATGCGCCAGCCAATGTGGTCGCGTTGCTTGGCGAAAATGAAATTGAAATTGACGTAGGCGAACCGCTGCTGATCCGCCGTTCGGTTAAGGCTGATGGTGGCAGTAAGGCGTTCATAAATGATCAGCCTTGCTCTGCTGCTTTGCTGCGCGATGTCGGCGCATCTTTGGTTGAAATACATGGACAGCATGATGACCGCGGCTTGTTAAACCCGCGTGGGCACCGGGCGCTGCTTGATGCCTTTGGCCGATGCGACACCGCAACAGTCGCTGCCAATTTTACGTCATGGCATGAGGCGAAAGTCCGGCTTGATATCGCACGCGAAGCTTTGGAAAATGCCGCGCGCGATCAAGAGTGGCTTGAGCATGCGGTGGCGGAACTTGCTGCCTTTAATCCGCAACCGGGTGAGGAAGAGGAACTGGCTGGCGAGCGGTCGGACATGCAAAAGGGCGAACGCATCGCCGAAGATTTGAAGGCGGTCCTCGAAAGCTTTGACGGCCCCAAAAGCGGCCTTGCGCTGATCCGGTCTGCGGCACGCAAGCTTGACCGCTTGGCGGATGCCCATCCGTTGCTGGCGGAAGCATTGACGTCGCTTGATCGTGCCGTGATTGAGGCAAGTGAAGCCGAGGACAAGTTGAATGCGGCTGCGCGGGCAATTGAATATGAGCCAGCACGTCTCGATGAAATTGAGGAGCGCCTTTTCGAATTGCGCGCGCTGGCCCGTAAGCACAATGTCGCGCCGGACGGCATCATTGCCCTGCAGGAGCGTCTGACCGCACAGCTTCAGTCGATTGAGGCAGGTGGGGAGGGGCTCGCTTTGTTGGAGGCTGAGGTCGCTGCAAAGCACGCGGCCTATGTCACGTCCGCCGCGGCACTGTCGGAAACGCGATGTGCGTCAGCAGCGAAGCTGGATGCCGCCGTTAAGGTGGAATTAGCGCCGTTAAAGCTGGATGCCGCACAGTTCCAAACATCTGTCGAGCAGCTTCCTGAAGACCGCTGGGCGGCATCGGGCATGGACCGCGTCGAGTTTCTGATTTCGACAAATCCCGGCGCACCATTCGCGCCGCTGACCAAAATTGCATCGGGTGGCGAACTGTCCCGTTTCATCCTCGCGCTGAAAGTCGCGTTGGCGGAAGAGGGCGGGGCAGCGACGATCATCTTTGATGAAATCGACCGCGGCGTCGGCGGAGCGGTGGCGGCTGCGATCGGTGAGCGGCTTGCGCGCTTGGCCCAACATACGCAGCTGCTTGCGGTAACGCATAGTCCGCAGGTCGCGGCCAAAGGCAAAGCGCATTACTTCATCGCCAAATCCAGCCAAGGGACGGTGACGCGCACGGGCGTGGTCTTGCTGGATAATGACGCGCGCAGCCAAGAAATCGCCCGGATGCTTTCGGGTGCAGAAGTGACGGATGAAGCGCGCGCGCAAGCAAAACGCCTGTTGGAGGTTGTGTGATGCCGGACAGCTTTCCGTGTGTTGGAGCCGATGCGTGACAGAAGCAGACGCTGCCAATGAGCTTATGCGGTTGGCGAAGCAGATTGCGCATCACAACAAGCGCTACCATGCCGAAGACGTGCCTGAAATCTCGGACGCTGAATATGATGCGTTGGTGCGGCGCAATAATGTATTGGAGGCCGCATTCCCGCATCTCGTGCGCGCCGACAGCCCCAATAATTGGGTTGGCGCGACTGTGGACGGTTCAGGCCTGAAGAAAATCACGCATGCTAAGCGCATGATGAGCCTCGACAACGCGTTTGAGGCGCAAGATGTGCATGATTTCGTGGCGCGGGTCCGGCGCTTTCTAAACCTCGCCCCTGATGCGGATGTTGCGTTGACGGCGGAGGACAAGATTGACGGCCTTTCGTTGTCATTGCGCTACGAAAAGGGCCAGCTGATTCAGGCCGCAACACGCGGCGATGGCAGCGTGGGTGAGGACGTGACCGCCAATGTCGCCTATATCCCTGACATTCCGCAGCGGTTGCACGGCGATGTACCCGATATCTTCGAGATACGCGGCGAAGTCTATATGGCCAAGTCTGACTTTGCGGCGATAAACGAGGCGCAAAAGGCGAAGGACGGGAAGCTGTTCGCCAACCCGCGCAATGCGGCGGCGGGGTCATTGCGGCAGAAAGATGCCAAGGTTACCGCGTCACGGCCGTTGCGTTTCCTTGCGCATGGATGGGGCGACGTCAGTGGCCTGTCAGCCGAGACGCAAAGCGGTGTCATGGCGGCCATTGCAGCGTGGGGTGTGCCCGTGTCGCCATTGCTCGTCCGCGTGCCGCATAGCGATGATGCGCTGGCCCATTATGCGGGCATCGAACGTCAGCGTGCGGACTTGCCCTATGATATTGACGGCGTGGTCTACAAGGTTGACCGGCTTGAGTGGCAGGAACGGCTTGGCTTTGTCGCAAAATCCCCGCGCTGGGCGATTGCGCATAAATTTCCCGCTGAACAGGCCGAAACAACGCTTGAGCTAATCGATATTCAGGTTGGACGCACGGGCAAGTTAACACCCGTGGGTCGCCTGACCCCAGTGACGGTGGGCGGCGTCGTTGTCTCCAACGTAACCCTGCACAACCGCGATGAAATCGCCCGATTGGGTGTGCGCCCCGGGGATCGCATTGTCGTGCAAAGGGCAGGGGACGTCATTCCCCAGATCGTCGAAAACCTGACGCGCGACACAGAACGCGCGCCTTATGCGTTTCCATCGCAATGCCCCGAATGCGGCTCGGAAGCCGTTGCTGAAGAGGGCGAAGTCGATGTGCGTTGCACGGGCGGACTGATTTGCCCCGCCCAGCGCGTCCAAAGGCTTATCCACTTTGTTAGCCGTGGTGCGCTGGATATTGAGGGGCTTGGCGAGAAAACCATTCAAGAGTTTTTTGATCTGGGTTGGCTCGAAAGTCCCGCTGATATTTTTAGGTTGAAGGCCCGCCGTGAAGATATTTTAGCGCGCGACGGGTGGCAGGATAAGTCTGTGGATAACCTGTTGGCAGCGATTGAGGCGAAGCGCGCGCCCGATGGCGCCAAGTTGCTCTTTGGGCTTGGCATTCGCCATATTGGTGCAGTTACTGCGCGCGATTTGTTTAAGGCTTTTGGGACGGTACAAGACGTCGGTAACGTCGGGCTGCGTTTGGCGCAGGGTGATGAGGCGGCCGCCGCGGACATCACCGCGATTGACGGCGTTGGCGGGGCAGTTGCCGACGCACTTGGCGATTTTTTCCACGAACCGCATAATAGGTCTGTGTGGAATGATCTTTTGAACGAAATCGCGCCGCCAGCTTATGTTTTAAACGTCCGCGAAAGTGCGTGGACGGGAAAAACCATCGTATTCACCGGGAAACTTGAGACCATGAGCCGGGATGAGGCGAAGGCCCAAGCGGAAGCACTTGGCGCAAAGTCTGCTGGATCGGTGAGTGCAAAGACTGACTTGGTCGTGGCGGGCCCCGGAGCAGGATCGAAGCTGAAGCAGGCCACGGCGCTTGGCATTTCAGTCATTGATGAGGCCGAATGGGCCCGCATCGTGGCGGAGGCTTAGCCGGAGCTAGCAAGGTCTTTTGAGCTCATGAGATCGCTGCCAACGCAGTTGATGCAAAGCAGTTTCAAGTGTAACCAATTTGCATGGATAGCTCGAGCCACGTTTATGACGCGCCGCCTGCCGGCGCAAATGCCGACTGGACCGTACCCCTGAATTGGGACGCCTTTGGCGCTGATGAACATGCGATGTGGGACCGGCTTTTTGCGCGCCAAACCGCGATGCTGCCGGGCCGCGCGGCGGACGCATTTATGCGCGGTATCGACGTTCTAAAGCTGACGCGTCCCGGCATTCCGGATTATCGCGAATTGAACGCGCGGTTGATGGCAGCCACCGGTTGGCAAATCGTCGCAGTGCCGGGCTTGGTTCCCGACGACGTGTTTTTTGACCATCTCGCCAATCGCCGTTTTCCGGCTGGCAATTTCATCCGCACGCCTGAGCAGCTGGATTATCTGCAAGAGCCAGACATTTTCCATGATGTTTTTGGGCATGTGCCCATGTTGGCCGACCCCGTATTTGCCGATTATATGGTGGCTTATGGCAAGGGCGGATTGCGCTCGCTCGGCTTTGGCGCGCTTGACCATCTTGCGGATTTACGGCGCTGGGATCGTCTCAAGCTATGCAGAGAGCATTTTTGCGCTGGAGGACCCAAGTCCCAACCGGATCGCATTTGACCTAATGCGCGTGATGCGCAGCCATTACCGGATTGATGATTTTCAGCAGAACTATTTTGTTGTTTCCAGCATGGAACAGTTGCTTAAGGTGACTGTCGAGACCGATTTCGCGCCATTATATCAACTGCTCGAATCCTCGCCCGACATATTGGTTGGCGAAATCATTGCCGAAGATGCGCTTATCACCAAGGGCACTCAGGCATATTTTAAGGACGCTGGTCGTTACCAGGTTCCAAAATCACCCGGCGGCTGACTGGTGCGGCCTGACGCGCGCAGCGGACGTTGCCAGCCATAATTGCGGCGCTTGACGAGCCACAGGCATGGCCAATCACCCATATCCTTGCGTTTTTGCACTCGAAAGCCGTGTAGGCGATATGCCCGCGTGACCGCTTCTGCCTGCGTATTCAGCAAGCCAGCCAATATCAGCGAACCACCTTCGCGCAATATCGCCGATAGCGACGGCGCCAGCTCGATTAACGGGCCCGCCAAAATATTGGCGATGACCAAGTCATAAGGTGCGCGGGCGGTTATAAGGTCGTGCGCTGTCCCTGCGGCCACACACAGCGCCAGCTGACCCTGCGCAACGCCACAAGGGACATTGTTGACCACTGCATTGGCCGCAGTGACATCAATGCTCACCGGGTCGATATCCGATGCCGTCAAATATGCTTTCGGCCACAACACATGCGCGGCAAAAGCCAGCAGGCCAGTGCCGGTTCCGATGTCGGCAATAAGGTCAAAGCGTTTGCCGGCACGTTTCATTCTGTCGAGCATATCAAGACAGCCGCTGGTCGTTTCATGTCCGCCTGTGCCAAAGGCGCGGCTAGCCTCGATTTGGAACGGGGTTGCGCCGAAAGGCACTGTGCCCTTGTTGGCCATTGTGTGGACGTAGAAGCGCCCAGCATGAACCGGCTGAAGCCCTTGTTGGCTCATGACGACCCAGTCAGCATCGGGAAGTTCTTCAACCACCGCCTTTGCGTCCACGGCACTGGGCAAGCGGATTTGGATGGCAAAGATCACCTGAGCGTTTGGCTTCTCGTTAAAATAGGCTTCAAGCCGCCATTTCTCGTCGTTGAAAGCTTCGACTTCATCCGCAACGATGGTCGGCATGGGTTCCAATGCCGCCATCCACTCATCGTCATTGTGCAGTGCTTCCGCCTCATTGCGGGTGCAGGGCAGGGTAACCTTCCAGTTCATTGTGCTGCTTCTTTGGCTAACCGGGCGTCAAGCCGCTCCATGGCTGCTTTCGCATAATTTGCACAGCCTGCCGGGTCGGCCAGAGGTTCCTTCCCCGAAACGCGTTCAAAGAAACGCGATTGTGCGGGGTGTGGTGCAATCAGGATGTCGCATGGTTGTAGCTCAGAAACGCGTTTCATGGTCGCCCTTAACACCGCCACATAGGCGGGGTGGTCGGTAAATCGGTACGCATCAGCAGACACAGCGCCAAGGCTGTCGGCGAAAACAAACTGATGACTGGTCGCCCCCTCACATGATTTCCACGTCCAACTGGTTCCACCCGGGGCGTGGCCGGGCGTGGCGATGGCGGTCATTCTTATCGGGCCCAGGGTGATGGTTTCGCCGTCGCTGATGATTTGGTCAACCTTTATGCCCGCAAACGGCGGCAATATTTCCAACTGCGGGTCCGTAGGGTCCGAAATACCCATCTCCAGACTTTTGCGCGCTTCGGCCCGTGCCAGCATGCGGGCACCGGTAATGCTCTTTAGCGCGGCAAGTCCGCCGACATGATCATAATGTTCATGACTGCTGATCAGATATTTCACATCTGTCGGTTGGAAACCAAGCTTGCGAATATTGTCGGCAATGAACGGCGCAGCTTCAGCCGTCGCACCGTCGATGAGGATGTGACCTTTGGGTGACGTGACGAGCAAAGACACGATGCCACATGTGCCCACCATATACACATTCGCGAATATGTGCGCGGGTGGGGCAGGGTCGCTCCAGCCGTCACGGCCTTGGCACTGTGACGCGAGTGTGGCTCCACTGCTAATGGTTTTGACCGCTGGCACCGGCGCACAGGCCGTCAGGGCTAATGCCAATAGGGCGCCAAGCTTAGCGTACATAGCTCGCGCCATTTATATCCAATACCGCACCTGTCATCGAAGGCGGCGCATCAAGTGTACAGAATTTCACCATGGCCGCGACTTCTTCGGGATCAGCGACCTTGCCGAGCGGAATATCGGCGAGCAGCTTATCGCCGCCACGGCTTGCGAGATAATCTTCCGCCATGCCGGTCATCGTAAACCCGGGGCATATGGCAAAGGCATAGATTTTGTGGGCAGCGTATGCGCGGGCAATGGTCTTGGTCATGGCGACCATGCCAGCCTTTGATGCCGCATAATGCCAATGTGCTGGACTATCCCCGCGATGCGCAGCGCGGCTGGCGATGTTGACGATTCTGCCAGTCGCGTTCGTTTCCTGCCAATGCAGGACAGCGCGGCGACACAAGTCCGCACTTGCGGTCAGGTTAATCTGCATGGTCCGGTTCCAATTGGCGAGCCATTGCTCGTCCGAGGCCGAGATCGGGTTTTGCTCAAATACCCCGGCATTGTTGATTAACACATCCACACGCCCATCCAGGCGATCAAGCGCATGGTTCCAAAGCCGTTGTGGCGTTGTGGGATCGTTTAGGTCGCCATCCTTGCTGGACAGTGCCAGCACGGAAGTCGTTGCGGGGTCAAAGCTGGCGGCGGCGGCAGCGCCGATACCGCGTGATGCGCCGGTGATAAGGATATGGGTTTTCATCCGCGTTGCTTTTCACAGCGCCGACAAAATTTCAACCGAAGTTATCGGATGAGGTTTCCAACAAAGCGCGTAGCATTGGCTTGAAGCGATGAGATTTTCTCATTTACTTCGCTAAACCCGCCCTCAAGCTGCATGATTTCCGACACCACATTTTCCGTATCGCTGCGGATGGCGGAGATGGTGTTCGACATTAAATCGGCGGCAAGCGCGGTTTCATCGACGGACGCGGTAATCATCGTAACCGTTTGTGCTTGGTCCTCCATCGCCCGCCGGATGCGTTCGGCAGACATGCGTACTTCGTCAACGGTTTCGCGGATGGATGCGTTTGACTCAACGGACGCCTTGGTCGCACTTTGAATGGATGAAATCTTCTGCGCAATTTCGTCTGTTGCCTGCGCTGTTTGATTTGCGAGGCTTTTTACTTCCTGCGCGACCACGGCGAAACCGCGGCCCGCATCGCCTGCGCGTGCGGCTTCGATTGTGGCGTTCAACGCAAGCAAGTTGGTTTGCCCTGCGATGTCGCGGATAAGGCCTAATATTGACTCGATGGATTGTGATTGTTCGGAGAGCGTATGGGTTGCCACCGCACCTTTTGTTGCCACGGCGGCGGCGCGGTTTGCGACGTCGGCGGCGGTCTCCACTTCTGTCCGTGCATCTTCAATAGCGCGGATGAGGCCTGCCGCAGTCTGGGCAGCTTCGCGCATGGCGACTGCAGATTGTTCAGACGCTGCAGCAACTTCAGATGCCTTGGACAGCATGCCGTTCGCCATTTGCGAGCTGCTCGCCGTTTGTTGGCGCAATACGGCTGTGCGGTCTGCAAGCTCATGTGCAGCAATGCCAATGTCGGATTCAAACTGCGCCGATTGTTTCCGGCGGCGTGTTACGTTCTGATTGGCGTGATATGACGTATAGCACATCGCCATGATGGACAGTTCCAGACCGGTCGCGGTCAGAACGGCCGACGCCAGATCCTGATAATCTTCATGTTCAAAGCCATATACTTCGCCAAGCAACCTTAGCGTGAGCGTGTTGACGCGGGTCGACGCTGCATTAACATTCTAAAGTGGAATACCGCGCTTGCACGAGTCCGTGATTTGACGGGTTAGAAACTTTGACCATTCAGCGCCTTCAATATCGCTAAGCCGCTTCTCAATAAAGGCCGCTGTTTTGATCCGGGCTTTTTCTACATTTTCGGAATCCTGCATTTCGGGAAACTTGCCCATGCTGATCCAATAATCCCAATAATAGCTGCTGATGTCATATAGCCGGTCTTTCAACAGCCACCGACTTTGCGGCAGCGAGGCGCAAAGTTTTTGTCTTCGGTAAACACATCAATAATCGCCTGGACGTCCAATGCTTCAATATCGGGTTTCTCTGCCATTTTTTCGTTCCTATATCGCCGTATTCCGCAATGCGGCTCTATTTTACATCTTTACGCATTCATTGGTTAATAGCTGGTTATTGCCGGAGCGCCTCCGATGCTCTGGCGCAGATTTTGTGCAAACTTGTGATTGAACAAATCCATCATCGGAATGCGCGATTCTGACGGCGCAGGCCTTGCGCCTCGGCATTAAACGATTAAAGAGCGAGGCATTATAAAGGCCGCGCTTAAATGAAGGACGCTGAAATCATGGCGAAAAACCCGAACCGCCCGTTATCACCGCATTTGCAGGTGTATCGTTGGTCACCGCAGATGGCGATTTCGATTTTCCACCGGGCAACAGGATTCATTCTCGCGACGGTTGGTATGATCACCTTGCTTTGGTGGTTGTCCGCAATTGGCGGTGGCGCGGAAAGCTATGCGACCTTTCAAAAATATGTTGTCTCCGCCGGCGAAAGCGCAACCGGTTTTGAAACGGCGATCAACTGGTTCTTCCGGCTTTTGGGCCTGGCTGTGACTTTCAGCTTTTTCCAGCATCTCGCCTCGGGCATTCGCCACCTTGTTTTGGATATTGGCGCTGGCTACGAATTGAAGGCTAACCGGACCTGGGCTTCGGCTGCATTCGTTGCAGCCTTTTTTGCAACTGCATTCGTTGTCCTGTTTGTGGCATCGCGCTTTCTTGGAGTTTGATGATGGACAGTAGAACATATATCGGGCGCGTGCGTGGGCTGGGTTCAGCAAAGCATGGCGGCGAACATTGGTTGAAACAGCGCCTGACCGCGATTGGCAATATCTTGCTGACCACGTGGCTCGTTGTCTCGCTACTTCTCATGCCCAATTTTGATCAAGCAACTTTGGCGCAATGGCTGGCTCAGCCAACCGTTGCGGTTCCGATGATATTGATGATCGTCAACATTTTTACGCATGCGCGCCTTGGTCTTCAGGTTTTGATTGAAGATTATGTGCATGACGAAGGAAAGAAGTTTGGCGCAATGGCGCTTCTCAACTTCTATGTCGTCGCGAGCGCCGTGTTCGGCATTTTCGTCGTAGCAAAATTAGCATTTACCGGAGCATCCGCCTGATGTCAGACGCTTACAAGATTATCGACCATACCTATGACACGGTTGTTGTCGGAGCCGGCGGCTCTGGTTTGCGCGCCACGATGGGTAGTGCTGAAGCCGGTTTGAAAACAGCCTGTATCACCAAGGTTTTTCCCACCCGTTCGCATACTGTTGCGGCACAGGGCGGCATTGCTGCGTCGCTTGGCAACAACTCGCCGGACCATTGGACCTGGCATATGTACGACACCGTCAAGGGGTCGGACTGGTTGGGTGACCAAGACGCGATCGAATATATGGTGCGTGAAGCGCCTGCTGCGGTGTACGAGCTGGAGCATGCCGGCGTTCCGTTTAGCCGCAATGCCGACGGCACAATTTATCAGCGACCCTTTGGCGGCCACATGCAGAATATGGGCGAAGGCCCCCCCGTTCAGCGTACGGCCGCGGCGGCCGACCGGACCGGTCACGCCATGTTGCACAGCCTGTATCAACAGAGCCTGAAATATGATGCGGATTTCTTCATCGAATATTTCGCGCTCGATCTGATTATGGAAAATGGCGAATGCCGCGGCGTTATCGCCATGTGCATGGAAGATGGCACGATCCACCGTTTCAAGAGCCACGCCGTCGTGCTGGCAACGGGCGGATATGGCCGTGCGTATTTCTCCGCAACTTCGGCGCATACCTGCACCGGTGACGGTGGCGGCATGGTGCTGCGCGCCGGGCTTCCGCTTCAGGATATGGAATTCGTGCAATTCCACCCGACCGGCATTTACGGCGCTGGCGTTCTCATCACAGAAGGCGCGCGCGGCGAGGGCGGATATCTGACCAACAGCGAAGGTGAGCGCTTCATGGAGCGTTATGCACCGTCCGCGAAGGATTTGGCTTCACGTGACGTTGTCAGCCGTTCGATGGCACTTGAAATGCGTGAAGGCCGCGGTGTCGGCCCGCATAAGGACCATATCTACCTGCATCTCGACCATATCGATCCCAAGGTTTTGGCGCAGCGTTTGCCCGGTATTACCGAAAGCGGAAAGATTTTCGCCGGCGTCGATCTGACACGCCAACCGCTGCCCGTGACACCAACCGTGCACTACAATATGGGCGGAATTCCGTGCAATTATCATGGTCAGGTGGTCACCAAGGTTGGTGATGATCCCGAAGTCATCGTTCCGGGCCTTTATTCGGTTGGCGAAGCAGCATGCGTTTCGGTGCATGGCGCGAACCGGCTTGGGTCAAACTCGTTGATCGACTTGGTCGTATTCGGACGCGCAACTGGCTTGCATTTGAAATCGTCGTTGACGCCCGGTGGGCCGCACAAGGCGCTGCCGAAGGATGCAGCCGATTTGGCGCTGACCCGCGTCGACAAGTTCCGTGCAGCAAAGGGCGGTTCGCCGACCGCAGACATCCGTCTGCAAATGCAGCGGACAATGCAAAAGCACGCTGCGGTGTTCCGCGACACAGCATTGCTGGCCGAAGGCGTTACCGAGATGCAAAAAGTCAATCAGCGTCTTGCCGACGTGCACGTCACCGACCGCAGCATGATCTGGAACACCGACCTCATCGAAACGCTGGAGCTCGACAATCTGATGGCGCAGGCCGTCTGCACCATCGAAAGCGCCAACAATCGCAAGGAAAGCCGCGGCGCGCATGCGCATGAGGATTATCCAGAGCGCGACGATGAAAACTGGATGAAGCACACCGCTTCATGGTTCGAAGGTTGGGGCGGTTCAGGCGGCGCGGTGAAAATCGACTACCGCCCAGTGCATGATTATACGCTGACCGACGAGGCAGAGTATATCAAGCCGAAGCCACGCGTTTACTAAGTTCCGCGAAAACGGAGGCTGTTATATCCAGGCTCCGTTTTCGTTTTCCATGATCGAAAACCGAACAGGCGACGATGATTTCGTCGACTTGCGTGCGTGCCAAAAACGCTTTGACGCCTATCTTTACGGTGTCAGCTGAGCCGATTGCGCTTGCGGATAATATGTCGTTCAACGCCGAGGTAAATTGCGGGGGCAGTGAAGCCACATAGCCTTCGACCGGTGGCGGCATTTGGCGCGGGTTGCCTGTGCGTAAGGCGACGAAGCTTTGCATTAGTGAGCTCGCCAAAAACTCCGCTTCCGCATCGGTTTCGCCGGCGATGATGTTGAATGCCGCCATCGCATAGGGTTTGTCCAATATAGCGCTTGGCCGGAAATGGCTGCGGTAGATGTGCAGGGCTTCATCCAGCATTTGCGGCGCAAAGTGGCTGGCGAAGGCGAAAGGCAAGCCAAGTGCAGCGGCCACTTGCGCGCCGTAGAGGCTGCTGCCCAATATGTAGAGTTGCACATTTGCGCCCGCGCCGGGTGTTGCGACGATGCCTGTTTGGCCATCATCGGCGAAATAGCTTTGCAGTTCCATCACATCGCGTGGGAACGCGTTCGGATCGCTGTCCAATGTCCGGCGGATCGCTGCGGCAACGCGTTGGTCGCTGCCGGGCGCACGGCCCAATCCAAGGGCGATCCTGCCGGGGTAAAGCGCGTCCAGTGTGCCAAATTGTTCGGCAATGACCAATGGCGCATGGTTGGGCAGCATGATGCCGCCTGAGCCAACGCGGATGGATTTGGTTGCGGCAGCGATGTACCCGATGACCACGCTGGTGGCCGCGCTGGCGATGCCGCGCATCCCATGATGTTCGGCAACCCAGTAACGGCTGAAGCCCAAAGTTTCAGCGTGGGCGGCAAGGTCTGCGGCATTGGCGAGCGCGCCAGCCACTGAGCCACCTTCGACAACGGGAACTAGGTCAAGCAAAGAGTAATTGGTCATGAACCCTAAATGGGTGTGTTGACGCGTAATGCCAAGCGCAATCGACTATCGGGTGAAGGCGTGTATAAATTGCGGATGATCACTGCGCTGTTCCTTCCCTTTCTTATGACCACAATGCTGATTGAACTGACTCCGGGGCCGAACATGGCATGGCTCGCATTGACCAGCGCGACGCAAGGGAAGCGGTCGGGTTTCGCCGCTGTTGCTGGCATTGCAACGGGCCTTGCGATCCTTGCTTTGGCTTCGGCAGTCGGGCTTGCCGCGCTCGCGGCCCGCGCACCTTTTGCCTTTAGTTTGCTGCGCTACGCAGGCGTGGCCTATTTATTATGGTTGGCATGGCAAACATGGGTGGGGGAGCAAGAAGTTGCGACCGGTGAAATCGACGCGAAGGCAATGGCGGCATGGTTCCGCCACGGTTTGCTGCTAAACTTACTGAACCCAAAGGCCGCGGTGTTTTTTGTCACGGTCCTGCCCGCCTATATCGCAACGAATGCGCCGATTGTGCCGCAAACCATGCTGCTGTCCGCTAGCTACGTCGCGATTGCGACAGCGGTGCACCTCGTCATCGTTGTATTGGCGGCGCAAGCACATGGATGGATGACTGTAGGCAACCGCCGGAACCAAGTGCGCCGTATATTTGCGGTGCTTTTGGCTGCGGTCGCAATCTGGTTCTTGGTGAGCACCGCCTAACGCTGTTTTCCTGAATATTGCAGGAGCGCAAAAAGCCTTAGCGATAGCGCAACATAGAGCGGTTAAGCTGCGCGACGGATTTGACACCCATCAACCGCATGTCACGCTCAATTTCGTCGCGCAATTTGCCAACGATACGTTCAACACCCGGTTGGCCCGCTGCGGCCAATGCGTACAGATACAGCCGCCCGCCCGAGCATGCTGTGGCGCCCGCTGCCAGCGCCTTCAATACATGGCTGCCGCGCTGCACGCCGCCGTCGCAGATGATATCGATCTTACCGCCAACGGCGTCGGCGATTTCGGAAATCTGGTCAAATGGCGACCGCGATCCGTCCAATTGCCGCCCGCCGTGGTTGGAGACCATGATCGCCGTCGCGCCTATGTCGACGGCCCGCTTGGCATCATCAACGGACATGATACCTTTTAAGCAGAATTCGCCGCCCCAGTCGGACCGGACTTTCTCCGCCATTTTCCAGTCCATCGACGTGTCGAGCATGGTATTGAAATATTCGGCCACAGACACCGCGACATCGGTCCCCGCGTCAACATGTGTCTGCAGGTTGGGAAGCGAGAATTTCTCCCGGAACATATAGTTCAGCGCCCATGCTGGATGGATCGCGTAACTCAGCACCGATGCAGGTGTGAAGCGTGGTGGCGAGGTGAAGCCGCTGCGCAGGCAGCGTTCCCGATTGCCTGATACGATCGTATCGACGGTCAATGCGATGGCATCAAATTTCGCGGCTTTGCAGCGTTCGATCATCGACGCGTTCAGGCCTTTGTCTTTGTGGATGTACAGTTGAAATAGTTTTGGCGTCTTGATGCGTTCGCCGACTTCCTCAATGCTCACCGTGGCCAGCGATGAAATGCCGAACCAAGTGTTAAACTGCTGCGCCACAGCGGCAACGGCGCGTTCACCTTGCCAATGGAATAAACGTTGCAACGCGGTTGGCGATAGCATGAGCGGCATGGCAATGTCTTTGCCCATGACACGCACTTTTGTGTCGATATCAGAAACGCCCGCGAGCACATTGGGCACAAGGTCGCAGTCGTTAAACGACGAACTATTGCGACCTTTCGTCCGCTCATCATCGGCTGCGCCGTCGATATAGTTGAAAATAGGCGACGGCAGGCGCGACTTCGCCATCCGGCGAAAATCGGCGACATTATGACAATCATTCAAACGCATGCGGCACTTATGACAGGACTTTTATATAATTGCACCTATTTGGTCTTGGCATTCTGCCATATTGTCCTGCACCAACATTGCGTTTAGCGATGTTTAACGCAAATAAAGTCCATCCCTAATGCAAAGGCTATCTCCCATGTTCCTCCAAGGCAAAACGGCGCTTATCACTGGTTCAACATCCGGCATTGGATTGGGGTATGCGCGTGCGCTGGCCGCAGAGGGCGCTAATGTGATGATCAACGGTTTTGGTGATGCGGATGTCATTGAAGGCTATGTGGCGGAACTGGCCGCTGCAAGCGGTGGCAAAGCACTGCATTCCGGCGCGGATATGATGAAGCCAGATGAAATCAGGGCGATGGTCGCTGAATGTAGTGAGAAACTGGGATCGCCCGATATCTTGATAAACAATGCGGGTATCCAGCATGTTGCGCCGGTTGATGAATTCCCTGAAGACAAATGGGACGCAATCATGTCGATCATCTTGTCGTCCGCATTCCATACCACGAAAGCGGCCTTGCCCGCGATGAAGGCAAAGGGGTGGGGCAGGGTCATCAACACCGGTTCGATGCACAGCCTTGTCGCGTCACCGTTTAAGTCGGCGTATAACGCGGCAAAGCATGGCCTTGCAGGCTTTAGCAAAACAGTTGCGCTTGAGGTCGCGACGCAAGGCATAACCGTCAACAATATCTGCCCGGGATATGTGTGGACGTCATTGGTTGAAAACCAAATTCCCGACACGATGAAGGCACGCGGGTTGACGCGCGAACAGGTTATCAACGATGTGTTGCTGGCCAACCAGCCGCAGAAAAAATTTGTTCAGGTTGAACAATTGGCGGCTTTGGCGGTATTCCTGTGCCGCGACGAGGCCAGCGCGATTACCGGAACGAACCTATCGGTCGATGGTGGATGGACCGCCCAATAAATCTTGGTTTCTGGGTTCGCTGCCAAAGGGTGCGTTGGTGGCCATCTCCCTCTCGTCTAGGGCAGCTGCGCCCGGCACCGCAAATACCGGCGGTGTATAGCCAATTTTGTTCTTTCGGGGTGCGTCCGGATTTTCTCTCTCTGATCGCGGGGATACGCCAAATGGCAATCCGAAATCGGCTTGAATTGGTCTGCCGTCAATCGATGGCGCGCCTGTTATAAATTCAACAGAAACCCCGGAATCGAATGGAACAGGCGGCGGAGAGGGTGGCGGTGCTGTTGGTTCGGGCGGCGGCGCATTAACTTCTGCGTTCGTGACATCTGCGGCTTTGCGGGGCGCTACGGGATTACCCTGCGGAATGACCAAGGCGATGAGCCCGGCTACCGACAGAACCCCAAGTAACATTTTTAGTATATTATCCACGCGCATCTGCCTGTTTGGTTGCAGGGCGAATATACGCACGGCGTTAAGAAGATATTAGCGACGATGCGTTGACCCAAAAAGAAAAAACCGCCGACATTACTGCCGGCGGTTAGGTGTTTTCCTCCCCAGGAAAACTCGAAAAAGATGTGTACCTATTTGCCTCCTGCACTCCCCAAACGGTGGTAGAGGCGGGCAAATTTGATGGAATCCGGCTGATCCTTTATCACTTCCAGATAGTGGACCAAGGCTTGCCTCAAAAGCGTGAGGTCCTCGGTCGACAAAACGGCGCGGGCGCGGGCTGGTTCGCTCATGTCCCTACCTTTCTTACGCTGCGTTGCTGAACTGGTTCATGGTATTGTCTTTACCACCGGCCTTAAGCGCGGCTTCGCCAGCGAAATATTCCTTATGCTCGTCACCAATGTCGGAACCCGACATATTCTGGTGCTTAACACAGGCGATACCTTGGCGGATTTCCTTGCGCTGAACGCCAGCAACATAACCAAGCATACCCATCTCGCCGAAATAATCCTTCGCCAGATTGTCCGTGCTTAATGCGGCGGTGTGATATGTTGGCAAGGTGATCAGGTGGTGGAATATGCCCGCACGCTTTGCAGAATCGCGTTGGAAATTCTGGATCCACATGTCGGCCTGTGTGCCCAATTCGGTCTCGTCATATGATGCGCTCATCAGGTTTGCGCGTTCGTAAGCCGACACGTCCTTACCTTCTGCGGCCCAAGCGTCGAACACTTGCTGACGGAAATTGAGTGTCCAGTTGAAGCTTGGCGAGTTGTTATATGCCAATTTGGCGTTGGGAACGACTTCGCGGATACGGTCTACCATGCCGGCAATCTGTTCAATGTGCGGCTTTTCGGTTTCGATCCAGATAAGGTCCGCGCCGTTCTGCAGCGATGTGATGCAATCCAGTACGCACCGGTCTTCGCCTGTTCCTGAACGGAATTGGAAAAGGTTCGAAGGCAAACGCTTTGGCTTCAAAAGCTTCCCGTTGCGGTTCAGGATGACATCGCCATTCTGCGCTGTGCTCGGGTCGATTTCTTCGCAATCGAGGAAGCTGTTGTACAAGTCGCCAAGGTCGCCAGCTTCTTTCGAGACAGCGATCTGCTTGGTAAGGCCTGCACCCAAGGAGTCCGTGCGCGCAACGATGATGCCGTCAGGAACACCCAGTTCGAGAAACGCATAACGGCAGGCACGAATTTTTTGCAGAAAATCTTCGTGCGGGACGGTGACCTTTCCATCTTGGTGGCCACATTGCTTTTCGTCCGAAACCTGATTTTCGATCTGCAGGGCGCATGCGCCCGATTCGATCATCTTTTTGGCCAGAAGATAGGTTGCTTCGGCATTGCCAAAGCCTGCGTCAATGTCCGCGATGATCGGCACGACGTGGGTTTCATGGTTTTCGATTTTGGCAAGCGCCTGTGCTTCCTTGGCCGCATCGTTAGCTGCACGGGCGTCATCAAGGTCCTTGAACAGAAGGTTGAGCTCACGGCTGTCCGCCTGACGCAAGAATGTGTAGAGTTCGCCGATAAGGGCAGGGACGCTTGTCTTTTCGTGCATCGATTGGTCTGGCAATGGACCGAACTCGCTGCGCAGCGCCGCGATCATCCAACCCGACAGATAGAGATACCGCTTTTTGGTGGTGCCAAAATGCTTCTTGATCGAAATCATCTTTTGCTGGGCAATGAATCCGTGCCAGCAGCCGAGCGACTGCGTGTATTGTGCGGGGTCAGCATCATATGCCGCCATGTCTTCACGCATAATTTTTGCGGTGTAGCGCGCAATGTCGAGGCCAGTCTGGAAACGGTTTTGCAACTGCATGCGCGCCACGGATTCCGCGCTAATCGAGTCCCAAGTGCCCTTGTTCGCGGCAATGTGCGTGCTGTTTTCAGCAATGAGCGACTGGTACGACATTTACAATTCCTTCGGTAACCTGATTTATGACTGCAGATATGCGGCTCAAATGGCCAAGGGACGAGTCAATTTTGTAATATTTGTTGTGTTATGGTGCAGATAATCTAAGGCTTAATTGTAAATCTGTAATATAAATTACAAGGTGTCGCCATGAGTGAACAAAAGCTATTTGCCGGTCATGCCGTCCGCAGAATCCGTCGCGCAAACGGACTGACACAAGGGGCTATGGCCGATGCGCTCACCATATCCGCGTCATACCTAAACCTGATTGAGCGCAACCAACGTCCGCTCACGGCGACGCTGTTGCTGAAACTCGCGCAGTCATATGATTTCGATCCACGCACACTGACTGGGACAACCCCCGGCGGCGGCGTTGAGGCCATTCGCCGCAGGTTGAGCGATCCCATGTTTGCCGATCTGTCCGTCGACCGAACACAGGTGGAAGAATGGATTGCCGCCAGCCCTGACGCGGCCGAAGCTTTTGCCCGCGCGTTTGACCGCTTGTCCGGCGGTTCGCATGGCGCAGCGGGCACCTTGCAAGGCGGCGCAAGCATTGAACCTGAATCCATCGCATCGGCGCGGCGCGAAATAGAACGCTGGCGCAACCATTTTGCAGACCTGGACTCGCAATCTGAAACCCTAGCGGATGAGCTGCGTCTGACCAATGCGGACCTGTATGGAGCTATTACCGAACGGCTGCGCGTGAAGCATCAGTTGTCGATACGGATATTGCCGTTTGACGTAATGCCTGACCGGTTACGCCGGTTAGACCTCCATGCGCGGCAATTGCAGCTGTCGGAGCTATTGGATCCTGCAAGCCGCACATTCGCCGCCGCCTTGCAACTCGGTATGTTGGAGGCGAAAGCCGAGATTGAGGCGCTCGTTGCTGGAGCCTCCTTCGCCGAACGGGCAGGCGAGCGTCTCTACCGACGCCATTTGCACGGCTATTTCGCCGCGGCGGTCATGATGCCTTACGCACGTTTCCTTCGTGCCTGCGAAGCAACGGGCTATGATCTTATCTTGCTGCAACGCCGGTTTGGGGCTGGTTTTGAGCAAGTCGCCCATCGCCTAACGACCTTGCAGCGGGTTGGGCAACGCGGATTGCCATTTTTCATGTTGCGGATTGATCGGGCAGGGCAAAGCAGTAAGCGTTATGCAGGGGCGAGCGCATCACCGTTGGTGGAAACGGACCGTCGGTGCCCCTTGTGGCATGTGCACAACGTCTTTGCACGACCGGGCACGCTAATGCCGCATCTGGTTGAGCTGGAGGACGGCAGCCGCTGGTTCACCCTGTCGCGCACCGTTCACCCGCAAACGGCTGTGAGTGGCGGCGTTGAGGCTGAATTTGCCATTTGTTTGGGGATTGATGCCAAGCTCGCGGCACCTCTGGCCGCAGCACGCGGTTGGGACTTAGGCAACGCGGTAGCGACGCCGATCGGTTTGGGATGCCCCGCGTGCACGCGACCCGAATGTTCGCAGCGAAGCGCGCCGCCCGCAGGGCGCGTGCTTGTTTTTAATGAGCGCGAACGCGGTATGTCGCCATTCGTATTTGACCGGACGGCTTAATTATATCAGCGCGGGCCGAATAATGCGTGGGTCAGTCTTAAGCAAAATTGCACACTATCTGGCTCGTGCCGAGCGGCAAGGTCATAATCTCGTTATCATTGCCATGTTTCTGTTTATTTTCATGCAAAGCATTTGAGCTGACTTGACTGTAGACTGTAAAATTAATCGACACTTTACCATTACCCGTTAGCGAAGCCGACATGGACGCGGCGCGATGATACGGCTTTTCAAGCACTACATACCCTATGCGGTGCTTTTTCTGGCGCTTATCGACTTATGTCTTCTCGTCGCCGCCGCAGAAACCGCATGGGTTATTCGCGCGCATCAGATCGGGATGCAAGTCGACCATATCGGAAACCGGTTCGGGCAGCTGGTTGTATTTGCTTTATCGGTCCACGTCGCGGCAATGGCCGTGGGGGTTTACGGGCTGGATGCGCTCCAGTCATTGCGCTTTGCCGTCGTGCGCTTGCTGGTTGCTGTGTCGCTTGGTGTTATCTTCCAATCTGTCATGGCTTTCGTGTTACCCGGAGCGACATTATGGCGCTCTAATTCGCTATATGCGATGATCCTTGCTTTCCTCTTCCTTGCGACCAGTCGCGCGATCTTGAGCAGTCTCGTTGGCGGCCAAAGCTTCAAGCGGCGCCTGTTGGTGCTCGGCGCGGGCGCTCGTGCGCAACGGATCAAGGAGTTGGAAGCAAAGCCTGGCGCGGGCTTTGCCGTGGTCGGTTTCATTGCGATGGATGAAGCGAAGCGCGTTATTCCTGAAGCCATAAACCGAAGCGCGATTTGTAATCTTGCAGAGTATGTCGAGAAGCTGGGAGCAAGCGAAGTTGTGCTGGCTCTGGAAGAAAGACGCAATGCAATGCCGCTGGATGATCTCTTGCGGATCAAAACAACGGGCGTACATGTCAACGATATTTCTACCTTTTTGGAACGCGAAACTGGGCGCGTCGACCTCGATAGCGTTAACCCAAGCTGGTTGATTTTTTCCGACGGTTTTTCATCAGGGCGTCGGCTGTCGGGTATCGCCAAACGCTTGTTTGATATCACCGCGAGTTTGCTACTGCTGTTTTTTACAGCACCAATCATTTTGTTGTTTGCGCTGCTCATCAAAATGGAAAGCAAAGGTCCGGCGTTCTACCGGCAGGTTCGTGTCGGGCTATTCGGACAACACTATCAAGTGCTGAAGTTGCGTTCCATGCGAAGTGATGCGGAAGCATCGGGTCAGGCGGTATGGGCACAAAAGGATGACTCGCGCGTTACTGTGATCGGCAAATTTATCCGCGAATTCCGCATTGATGAGCTTCCACAAACATGGAACGTCCTCAAGGGCGAAATGAGCTTTGTCGGTCCAAGGCCGGAACGCCCGGAATTTGTAGCTGATTTGGAACAGCAACTCTCTTATTATGCAGAACGCCATATGGTTAAACCCGGCATTACCGGGTGGGCGCAAGTCAATTATCCCTATGGTGCTTCAATTGAGGATTCGCGGCACAAGCTGGAATATGACCTTTATTACGCCAAAAACTACACACCGTTTCTGGATTTACTAATCCTGCTGCAGACGGTCCGCGTCGTTTTCTGGCCCGATGGTGCAAGATAAATGAATGCGCTGCTTTCATCGCTATCATTGTGGGGTCATTTGATAGCGGGCTTTGCGTACACTGCGCTGGCGATTTGGTTGATCCACCAATATTCAGGCAAAAACCGTGCCCAAGCGCAATTGATATGCGCAATGGCGCTGACCGCTATGTGGGCATATGTGGCAACGTTCGTCGCGCCATTCAGTCTACCGGCGCAACTGTCGGAAACCGCGCGCAATCTGGCGTGGCTTGGTTTCATGTTCTATCTGCTGCGCAGTAGCGACGGTCAGCAGCAACCACGCACAATCAACATGATATATGCGGCGCTTGCATTTGTTTTGATCTCGCAGCCGATTCTTGATGTTCTGGCCTCGGGTCTCGTTATGGGCTCCAAAGGGTCCGCTTATGCGATGCAATCGGCCATATTGATGCGTATGATTTTCGGGGCAGGTGCGCTTGTCTTGGTCCACAACCTGTATTCGGTATCTTCACCCGGCACGCGTTCGGGCCTTAGCTTACCTATGGCTGCTTTGGCCGCGATTTGGACCTTTGATCTCAATCTATACACGATCAGCTATTTGACATCCGAAATCTCGGCGGAGCTTGTGTCGACGCGCGGTCTTGCAACAGCGTTATTGGCCCCGATTTTCGTGATGGCGACGCGGCGTAATAGTGACTGGCGGCTTCAACTTTCGCGCACGGTCGCTTTTCAGTCTGCATCTTTGCTCGCCATCGGTGCATATCTGATAGCGATGGTTGTCCTTGCGTCAGCGATCGAAATGATTGGCGGTACATATGCCGGCCTTGCCCAATTAACCTTGATATTTGGCATGTCGATTTCGGCGCTGCTGATTCTGCCCTCGGGCCGCTTCAAGGCATGGCTGAACGTCATTATCGTCAAAAATTTTTTCCAGCACCGTTATGATTATCGGTCGGAATGGATGCGCTTTGCCGACACCATTGGTTTCCCGTCGCACGATGCAGCGCCATTTTATGAACGAGTCGTCAAATCGCTTGCCGATATTTTTGACAGCCCGGGCGGGCTCATATTTGTGCCCAACGACGAAGGGCGGCTCACACTGCAAGCACGATGGAACTGGTCAACGGCGCAGATCCCCGCAAACTGTGTAACGTCTCAGACGATGCCGTATTTTGAATCGACCGGGTATATCTTGGCAATGGATGATATGCGGGCGGGAAAGGACGACCGCTGCGATCCGAGGGCCGTGCCGCAATGGCTATATGATGAAGATCGGGCATGGGCGGTCGTCCCTATAGTGCATTTCGGAAAGCTTGCGGGCCTTGCTGTTTTATCCCGGCCACGCCTTCCACGTGCGCTTGACTGGGAAGATTTGGATATGCTGCGCGTTGTGGGACGGCAGTTGGCAAGCTATCTGGCTGAGGCTGTAAGCCAGCAAGCGCTTGCGGAAAATCGTCAATTTGAACAATTCAACCGACGCTTTGCATTTGTCATGCACGACATCAAAAATCTGGTGAGCCAGTTAAGCATATTGGCGCGCAATGCCGAGAAGCATGCGGATAAGCCGGAGTTTCAGGCGGACATGGTCGACACCTTGCGATCGTCTGTCGACAAGATGAATGAGTTGCTGGCGCGACTGTCCCAGCATAACAAGACCAAACATAATCCGCCCACCGCCATAGATATTGGCGAAGCTGTTATGAATGCGGTCCATAGCAGCAGGCTTCTTTATCCGGTCGAGGCGCAACTTGGGCCCGGGTTGTTCGCGCTCGCCGATCCATCGCGTGTTGAAACAATCATCGGCCATCTCGTGCAAAACGCGATTGAGGCGACACACGACGGCGCACCTGTAAAAATAACCTGCAGATCGCAGGGCAACCAAGTGGCGGTGAACATAATCGACACAGGCATAGGGATGTCCGAAAGCTTCATTGCTGGTCAGCTGTTCAAACCGTTTGAGTCCACAAAACAAAGTGGCTTTGGCATTGGCGCATACGAAGCCCGGGCCTTGGCGTTGTCCATGGGCGGCAATCTGCGCGTCGACAGCAGACCGGGCAAGGGCACAGTATTCACGCTGCTGCTACCCTCGGCCATCGCGTATAGCGACAGCGTATCACATCAGGAAGCGGCATAAATGACCGAACATCGGCAAAAGCTACTCATTGTGGAAGATGACCTCGGTCTTCAGAAGCAACTCAAATGGTCGTATGAAGGTTTCGAAGTCTTTTGCGCGTCCAATCGCGAAGAGGCGCTGACCTTACTGCGTGCGGAAGAGCCTGACGTCGTCACGCTAGACCTTGGACTGCCGCCTGATCCCGATGGCGTTACAGAAGGCTTTGCCGTCCTCGACGAAATGTTGAAACTGAAGCCTGATACAAAAATCATTGTCGCTTCAGGACATGGCGCACGCGAAAGCGCGCTGCGTGCCATTTCGGCCGGTGCTTGGGATTTTTATCATAAGCCCGTGGATATTGAGGAGCTTCACCTTATCGTTCGGCGGGCATTTCATGTGCGTGAACTGGAGGTGCAGAACGCATTGTTGCAGCAACCCGATAGCGACGGTGCGTTGTTGCTGGGAACAATACTCACTGCATCGCCGGAGATGGTGAAGGTTGCACGCACGGTCGAGCGGATAGCACCAGCTGATATTTCGGTTTTGCTGGTGGGTGCCAGCGGCACGGGAAAGGAACTGCTGGCGCGCGGTCTGCACAATGCCAGCGGTCGGCGCGATAAGCCATTCGTCGCCATCAATTGCGGCGCTATACCTGAAAATTTGTTGGAATCCGAATTGTTCGGCCATGAAAAAGGCGCGTTTACCGGGGCTGTTAAAACGACCGAGGGCAAGATTGAACTGGCAAATGGTGGAACGCTCTTCTTGGATGAAGTGGGCGACATGCCTTTAGCACTGCAGGTAAAACTGCTCCGTTTTTTACAGGAACGCAATATTGAGCGTATCGGAGGACGCAAAGCCATTAACGTGGATGTCCGCGTGGTCTGCGCCACACATCGTAATCTCAGTAAGATGATTTCGGATCAAACATTCCGCGATGATTTGTTTTACAGATTGGCGGAAGTCACCGTCAACATTCCGCCGCTTGCCGCGCGCACGGGGGACGCAATTTTGTTAGCCAAGCATTTCGTAAGCAAATTTGCACGCGAGATGAACCCGACGATTAAAGGCATGTCGACCAGCGCATTGACGGCGATTGATGCATGGAAGTGGCCGGGAAATGTCCGCGAACTTGAAAACCGCATTAAGCGCGCTGTTATCATGGCACAGGGAAAGTTTGTCACGGCGGATGACCTCGACTTTAGCGACGGGGATGAGGACGATCTGTTGCTCAACTTGAAGGCCGCGCGCGAGGCATCTGACCGCAAGGCAATTAAAAGGGCTGTAGCGCGGACAGAGGGCAACATTTCCAGCGCAGCGAAGTTACTCGGGATTAGCCGACCGACGCTGTACGATCTGTTAAAGCAATATGATCTGCATTTGTGATGGGATCTGATTAAGGCAAAAGCTGCATTTAAAAAATCAGCTAAGCGCCAGTAATTCGGCTGGATCGATACCGGCACGCTGCATTTGGGCTTTTACGTCAGGCCAAATATTGTGCATGAAATTGTCGCGCTCGAAACTGCGAAGCTTGGAAATCGCGCCAGTTGCAACGAACAAACCGACGCCACGCTTAACGTCCACGAGCCCGCTGTCCTGAAATAGCTGATAGGCTTTAGCGACCGTCAACGGGTTCGCGCCTTGATCAGCAGCAAATGCGCGAACCGAAGGCAACATGTCGCCTTCCTTATAGGCACCGTCCAAAATGGCGGCGGCAATCACATCGCGCAATTTCAGATATACGGGTTTTACGTCATTCTTCATCACGTGCTTACTGCCATAATACAGTAGGTCGCGTCAAGGCAGCTATTTTACGGCCATTGGCGAATGATATGTGTCGGGTCGGGGCGTGGCCGCTCTTCAAGAAGCAGGGCCGGAAAACCCATGAAAAATAGCCCGGCAATTTGTTCGTCGCCGGTACAAATGGCGTGGCGCACGCTGTCGTCGTACGTCGCCCATCCGGTGATCCAGCTTCCGACAAAACCATATGCGTGCGCAGCGTGCAGCAGGTTCATGCCGACGGCACCAACGCTGAGTTGCTGTTCCCACAAAGGAATTTTTGCGCTTGGCTGGGGCGCATATATCAAAAGGACAAGCGTTGGGGCCATGCGCGATGGTGATACCGCTGCGTCAATTTGTGCAGGCCGCGCGTCGGGATTGGCTGCGGTGAATGCATCTGTGAGGAGTTCAGCAAAGGCGCTCCGGTCGGTGATCTCGACAAATCGCCACGGAAATAGCTTGCCATGATCGGGGGTGCGCATGGCGGTGTGTAATATGCGATTAAGCGTGGCTTGGTCGGGGCCGGGCTCCACCATATCGCGTGGTTTACCAGACCGGCGTGTTTCGAGATAACGGGTTAAAGTGGAGAGGTCGTTGAACATTCCACTCCCTTCGACGAATTTTGGCGGTATCCGCAATTAAATTCTTCACACGCGCAATTTTTTCGGTAGGTTCGCGGCCAATCGTTCCTTTCAATGGAACATCAAACATAACAGAAATGAGGGGTTTCGCTCGATGGCGACATCATACGCGCAAGATGGAGATGCAGCAGGGACATTCCTTGGCCATCCCAAAGGTCTTTTTGTTTTATTCTTTGCCGAAATGTGGGAGCGCTTTTCCTATTACGGAATGCGCGCGCTGCTGATTTTTTATCTGACAAAGCATTGGCTGTTTTCAGATGAAAAATCAGGTGTCATTTACGGCGCTTACACGGCTTTGGTATATATTACGCCAGTGCTGGGCGGCTATTTGGCAGACAAGTGGCTCGGGCAAAGAAAAGCGGTAACCTACGGCGCTATATTGTTGACCTTTGGGCATCTGCTCATGGGCTTTGAAGGTGCTGGCGGGCAGGATGCTGCTTCGCTGAATATCTTCTGGCTCGCTTTGGCGTTCATTATCGTGGGATCTGGCTTTCTGAAGGCCAATATTTCCGTGATTGTAGGGCAACTCTACCCACGCACCGACGTGCGTCGTGACGGTGCGTATACGATTTTCTATATGGGCATTAACTTGGGTGCCGCGCTTGGTTCACTGATGTGTGGCTATTTGGGTGAAACCTACGGCTGGTCATATGGTTTCGGCGCAGCTGGCGTTGGCATGCTTCTTGGCCTTGTTGTCTTTATCATCTTCAAGCCTTTGTTGCTTGGCCGTGGTGAATCTTCAAATCCAGAAGCTTTGGCTAAGCCTGTAATGGGCATTAAGTTTGAATGGCTGTTATATGTCGTAGGCTTGGTGGCTGTGGTCATTTGCTGGTGGCTGGTGCAAAATCAGGCTGTTGTTGGTTCATTGCTCGGCATCGCCGGGGCCACTCTGGTTGCCTATGTTTTGTGGACCGCTGTTCGTAAGCTTGAACCTCACGACCGTGACCGCATTTTCGCGGCGATGTTCCTGATCATTGGTTCGATCCTGTTCTGGGCCTTGTTTGAACAAGCTGGATCGTCGCTTAATCTGTTTACGGACCGTCATGTCGATCGTGCTGGTGTTCCCGCATCGGTGTTCCAGTCGTTGAACGCCATTTACATCGTCCTGCTTGCGCCGCTGTTTGCGTGGCTTTGGACGGCGCTTGGTCGCAAGGGACTTGAACCTTCTGCACCGGCGAAGTTCGGTTTGGGCATTGTACAACTCGGAATTGGTTTCTTGGTTCTGGTCGCAGGTTCTGCTGCCGCAGGCGCGGACAGCATGGTTCCGGTGTTGTTCATTTTCCTGATCTACCTGTTCCACACGACCGGCGAATTGTGCCTGTCACCTGTCGGGCTCAGTGCTATGAACCGCCTCGCGCCTGCACATCTTGCTTCGTTGATCATGGGCACATGGTTCTTTGCATCAGCGACCGGTAACTTCGCAGCGGGCCTCATCGCCTCTGCAACGGGTTCGGAAGCTGCCTCCGGTGAAGGCGCTGGCCGCGAAGTCGTCATGGCCGTGTACAGCCAAATCGGCTGGATCGCGATTGGCGTAGGTGTTGCGGTTGTGGTGATTTCACCGCTTATCAAGAAACTGATGCACCTCGACACGCTGCGTGATGACGGACATCTTGAAGGTTAAGCAGAAGCAGGCGAAGCTGCTGCCGCTGGCATTCGCGCCACAAACTGGAGTTAAGTGATGGCAAAGTTTAATGCATTGCGCAGCGCATATCTTGTGCTGCCGCTGGCTCTTATGGCCTGTTCAAACGCAGAAGGTCCAAAGACGGTTTCTGCGGCACCTGTTGCAAAGCCGTTGGAAAAGGCACCGGTGCCGTTCCCGTCGACATATAAGGCATATCCCGGCGTTGCTACCGCCATCCGTAATGTCACCATTTACGATGGCGAAGGTGGCAAAATCGAAAATGGAGTCGTCTTCATTTCGGGCGGCAAGATTAGCAGCGTCGGTGGGCCGGACACTGTTATACCTTCGGGTACGGCGGTTGTGGACGGTGCAGGCAAGTTTGTGACGCCAGGCATCATCGATATCCATTCACATCTCGGGGATTATCCTACGCCATCGGTGGAGGCCCATAGCGATGGTAACGAAGCGACATCGCCGACCACCCCCGAAGTTTGGGCGGAGCACAGCGTATGGCCGCAGGATCCAGGCTTCAGCCGCGCGCTCACCAATGGTGGCATAACCGCGCTTCAGATTTTGCCCGGCTCAGCTAACCTGATGGGTGGCCGCTCCGTTGTCTTAAAGAATGTTTATGCGCGTACGGTGCAGGGCATGAAGTTCCCGGGCGCGCCGTACGGCTTGAAAATGGCCTGCGGCGAAAATCCTAAGCGGGTTTATGGCAGCAAGGGGCGTATGCCTTCAACCCGCATGGGCAACATCGCCGTCAACCGTCAGACGTGGATTAAAGCGCAGGATTACAAGAAAAAGCGCGACAGCGGTAAGGAATATACCCGCGATCTCGGCCTTGAAACGCTTGCGGGCGTTTTGGATGGCGACATCTCGATCCAGAACCATTGCTATCGCGCCGACGAAATGGCGCTCGTTCTCGATATGGCGAAGGAATTTGGCTACAAGATCTCCACATTCCACCACGCGGTTGAAAGCTACAAAATCGCTGACTTATTGCGTGACAATGGTGTGTGTTCCGCCGTTTGGGCCGATTGGTGGGGCTTCAAGATGGAAGCCTATGACGCTATCCCCGAAAATGCTGCAATTTTGCAGAACGCTGGCGCGTGCGTGATCATTCACTCTGATGATGAAAACCAGATCCAGCGTCTGAACCAAGAGGCGGCTAAGGCGCAGGCCGATGGTCGCAGAATGGGCATCAATATCAGCGATGCTGAAGTCATTAAATGGCTGACATATAACCCCGCCAAGGCGCTGGGCATATCTGACAAGACGGGCAGCTTGAAGCCCGGTAAAATGGCCGATCTGGTGCTGTGGAATGGCAATCCGCTCAGCGTATACACACGTCCTGACAAGGTATGGATTGATGGCGCGTTGATGTTTGATGCCAGCAACCCGAAAATACGTCCGGTGAGCGACTTTGAGCTTGGCCAACCCGGTGAAGGAGATGTAAAATGAGGCATTTCCTCTATGCTGCCGCTGCGCTTGCGGCTTTTGCAATGCCCGTTTCGGCTGAAACCATAGCCATTACCGGTGGCCGCGTCGTCATTGGCGATGGTAGTGCACCTATTGAAGGCGGTACTGTGGTTGTGCGTGATGGCGTTGTCGTTGCTGCTGGTGCCGGTGTTTCGGTCCCGTCGGGCGCACGTCGCATCGACGCATCAGGCAAATGGGTAACGCCGGGTGTTTTCGCTGGCTTCACCCGTTTGGGCCTCGCTGAAGTAGATGCCGTTAACGGCACGAACGACAAGAGTGGCGGTCGAAGCGGTTTTTCGGCCGCGATCGACGTTGCGCCTGCAATTGATCCGTTTCGGTCGCCATTTGCGGTTAACCGTTCTGCCGGCGTAACGCGCGCAGTTGTCGCGCCTGAAGGCGCTGCTTCTATTTTTGCAGGGCAGGGCGCCATTGCGGATTTAGGAGCCGACAGTAACCCGGTTACCAAGGCACGCGCATTTCAGTTTGCTGAATTTGGTGAGGACGGTGCGGATGCCGTTGGCGGAAGCCGCGCTGGAACGCATCTGCATTTCCGCGCTATGTTGCGCGAAGCGCAGGATTACGCCGCAGGGCGTGGTACCTTTGATGATGACTTGCTAAAGGCCGAAGACGCCAAGGCATTGTTATCGGTACTTCGCGGCGAAACGCGTCTTTTGATCCATGTCGAAGGCGCAAATGATATGCTTCGGCTCATTGAGTTGAAACGCGACTTCCCATCGATCAAAATGGTATTTGTTGGCGTCAGCGAAGGATGGCGGGTCGCACCGCAACTGGCACAAGCGGGTATTCCCGTTATCGCGTCGGCGTTGAACGACTTGCCAGCAACTTTTGAAATGCTGGGGGCCACGCAGAGCAATATCGGTCGCATGAAAGATGCCGGTGTGCAGGTTGCCATTGGTATGATCAACGATCGCGATTCGCACCAGCTGCGTTACACGACGCAATATGCAGGCAACATCGTTAGCCTTGAACGCGTACCCGGTGCGACTGGCCTGACATGGGATGAGGCATTTGCTGCGATTAGCTCGGTTCCTGCCGATATCATGGGTGTTGGTGACCGTTTGGGTAGCCTCAAGGCCGGTAAAGCCGCAGACGTCGTTGTTTGGGATGGCGATCCGCTTGAGCTGTCGACTGCAGCGACCACAGTGATCATCGACGGCGTCGAACAACCGCTGGGCAACCGGCAAAATCGACTGCGTGACCGCTATGCAAGGCCAACAGAGGGTGATTTGCCAAAGGCATATGATCGTTGAGGCAATGAACTACTATTGAGGGAACACATCCGGCGGCGGGAGCACAGGTTATGAGCGATTATTTGTTATTGGCTGCTGCTTGCATATTGTTTGTCGGTAGCCATTTTTTCATGTCGCATCCTTGGCGCGCGGATATGGTCAGGAGATTCGGTGCAAACGGGTTTCTGGGGATTTATTCGCTCGTCTCGTTCGCTACATTTGGCTGGATGCTTTTTGAATTAGGGCGAGTAGCAAAAGGTGATGTGCTGTGGCCAGCGAGTGACGCCGCTTGGATAGTTGCAAGCTCGCTGACTTTAGTCGCCGCTGTCCTTTTTTCCGGATCGTTCATTCGCAATCCGTCATTGCCGGGTGTGCCCGACGCTATGGCGGGGCAAACACCCTTTGGCGTTTTTAAGGCAACCCGTCACCCGATGATGTGGGGATTCGCACTGTGGGGCATTGCGCATATTTTAGTCGCGCCGCGGACCGACAATTTCATTTTTGCCGGAAGCCTCGTTTTCCTCGCGCTGGTGGGTTCCAAGGCGCAGGAGATCAAGAAACGCAAACTTATGGGCGTGGAATGGGACGGGTGGCTACGCAGAACCCATTTCGCTATCCATCCCGTTGCCTTGTTTCAGGTCGGTTTCGGTCCGTGGATAGCTGGCATAATCCTCTGGGCCGCCGCAACTTGGGCGCACCCATATTGGAATGTCGCTGGCGCTGGCCTATTTAGATGGTTCAGCCTTTAAAGCCGAACCATCCGCATACCACGTTCGCCATAACGCGGACCTGCTGTCCCGCCACGCGGGGCAGCTAAATCGAGTTTAGCGAGGTCGTCTGCATCCAGCGTAACGTCAACCGCGCGTGCGCTATCCTCCATTGTCACGCGGCGCTTAAAGCCGGGGATCGGCACAATGTCGGTGCCTTGCGCCAATATCCAAGCCAGTGCGATTTGCGCATGTGACGCATGGTGCTTGGCGGCAATTTCACCCACGACATCGACAATAGCAAGGTTCGCGGCAAAGTTATCGCCCTGAAACCGCGGGTCTTGCTGCCGCCAATCATTATCGGGCAGCTCGTCAAGGCTACGGAACGATCCTGTCAGGAAGCCGCGACCAAGCGGCGAATAAGGCACAAAGCCTATGCCAAGTTCGCGGCATGTTGGCAGGATTTCGTCTTCGATATCGCGTTCCCAAAGCGAATATTCGCTTTGCAGGGCAGAGATTGGCGCAACTGCCGCTGCACGGCGGAGCGTTTCTGGTCCTGCTTCGGAAAGCCCGATATGTTTGATTTTGCCTTCGGTGATTAAATCCGCCATTGCACCGACAGTCTCTTCGATGGGCACAGATGGGTCGACGCGGTGTTGGTAATAGAGATCCAGGCAGTCGATGCCCAAGCGCTTCAACGTGCCTTCGACGGCTGATTTTGCGTTGGCTGGCGAGCCATCCACGCCGACGATATTTCCGCCGTCGAATTTGAAACCGAATTTGCTTGCGATAACCAGCCCGTCGCGTTTGCCTTTGATAGCCTCACCAACCAGTTCTTCATTCTGGAACGGTCCATAAATCTGTGCCGTGTCGAAAAAGGTAACGCCCATGTCGATCGCGCGATGGATGGTTTTGATCGCCTCTCCTAGATCAGCATCTTCTCCATAAGTGATGTTGCCACCGTTGATCATCGGCATACAACCGACGCCAAGTGCGGAGACTTTCAGGCCGTGGCCAAGTTCACGATATTGCATGGGCGTTTTCCTTTTCGGGGGCTTCAATGACGGTAGCGAGCGCAACGTCCATTTGCACATTGCCCGTTGTCCGGAAAATATCCGGCAGCGTTTCGACCGCAATTAACAAGGCGAGTGGTTCCACGGGAATGCCAAGCGCAATACAGATTGGCGCGATTGAGGTCACAAAGCTTACCGTTCCGGGAAGGCTTACC
The DNA here is from genome assembly GCA_002255985.1 of Sphingomonadaceae bacterium PASS1. Lineage (GTDB taxonomy): Bacteria > Pseudomonadota > Alphaproteobacteria > Sphingomonadales > Sphingomonadaceae > Sphingorhabdus_B. Next base: position 154,025 of record NKIR01000006.1, read on the forward strand.
GCGCCCATAGAGGTCAGCGCAGCGATGAAAATTGCGGCACCATAATCGAACGCGTCAAGCTTTATGCCAAACCAGTTTGCAACATAAAGCGCGACGGCAAGGTTCATGGCAGGGCCCGTGGCACGCAACAATGCCACGGCCATGGGCAGCACAAGTCCGGCAGTGGGCTCACGAACGCCCAACGCTTCTGACTTCTTCAACATCAACGGAAGGCTGGCCAACGATGATTGTGTCGAAACGGCAAAGGCTTGAACCGGGGCAATCTGACGGGCAAAATCGCCGAAGCGAACTTTGCCGGCAAAAACTGCAATTGGATAAGCAAACGCGCCAACGATGATGCCGACGATGGATACGGTGACGATATAATGCGCAACGGCGCCCAACGCGGCCAATCCGGATCGCGCGCCAACGACAAATGCCAAAGCAAACACACCGATAGGCGCGAGCTTTAGAACCCATTCGATGACGAGGATCATGGCGTCGGCAAGCGCGCTGAAAAACCCTGCCATGTGCGCCCGTGGCTCTTGCGCAAGGCGCGTGACGGCAAAGGCAAAGACGAGCGTGAAAATCAGAAGTGGCAAGATGGAGTCACTTGCGGCCGCCGAAATCGGATTGGTTGGCACCAACGCAACGACGAAATCACGCAAACTTGGCTGTTCGGCCACCGCTGGCGCCGTTGTCAGTGCCGACCGAAGAGCGGCCGCACTTTCTTGTGGCATGGGCCAAAGCGATAGCACCATTGGGGTCAACAGTGCGCCCAATGCAGCCGACATGAACATCATCACGACTATCCAGCTGATGGTGCGTGCTGCCATTGGTCCGGCCCGTGCAGCCTCTGCGCTTTTGACTATTCCAGTGATAACCAATGCGACCACCAACGGAACGACAGTCATGCGCAGGCCGTTGAGCCATAATGTTCCCACAATATCGAGGATCAAAGCCAGTTTTTCGCCAGCGGCAGGTAACTGCGCGGTCAAGAAAATGCCGAGGGCAAGGCCAATAACAAGGGCGATAAGAATACGGGTAGCGTTTGACATAGGATCGGGTCTTGCCAGCCCGTCGCTCCCTATGCAAGGGAGAGGCTTAGCAGCGTGGAAATTCGCAACGTGAACCGCAGAACGGCAGGAACCAAAATGGCGCGCAAATATTTCGGGACGGACGGTATCAGAGGGCGCACCAATACTGGCGCCATGACACCGGAAATGGCGATGAAGGTCGGCCAAGCCGCAGGCACCCACTTCCTGCGCGGTGGGCATAAGCACCGGGTCGTCATCGGGAAAGATACGCGCCTGTCCGGCTATATGATCGAAAACGCGCTTGTGGCTGGGTTTACCAGCGTGGGCATGGATGTCGTCCAGTTCGGCCCGATTCCGACCCCCGCGGTTGCGCTTCTGACGCGGTCTATGCGTGCAGACCTTGGCGTAATGATTTCTGCCAGTCATAACCCCTATGAAGACAATGGCATCAAGCTGTTTGGGCCCGATGGATATAAATTATCTGATGCCGATGAACTGGCGATTGAAGCATTGCTGGACGAGAAGCTGACGCTTGCTGACGCCCCCGAAATTGGCCGTGTGCGCCGTATCGAAGACAGCCGTGGACGGTATATCCATGCGGTGAAGGCGTCGGTGCCGGAACATATCCGTTTTGATGGACTACATGTCGTGCTCGATTGCGCAAATGGCGCAGCATATCAGGTCGCACCTACCGCAATTTGGGAGCTGGGTGCTAAGGTAACCTCAATCGGGGTTGAACCAAATGGCAAGAACATCAACGACAAGGTTGGATCAACGCATGTTGCGACGCTTCAGGAAACCGTTGTTGCATCGGGCGCGGATATTGGGATTGCGCTTGACGGTGATGCCGACCGATTGATCGTTGTTGATGAACATGGCCAAGTGGTCGACGGTGACCAGATCATGGCGCTGCTTGGCTGCGCGATGCGTCGTGCGGGCAAACTTACGGGCGATGGTATCGTCGCGACGGTGATGTCCAACCTTGGTCTAGAGCGATATCTGGAGAGCCAGCATTTAAAACTCATCCGTGCAAAAGTGGGTGACCGCTATGTCCTCGAAGAAATGCGCAAGCATGGTATCAACGTCGGTGGCGAACAATCGGGGCATATGATCCTTTTGGACCACGCGACAACGGGCGACGGCACGATTGCTGCGCTTCAAGTATTGGCGCAGCTCGTCGAGAGCGGGAAGCCAGCCAGTGAAGTGCTGCATCTGTTTGATCCAGTACCGCAGCTTTTGAAGAATGTGCGCTTTTCGGGTGGCAAGCCGTTGGAGGATGCGCGCGTTCAGAGCGTTATCGCCGATGCTGAAGCCGAATTGGCTGGCACAGGCAGGCTGGTCATCCGCCCGTCGGGCACTGAACCCGTCATCCGCGTTATGGCGGAGGGAGATGATGCTGCACAAGTCGAGCGGATCGTTGACGGCATTTGCGACGCTGTGAGGGCGGCGGCGGCCTGATGCCTCAAAATACACCCGCGCGCATACTGATTATCGCTGGGTCCGACAGCGGCGGCGGCGCTGGTATTCAGGCGGATATCAAGACGGTAACCATGCTCGGCGGTCATGCGATGACTGCGATTACCGCAATCACTGCGCAGAACACGCTGGGTGTCAATGCGGTGCATATGGTGCCAACGCAGATGGTCATTGACCAGATCGCCGCTGTTGTGAGCGATATTGGCGTAGATGCCGTAAAAATCGGCATGATTGGAAATGCGGCCACGGCACATGCCGTTGCGAACAGCCTTTCTGAGCTGTCATGTCCGATCATATTCGACCCTGTCATGGTGGCGACCAGCGGCGCTGTGTTGGCGGATGCCGATACCATCGCTGCATTTGAACGGCTTATGCGACTTGCGACGCTGACGACGCCCAATCTGCCCGAACTGCAGGCGCTCGGCGGGAAGGATAGCTTGCTGGGGCGGCGCATATCGTTGCTTATCAAAGGCGGACATGCGGACGGCGACCAGATTGAGGACGAACTGTATCTCGCGCCGGGTCAAAGCGAAAGCTGGAGTGACGCGCGGATTGAAACGCGCAGTACCCACGGAACGGGTTGCACCTTGGCCACGGCCATTGCGACGGGGTTGGGGCAGGGAATGGAGCTCATCCCCGCCATTGAACGTGCGCGCGTGTTCGTGCGCTTGGCGCTGCTGGGCGCGCCTGGGCTTGGCCAAGGTCACGGGCCCATGGGGCACCAAGCCGTGCGCGAAGATGCGATGGTCGCCGGTCCGTCGCTCAATCATATCACCGTTGGTTGCCGCAATTATGCGGCCTCTTTTGATTTTTACAAAGCGCTTGGACTTCAACAGATCGTCGATAGCCCCGACAACGGCTACGCGCGGTTTGAAATGCCAAATGGTGTTACCTTTTCGATCCATCAACATGATGACTGTGCGACATCGACTGTGGTGTATTTTGAAAGCAAGCGGTTGGATGCGTGGGTGACCGAACTCACCAGCCAAGGATATGTTTTCGAACAAATGCCGCAGGACGAAAGCTGGGGATGGCGCGAGGCGCGCTTGCTTGATCCCGCCGGGAATATGGTGTGCCTTTATCATGCGGGCGAGAACCGTCGATATCCGGCCTGGCGCATATGATTTTCGGTGTTGATGAGGCGGGGCGCGGGCCACTTGCGGGGCCAGTGGTGGCTGCCGCGGTATTGTTATGCAAACCGCGCCCGTCAGGACTGGATGACAGCAAGAAACTCAGCGCCGCGCGCCGTGCCGCGTTGGAAGAAACCATCAAGCGCCGGTGCCAATGGGCGGTGGGCATTGTGGATGTTGATGACATCGACCGCTTGAACATATTCGGCGCGACGATGTTGGCCATGACGCGCGCGGTTGAGGGCTTGTGTGCTAAAATTGGGAGTGACCCAACGGAAGTGCTGGTCGATGGCAATATGACGCCGTCAGGTCGTCGGCCCGAATGGCGGTGGAATGCGCGGGTCATTGTTGGCGGCGATGCCCTTGAGCCTTGTATTTCTGCGGCGTCCATCATCGCGAAAGAACATCGCGATCGGGTGATGTGTGAAGCAGCGCAGCAGCATCAACATTATGGTTGGGAACGGAACAAGGGATATGGAACGCCCGACCATTTGGCCGCTTTGCGTTTGCACGGGCCAACGCCGCTGCACCGGAAAAGCTTCGCGCCCGTGTCACAAATGCTTTTGCTGTGAGTTTTTTCCAGTCAGTGAGTCATTCGGGCAACACCACTACCGGTTGAGTCCAGTTGGAATCGCAAGACTCCATATCTTGTGCCGGACTCCTTTCGTTCCAACTAAATGGCCCTAGATCGTGCGACTCGCGATGAATCCTTATGTTATGAACGTCCTTGACCTTGCCCCTGCGCTGACTCATCGCAGTGTCATTCAGTTTTGAGGAGTGAGCCGTGGGCGTCATCGAGAAAATCAGACCAGCACTAAAGTCGAAGCCGGTTGAGGTCCATGACCTGCCGCGCAACCAGATTTTGCGGATGGACTGCATCGAAGCCATGCGGTCGTTGCCCGATTGCTCCATCGATATGGTGTTCGCTGACCCGCCCTATAATCTTCAGCTAGGCGGAGATTTGCTGCGTCCCGACAACAGCAAGGTCGATGCCGTAAATGACGAATGGGACAAGTTTGCCAGCTTTGCCATTTACGACAAGTTCACCCGCGAATGGCTTGCCGAGGCGCGGCGCATTTTGAAACCCGATGGTTCATTGTGGGTGATCGGTAGCTATCACAATATTTTCCGGGTCGGCACCGCTGTGCAAGACGCCGGATATTGGATTTTGAACGATATCGTCTGGCGTAAGTCCAATCCGATGCCCAATTTCAAAGGCACGCGTTTCACCAATGCCCATGAAACATTGATCTGGGCATCGAAGAGCGAGAAGTCGAAATATACATTCAACTATCGTGCGATGAAGACGTTGAACGATGAACTTCAAATGCGTTCCGACTGGTTAATCCCCATTTGTGGCGGCCAAGAACGGTTGAAGCGCAATGGTACCAAGGCGCACCCAACACAAAAGCCAGAGGCATTGCTTTACCGCATCTTGCTTGCTTGCACGAAACCGGGTGACGTCGTGCTTGATCCGTTTTTCGGCACCGGCACAACAGGCGCCGTTGCGCGCCGTCTGGGTCGTGACTGGATTGGTTGTGAACGCGAATCTGTCTATTGCGAAGTTGCGGAAGAGCGCATTGCTGCTGCCCTGCCGTTGGACGAAAGCGCCATCAAGACCATGCAGTCACCAAAGTCTGCACCAAAGGTCGCTTTTGGCCAATTGGTTGAGGCTGGTTATCTGAACCCCGGTACGAAAATCTTCGACCGTAAGCGTAATTTTGAAGCCGTTGTTCGTGCGGATGGGTCGATCCTGTGCGGGGCCGTTGATGGCTCCATCCATAAGGTGGGCTCGACCATTCAAAATGCACCAAGCTGCAATGGATGGACATACTGGCATTATGCCGCAGCTGACGGCGCGCTGAAGCCGATTGACGACCTGCGCCAGACCTATTTGCTCGCCACGGAACCATGAGCAAAATCTATCTTCGTCCCACCGGCTTTGTTGAAAGCCCCCAGCGGCACGAAGGTGAATGCTTGCGGCTCGCAGGCAATATGCTTTGGTTCTCGCAATTTGAAGTTATTCGGCGAGCCGCATCATCAACGCAGCGGCAGATTGTATCCGTCAGCCAATGGGACCAATTTGCTGCCGAAATTTCTGATGAGGAGCGGCAAAAGGCGGCCATATTATTCGAGCGCATCACTTCAGCCCGGCCCGCACTACAAATGGGAACGCGAACCATCAGGCTGGATCAGCCGCATGTGATGGGCATCATTAACGCCACGCCCGATAGCTTCTCCGACGGTGGGAAGAATGTTGACGTAGACGTGGCCGCCGAAGCTGCATTCGCAATGTCGAGCGCGGGGGCTTCGATTATCGACATTGGGGGTGAATCCACACGCCCCGGCGCGCCACTTGTGTGGGAAGGCGATGAACTTGCCCGCGTGGAGCCGCTCGTCCACCGATTGGCGGGGGCAGGGACTGCCGTTTCTATCGATACGCGTAAAGCCTCGGTCATGGAGGGCGCGGTTCGCGCTGGCGCGGCGATGATTAACGATATTTCTGCGTTGCTATATGACGATCGTGCATTGGACGTCGCACGCGTCAGCGATGTTCCCCTTGTTCTGATGCACGCGCCTAGCCAGAGCAGTGATCCGCATAAAAACGGGGTCTATGACGATGTAGTTTGCGACGTTTTTGATTGGCTTGAGCACCGCATAAAAGCGGTTGAAGCATCGGGCATTAAGCGCGACAAAATACTTGTCGATCCAGGCATTGGTTTTGGCAAGTCGCTGACCGAAAATCTAGCGATCATTAACAATCTGTCTGTCTACCACGGACTGGGCTGCGCGATATTGTTCGGCGCGAGCAGGAAGCGGCTCATCGGCGCGTTGTCCAATGAAGCAGACGCGCGATACCGTTTGGGTGGGTCCATTTTTCTGGCGATGAAGGCGGTTGAGCAAGGCGCGCATATCGTTCGCGTGCATGATGCCGCTGAAACCGTGCAAGCCGTGCAGGTATGGCGCGGGATGCGCGATGCGGCGTTGACCGCGAGAGCCTAAGCTACCGCTATTTGGCTGTCTTGTTGACGTGGTTGCCGTCGCGCAAAAAGGACCAGATTTAGGGAGGAAACGATATGCTCTTGAAATATATAGTAGGTTACGTTGCCACTGGGCTTGCGTTCGCGATGATCGACAGCATTTGGTTGCGCAATATGTACACGCGTCTTTACCAGCCAGAGATTGGTGAGTTGTTGATGAAGGGCGGTTTCCGAATGGGGCCAGCCATCATATTCTATTTATTATATATATTGGGTATGATGATCTTTGCCGTTGGACCTGCGCTGCATTCGGGTAAATGGCAGACCGCACTGCTGTGGGGCGCTATGCTCGGCTTCTTTTGCTATATGACCTATGATCTGACGAACTTTTCCACGTTGAAAGTGTGGAGCACCAAAGTCACCGTGCTCGACATTATTTGGGGCACGTTTTTGACGGGTTCGGCGTCGCTTGCTGGATTTTGGATTACACAGGCTTTGCTCGGCAAAAGCACCTAAGCAACGTCGCTGATCCCAAGGTCGGCGAGCTTACGGTACAGGGTCGAGCGTCCAATGCCGAGGCGGCGGGCGACTTCGGTCATTCTGCCACGATAATGCCCTATGGCCAGCCGGATTACGTCCGCTTCGATTTCTTCGAGCGGCCGCATATTGCCATCGTTTTCGTAAAGCGTCACGCCGATACCGTCATTGGTCCCGGCACCGCCAGATCCACCGTTGCCCGGTACCCCAACAGCCGCTGATATCTGTGGAAATTCCTCAGGCGTAAGCGCATCACGGTCACACAGGACCGCGGCGCGGAACAGCGCGCTTTGCAGCTGTCGGACATTACCCGGCCAATCATATCCGCGCAGCATGGTCAATGCCTCATCGGTGATGCCAAGGCTGCGAAGTCCTGGCTGGCTGGCCATTCGACCAAGAAAATGACGGGCAAGTGCGGGTATATCCGATGTCCGTTCGCGCAGGGGCGGAATGGTCAGTTGCACCACATTCAATCGATAATATAGGTCTTCGCGAAATTGACCGTCGGCCAATTTGTTCGCCAATGACGCGTTGCTGGCCGACAAAATGCGGACATCAATGCGATAGCTATGCGCAGCACCCAGAGGAGAAATCTCATTTTGGGTGAGGAGGCGAACCATTCTGATTTGCGTTTCCGGGGGCAGTAAATCTACCTCATCCAGAAATATCGTCCCGCCCTCAGCCTGCTGAAATATACCAATGCGGCGGTCAAAGGCGCCAGCGAACGCGTCTTTTTCATGGCCGAACAATACAGAGTCGAGCAGATTAGATGAAATCGCGCCGCAATTGACTTTGAGATAGGGAAGCTTTGCGCGCGGGCTTGCGGCTTGAATGGCGTCTGCAACGACCTCTTTGCCCACCCCATGCTCGCCTTCGATAAAAATCGGCGCACGGCTGCGTGCGGCCTTTGCGGCAATCGCAAGCGCTGTGCGAAATGCCGGCGCGGAACCGATGATCTCTTCGAACGCCAATGGCTGCGTGATTTTCTCGGTCAGCGGGTGAAGCTCGCCAAATTCTTTGCTTTTATCCGCAGCCATGCTCAGTGCGGCAATCAGACGTTCGGGGGCGACGGGCTTGATTATATAGTCAGAGGCACCGGCGCGCATGGCATCGATGGCGGCCTGATTTGATCCGATGGACGTCATCAAAAGGATCGGGAGTGCAGGGCGACGCGATTTTAGTTCCGAAATCAGCGAAGCAGAATCTGATCCCGGGACCCATTGGTCCAGGATGATGGCGTCCAGCATCATGCCGTCTTGCGTGCCAAGCATCGCGATCGCGGTTTCTGCATCACGTGCAAAAACGGTTCTCCATCCCGCGCGTGATGCGATAGCCGACACCAGCCTACACTGGGCAGGCTCATCGTCGACAAGCATCAACAATCTGGTTTCTCTTTCCTGCATTCACTGTCCGCCAATGTTCATTGACAGCCGTGATAACGCAAATGGGTAAAGACCCGATTAAGCAGTGTATGTATTTTCTTTGTCTATGCCGCTTGAGCATTGGAAAATCACAAGTTAAGGCTGTAGCGCAATAAAAGTTTATATGGAGGCTGTTTTGGCACAAGATCACGACCTGGGACCTGCAAAAGACACCTATGCAGGTTTCATCGCATTGTTCAAATGGGGCACTGTAGCTGCCGCTGTTGTCACCGCTCTGGTGGTCCTCATCATCGCAAGCCGCGCTGCTTAAGTGGTAAAGATCGCTGTACTGAAAGAGACTGCTTCAGGCGAAACGCGGGTTTCGGCGTCGCCAGAAACGGTTAAAAAATTCATCGCATTGGGGGCATCGGTCTCCGTCGAGAATGACGCCGGGGCCACGGCTTCAATCGGTAATAGCGATTATGAAGGCGCGGGCGCTTCGGTCGGAAGCCTGTCTTCGGTTCTGAAGGACGCCGACATCATCCTTGGCGTTCAGGGGCCTGACCCCAAGGCGTTGGTCGGCATGAAAGCCGGTGCTTGGCTTGTTGCGGGACTTGATCCATTTGGTCAGCGGTCGCGCATTGATGCCTATGCCAAGGCTGGCGTGGATGCGCTTGCCATGGAATTCATGCCGCGCATCACACGCGCGCAGTCGATGGACATTTTGTCGTCGCAGTCCAACCTGTCGGGTTACAAGGCTGTTATCGAAGCCGCGTCCTTATATGGCCGCGCCTTTCCAATGATGATGACCGCTGCTGGCACGGTAAGTGCAGCAAAGGCGTTCATCATGGGTGTTGGTGTTGCAGGGCTTCAGGCCATTGCGACAGCGCGTCGTTTAGGTGCGCAGGTTTCGGCAACGGATGTCCGTTCCGCGACGAAAGAACAGATCGAATCGCTCGGTGCCAAGGCAATCTTCGTTGAGAATGTCGCCGGTATCGAAGGTGAGGGCGCTGGTGGGTATGCAACCGAAATGTCCGACGAATATAAGGCAGCGCAAGCCGAGCTCGTGTCCGCACATATCGCGAAGCAAGATATCGTCATCACAACCGCGTTAATTCCGGGTCGTCCGGCACCGCGGCTTATTTCTGATGCGCAGATTGCGACGATGAAGCCGGGTTCTGTGATATTTGACCTCGCAGTTGCCCAGGGTGGAAATGTCGAAGGATCAAAGCCAGACGAGATGGTCGTCAAACATGGCGTCAAGATTGTCGGCTACTCCAACACACCGGCGCATTTGGCGGCGGATACATCCGCACTGTTTTCGCGCAATCTCTACAACTTCCTATCCGCGTTTTGGGATAAGGAAGCGGGCAGACCAGTATTGCCTGATGACGACGAAATTACCGCAGCAATTCGCCTGACAAAAGATGGCAAGGTCGTAAATGATCGCCTGTTGGCGTAAGGGGGTACCATGGACTTCATTTCAATTTTATCCATCTTCGTGATGGCGTGTTTCGTGGGCTATTATGTCGTTTGGTCGGTTACGCCGGCACTGCACACGCCTTTGATGGCGGTTACGAACGCAATTTCTTCGGTCATCATTGTAGGCGCTCTGATCGCGTCGGCAGCGGGTGGTTCGCCGACTGCAAAATGGCTGGGGCTGATTGCGGTTGCACTGGCAAGCGTGAATATCTTCGGTGGCTTTGCGGTTACCGCGCGCATGCTCGCAATGTACAAGAAAAAGGAGCGTTAAGTTGGAACATGCTGCTCCTCCCGCATGGGTGATGCTCGCTTATTTGATATCGGGCGTCTTTTTCATTCTCGCTTTGCGCGGGCTTTCTTCACCAGCCACATCACAACGCGGCAACCGTTTCGGAATGGCCGGGATGCTGATTGCCGTTGTGACGACGTTGGTCACGCATGAAGTCGCGTCACTACCTGAAATTTTGGGTGCGATCTTTATCGGTGGCGGCATTGGTTGGGTGACGGCACGCAAGATTGCGATGACGGATATGCCGCAACTGGTGGCCGCGTTCCACAGCCTTGTCGGTATGGCCGCAGTGCTTGTTGCCGCTGCCGCGTTTCTTAACCCTGAGGCATTTGGCATCAACGGCGCGGACGGCCAGATTAACCCCGTCAGCCGCGTTGAAATGGGCCTTGGTATCGCGATCGGTGCGATTACATTCTCCGGATCGGTAATCGCGTTCCTTAAGCTCGCGGGGAAAATGTCCGGTGCGCCAATCATGTTGCCTATGCGGCATGTGATCAATTTGGGCACGCTCGCCGCGATCTTGGGTCTCATCGGCTATTTTACCGTTGATCAAAGCCCTTGGATATTCTGGACGATTACGGCGCTCGCATTCGTGATCGGTTTCTTGCTTATCATTCCAATTGGCGGCGCAGACATGCCCGTCGTTGTATCAATGCTCAACAGCTATTCTGGCTGGGCAGCGGCGGCCATGGGCTTCACGTTGCACAATACAGCAATGATCATTACCGGCGCGCTGGTGGGCTCGTCTGGCGCGATTTTGTCCTACATCATGTGCAAGGCCATGAACCGCAGCTTCATTAGCGTTATCGCGGGTGGCTTTGGTGCAGAGGCCGCCGCGACCGGTGGTCCTGCCAAAGAACAGCGTCCATGGAAGCGCGGTTCAGCCGAAGATGCGGCCTATATGATGCAGCAGGCGGAAAGCGTTATCATTGTACCCGGTTACGGCATGGCGGTTGCGCAGGCGCAGCATATCCTTCGCGAAATGGCCGACGTGCTGAAGAAGCAGGGTGTTTCGGTGAAATACGCTATTCACCCGGTCGCAGGACGTATGCCCGGGCATATGAACGTACTGCTGGCCGAAGCGCAAGTGCCCTATGATGAGGTGTTCGAGCTTGAGGACATCAACAGCGAATTTGCGCAAACCGATGTTGCGTTCATCATTGGTGCGAATGACGTTGTTAACCCCGCGGCGAAAACCGACAAGACATCGCCGATTTACGGCATGCCGGTTTTTGATGTCGACAAGGCAAAGACGGTGTTCTTCATCAAACGCTCGATGGGCGGCGTAGGTTATGCCGGCGTCGACAATGACGTGTTCTACATGGACCAAACGATGATGCTTCTGGCTGATGCCAAGAAGATGTGCGAAGACATCGTCAAGGCCTTGCAGCACTAGGTCACTTCACGCTATCGACGAACAAAGGCCGCCCTGAGCAATCTCGGGGCGGTATTTGTTTCATGTCAGGGGTAGCGAATATGCGTAAACTGGGGTTGATCGGCGGAATGAGCTGGTATTCGACCGAACTCTATTACGCCCGGATCAATAAACAGGTGCTCCGCCGGACAAACGGTACGTGCAACGCGCCCTTGCTGATCGAGAGCCTCAATTTTTGCGATGTCGGCAAGGCCAGCACGGACGAGGACTGGGCACATGTGGCAGAAGTGCTCACCGCCTCTGCCCAACGTTTGGAGCAGGCAGGTGCCACCGCCATCCTGATATGTGCCAACAGCATGCATAAGGTGTTCGACAAGGTCGCAGCGGCGGTGCCCATTCCCCTAATTCATATCGCGGACGCGGTGGGTGTAAAGATGAAGGCGGACGCCGTACCATCGGCTGCACTGCTTGGAACCGCAAATGTCATGGCGGAAAATTGGTATCGTCAACGCCTGGTGAAACATGGCGTATCATTGCTGCCCGCCGAAATGGATGACGTCAAAGAACTGGATCGCATCATATACGACGAACTGATGCACGGCGTCCTAAAGCGGGATTCGGAGCGGACATTGAAAACGCTCATTACCGAAATCGACCAGGAAGGGATCAAGGCGGTTGTGCTGGGATGCACCGAATTGAGCATGGTCATCGACACCAAAGCCAATGTTTTGCCGATCTATGACAGCGCAGAAATACATGCCGATGCAGGCGTGGATTGGATATTGGGCAGTCACGCCTAATCCCGCTTGCATTTATCATTCTCTAAGGCATGTTGCGCCGATGAGGATAAGGGATCTGCTATTCGTTGGCGCTGCATTTTGCGCGCTCGTTCAACCTGCTTCGGCAAAGACTATCGCTGTCGCATCCGGTGAAGGCGCGCAAGAGCGTTTGCAAGAGGCGTTGATTGCTGCGGAGCCGGGCGACGTTGTTGAGCTTTCTGCCGGGCGATTCAAGCTGTCTGACGGGCTCTCGCTTGACGTCAATAATGTGACGGTAAAAGGGCAGGGCGGTTTAGAAACCATACTTGATTTTTCAGGTCAGCAAGGCGCTGGCGAAGGATTGTTGGTAACTTCCGATGACGTCGTGTTGAAAGACTTCGCCGTGGAGAACAGCAAGGGCGATGGCATCAAGTCAAAGGGTGCGGACCGCATCGTCTATCACAAATTGCGTGTTGAATGGACGGGCGGACCATTGGCTACCAATGGCGCCTATGGGATTTATCCCGTCGAAAGCAAAGATGTCCTGATTGACTCGGTATTTGTGCGCGGTGCGTCGGATGCGGGCATTTATGTTGGTCAGTCGCGCAATATCGTGGTGCGCCATTCAACTGCTGTTGAAAATGTGGCTGGTATTGAAATCGAAAATAGCTTTGACGCAGATGTTCATGATAATATTGCGACCCACAATACGGGCGGCGTTTTGGTGTTCGACCTACCCAATCTCCCACAAATGGGCGGACATAATGTCCGGATATTCGGCAATATCATCGTCAACAACATGACCCCGAACTTTGCGCCGAAGGGGAATATCGTTGCCAACGTCCCAACCGGAACGGGCGTTATGGTTATGGCCAACCGCAGGGTTGAAGTCTTTGATAATGTCATTGGCGAAAACGGCACGACCAACATCATGATTGTTGGCTATCGCTTTCCTTTTCAGGATCCCAAATATGACCCGTTACCGCGCGACGTAAGCATCTGGGACAACCAACATAGCCGTGCAGGGTGGGACCCCAAATTTCGCGGCGGTACTGAAATTGCAGCCGCCATGGGCGGAAGTTTCCCTGCGATATTCTGGGACGGCGCCGGTGGCTCCAAATATACACCGATCATTCAGGACGACGTCCCAGCGCTATCGCTTGGACTAAAAGACATTGCCGCGGACACCGCAATGGCGCAACCGTCGCCATTGGCCCGTGCAACATCGCGGCCTGCCGGTTTGCCAGCGATCGTGCTACCTGAAGCAATGGAAGCTGCCATCCGCTAATGCGTTTTGTCTTGCCGTTTGTGCTGGCTTTTGCCGCAGCTGTAGCAACGTCAGCTGCGTCGGATGATCCGGCAGCTATTGCTATCGCTGGTCCGCAAAATCCGGCGACTTTATCAGCCTTTGGGTTTTTCGACGGCGGCGCAGCACGGCCATCGCCCCGGCTGATACCTTATGAACTGCGCACCCCGCTGTTCAGCGATTATGCCGCAAAGGAACGTTTCATTTATGTGCCCGATGGCACCCAGATTGGCGCGGATGCAGACGGCAAACTGATCTTCCCGGTGGGTAGCGCGCTTATCAAGAGCTTCGGTTATCCGGCCCCGTCCGGTGGGCTCAATGTCATTGAAACCAGGGTATTACTGCATCAAGCGCAGGGGTGGGTTGCCTTGCCCTATGTGTGGCGCGCGGACGGTAAAGATGCGGATTTGCGCGTTGGCGGCACGAGGGTGCCCGTCACGTTCGCCCATGGCGGCAATGAACTGTCGGTGAATTACAGCGTGCCGAACAAGAACCAGTGCAAGCAATGCCACTCGGCCGCAGGAAATATTATGCCGATAGGGCCGGTATGGCAAAATATGGCGTTTTCATGGCCAGCGGACGCACGGGCTATCATAAAGGCATTACCGGCGCTTGCGCGGCTTCAGCCATATCCGAAATGGGATGACAGCCGCACGGGTTCACTGGACGAAAGAGCTCGACAATATCTGAAGGTGAATTGCGGTCATTGTCATGCGGCCCAAGGCTCCGCAAGCAATAGCGGCCTGTTTCTGGATGGTTCTGCGAGGGGCGCTGCGGCACTAGGCATCGGCAAAAGGCCAGTCGCGGCGGGCAGGGCAAGCGGAGATCTTGATTTCATCATTTCACCCGGTCAGCCCGACCAGTCCATTTTGATAAAGCGCATGGAAAGCACCGACCCGGGCATCGCAATGCCAGAGCTCGGGCGCTCAACGGTGCATGAAGAAGGCGTGGAATTGTTGCGGCAATGGATAGCCGCAATGCCGTCAAATACTCACTGACGCATGAGGCGCTTTAACTGATACTGGTTGCCATCCCAACCTTCAAACACCGCGCCGATGCCGGGGTGACTGACCGGCCCTTGTTCGCGGTCTGACAGCAAATTTTGCTGGCTGACATAAGCGATATAGCTGTTCTCGGCATTTTCAGCGAACAGGTGATAAAATGGCTGATTTTTGATCGGCCGAATGGGCTCGGGTATCGATTCATACCACTCGTCGCTGTTGGCGAACACGGGATCGATGTCGAAAACGACGCCGCGAAAGTCAAAAATGCGGTGGCGGACCACATCGCCGATGGAAAATGCAGCTTCAGCTTGTTCAGGAAGGGGAATTTGTGATGTCATGCGACTAATATCATGCCTAATGCCGCGCAAATCAACCTTCAGTCTTGGCAAAGCAAAAAACATCAGTTAATGGCTCCGCTCTGTCATCAGGACACGCCGCTTTACCGGCAACGACCAGTCCTAATGATTTGCGGAGAGATGGCTGAGTGGTCGAAAGCACCGCACTCGAAATGCGGCGTGCCGGTGACGGTACCTAGGGTTCGAATCCCTATCTCTCCGCCATTTTCTGATCTCCCAAAGTATCAGCTTTATTCAAATGTACTGATATTAAATGATTTTTATCCGAATCTTGTCTCGGATTGTTTCAGAAACTACCCCCTTGTTTCGTTTCAAAAGGGGTAAAAAACGGGGGAAACTTTTTTCGGGCTGGCATGATTCGCCGACTAAATACTACGCAGGAAATGAACTCCTGCTGATATTTTGGAGTTAGAATTATGACAAAAGCGAATGAAAATGGTGCCGAAAAAGAGCAACCAAAGCAATACACAATCCTTACTGATACGATAGCTCGTAGTATGAAGCCCGGTGACCGTAAGCTACCTGATAGGACAGTTAAGGGTTTAAAACTTAAACCTGCCAGCCGCAAAGGGCGTGGATATTGGTTTCTCTTTTACAACCCACCCCTTAACAAGAAAAAGCGTTCTGAAATGTCGCTGGGTAGCTACCCCGACGTATCGATTGCTGAGGCTCGTGAGAGAGCCAATGAGGCACGTAAGCTGTTAGCCAAGGGCATTGACCCCATGCTGGCTCGTAAAGCCGAGAAATCGGCTGTGAGAAAAGAGGAAGCTGTTCCGACATTCGAGTTGGCTGCACGTAGCTACATTGATCAAAAGAAAGCAGGATGGCGCAACACCAAACATGCAGCGCAGTGGACGAGCACACTTGAAACCTATGCCTTCCCTTATATTGGAAACCGCAAGGTAGACACGCTCTCGGTTGAGGATTTCCGCAAAGTTCTTGCACCTATCTGGTTGCAGAAGGCTGAAACTGCGAGTCGTGTCAAGCAGCGTTGCAGCCGTATCATTCAGTGGTGCTGGGCAAATGAGTACGTGCAAAATAACGTCCTGAACGTTGTGACTGAACTTTTGCCAGACGCCAAGGAAGCAAGACGCCCACAGCACTTTCCAGCACTGCCATGGCAAAAGGTACCTGATTTTGTGAACACCATTGTGCGTAAAAATCGTCTGGGTAGCAGTCGTCCTCTAATGGAATGGTTGGTTCTGACAGCTGCTCGTTCTGGCGAGAGCCGTAATTTGACATGGGATCAGATCGATCTGGAAAATGCCATCTGGAACATTCCGCCTGACAATACGAAGAAGAACAGATTGCACGATGTTCCGCTTTCAAACCGCTGCCTTCAGATTTTGGAGGAGCAGGTAGCCTACTTCAAAATGATGATTGGAAGAGATCCAGAACCAACTGACCTTGTTTTCCCGTCACCACGTTGGAAGGTTTACTCCGACATGGCGCTAAGCAAGTTCATGAAGGATCACAATGTTGAGAGTGATACAAAAGGTCGCAAAGCTGTGCCGCACGGTTTCCGCACGTCTTTTCGTGGTTGGGCCACGATCAAGGAGTATCCTGAGCATCTGATCGAACTATGTCTCGCACATGCAGAAGGCAATAAGTCCATACGTGCTTACAAGAGAGAGCAACTTCAGGAGCTACGTCGCCCTATCATGCAAGCCTACGCAGATTACGTGGATAGCTACCCAACAGCATCGAAATAAACGCCGCTAAGCACTGATGGCGAATTATTTAACACAAATTTCCAGATAGCGATTTGCTTATTCAGGAAATGTCTCAGTCAGATTGATTGAGCACCCCCATGAAAATGGGAAAACACTTCGGCACATTCGTGTTGGGGTTTCATCATAGCCAACTTCCCAAAGGAGACAGGCACTATAGGAGAATATATATGGTTAATTTTAATGATCGTTTTGTAAGAGAAGAAGAGTGTAAGCACATCAGTGGGCTTTCACGTGCCACGAGACACCGCTGGCATAAAATTGGAAAATTCCCTGCACCGATTAGAATCAATGGGAGTGTTACTGTGTGGAAACACAGCGAACTCATGCAGTGGGTCGATCAAAATGGCGCCCAAGTGTGACTGGATTTAAGGTCTAACCTTTATCCAGAAGCTGGTGAAGTAACGAACACTCCCAGCAGCTAAACCGTTAGACATGACGATGCAGTTTGACGTGCGTGTCAAACATTGCATCGCCATGTCTAAAATCCATAAAACAAACCTTTTAACTGCACATGGAGAACCGGAAACAGGAAAAGGAATTACAAGGAAAAATATATGTTTAAGTTATTAAATTTCTTCAATGAGGAGTGCCATCGCATTGAAACTCCCTGTCAATATTTAGTCTATTTGATTGAGCAAAAACTGGGGTCATGGTTCCTCAAGGCAGGTGCTCAATGAGTACCGCAAACACAGTAATCGCATTAGTGCCATCCGCACCCGCAGTTGCACCGCCACCATCAATCATAGCTGCACCATATCAATGGCTTGATCCGTCAAAGATACCACCACGTCCATGGTTGTATGGAAATCAGCTATTACGTGGCAGCGTCAGTATGATTGTTGCGCCTGGCGGCGCAGGTAAGACTGCACTTGCTACAGGGATGGCCTTGTCATTGGTCACTGGTCGTGACTTCATGGGTAGCAAAATATGGGGAGGTCCCAAAAAAGTTTGGTTGTGGAACCTTGAGGACTCGGTTGAAGAGCTATCTCGTGGTCTTCAAGCCGCAGCAACCTATTGGTCCATCAGTGCAGACGATTTGAACGGCAATCTGTTCCTCAATTCTGCTTTAAGTGGCGATCATCTGAAATTGGTTTCTAGCCGCAGTGAAGGACCAAGAGAGAATGTCGAACTTGCCAAGGACATTGTCACCGAACTGAAGAGCAATGCCATCGATGTAATGTTCATCGATCCATTTGTGTCTAGTCATGATGCCAATGAGAATGACAACAAATCTATGGATGCCGTGGTCAAATTGTTGGCGCTGATAGCGTATGAAGCAAATTGCTCAATTGTGCTGCTTCACCATACCAACAAGGCTTTTGGTCAGGTGAATGAGAACTCTGCACGTGGTGCTTCATCCGTTGTGGCCGCAGCAAGATCAGTAGTTACGATCAATCCTTTGAATGATGCAGAGGCAAAACTCTACGACATCGATGAAGATGAGATGGCTAGCTACATCAAGCTGCACGATAACAAAAACAACAGAATTTCAGCATGTAGATCATCGACATACATGAAATTTGAATCTGTGATGATCAAAACGAGTGATGGAAATGAAGAATCTGTTGGTGTAATCGTACCAGCAGATTTGGAAATCCATGAAGTTCAGGTTTTAACGGAACATCAGATTGCTCATATCCAGTTGGAAATGAAGGAAGGGTTTGATCGCCACTATCATACCGCTGGTAAATGGATTGGTCATGCAGTTGGCAAGATCATGAAACTGGATGTGAAAAAGAAAAATCACAAAGCAAGAATCAAAGACATGATTCATGAATTGGAATCAGATGGTTATATTCAGATAGTCACTGGCAAAGACAATGGTGGCAAGGAATATCAGTCGTATGTCATAGGAACCAAGGCGAAGCCGTTTGCTACTATTAAGGACGATAAGCACCTTCTCAATTGATTGTCACCACCACCACCACCGCCCCCCACTACTAAAGTAGTGGTGGGGGTGATGGATGGTATTTTGTGACTATGAAAATCTATATTTTTTAAAAAAAGAGAGTGTTGCGAGGTACGAGCAACTCACGAACGAAGTGAGTGAGTGAATTATATATATGTTGTAATTAACAAGATTGCCTTCGGCAATCGAAGCTGCGCTTCGACTTAAATTTAAAGATATTTTCATAAAAACAACAAAACAAAAATCTCAAAATTCCTATTTGTATAAATACCAATGTAGAGAATAAAATTATGTTTTCTGCAATGTATGTTCATGTTTTTATTTAAAAAATGTCTTCAGCATAATGTTTGATATTTTTTATCCCATGAATCTTACATTTTCAATTTTCAAATATAGATAGGAAATTCAATGGCTGACAAAAAAACATCAAAAAATACAAAACCCATCTTTGTAGATAGTGCGTTTCCAAACACACTAACCATGTCGAGTTGCTTCTTGAAAAATGGTATCTCACATAAGATCATAAGCGACACCGATATCAAGGTTGATCACTACAAAAATCCATTCTTCATTGATGCTTATGCGGGTCAAAAAGAGGCTCACATTTATTTTGCACATGAGCTTTTTGGTCAGCAAAACCATGAGATTGGCGCACTAGAAAGCCTTTCCTCTCAGTTCACTTGTGAGAGGTACAGTTGCAATGCACAAATCCATCCCAACTCTGTGGTCTTGTATTTTGGTTGCGGCATCGACCTAGATTTTTTCGATACAAATGCAAAGATCGCCCAAGCCATGAGTGACTTTGCTGAAGTGCTTGAAGAGTTTGCGGACAAGGCTCTTGAATATGGATTTGAGCTTGATGGCAACCAACTAAAATTGGGAGCAATCTGACTTTTGACGGGATGCATTTTTGCCGTCTGGTGAAATGCATCCCGTTATAAATAGGTATGACACCAAATAATTTATGAAAGGAGATATGTTTGGCAAAGACACTAGTAAACTTTTTAATCGAGGAAGCGGAGCTTAAGAATTTTGACGGCGTGGCTAGGCTTATTGGTCGCACACGCACGTCAATTTTGACGGAAATGATGCGCAGTTTCTGCTCAGAACAAGTGGTTGAAGTTGAGAAACGAAACCAGAAACTTCAGCAGTTGAATCATGCTCTGACGCAACAACATCTGCTTCAAGCGCAAGCAAGCCAACAGAGAATGATGGCCAAACCACTGGATCAGGATGATGGTCCACTAGACTTTTTATACAATGACGGAGGTGAAACACATGGAGATTACAATTTTTAGAAAGAGACACAAAATATGGATAAAATTACAAACTTAGAGCCTTACTACTATCAAGGCGATGTAACTCGCCGACACATGCGTGAGTTGGCATTTTTTGCAGAGAAATTTGCTGATCCAGAATTCGAACTTGGACATTATAATGAAATGCCTGTGACGACGTCGTCGCCCAGAAAACCGACATTCACACTATCTGCCACAGCGAAAGAATTCGTCACCTACTGTATCAATGAGCAAGTGATAGAACCAAGCTGCCTTCATCGTATGGAATGGAATTTTCGTAAGCTTTCAATAGATGAAGATTTTGTCGCTGATGCCATTCCATTTGAGCTAATTGAAATGCTGACATACATTCTTGGCAACCATGTTTATTGGGAAAGCCGTTTGATTAAGGCTTACCAATCAGGCTTGTTGCAGCAGATACTGGCTCGTGCTGTCGATTGGGCATACCCTGAACAGGTGGATGGTCCGATTTTAGAAGAACCGGCTGCCTAAAGCTCTCGTATCGGCAGTGGGTATCGAATTCACTGCCGATGGCGCTTCCCTGTCCAATAATCTGATGGATTCTCAAATTCCCCGCTCCAAATTTTGTCACGGTAGCTCTGGATAACAAGTTTGTTTATGTGAGAGCAGAAATTTTGCCATTAGCAACGCAGCCGCACCCTCATACGAGGATTTGCCCTCGATCGACGCCTTCCGTGCATTTTGCAGAGCATACTGGATTTGTGGCTCTGCCATCGATTCCGGCTTGAGCTTCTGATAACCCAGCAGCACAACTTGTGATGCTTGATCTGAACCCAAAAGAAATTGATCATCAGGTGAGCGTGATAATAGTATCATGCGATCTGCAATCATCTTCCAATCCGATCCAAAACTTCGCTGCAAGATTGAATGTCCGAATTTACCCTTTTGAGTTGTTGACATGTTCGGATTTCTTATGTGACCATTTATTGCAATAATTGTCTGCAAAAATCCCAACAAATAGCTATCGGATGCCAGTTGGAGAGGAAACATATCACCTCGTAAAGGATCAAAGACTTGCCTGACGGTCTCAATCACGAAGATGGAATCTTCACCGTTGGAGGAAGAGCTTTTTTGTGAAAAGTAGAATATAATCGCAGCAAGTGCGATGCCAATCCCTATGATCCAATCCACTGCCTCACCTCCCCCGTCATGATGCTTGAGGGGGACAAAGTGGCACGGCAGCTATCATCATGCAATACGGTGAGGATCGCTTGGGTTCCCTGAGCTAGAGGGGCGGATCATTCCGCAATCGTAATGCCAATACCGTAAAGAACGGTTCCCAGAATGACCGATATCAAAAGACCAGTAGCACCCTGTGTCGGTTTGGAAAAAATCTTACCAATGTAGTGGTTCAATGGAAGCCAAGCCGCAAGGATCGATGCTGCCCACCAAATCCCGAAAAAGAAAAAACCTGAGATAACTGACAGGAATGAAATTACGCACCCAACATAAAATATTTTTATGTGCCAAGGTTGGTAATACAGAGGGCTGCCATCGATTAAAATTTTTCCGGTAGAAACCCCAGAGAGCAAGAAACCCAAGCCGATAGTCGCTATAATATGCTCCACCACATTGCCCCCCTGTCAGCACACCAATATTCCAAAACTTGAATATCAACATGCATTGTTGTTGTCGACAATTAGTCGGCTCACCTGTCTTCTTTGACTACACTCCAACGGCACAATCGTCTGAGACAGAATTTTCGTATTATTAGGGTCATTTGACTTCAAAAAATACATATGTTACTCAGGGTCTAGAATCAAATAAGACGCTTGGGGTTGTTATGGAGATTGCAGGTTACAAAAGGGTCAGCAGTTTTGGCCAAAATCTAGACCGTCAGGATTTTCCCTGCACTGAAGAGTTCGTTGAGACTATATCGGGGGCTACGAAGGATCGACCTGAGCTAGACCGAATGATCAAATGGGTACGTAAGGGCGATGAGGTTCACGTTTGGTCGATTGATCGCCTTGCTCGTGACCTAAGAGACCTACAGGACATTGTTCAAGCCATTAACGACAAGGGAGCTTCGGTGAAGTTTCTGTCGGAGAACCTGACTTTCAGCGCCAACGATGATGATCCCTTTGCCCGACTGCAACTCAACCTCCTTGGAAGCTTTGCATCTTTCGAACGGAGCATTATCAGGAAAAGACAAGCAGAGGGAATAGCTAAGGCGAGAGAGCGTGGGGTCTACAAAGGTAGGAAAGCAACCATTGATGTGACGGAGATTAAGCTTCTGAAGGACCAAGGTCTGGGTGCTACGGCCATCGCAAAGAAACTGAACATAGCACGAGCCAGTGTTTATCGGGTTATGCAGTCTGCTTTATAGCAACAGAGAACGACGCCAGGCGTCGTTCATCAAAGTATATCAACCAATCGACCATTGCTATCAACTGCCCGAACCCTTTTTGTGGGGTGCATCTTGGAAACGCTCTTCATGGCATGGCTAATGTACTGAGAATTGTTCATCACATGACTAACCGTGCGCCAATTCCCGCTGAAGTCAGCTTGAATTTGGATACTTCCATTATCTGCCACGGCTTTGTCTCCCTATCCTCATTCTCAAAAACCAATCATCTGGAAAACAACCAAATCTTGTGGTATAGCATAAGCATGTTTTTCGTCTTCTAACACCACCACCAGCGCCATAAGTCGGCGCACGAAAATCATCACACACCACACATGAAAGCCAAACTTGCCAGCATAATGCTGCGTAGGTTGCCTTCACACCTTCAATTCATGGAGATGCCTTTGAAAACCAAAATTCTCGAACCTCAAAATATCAATGAAGCCACCATCAAAACGATACTTGATAATGGTGCGCTAGAACATCACGACAATGGTGGTCTGTACGTGACGACCTACCCGATTAACTTCTGGCTAGACCTTGATGAAAAACGCAAGCTGATCGTCATTTACACATATTGGGACACCATTCCTGATTTGGACGAACTCGCCATTCTGCGTTTTGTGAACCATGCAAACACGCAGAAAATCATGCTTCAGTTCTCATATAATGCCAAGCTTGGTCGGTTGTACGGTCATTACACGCATCCCTATAATGTAGGGCTTTTGCCTCCGCACGTGCTGAAGTTATGTCAGAAATTTTCGTCCATCTTCGAAGATGTACTGCACGAAGGAATTGCAGAAGGCATTTTGCAGGAATTGCCGGAATGCCAAGACGATGATGGTGATGAAGCCTCATCTGATGCTGCTTCAGATTCAACGGTTCATTAAGAGGAAAATGTATGTGGATATTACACCCCAAAGTCGGCTTCCTGTCATTGGTAGAAAAAGATTGGGATAAGCCCAACGGTACCCTCACCATTAGAGCCAGAGTTTATGACGATCTTGTTCGTCTGAAAGCGTATTTGCCTTCAATGTCGGATATAATCTCAAGTGAGGATAGTGATTACAGATATAGGTCTGTGGCTGATCGTGAAGCGGTTATGGCGGCAATGGCACAATTGGCCGCCGACGTTCGATATGATAATTTCAAGGATGAAGTCGCAAGGTCAGAGAGCCAAGGGTATAAACGTGCTGCTTTATATGGGGACGTTTGGTCTATTTTGTACCGACTACAAACTGAATAACCCCATCGAAATTTAACAATGGATACTGGATTTGAAGCTCATTTCGGTGACTTCAAACGTGCCTCAATGTTAGATATCGCTTTTGCACTCTCTAGCGTTGACATTTGATCTATGGCAATCACCTGAGCCTTATGCTGAGCCAGATAGTAAGCAATATCAGCAGCATAATCGCTTCCGGACATTATTTCGATAAGACGTTCACTAAATGGAACATCGGATGCAAACACCACTTTATCAAAGTCAGCAAATAGGTGCATTCTGGGTTGGGCTGCTACCAACCATTTTTCAACAATTGGGTTGAGTGTTGCAGGTGAACTAGTACCCACCACCGCCGCTGCTGGAACGTAAGGAGATGTATTCTCACGGCGCACTGCTTCCGTTCGTTGTCTTATAAGCTCGGCTTCGGCTCTATCCCGCTCTGCTCTGGCCCTTGCAGCTTCCATCGCTTCAAGTCGCTGCATCTGCAATATTGGGTCAGGCATATTTATCTTAGGAGGTCGAACTTTTAACGCCACCATGGGATCAAAACCCTGCGCAAAGGCGGCATTTGGGGCAAACGCAATAACTGACGCCGTAAATACAAAACGCAGAATTCTCATAGTCTCATACCTTAATCGGTGAACGTCGACAAATGGGCGCTAACCGAGCTTAACGATGACATTTGGCTCAACAGCCTATCTTAGACAAGCTATTTTATACTAGAAGATTTTGCAGAAATGAAACGGAAAAGTCTATGCTATGTCACACGGTATTGTAGCATTTATCAATCACTACCGATCCAACCTTCTGACCATTTTTATCAACATACAAATAGGTGTAAGACGCACCTGACTTAACCATCACGTGGGTCACAGCATTTCGACATGTGGCCACATTGGCATCATACTTTGCCATAACGACCATGCGATCCCAATCAACCTCATCAGATCGACCTGCAATGACGTATGTGTATGTGATCGAACTACTTTTGTCAGCTTATCTATTTTCAAAGGACCATTAGCCCGAAGATTTTGAACTTCCTGCTCGTGCTCCTGTTTTATTCGAGCTTCCGTGAAAAAATTTACAGCACGTTGCCTGATCAGGGTTTCATCGCTTGGATACCAAATTGAACTAGGTGGGGTCTGCAACGCTTGATCAATGAATGCACTGGATAATCCAACGCCT
The DNA here is from genome assembly GCA_002255985.1 of Sphingomonadaceae bacterium PASS1. Lineage (GTDB taxonomy): Bacteria > Pseudomonadota > Alphaproteobacteria > Sphingomonadales > Sphingomonadaceae > Sphingorhabdus_B. The sequence continues at coordinate 178,811 of NKIR01000006.1, forward strand.
TCATAAGCATCGAACATTTCAGGCGAACTGTTTTGAGATTCAACGTCACTGCGTCCTAAAGCACGTGGGCCATGAAAGCCTAGTTTTGAACCAATGTCGAAAATCCTGATTTTGCCCGACAGAAAGATAATCGTACATGCTGACGAACATTCCTGAACTACAAGAGTGTTCAATTTACGTTTCGAAATTATTGATGCGATTACCTCAGCAGCGTCGAGCCTTCCACCGCCAGAAAACATGGATATCTGCGTAACTTCAGGGTGCGTATCGATAAGGGCTTTAAAAGTTTCAGCGACCTCATCAGTTATAAGCCCATCAATGTGTAAGTTACTGCCGTCCATAGTTAGCGTAGCTGGATCACCGATAGGATCGTGGCCAAAATACAAAAGCGTAGATTCTGCAATTTGTGGCACCTTCTCGTTGGATTGCATGAGCAAAGCCAAAGTGCCGATTATCGTTAGAAGCTGTGCTGTCAGCGCCCATCTGGTGTTGTAACCTTTTTCAAGGAAGTTACCTGCTGATCGAAGCATTCCAACTAAGCTCCAAACGGAAAGCATGACCGCAATACAAAAGACGATGGAGTTGGATATCAACCACCATCCTTGTGGGATATCGGCAAAATAAAGCTCACCATCAACGTAGATTGTCAGCACAGCCACAACGAGTGCGGTGAGCAAGCCATTCACAAAGAACGATATGGGACGTGACAGGTTTCCCTGCCAATGGTCTTTGATATAGAGAGGCGCTTTATTGAAGGGAATTGTTCGTCTCTTTAGTTTTTACGACAACTCCGCTTTAAGCGTGAATTAGATTTTGGAAAGCAGAAGCAAGTCATCTTTGCTATCTCCGCTTCCCATTGGTGTCACCAATGGATACACCTCTCACAATAACATAAACAGGAAATGACACGCAATGCTAACTGGCGAAATCCGCAATCAGGTTG
>NKIR01000020.1 GCA_002255985.1 Sphingomonadaceae bacterium PASS1
TGGCGTCTGGTTGGCAGGGTTCTTCGGAATGGGCTTTTGGTTGATCAGCCCGGCTTCGCCGTTCTGCTCGAATGAGGCTTTCCAGCGGTAGAAGCTTGATCTGCCAATGCCGAAGTATCGGCATGCTTTGCCTACATCACCAATCTTCTCAGCATAAAGCAGCACCTTGAGCTTGCGCTGAATATCTCGTTCTTCCTTGGTCATCGGTTCCATCCTTCTGCTTGCCTATCGGCAATATGAAAGATGTCCCGCGAGTCCGTACAGTCCTACATGGTCAGAAGGTTGGATCGGTAGTGATTGATAAATGCTACAATACCGTCTGATGCTGCATGGGTAGCGATGGGAAGCTCAAAGCCTTCTCGCAGTCTGAAAATACTGATTTATGAGAATCCGAACGGTCTCAATATCCTTCTTAATACTCTCAGAGATGTACGAAGTCCCTCTGTTCACCCAACCTTGGCTAACCTTCGTTTCCTCAGTGGTAATGTCAACTTTCAGCCCAAATATACATGTGCCAGTCTGTGCACGATGAAAGTAGAGCCAGCCATCTTCCATTAGAATAAACCAGCGGTCTTCGAACGTGTCCGGTATGAACCCCGCAGCCATTCGCTGCCCCACATCAGATGTGAATGTCCATGAGACGGTGAATTCTTCTCGCTCAAGTGGAAGTTGCAAATTTAAATGAGAGTCTCTGTCTGCGATCATATTTGTTTCCATTTTGAAAGCAAATCCGGCAAAACCGACAGGTCTTTCAAGGGCCTGAAAGTTCGAAACCTACGCAGAATGGAAATCCAATAAAATTGAAAAATAAATGCATATTATGTAGTTATTGGAACATGAATATCGACGCTGGCAGGTTTGAATGAGAGCTTCAGTCAGCGATGAGAACTGTTTCCATTTTGAAAGTAAATTCAGCTTAACCAAAAGGTCTTTTATGGGACTGTGAATAAAGGTTAGGCACCTGCAATTTTCTGCACATCGCAAGGGCAAATGGATATATCTGACCATTTTATACAATGAGAGCGATAAGATATTTCTGAAAAATCGGCGTAACAACCAACTGGAAGACTGAACCAAGAGTTTGGTCTTTGTGCGTTACCCCCATCCCCTTCTCTTGTGGAACCCATCAATCCCGCATAATTTTTCCACGATTTTACAATAAGTTCCGTAAATGGGACCTTTTGCTTTTGGTGTGGCTGTTTTTAGCGATTAGGCGAATGCAAAAGGGGATGTTTTATGGATAAATATATTATCCCAATGCTTTTGGGCCTGACGCAGGATTCATCCAAAAACGCTCCTGCAAGCTTTCTTGAAGCTTGGAATCCAGACGGTGATCAGATTGAGCTAGCTAACCTTATCATCGAACAGCTAACAAACACAGAAACAACGGACCATGTGGTTCTCACCGAAGAGTTAGCCAATGCGCTGATGGACCCTGAGATTTCTGATTTATTGCCTGAAGCAGGTGCATTGAAAATCGTGAACATGCTCAACATGGGGAAAATGAAAGATTCTACCACACGGTAATACCACACTTCCCGTCAACGGAATGTATTCTGAAGCGTTATCATTGGTGGACACGGCGATAATTTATCACTGAAAGTGTGATTTTGTCCGCTGATCTGATGGCTGGTAATTGTGCCACATCTCTAGAACCTCACCACTATCAGCGGCTAACGCTTTGAACGTTGTTGCAAATCCAACACGTGATTTGCCCTTCAAGGTTCGCTCTTTGTGAAGACTGAGATATTCTAAATTGGCTTCAACTAAGGGTTCCCATTTTCCGTCTTCATTGACGAAATCAATCCTGATTTCCCTGCCCAAATTTCATTCCTTTTTATCAATCTATGTAATGCGCTATGTGTTATCCACATCGTAGGGAAAATCTCTAATGCCTATCCGCAAAGTAGATATTCAGGTTCAAGACCCACACTCAGGCTATTGGAAGACCGTGTTGGGTGGTGATTTTCAAGAACAAGGCATTAGCCAAGTTTTAGCCAACCATAAGCGGACCAACCCGAATTGCCGTGTCAGGGCGATTGACCGTTTTACTAAGGCGCTAATTGACCTTCAGTGATTTTTCATGACAGATTTATGACGATGGGGGCACCATTTGCGTACCAAGCCACTAACAGGGATTTGTCCCTTCAGGGTGGCACCGACAACCTTCTCTCGGCTGGTCTTTTCTCCGATCATGCGGATATTTTTATCACACACTTCGATGCGGGATATGATGGCGCGTAGGTAAGCTTTCCAGGCGTCTGCTAGGCGACCTGACGTTCCATTGTTATCAGCGTGTATAGACCAGATCAGATTTGCGTCGCTGTTCCCGCAACGGCGTACAGCGTTACTAAAATTCCGGCTATCAACCCGCCCGAACGATAGCTGCCCGTGCGTTGCCACGTGAATGTCGCGATGATGGCGATGGCAACCAGCACTGGGACAAACTGGATGGCAATGACGGTGCTGAGCGGATCAAATGCGGTAATCAGCGAACCGGTCATGAGCAGCAGGCCGTAAATGACGCTCAACAACAGTATGAAGCCCGTGGTGAGCGTGCATATTGCCGCCAGATAACGCCTACCGGCGCTGTCGCTGCGCACTGTCGCATTGGCCAGTGATTTGGTTGTGACCAGAAAGGCGAGGGTAAGCGGTACGACATAGATCGCGGCAATGCCCCACTGGCTGGCGCTTGGAAACTTGACCGCGACGACCCAAAGCCGAAAATCGGTCAGGAACAGCATATCGACGAGCAACAGTGCGGCATAGCCAGCCGCGACGGTCGCCAGAGCTAACAATATGGATTTAAACCAGTTGGATTGATGCGTGGCAATGCGGCGCCCCATCATGCGACCCATCAAAAGGCTCACACCGGCGCTGGTCACAGCCCAAAGTGTGATTTGTGTGGTGACCGCTTGCGGCAGCCATTGCGATGCCGGAAGAAGAAGATAGGCGGCAATGAACGTCGGAAAGAATAACAAAGCGGGAAGCACTGTGCTTAACGCGAAGCCTTTCCACCACGTGCCATCGCGTTCTGCCGCAGCAGGGACCGCTGTGCCTTTCACTGAAGCGAATAGGGGCAATCGGACCAGCGCATCAAACGCGCCGAGCATGATCATCACAAAACCGACAAGGCCAATGCCCGTGCCAAATTCTTTCCAGTACCAAATTTGGTCGCTTGCCGGTTTGGTTGTGCCACCAGTCAGCGTGGCGCCAAACCAATCAATCGCGTTTCCAATGGCTGCCGTGGATGCATGGTCACCCGGGTGGGTTGTTGCCGGCTGATAAAGCTTGCGCGCGGTCCCGTCTGCAACGCTGCCATATAAACGGTTTTCGACAACGGGGGCCTGCGTGCCAAACAATGTCTGAAGCTTACTGCTTGTCGCAACATCCTGCGCAAGGGCAACGCCCCACATCAAGTTCGAAAACTCGTCATAGCGACTGAAAACCACCGCAGCATTGCGTGGCCAATCGGGCGATCCTTCCTGCGCGAAAGGCGCGCCGGTGGATGACCCCTCCAGAACCATCGACGTATAAGCGTTGGGCATGGCAGCGGCCGCAGCAAGCACCGTCCAGCCACCCATGCTGTGTCCTTCCAGCCCTATTTGATCATCATCGACCATCGGCAAGGACCGCAAATATTTCAAACCATCGGGACCGCCAAAGCCATTTGAGAATGCAGGCCCCTGACTGTAGCCATGGCCTGTCTGGTCAAGGGACAAAACCACATAGCCCCTGCGCGCGAATTCAATTGCAAAACCGTCCTGTGTCTCGCGCGAGTTGATGTAGCCGTGGACCGCAAGAATGCCCGGCACTGGTGTCGCTGGCGTCGCGTTTTTGGGGACATAGAGCAAAGCGCTCATGACTGTTCCATTGGAGCCTTTAAACCTTATGTCGCGAACGGTTGTGCCATCCGCCGTTCGAATGCTTTGGGCTAGAAACGCGCCTGCAAGAACGATAGCCAATCCAATCAGGATCAACCACCAACGCGGTTTTGTGCTTATGGCGTCAGCCATATTTTCATGTGTGACTGACACCCGCAATACTCCCCGCCTGAATTTGCTTTTCCCGACTGTATGTCGGCGACGTTTGCGATGCAACTGTTCGCGAAAAGGGGTGATGAGCGCCGCGAAGAATGATGATATCTGCGATGCATTCGGGCATTGCGACAATTCCATACAATTTGCCCATTGCGGATAATGTCGTTCAGCCTATCTTCGTGAAGGAACCGGCGATGTTCTGGAGAGAACAAGATGATAGATGCGGCGATAGCGATGAACCGCTTTGGTCTTGGCGCGCGACCATCCGGCAACGCGCCGGTGAACCCCGCTAACTGGTTAAAATCCCAGATCAGTAGATACGAACCGACCTTTCCAGCTATGGCAAGCCAGCCAAGCCGCACGGAGATCGCGGCCGGCTTTCGTGAATATCAGCTCGACCGCAAGGAGTCTCCTGCCGCGCGAAAGGGCGCTGCGACGGCCATGGCTGCTGACGACACGCCGCAAATTGACCCTGCCAAAATCGAGAAAGTCGTTAACACGCTGCGCCTTCAATATGTCGCTGCGGCCGATGTCCGACTGGATGCCGCGATCAGCAGCGATACCGATTTTGCCGAGCGACTGGTGCATTTCTGGTCAAATCATTTTGCGGTGTCGATCGACAAACTTCCGGTGCTCGCCCTCGCGGGGGATTATGAATTCACCGCTATCCGGCCGCATATCATGGGGACATTCGCAGATTTGCTTTTCGCTGCGGTGACGCATCCGGCGATGCTCCTCTATCTGGATCAGGCGCAATCCATCGGCCCCAATAGCCCGCTTGCGACGCGGGTCGCAGCCACACGGAATAAGGCGCTGGGGCTGAATGAAAATCTGGCGCGGGAGATTCTGGAACTGCACACACTTGGCGTGCGCACTGTTTACGACCAAAAAGATGTCACCGAATTTGCCCGCGCGCTGACGGGATATACCGTTGGCGGCATGGCGAAAGGGCCACTCCAGCGTTTCATGGCGCAAAATGGGAACGACGGCGATAGCCAGTTTTTCGCCGCCATTCATGAGCCCGGCGATCGTGTTGTCATTGGCCGACGCTACAGCCAGCAGGGTGCAGCGCAAGCTCGCGCCATATTGTCGGATATTGCCACGCACCCGACCACGGCGAAACATATTGCGACAAAGCTGGCGCAACATTTTGCAGCCGACGTGCCACCACCAGCACTGGTTGCGCGGCTGGAGAAAAGCTTTTTGGAAAGTGGTGGCGACTTGCGCCAGTTGTACCGCACATTGATTGACTCGCCTGAAATGTGGCTGCCCAAGCAAGCCAAGTTCAAATCGCCATGGGATTGGGTCATCTCTTCGCTGCGCGCGTTGAATGTGCGGGAACTGCCCAACAGCAGGCAAAGCGTGAATATCCTTGCTCAACTGGGGCAACCGATCTGGAAACCGGGATCACCTGCCGGATTTAGCGATACGACGGAAAACTGGGCCGGAGGTGCGGCGTTGATGCGGCGGGTGGAGATTGCCAGCCGATTGGCCGAACGTAGCGCCAACCGTGTGGATGCCCGCATCCTTGCGCCGCGCATCCTGTCGGGTCAACTCAGCGCGATGACAACCGAGAGCATCGCGCGCGCGGAGAGCCCTTCCCAAGGGCTTGCACTGATGTTGTTGTCACCTGAATTTTTGCGGAGATAGAGCTATGCTGAACCGACGCTATTTTGTGACGTCCGGTGTTTTGGGTCTGGGTGTTGCTGCATTTCCGGGGGCTGGCTGGGCCGCACCTGGCACCAACAAGAAATTTGTGTTCATCATCCAGCGCGGGGCGGCCGATGGATTGGCCACGTTAGCGCCGACGGGTGATTCTGATTTCCTGCGCGCGCGGGGGGATTTGGCTGCGGATGCCCTAATGGGGACCAAGCTTGATGATATGTTCACGCTGCACCCGGCGATGACGGAAAGTGCGAAACTGTTTGCACTTAAACAGGCCAGCTTTGCCCACGCCTTGGCGTCGTCTTATCGTGAGCGGTCACATTTTGACGCGCAAAACATATTGGAGTCAGGGGCAGGCCGCCCTTATGGCCGCGATGACGGTTGGCTTGGGCGTCTGCTGACGCTGCTGCCCCGTGATGATGCCAAAGGGCTGGCGGTCGCACCGTCGGTGCCGCTCGCCTTGCGTGGACCGATAGCAGCGAACAGCTACGCACCTTCGCGTATGCCCGACGCCAATTCCGACCTCAAGTTGCGCTTGACCAACCTATATGCTGATGATGCGCAGCTTTCGGATTTGTGGAGTGGCGCTCAAGCCGCTGAAGCTATGGCGGGCGCACCTGCGGATCAGATGCTGAAGGGCGGCGCTGCGCTCGGGCAGATGACCGCTGGGCTGATGCAGGGCCCCAATGGTGCCCGCGTCGTGATGTTGGAAACAAATGGCTGGGACACGCATTTTCAGCAAAAGGGGCGACTAAACGGCGCGCTGAAACAAGCTGATGCGCTCATTGGCTCCCTGCGCGATTCCCTTGGCAGTGAGTGGCAGAATACCCTGGTAATGGTCGCTACGGAATTTGGCAGGACCGTCGCTTTTAACGGCACTGGCGGCACGGATCACGGAACGGCGTCCGCGGCTATGTTGTTTGGTGGCGCGCTCGCGAACGGCGGCAATATTGTCGCGGATTGGCCGGGGCTGAAGGCATCACAATTATATGAAGGCCGTGATCTGAAGCCGACGATGCGGTTTGAACAATTCGCCAGCGATGCGCTGGCGCGGCATTATAGTTTAGATCCAGTCAGGACGAGAACGTCGTTATTCCCTGACTTCGCATAAGGTGAAATGACACAAAAAAGCCCGCCGCTGCACCGGGCAGGGCGGGCTTTATGTTTTTCGGGAAAAAGCTTCTTACTTAGCTTCTTCTTTCATTTCATTGCCAGTTGCATCGGCAGCCGCATCAGCGGTTGCGTCGGCAGCTTCGCCTGCTGCTTCTGCAGTGGCGTCAGCTGCACCTTCAGCAGCAGTCATGGCGTTTTCTGCACCAGCTTCAACAGCTTCGCCAGTTGCGTCGGCTGCTTCGGTGGTTTCTTCAGCTGCCTTTTCGCCAGCTTCGCCGCATGCAGCGAGCGAAATTGTGAATGCGAGAGCAGCAACAGTTGCGACAACTTTCTTCATATTAGTTCTCCTCAGTCCCATATATTCCTAGTGGGTAGCACCGCGTAACGGATGAAGGCCGTCATACGCAACTATTTTTCCGTTCCCCGCGAAATGCCCCATTGGCGCGCAACGGTGTAACCAAGATAGCCTGTACCAAACAGCGCGTATAATGGTTCGGGCAGGCCATTAAGATAGGCATTCATGCCCGCCGCAATGTTGGCGGCTGTTTCGGGTTGGACGGCGGCAATCAGCCCCATCGGAATAGCCCACAGTAGCATTGCATACATGACGTCTAAAAAGCTTGGCCGCGCTCTGCTTGTCCATGGGTCCGCCGATTGCGCTTCGGCCAAGATGCCCGACAGCTGCGTCTTCATATTCTCGAGCTCCTGACTGCCCTGTAATTTAAGCAGTTCAAGCTTGGCGGTATCAAGCGCCTTCGGATCGGGAATGATTTTGTCGATGATGCTGGCAATTGGCCCAATTAATCCGTCAACGAACCCCATAATAAAATCCTTCCTATTTATCCAATACGGTTCGATAGCCAGCCAAACAGAAAAGCTTCCTGCGATGGCCGCGTCTCGGCCAACCTGACATAATGGGCACCCTGCAGCGCATCCATTGCCTTGAGCAGAACATTTTCTGCAGAGCGCCCACGTTTGTCGAAAAAGGCGGAAAGTGCGGACAAGGTCGCGGCACCCATTTTGCGATCAACCGCAATATCCGCATAGTCGCGCGCATTCCGGTTTAATGCGTTCAACGCGCGTTGCAGAAAGCCCGTTGCCGTTCCCGTGCCCATGTTGACGCCAGCATCGAACAATTCTGCCGCCAAATTTGGCGCAATTGCTGCGACATCGGCAAAGCCGGGTGCGTCCCAATATATGCGTTTGTAGATTGTTGCGGCTTCGGTCCGGGGCAGCTGGATCATCTTGTCATGATAGCCGTGCCGACGCGCCACCGCCTCGGTAATGCCCCAACGGGTCGGGCCGCCTCTGACCGCTGGATGATTCACATAATCGCCTTCACGGGCAATCAAATCGTCAATCAGCTCGTCAATATGATCCATTGTCATCGAGTCCTCACTTTCGCAACAATAATAACCAATATGGTTATTTGTAGGAAGGTGAAAAACGCAAAGCCCCAGCGCTGGCGCGTTGCGGACATGTTTGATGCAAATTTTTGGAATAATTGGTCGGGACGACAGGATTCGAACCTGCGACCCCCACACCCCCAGTGTGATGCGCTACCAGGCTGCGCTACGTCCCGACCGCCAAAGACCTCGGAGAGGCCAATGGAAGCGCGCATATATGGCGCTGGTTTCCTAAAAGCAAGCGCGGTTTGGACGCTTTGACGTTGCGTCAGGTGGGTGCAGGTGATAATCGCGCCCGATTGTTCAGGACCGCGCCTGCATTGGGCGCCTTTTTTAAAATGTGAGGTTTCCGATGGAGTTTGTTATCTTGAGCGCCGCAGCTGGTGGCGCGGGTGGTTCGGCATTTTTTGTGCAGCTGTTTCCGCTGCTTTTGATCTTCGTTGTCTTCTACATGTTCCTCATTCGTCCGCAGCAAAAACGCGCCAAGGAGCATGAGGCGAAAATCAACGCCGTACAGAAGAACGACGAAGTCGTCACCGCGGGTGGCCTGATGGGCAAGGTGACCAAGGTTGCTGATGACTATGTTGAAGTCGAAATCGCGCCAAATGTGCGGGTGAAGGCGGTCAAATCAACCATCGCCAATGTCCAGTCGCGCGGAGCCAAAGCCGCTAACGATTAATCGCTGGGGTTGAACAGCCGTTCTGCCAACCCCAAATTCCGTTTTCCCAGTTCGTTCGGACCCAGCCTATGCTTGATTTCCCCCGTTGGCGCGTATGGATGCTCAACACCCTGATTATTTTGGGCGTGCTTTTTGCCATACCAAGCGTGCTGCCTACCCACATCAGGGCGCAGCTTGCGCAATTTGTGCCGACGCCGACCATCAACCTTGGTCTCGACCTTGCTGGGGGTAGCCACATTCTGCTTGAGGCGGACACCTCGCAACTTGCCGAGACGCGGTTGGAAGCTTTGGAAGATAGCGTCAGAACGGCAATGCGCCGCGCTGAACCGCGGATTGCGATTTCGGATGTGTCGCGTGCCAACGGTCAATTGAGCTTCACGGTCGATAGCCCCACGCAAGTCGACGCAGCGCGAGAGGCGTTGTTGCCGCTGACCAGCAATGCGACCGGCGGCCGCGACTGGAATATCGGCGTGAATGACGGCAACCGCATGATCCTGACACCAGCGGGCGCAGGCGATGAAACCGCACTCGACCAAGCGATGGATACTGCCAAGGATGTCATCGATCGCCGGATTAATGCCTTGGGTACGCTTGAACCGACGATCATCCGTCAGGGTGACAACCGCATCGTGGTTCAGGTCCCCGGATTGGATGATCCAGAGGCGCTGAAGGCATTGATTGGTAAGACGGCCAAGCTTGAATTCAAACTTGTCGACGAGCAAGCCGATCCCGATCAGACAGCACAAGGCAAGGCCCGCGTTGGCAGCCAAGTTCTTCCCTATCCCGATAACCCATCCGGTCTGCCGACTATTGCGGTACGCCGGTTGGGCGGCATCTCCGGCGACAAGCTGGTTAAAGCAGACCCGACATTCGACTCGCAGACAAATGAGCCTGCGGTCACCATCCAGTTCGATAGCGAAGGCGGGCAGAAATTTGCCCGTATGACGCAGCAGAACGTCAACAAGCTGTTCGCCATCGTGTTGGACGGACAGGTTATTTCGGCTCCACAAATTCGCGAACCGATTTTTGGTGGTGTCTCGCAGATTTCCGGAAGCTTCACGACGGAAAGTGCGAACGCACTGTCCATCTCGCTTCGGTCGGGCGCATTGCCGGTTGACCTGAAGATTGTTGAGGAACGTTCGGTTGGCCCGGATTTGGGTGCCGACTCCATTCGCCGCGGCATTCTGGCTGCGGTCATCGGTACCACTGCAATTCTGGTGCTTATGTTCCTCGTATATGGCCGCTTCGGCATGTATGCCAACTTCGCGCTGGTCATCAACGTCGCGATGATCCTTGGCGTGATGGCATTTGCCAATGCAACGCTGACCCTGCCGGGCATTGCCGGCTTCGTCCTGACCATTGGTGCCGCGGTTGATGCAAACGTGCTGATCAACGAACGTATTCGCGAAGAATTGAAACGGGGTCGCCGTGTCGTTCAGGCGATTGAAGTTGGTTACAAGGAAGCCAGCCGCGCCATTTTCGACGCGAACAGCACCAACGTCATTGCAGCGGTATTGCTATTCATTTTTGGCTCCGGACCAATTCGCGGTTTCGCAGTGGTATTGATGATCGGGATCGTCACATCGGTTTTCACCGCTGTTACCATCACGCGCATGTGGGTCTCACGCTGGGTGAAACGCACGCGTCCCCATGAACTGACGATTTGAGGATATAGACATGAAACTGCTCAAAGTCGTTCCTGACGATACCAATATCGATTTCCTGAGATGGCGGACCTGGGCCTTTGGGATCAGTCTTTTGCTGATGGTCGCGTCTGTTGGATTGGTGGCCTCAAAGGGCCTGAACTTTGGTGTCGATTTTATCGGCGGCCAAATGATCCGCGCGACATTTACGCAAAGCGCGGCCGCACCGGTCACCGAATTGCGTGAGACCGTTGCTAATCTCGGTTATGGCGATCCGACCATTCAGCGTTTTGGCGCGGAAAATCAGGTCTCGATCCGCATGAAATTGCCGGATGGCGCAGACAAGAATCCTGAACTTGCCAATGCAATGGCGACAAAGATTACTGACACCTTGAAAGCTGGCCACCCCGACATCCGCATTGACGGTGTGGATTCGGTGTCTGGTAAGGTGTCGGAGGAATTGTTTAGCAAGGGTATTCTTGCGCTGCTTGCGGCGATGGCTGGCGTATCGATTTACATCTGGTTCCGTTTCGAATGGCAGTTCGGCGTGGGTGCTATCTGGTCGCTTCTTCACGACGTTACGCTCACCTTTGGCTTGTTCGCACTGACGGGTTGGGAGTTCGACCTGAACATCATCGCAGCCCTGCTGACGATCATCGGTTATTCGTTGAACGATACCGTGGTTGTCTATGACCGTATTCGCGAAAACCTGATGAAATTCCGCAAGATGGAAATGGCGTCGCTGTTGAACCTTTCGGTGAACGAAACATTGTCGCGCACGGTTATGACCAGCGTGTCGATCTCGCTGCCGTTGATCGTTCTGGTGCTGTTTGGGCCAGACGTTATTTTCGGGTTCAGCGCGGCGATGGCGTTCGGTATCGTCGTCGGAACATATTCTTCGATTTATCAGGCTGCGCCAATCCTCATCTGGCTCAAAGTCGGCTCGCATAGCTTCGTGCCAACCGATGAAGCCGGTTCAAAGGCCGAGCGCATCAGCGAAGGTTTTGATTCTTAACCCTGACGTCCGGACACTGTCCGGAAAAAGTCGGCTAACTGGCGGGCATTCTCTTTCCAGGAGAATGCCTGCACGTTCGCAGAGACATCCGCTGCTTGCGGCGGGTTGGCCAATATGGACTGCACCGCAGCGGCAATGGCTTGCGCGTCTTGGGCGACTATCCGGCCTGCTGCTTCATTTTTCATGAGCTCCCGAATGCCGCCAACGTCACTCGAGACGATTGGCGTGCCACAGGCAAGCGCCTCAACCCATGCATTGGCTAAGCCTTCACTGGATGACACCAGTGCCATGACATCGGCCGCTGCAAACAATGCGGGCAAGTCATCATGCGGCACGGCCCCTATGAAGCGCACACGATCGCCGACGCCACGTCGTTTTGCTAATGCGCGCAATGCGGCATCACTTTCGCCTGTACCTGCCAGCACGAGCGTTGCGTCGGCTAAGTCAGGGAGTGCTTCAATGAGCAGTCTTTGGTTCTTACGCGGGATGAAAGCCCCGACACACAAAATTACCGGGCCCTTAAGGCCAAGGCGGGCCTTTTCCGCTGCGCGGTCACGCGGCAGAAAGCGGGCTTGATCGAGCCCGGTGTAGTGGACACGAATTTTTTCGGCGTTCATGCCCATAGCGACCATGTCCGACTTGAGCGCGCCAGATACAGCAAGGAGTCCGGCTGCCTTGTCTGCGGCATCGACTATTTGGCTGCGGCAGCCGTGTTTCTGCCCCCAATAATGGATATCGGCTCCGCGCGCCTTGATCGTGAAGGGTATGCCAAGGGCATCGGACAGGCGCATTGCTGCGGGGCCGTCGGGATAGAAGAACTCGGCATCGATAAGGTCGAAAGGCGTTTCCCGATGCAGCTGTTTGGCGAACGGCAGTATCGCGCGCGCAATGGCGGCAGGATTACGTGCGCCGCCAACCATAGGGATCGCGGTAAATCTCGGCCGGTACACCTCAAGCCCGCGCCAGCGTTCGTTCTCCAATGCTTTCAGGTCTGATTGACCCGAGGCTTTGCCGAGTGGCCATGGTGCGGTTCCGACAGGATTTATGACCGTGACCGCGAAGTCCGGCACTTCGGACAAAGCATGCGTTTGGCGCTCAACGAAGATGCCGAAATTGGGCCGGTCGGATGCCGGAAACAATGTCGAGAGGGTAAGTATCCGCACCAAACGCGCTACAGCTTGCGGACGAGCCGTACGGCTTTCGCAATCCACGCCGGGTCTGTGACGACCTGTTGCCGTGCTCCTGCTTCAAGCGGCAGCAGATGCAGCTTGCCCGCCTCGCGCCCCAACAGTCGGCCAAAGAGGAAACGGCCACCGGGGCGTGGAACCAAAACGTCGAGATTGAGCGCAGATCCAAAAGCGTCAGGCTGAACCTGTTCAAGCCATAATTCGTCACCACGGCGATATTCGCCCGTTGCCGCGGCAATACGCAGGCCGACCATCGTCCCGCCCACGTTCGGCACCATGATGCGTTCTTCCTTGGTCGGCGCATGTGTGCCGTCCTCGCTTAAAATAGCTGCTACAGGCAAAAACTGCTGGTCGGGCAGGGCCACCAAATCGCTCGATTCAACGCCCAAGGCGTCTGCAATGCGGTTAATCCAAATCAGCGACAGCACCCGCGTGCCCGTCTCCAGCCGTCCAATGGTCTGCGCCGTTGTTGCGGGTTTGCAGCGTTCCGCCACATCGGCAAGGGTCAGCCCCTTGGCCCTACGCACATCACGAATACGGATTTGCATAAAACACTCCATCACCAGATAGGTTTTTTCTTTCCTACAATATTTACCACATGGCAAGGGTGATTCGCTGATTAAGCGGAGAATAGATATGCCCTCAAAGTCCCATTCAAAACGTAAGCTACCTGATCCACGGCTATTGGCCGAGCGCGGGTTGTTGGAAACCGGTCCAGTTGCGCGAAATGCGAAAGTCCGCCGTACGGTGACCGTTAACCTCGCGGAATCGCCGCTTTCATGGCTGCATGCGCGTGGCCACTTGTCGGACCGGCAGATGTTGGCCGGGGAAACGTTGCGCCGCGATTATGAATCTGCGGCGCTCGGTCCGCACATCACCATGTCCTGGGAAAACATTCCGCTTGGCCGGCAAAAGCGCGCCGCGCCGTCTGGATTGAACCGGACAGAGCGGATGATGAGCGCAAAGGCGCGTTTCGACGACGCCTTGTCCGCGCTTGGCCCTGACCTGTCGGACATTGCATGGCGGGTTATCTGCGTGGGCGAAAGCATGCCTGCGGCAGAACGTGAGCTGTCATGGCCTGTGCGGTCTGGAAAGCTCGTGTTGAAAATAGCGCTCGACCGGCTTGTGACCTTCTACCGGATACCGAGTTAGGTCGCCGCTTCCTCTAATATCATGGCTAGTTCAAGCCAACGCTCCTCCGCCGCGTCCTTTTCGGCGCGCAGTTTTTCGGTCTTGGCCGTCAGTTCGGCAAATCGCGTCGGGTTCTTCGTGTAGAGCGTAGGCTCGCCCATTTCCTTTTCGGCAGCGGCAACCTCGGCATCGATTGCGGCAATGCGGCTGGGCAGCAGATCATAATCGCGCTGATCTTTGTAGGTCAGCTTAACCCGTTTGGCGGGCGCCGGGTCGCTGCTTGCCTCTGGCCGCGCAGCAGCCTTGTCTGACTTTTTCGCTGCGGGTTTGTCGCGCTTGTCCCGCTTCGCTTCCCAATCGGCATAACCGCCCGCAATGATGTCGACATGCCCTGATCCATCGAGGCCCAGAGTGAGCGTTACCGTTCGGTCAAGGAAATCACGGTCGTGGCTGACGATCAGCACAGTGCCGTCATAATCGGCAATGACTTCCTGCAGCAGATCCAGCGTTTCAAGGTCGAGGTCGTTTGTGGGTTCATCCAGCACCAGCAAATTGGCTTCACGCGCGAATTCGCGCGCCAGCAATATGCGCGATTGCTCGCCGCCCGAAAGCGAGCCGATCCGCGCCTCAATCAATGCGGGGTCGAACAGAAACTCTTTCAAATAGCCCTGAACATGTTTGCGCACGCCGCGCACATCAATCCAGTCGCTGCCATCGGCGAGCACATCGCGCACCCGTTTTTCGGGTGTCAGCAATTTGCGTTGCTGATCGATGACGATGCCGGTCAGCGTTGGCGATAGCGTGATGCTGCCGCTGTCGGGCTGCGTTTCACCGGTCAGGATTCGGATTAAGGTGGTTTTGCCGGTGCCATTCGCGCCGACAATGCCGATACGGTCCCCGCGCTGGATACGCAGCGTGAAATCCTTGATAATCGTCCGGTCGCCAAAGCTTTTGCCTACGCCCTCTGCGCTGATGACGGTTTTGGTTTTGCTATCGTCACTTGCGGCGGCAAGCTTGGCGGTGCCTTGCGGGCCGATCATTGCGGCGCGTGCGGCGCGCATTTCCCACAGCTTCGCGAGCCGTCCCTGATTGCGCTTACGCCGCGCAGTGACCCCGCGCTCAAGCCAATGTGCTTCAATCTTCAGCTTGGCATCAAGCCGGTCCGCATTGCGCGCATCTTCGGCATAGACCCGCTCGGTCCACGCATCATAACCGCCAAAGCCAATTTCATTCCGGCGCAACAGGCCACGGTCCAGCCAGAATGTCTGCCGCGTCAAACGTGTCAAAAACGTTCGGTCATGGCTGATGACCATGAAGGCGCCGCGATACCGCGTCAGCCAATCCTCAAGCCATTCAATCGCGGCGAGGTCCAAATGGTTGGTCGGCTCGTCGAGCAACAACAAATCGGGTTCGCTGGCCAATGCGCGGCAAATCGCAGCGCGCCGTTTCTCACCACCGCTTGCCGTTTTGGCTTCGCGGTCCAGATTGATGCCCAACTGGTCTGCAATGGCGCGCACTGCATATTCGGGCGGGCCTTTTTCGCCATGAATGGCAAAATCGACCAGCCGCGCGAACGATGTGACGTCGGGGTCTTGTTCCAGCATGACGATATTTGTGCCGGGAACGACAACGCGATTGCCTTTGTCCGCCTCGACCGTGCCAGCAACCAATTTCATCAACGTTGTTTTGCCGGCGCCATTGCGGCCAATAAGCGCGAGCCTATCGCGTGCGCCAATAAACAGGTCGATATCCTGAAACAGCCAGCCGCCACCTTGCTGCAGCGCGAGATTTTCGAATGCGAAGATTGGGGGTTGAGACATATGCGCTGGCGGATAGGGGGTCGCAACGGGAATGACAATGTCGATGTTGACGATTAGCGGCGCTTCCAGCACAGACGTCATATGCGCTATATTTATCTCAACGGGGCATATGTTCCCGAAATCGATGGCAAAGTGTCAGTATTCGACCGGGGTTTTTTGTTTTCTGACTCGGTCTACGAAGTCGTTTCGGTGCTGGGCGGCAAGCTTGTGGATTTCGACGGCCATGCGCAGCGACTGGCCCGCTCGCTTGGCGAACTGGGCATTAAAGGCGCGCCTGATGCCGCAGCATGGCTCACGATTTGCCGCGAGCTTGTCGCGCGCAATGCTGTCGAGGAAGGCATGATCTATTGGCAAGTCACGCGCGGTGCGCCAACTGATCGCGATTTTGTCTTTCCGCCTGAAGGGACAACGCCGACCGTTCTGGCCTTTAGCCAAAGCCGTGCATTGGCCGACACGCCATTGGCAAAGCGCGGCATTCGTGTGGTTACTTTGCCCGATCTGCGTTGGGGCAGGGCCGATATCAAAACCACGCAATTGCTCTACGCGTCGCTTATGAAAAACGAGGCGATTGCCCGCGGGGTTGATGACGCGTGGATGGAACGTGGCGGCGTAGTCACAGAGGGGACAGCGCAAAACGCGCATATCATTACCCATGATGGCGTGCTGGTTACGCACCCGCTGAACCGCGAAATCCTGCATGGCATTACCCGTGCGGCTGTTTTGCCATTGGTTGCGCAAACAATCGAAGAGCGGGCGTTTTCGGTCGCAGAGGCGGAACAAGCCGCTGAGGCTTTCGTTTCGTCGGCATCAGGTTTCGTGATGCCAGTGGTAGAAATCAACGGCAAAACCATCGGCGATGGAACCCCCGGTTCGGCAACCGTTCAGCTTCGCCAAGCCTATATCGATTGGGCAAGCCAAACCGCAATGTAAGTGACTGGCATTACATAGGAGCATCTTATGCGTAGAATGATTTTTGCCGCGTTGCTGGCAACCGCAGCTTTGGCGTCGGGCGAAGCGATGGCCACGCAGGTCAATATAACTGCCGTAAATCCCGTCATTGATCTGACGATCACCGAATCTGTAGTCACCAAGCCTGATATCGCCACCTTCTCAACGGGTGTCCAAAATATCGCGCCAACGGCAACCGAGGCGGTTCGGGCGAATAATGTACAAATGGCTTCTGTCGTTGCGCGGCTGAAGAAATTGGGTATTGCCGAACGCGATATCCAAACCACGCAGATTAGCCTCAATCAGCAATTTGATTATCGCGATGGGCAGCAAATTTTCAAAGGCTATCAGGCTTCGAACATGGTGACATCGAAACTGCGCGACCTGAAGAAACTGGGCGCGTTTCTGGATGCACTCGCGGTCGATGGCGCGACAAGTTTCAATGGTCCGACATTCAGCATTGATGATGACAGTGCGTTTCGCGGCGCTGCCCGCGACAAGGTTTGGACGACGGCGATGAACCGCGCACAAAACCTCGCACGAAAGGCCGGATACACCGACGTCCGCGTATTGCGCGTTGAAGAAACCGACAGTCAAGGCGGTGGCTATCCACTGCCTATGGTCATGCGCGCGATGGATGCGTCTGAAAAGTCGACACCCATCGCGCCGGGTGAGCTAAGCGTAGGGGCAACGCTTTCATTCACGTTTGAAATGGTGAAATAATCTTGTCGGGCCGGTTGTGATGATCGGCCTCCATTCATTTTACGTTCAATGCCATGGGGGTAGTGCGCAGGAATGTTGAACCGAACTTCAATTTTCGCAGGGCTTTCGGCCATTGCGTTGCTGACGGCCTTTCCCGCCGATGCGCGCCGCGGCGAACAGGATGATGCACGTCAGGATATGGCTGCTGGAAAAGTGAAATCGCTGCGCGAGATCGAGGCGAGTGTCGTACCGCGTATGCGCGGGATGCAGTATCTGGGGCCTGAATATGATCCAAGCGCGCAGGTTTACCGGTTGAAGTTCATCAACAAGGATCGGGTCATCTTCGTCGATGTAGATGCAAAAACTGGCGGCATTTTACGCCAACGCTGATAGGATTTTGCGGCAGACGGCGAATCTGCTAGCCCGATTTCGACATAATATTTAAAAATATAAGGGGACAACATGCGCATCTTGATCGTCGAAGACGAACCCACATTGGGTAAGCAACTCAAGTCCACCCTTGAAGGGGCTGGATACGCGGTTGATTTGTCCACCGACGGCGAAGACGGCCATTATATGGGCTCGACCGAAAATTACGATGCGGTGATATTGGACCTTGGCCTGCCTGAAATTGACGGCCTCACTGTTCTCGATCGCTGGCGCAAGGAAGGCCGGAAATTTCCCGTTCTGGTTCTGACGGCGCGCGATAGCTGGTCTGACAAGGTTGCGGGTCTTGATGCGGGTGCCGATGATTATCTGGCCAAGCCATTCCAGACCGAAGAGCTAATCGCACGCCTTCGTGCGCTCATCCGCCGTGCATCGGGCAATGCTTCATCAGAGCTTACCGTTGGCGAGGTTCGCCTTGATACACGCTCGGGTCGCGTGACGCTGGGTGGCCAGCCCGTGAAGCTGACCGCGCAGGAATATAAATTGCTGTCGTACCTGATGCACCACAAAGGCAAGGTTGTTTCGCGGACGGAATTGATCGAGCATATCTATGATCAGGATTTTGACCGCGATTCCAACACGATTGAGGTGTTCGTAACGCGCATCCGCAAAAAACTTGGCCAAGATGTGATCTCGACGATCCGCGGCCTTGGCTATAGCCTTGAGGAACCGGTCAGCTGAACCCGCCGGTCGCCATTAAAACGGCCAATCAAGCACCTACGTGGCGAAGCCAGTTTCAGAGCACGGGTTCGCTGACCCGCCGGATGATTCTGACGGCTGCGGCGTGGATTACGATATTGTTGATCGGTGGTGGCGCCGCGCTTGACCGCGTGCTTGTCAATTCGGTCGAGCAGAATTTCGACAATCAGCTGGAATATGTGCTGACCGCGATGATTGCTTCTGCGGAAATTGGTCCCGATGGCGAAATCCGGATGAACCGGCCGTTGGGCGACCAGCGCTTTCTTGAACCCAACAGCGGTCTGTATTGGCAAATCACCGGGAAGGGCGCGATGCCGTTTCCGTCTCGGTCACTGTGGGATCGGGCGCTCGGCGCACCTGTGGATCATAACGACCAAGCGGTTCATATCCGGAACAGCAACGAATTTACCGACGAACCGCTGCGCATTGCCGAACGCGCGATCAGGCTCCCCGATTCCGACATCGCATGGACCTTCATGGTCGCGCAAAGCCGTGACAGCCTTGATCAGCAAATTATCGAGCTACGGTCCGTTCTGGTAACGAGTTTTCTTTTGCTCGGTCTTGGCCTCATTATCTTGGCCGCGCTCCAGACATTCTATGGCCTATGGCCGTTGCGTGCGGTACGCAAAGCGATTGCGCAGATGCGCAGTGGCCGCGAAAGCCGGGTTACCGACGCTTTGCCTGACGAAGTCATGCCCATGGTCAACGAGCTGAATGCCTTGCTGGACCATAATGAGAAGCAAGCCGAAGAATCGCGGCGTCATGCAGGGAACTTGGCGCACGCACTTAAAACGCCGCTCACGGTCATCATGAACAGCGCCACCGCGCAATCAACGGACCTCGCCGAAACCGTCATTCGCGAAGCAACGACGATGCGGCGTCAGGTGGACCACCATTTGGCGCGTGCGCGTGCCGTGGGACGGCGCGGGCATAGCCATAGCCGCGCGCAAGTTTGGGATAGCCTTGAGTCCGTCGAACGCGCGGTGAGCCGCCTATATTCGCACGTCCGGCTCGACATGGCGGGCGATAAGGAAACTTCCGCGCGTGTCGAGCGCCAGGATCTGGATGAAATGCTCGGCAACTTGATCGAAAACGCAGCCAAATATGGCGGCGGCAGCGTGTTTGTGACGGTCGAAGATGCCGGTGATTTTGTCGAAATGCTTATTGAGGACGATGGAAAAGGCATACCGGAAGGCGAGCGTGAGCGCTTGTTCGACCGCGGCGCGCGTCTAGATACCGGTAAGCCGGGCACGGGGCTTGGCTTGGCAATTGTCCGCGATGTAGTTGAAATTTACGGCGGGACCGTTCGGCTTGAAGAAAGCGAAGATCTGGGCGGACTGCTCGTGCGCCTCAGGTTACCCAAAGCGATAAGCTAATCAGCGCGCGTCGCGGATCTGCTGATGATGGCGGATGACTTCATCAATGATGAAGCGCAGGAATTTTTCGGTAAAATCCGGATCAAGCTTTGCATCGCGGGCCAGTTGCCGAAGCCGTTCAATCTGCCGTTCTTCGCGGGCAGGGTCCGCTGGCGGGAGCGCCGATTTGGCCTTAAACTCGCCCACCGCTTGCGTTATTTTAAACCGCTCGGCCAGCATGAATACAAGCGCGGCATCGATATTGTCGATGCTTTCACGAAAACGGGTGAGGGTTTCTTGATCGTCCATGACTGCATCCTGTGCCGATATTGACTGCAACGGACAAGAGGAAATACGCCATTTGCACTTGCCTTGCGACGCGGCTGTCGTCAGAGCGAAACGATTATGACTGCAACCATACATAAAATCGGCGGAAATCGTGCGCCATCTTTAGAACCCATGTTCAAGCTGGTCGCACCCGGCATGAACAAGGTGAACGCGGTCATTTTGGACCGTATGCAGTCCGAAATCCCGCTTATTCCTGAACTGGCCGGGCATCTTATCGCTGGCGGCGGGAAGCGGATGCGCCCGATGCTGACACTGGCCTGCGCGCAGCTTCTTGATTATCCCGGCGATCG
The DNA here is from genome assembly GCA_002255985.1 of Sphingomonadaceae bacterium PASS1. GTDB lineage: Bacteria > Pseudomonadota > Alphaproteobacteria > Sphingomonadales > Sphingomonadaceae > Sphingorhabdus_B. Next base: position 20,489 of record NKIR01000020.1, read on the forward strand.
TCATCACAAGCTGGCGGCGGCTGTCGAGTTTATTCACACCGCAACCTTGCTGCACGATGATGTCGTCGACGGTAGCGACATGCGCCGTGGCAAAACCGCCGCCAACCTCATTTTCGGCAACCCTGCCGCAGTATTGGTCGGTGACTTCCTGTTCAGCCGCTCATTTGAGCTGATGGTCGAGGATGGATCGCTTAAGGTTCTCAAAATCTTGTCGAACGCGTCTGCGGTCATTGCAGAGGGTGAGGTTAATCAATTGACTGCCCAGCGGCAGATTTCGACGACCGAAGAGAAATATCTCGAAATCATTGGGTCGAAGACCGCGGCGTTGTTCGCAGCGGCCTGCCGGATTGCGGCGGTCGTGGCCGAGAGCGGCGACGCGCAAGAAATGTCGCTGGACGCTTATGGCCGCAATCTGGGGATCGCATTTCAATTGGTTGACGACGCCATTGATTATGTTTCCGACGGCGCAACCATGGGCAAAGACAGCGGTGACGATTTCCGCGATGGCAAGGTCACATTGCCCGTCATTCTGGCCCATTGTCGCGGCAGTGCCGATGAACAAAAATTCTGGCGCGACGCGATGCTTGGCAACCGGATTTCGGATGCAGATCTGCAGCATGCGCGCACATTGCTTCAGGCGCACAACGCGATTGCCGATACGCTGGATCGCGCGCGGCATTACGGCCAACGCGCAATCGATGCGATCGCACATTTTCCCAATGGTGAAGCCAAATCTGCGCTGACTGAGGCGGTCGAATTCGCCATAGCACGCGCATATTGATCGCACGGTCAGTGCCGATGAAGCGCGGGCACAGGCACAATTCATGATGACAGCCGGAAACCATCATGGCTGAGAAGACATCGGACCATATGCTGCCCGTCATGGCCGTTATGTCAGATCTGCTGGCGTCGTTGCGTGCATCACCCAATGCAGTCCTGATTGCCCCGCCAGGGGCTGGTAAAACCACGATGGTTGCCCCTGCATTGTTGGATGAGCCCTATTGCGATGGCCAGATTTTGCTGCTGTCCCCACGCCGCCTCGCCGCGCGTATGGCGGCAGAGCGCATTGCGGAGGGGCTGGGCGAAGCCGTCGGGGGACGGGTTGGCTACACGACACGGCTGGATAGCAAACAAGGCCCCAATAGCCGTATATTGGTCATGACCGAGGGCATTTTCCGAAACCGCATCATCAGCGACCCGGAGCTTGCCGGCGTTTCCGCAGTCTTGTTTGACGAAGTCCATGAACGCAGCATCGACAGCGACTTTGGCCTTGCGCTTGCGCTTGAGGCACAAGCGGCATTCCGCCCCGATCTGCGTGTGCTGGCCATGTCGGCAACGTTGGATGGTTCCAGATTTTCCCAGTTGATGGGCGATGCGCCAGTGGTCGAGAGCGACGGCAAAAGATGGCCGCTGGATTTCCGCTATGTCGGCCGGCGCGCCGAACAGGCAATCGAAACCGATATCGTGCGCGCGGTCCGGCAGGCGCTGTCCGAGGAAGATGGCGATGTTCTGGTCTTCTTGCCCGGCGTGCGCGAAATTGACCGCGCCGTGGACAGTCTCGGGACTACCAGCGAAGACATCGTCGTGCATAAATTGCATGGCCAAATTGATCCGGCAGCGCAAAGGCTGGCCGTCCGCCGTGACGCGCAGCAACGCCGAAAAATCATTTTTGCGACCAACATCGCCGAGACCAGCCTGACCATTGATGGCGTTCGCATAGTCATCGACAGCGGCTTGGCGCGTCGCGCGCGGTTCGACCAAGCGGCCGGCGTCACGCGGTTGGTGACCGAGCGCGCGAGCATGTCTGCGGTAACCCAGCGGGCAGGGCGTGCCGCGCGGCAGCAGGCGGGCGTTGCCTATCGGTTGTGGCAGGAAGCCGGCAATGGCGGACTTCCGCCATTTGACCCGCCCGAAATATTGGAAAGCGACCTTGCGCCGTTGCTGCTCGACTGCGCACGGTGGGGGGAGAATGATCCGGCCAAGTTGCGCTGGCTTGACGGCCCGCCAGCGCCAGCGCTTCAGCAAGCGCGCAAGCTTTTGCTGTCCATCAACGCGCTTGACGCATCGGGGCATATTACGCCGCATGGCGTTCAGCTTGCAGACCTCCCACTACCGCCGCCGCTCGCGCATATGGTCGTTGAAGCGTCAAAGAGCGGACAGGCCGAGGATGCGGCCATCTTGGCCCTGCTGCTGCAGGAACGCGGGCTTGGCGGGCGAGGCGAGAATATCGAAACGCGGTTTGAACGCTTTGTCGGCGAACGCAGCCCTAAGGCGGATGCCGCACGCAAGCTGGCACACCGCATATCGCGGATGTGCCGCAGCGGTGCTGGCGGACAAGAGCCGCTCAGCATCGGCGGCCTCATCGCCACTGCCTATCCGGATCGCATTGCCAAGCGCCGCGATAACAAAGGCGAAAAGTGGATTAGCGCGATGGGACGCGGGTTGCAGTTGGACACAGCGTCGCTTCTGGCACGCGAAGAATGGCTCGCGGTGGCCGATGTTCAAGGCGCTGCATCGGGTGCGCGCATATTGTCCGCTGCGCCACTGACGGAAGCGGAGATACTCGGCCATTTCGCCGAGCGGATAACGCAGGAAGAGGCCCTGTCGTACGATAGAAGTATCGACCGTGTGGATGCGCGCGCGCAGCGGCGGCTTGGTGCGATAGTCTTAAGCGAAGGTCGGGTAGGAAAACCCGACCAGACGGCCGTGGCGCGTGCCCTCATGGCCGCAGTGCGCGAAATGGGTGTGGGCGCGCTGCCATGGTCAAAAGCGGCGCTGGCGCTGCGTGAGCGCGCACAATTTGCGGGTATAGCAGCGGTCAGTGACGAGGCATTGGGTGAAGCGGCGGAGCAATGGCTTTTGCCGCTGCTGATGGGCGTGAACCGGCTACGGGATGTCTCACCCTCGGCATTGTCGACAGCGCTCGACAATATGCTGGGCTGGGATCAGCGCACACGCATTGACCAAATCGCACCAGCATCCTTTGTCAGTCCCGCAGGAATGACGCATGCCATCGATTATGCAGCAGAGGCCGGGCCAACGGTTGAGCTGCGCGTACAGGGCTTGTTTGGCCTTGATAGCCATCCCACGGTTGGCGCGGAGCGCATTGCGCTGGTGTTGAGCCTGACGTCGCCTGCTGGTCGTCCAATCCAGACCACCCGCAATCTACCAGAGTTTTGGCGCGGTAGCTGGCGTGACGTGGCCAAGGAAATGCGGGGCAGATATCCTCGGCATAACTGGCCCGACGCGCCTTGGGAGAGTTTGGCCAGCCTAAAGACAAAAAAGGCGCAAGCGCGCGATGTGCCCCGCAACGCTTGACGACTCCACTGCCGTTCGGGCAAGGCAATCGCGAACGTAATTTTCAGGAATTATCCATGTCTGCCCGTATTTTTCAGCGTCCCAAAAATGCCATGCAATCGGGCCGTAGCCGCACGGACGAATGGGTGCTCGAGTTTCAGTCGAATGAACCGCGCAAGGCCGACCCGTTGATGGGTTGGGCGGGTTCAGGCGATACGCAATCGCAGGTCCAGTTGACCTTTCCAACGCTTGATGCCGCGCGCGCTTATGCCGACAAAAAGGGCATCGCTGCGACCTTCATTCCCACACCGCCCAAGACCCTGAAGCTTCAGGCTTATGCGGATAACTTCCGTTAAAACAGCATCCCGGGTAGCATCAGCAGTTTGACGTCGACGACGCAGCCCTCGTCGCGCTTTGATTGAACGAAGCGGGGCAAATCGGGCAGGGCGACCCGATGCACGGTGATATTTTCGCCCTCAACACCGCCGCCCTCACTTACTTTAGTAAGGCCATGCGCGCGCACGAGTGAAAAACTTTCGCTGACCATGCCGGGGGATGAGAAAAACTCACCGACGATTTCGAGGGTGTCTGCCCGATAGCCGGTTTCTTCCTCAAGCTCGCGTGCAGCCGACGTGAGTGTGTCTTCGCCTTCCTCATGGTCGCCAATCAGGCCAGCGGGAAGCTCGATACAATTTGCGCCAAGTGGCACGCGATATTGTTCGACGAGTAAGACATGGTCATCTTCAACCGCGAGGATGACGCCGGCCTTGATTCCCCGCGCGCGACTGACATATTCCCATTTGCCGCGTGTCTTCGCCGTGATGAAGCGGCCTTGCCACATCACGTTTTCGACGTCTTCGTCTGCATTCATAACTGGATGAGCCTGTCCGGTAGTTCGTTGGGGTTTTCGCTGCCTTTGGGGAAATGCTCCGCCAAAACAACACCCATTTGCGCAACGGCAGCGGCGACACCCTGTCCGGGGTTGCCTGCCTTCACATGGTCAAGCAGCGCGACCATTGCATCGCCCCAAACCTCTGGCGCGACCTTTGATGCAATGGCTTCGTCCGCAACGATTTCGGCGCGATGTTCCAGCATCGACAAATATAACAAAACGCCGGTGCGGCCGGCGGTCTTGGATTCGGTTCCGACCTTAAACAGGCTGATGGCACGGCCACGTACTCGTGCCAATTTTGTGGCTTTGGGTGTTAGCCAAAGACGCAAAGGCATCCATTTCAGGATCAGCCACGTTCCAACCCATTTTAGGGCCACCGCTGTCAGAAGCAGCGCGACATATTCGTTGGTGGTATATTCATGGCCCCAACCACCGGTCAGGCGGTTGATGAGGCCCATGTAGACGTCAGGGAAGGTGGTATAGGTCGCAAGCGCCACAAATGCGACGCCGCTTGCCCATGCAATGCCGATGTCTTCATAATGATCGGACAGATCGGTGACGATGGTCACGATTTCGCCGCTTGTGTGATGTTCGGCATCCGCAACTGCGGCCGTTACCAACGCGTGGTCGGCTTCGGTCATCCGGCTAATTTTAGTTAAGGCCATAACGATACTTTCTACCAACCACCCGAAGCACCGCCGCCGCCGAAGCTGCCGCCGCCCCCGCCAACGCCTCCACCGCCGCCG
>NKIR01000021.1 GCA_002255985.1 Sphingomonadaceae bacterium PASS1
CTACGCAGCCCCTTGCTTCACCAACCCACATGGGCAACAACAACGCCGAGGCTCTAATCAAAACTGGATGATAGTTGGGGGTCACGTCACGGCCAATATCTCTGTTGAGACGTTGGTTGAAATAGTAGCCTTTGTCCTGAAAAATCCCTTTGCCGGCAAAGCGCAAAGCAAGTGTTTCACTTACAGGCACGTTGACCATAGCTTGGATATCTTTTGCCTGATAGTTCCCCCAAGAACCACCCAACTTCCCCGAAAGTCGATCAAAAGTGGGACGCGCGGTAACGATGTTCAGCGCGCCAGCGGTAGCCGTTCTGCCATAGAGCGTACCCTGCGGTCCCTTCAAAACTTCCAATCGCTCAATGTCAAAAAAGTCGAAGTTCATAAGAGCTAGTGAACTCAGCGAAACCTCATCTACGTAAACACCTGCGCTTGGGTTGTTGGTGGCACTGAAATCATTCAGACCTACCCCCCGGATTGTAATGACAGGAACAAGACCAGGCACATTATCTTTCACCGACACATTGGGTGTGAAGCTCACAAGATCGGTCACAACTTCTACGCGTCTTGCTTCCAACACTTCTTGATCGGCGACAGCCAGAGTGATGCCAACATCGAGAGCACTTTGTGCGCGCTTTTGCGCGGTGACAATGATTTCGTCACTATCGTCGGAAGGCGCAGCATCCTGAGCGTGTGCTTGGGAAGAAACTCCCAGAGCTAGAGCCGATAGGGTAAGTAAAGCTACGCGATGATGCCTGCTCGAAGTTTTGTGAGACTTCATAGTCAATCCTCCCAAGACTGTGTGCTGTCGAATATTTCGACAATCTAGTATGTCTACAGACATCATAGAAAAAATGACATTGCAAGCGAATTCGACAATTGGGTATGATTGCACCCTCCTGCGATAAGTTTGTGGAAGTTTCCAATTTCACCGCTAAATTGGTCGGCATGGTGAAAACATCTGTCGAATCACACTCAACCACAAAACGGCCAAAGCACGCGGTGAAGCGCCAGATTCTTCTCGAAGAAGCGGCGCGGCAAATAAACGACAGGGGTGCCGGGGCCGTCAGCTTGAATGATATTGCAGAATGCGCAGGTCTCTCGCGCAACGCTCTCTATTATTATGTGACTGACCGTGCCGACCTGACTTTTCAATGCTATTTGAGAACCTGCGAGGCGGCGACTGAAAATTTGGCTGCAGCTTATGAGCAGGGAAACAATGCACTGGAGCGCATTCGGATATACACCGAACGAACATTGAGTTTCGATCAGCCCACCTTGGCGGCTTTGTGCGACCCGGATTTTCTCCCGGAACCGTATCGCGCGACGATTTTGGACTTGCACAGACGTAACATCGAAACACTCGAAAACTTCATCAATGATGGAATTCGGGAAGGCGTCATCCGTCCTATACATACAGAGATCGCAGCCCAGACACTTCATGGCATGATCAACTGGACGCAATTGTCCTATAAGTGGCTCAACCAGAAAGATGGCAATGCTCTACGCAAACGTGTGACTGGGGCGATCTTGGATCTTTTCTTTTACGGCCTTGCCGCAAGCGAAGGCAAAAACTTCTCAAGTCCTGTAGACGTTGCAACACTGACGGCGAGACCGTTCAATGCCTTTGACCGGGCTCAAGCGACGCAAGAGAAGATTGCGCAACTCGTTGCTGCTGCGTCGCGCCTATTCAACCGTCGCGGGATCGACGGGGCATCGCTTGACGATATCAGTGCGAGCGTCGGCGCCACCAAAGGCGCAGTGTATCATTATTTCGACGACAAGATGGATCTGATTACTCAATGCTATGAGCGCGCGTTCGACCTCTACTCCATGTTCGTTGATGTCGCGGTTGCACAAGGTACCACGGGTTTCGAACGCTCAATGATGGTCATGCATCTGAATTCTCAAGCGCAGGCTGGGCCCACTCCGCCACTGATGCTTCAACCTGGCTTGTTGTCCGTTCCCGAAAGCCATCGCGCCCGCTTCATGCAACAATCGCTAGACATTTGGCGTCGATGCGAGGCAATGATCCGACAGGGTATTGAAGACGGAAGTTGTAGGCCGTGCGATGCACGTGCCGTCGCCGACGTGTCAGCTGGCTCCTTCCTCTGGTTGCATAAATGGCTTCCTGAGAATTATGAGCTGACACCATCCCAAATAGCGGACACGCAATGCCGCATTCTGATCAATGGCGTTGCACGGATATAGAGCGCGGTTGCGATCATTTTTTTATTTCTGTTTGCGCTGAACAGCATCAAATTGATTTCGCCGACGCCGATACTTTGATTCATCATGAATCGTAGACCAGATATTTGCTGAATGAACATCCGCACTGATCAGCTAGTCAGCAAAAGCGAACTGTCCGTACACGACCACGGAGCTGGTGTCTGAAGCGGGCTAGCGAATAGGCCGTCTGGCACAACCTATCGCGATTTATCGAGCACGCCTCGGAGTTGCTGGAGTTGGTCGAGCAGCGTGTTTTGATCGATTAGTAAGAGGTGGGGTTGGATGCGCTCGAACAGCGCTGCGGTTGCTTCGACTGCTAGCGCCCTTGCGTTCCGGCCTGCAGCGGTTATCCGCACCCGTTTGTGTCCGTCGTCAGAACATTTGGCACTGATTGCTGCGTAAATTAATGGAGCATTGGCCTCATCAGTTGGATTAATACTAGCCAGCAATACTCCGGTTGGCTGACAGGCGCTGCGTTACTATCCCTCTGGAGTGCCTCTTACCTGAGGTAATTGAAGTTCGCTTTTGGGGAGCGGTTATAACAGGCTATATGTCTCGAGTTGGACGCAAAGCTGCCGTCATCAAAACTGGATAGACAGATGCTGTTGGTTTTGACTGACTGACATGCTCCTGTCGGCACCTCATACGTCGCCTTTGGTGAGGATGAACGCGTCCTTTGCGGTGGTGTTAACTGTCATGGGAATAGCTTTAGGATTTATGGTTGGGGGCTTTATTGGGGGCTTTCCTGATATAAAGAAATTTATTATCTTTATAATTCAATTTTTTATGAGTTAAGCGCGGGTCCTCTTCCGGCACCATATATTGCTTGTAAGCAGCAGATTAATAATAATATTTTCACTTATCTTTACATAATGCGCGCCTGATTAAAGTTGGCGGCGTAATTCTGTGCGTTGTCCATCATCAGAACATTTGGGACTGATGCCTGCGTAAGTTAACCGGCCTTAAATTCGGGCCCTAGCGCTTACACCATGCCCTTCATTCAGATACATCGGCTATCTTCATTTACCGATAACTTCGATCATAACTTCATTCCGGCGCATGAACGGAAGTGTCCAAGGCGCATTGTAGAATGCATATTGGGGTTCACTGGTGGCGGTTAGGCCGCGCTCCGCCATGAATGCCCGTAGCTCAGCTTCGTGCGCGTCAAGTGAATCCTGACCCGCGAAACCCGAAAAGCGGATCACGGCAAAACGCGTCGCTGGCACTTCAATTAACGCGACTTTGGAATTGACCGGCTTAGGCAGCGTTTCCATCGTGTATTTTGAAGGCATCACAAAACGCACATTCCACGATTTGCCTGAAGCTTGCTGAATAACCGGCGCGGTCATGGCGATCTTTTCGCTGGACTGCTGCGTCACGGGCGCAGTCATCGCGACTTTTGCAGACGATAAATTGTTGCCGAAGATATAATCCGCAATAATGCGAAATCCGCGCTGAATCGCTTTGTCCCGTTCCCCTTCAACCGTTGCTTCTGCAACGATTGTCGGACCATATTCGCGAATCTCGAGATTATCGCTTTTGCTGGACACCGAATAATTAGGCGTTTCGACATTACTTGCCATAGCACTCCAAGTGATCGCACCAACACCGGCAAGCCCCGCAGCAGCCAACAAAATCCATCTTTTACGCATTATGGCCAACTTTCAAAACATTGGTGAGGACTATCAGCATACCGTTACCTGATCAAACTCTAACACGTAAAAGCCCCAAGCAGGCTGAATGTTCCACACCGGCGGAGCGGTAGCCGCATCCATTGGATTAAGATTAGGCAGCGCGCTTGCGGACGAACTTCTTTTAGAACTGCGTTAATCGACAGATCAAAGTGGAGCAGCTTGCTTTTGGGGCATATTTGGAGCCGCAATATCCGATGGCGCGGCCACTTGAGGCCTAAACTTGCTTGTCCGGATCAACGTGCAGCCAGTCGGCATGGCGCGGGGCTTTTTTGGTTTCGCTCCATTCTGCAAGCATCAACGGCGCGACGCGTTTTAATTCGGCATATTGTTCGGGCGTGCCGATGTTGCACGCAAGCTCCAGCCGGTGGCCGTTCGGATCAAAGAAATAGATCGACCGGAAAATCCCGTGATATGTCGGCCCGACCACATCAATGCCCTGCGCCTCGATATGCGCTTTTGCCGCTAGCAGGGCGTCAAGGTCCGTGACTTCAAACGCGATATGCTGGACCCATGCGGGGGTGTTGGGGTCTTTGCCCATGTCGGGTTGGTTCGGCAGTTCGAAAAACGCAATGACATTGCCGCCGCCGCAATCGAGGAAGATGTGCATATAGGGGTCATATTCCCCCGTGGACGGAACATGATCCTCGGCAAAGGCGGTGGAGAATTCCATGCCCAAAACATGCGCATACCAATCCGCCGTCGCTTTCGCGTCCTTGCACCGATAGGCCACATGGTGAATGCGGCGAAGCGCGATGGGCGCAGTCATATCGCGGCCTCTTGTACCATCAGCGCGCCGCGTTCAATCTGATCGCGCTCAATGCTTTTGAACAAGGCGGTGAAGTTCCCTTCGCCAAAGCCTTCATCTTTCTTGCGTTGGATGAATTCGAAGAACACCGGCCCAATCATCGTCTGCGAGAATATCTGAAGCAGCAAACGCGGGTCACCATCTTCGGTTGAACCATCGAGCAAGATACCGCGTGATTGCAGCTCGCCGACTGGTTCGCCATGGCCGGGCAAGCGTTCTTCAAGCATGTCATAATAGGTTTTCGGCGGTGGCGGCACGAATGGCGTGCCCAGCGCCTTCAACCGGTCCCAACACGCCGGCAGGTCATCACAGGAAAAGGCGATATGTTGAATGCCTTCGCCATTATACGCACGCAGATACTCCTCAATCTGCCCGCCGCCTGCTTTGCCTTCTTCGTTCAACGGAATGCGGATTTTGCCATCGGGCGCAGTCATCGCGCGGCTGGTGAGGCCGGTATATTCGCCCTTGATATTGAAATAACGAATTTCGCGGAAGTTAAAGACACGCTCATAAAAGCTGCCCCAATGCGCCATGCGTCCACCATATACATTGTGCGTCAGGTGATCGATAATCTTGAAGCCGGCGCCTGCGGGGTTGCGATCCACACCGGGCAGATAATCGAAATCGATATCGTAAATCGACAGCGCGTCACCATAGCGATCGACGAGGTAAATCATCGCGCCGCCAATACCGCGAATGGCGGGCAGCCGAAGCTCCATTGGGCCCGTACGTGTCTCAACGGGCTCCGCGCCGCGGGCAATCGCTTCGTCATAAGCGACCCGCGCATTTTTCACGCGAAACGCCATGCCGCACGCCGACGGGCCATGCTCCGCCGCAAAATAGGCCGCCGGGCTTTTGGGTTCATAATTGGCAATCAGGTTGATTTCACCCTGACGCCATAGGTCCACGTCCTTTGACCGGTGCCGGGCAATGCGCGTAAAGCCCATGCGTTCAAAAGCGGGTTCAAGCAGGCCTTTTTCCGGTGCGGAAAATTCGATGAATTCGAACCCATCCAAACCCAACGGATTTTCGAACAAATCGGCCATGCTACTGCTCCTGTGAAACTGGTTACATTTGAAACCAATTTACGGCATCGCTCTTCAGGAGTCAATGCAAGCGGGCGTTATGTGAAGTGCAGACGCCGGTATTTGCCGCGGAAATATAACAAAGGATCGCGGCGCGGTTCAAAGCTGGCTTTTTCGACGCGACCGACAAGGATGAAATGGTCCCCCGCCTCGTGCAGCATATGCCGTTTGCATTCAAATATACCCAGCGAGCTGGGCAAAATAGGCGCGCCATATTCGCCGACTTCCCACCGTGTTCCGGAGAACCGATCTTCGCTTTTTCCCGCGAACAGGTTGGACACCGGTTGCTGGCCAATCTGCAATACGTTGACCGCGAAATCATCGATCCCGCGCAACACCTCTGCACTGCCCGAATTGTTGGCGATGCACACGAGCAGCAATGGCGGATCCAGCGACACGCTGGTAAAACTGTTCGCAGTCAGGCCAACGGGCCGTCCGTCGGGCGCATGGGCGGTGATGATGGTCACACCCGTGGCAAAGCAGCCCATTGCATCACGAAGGGTGCGCGCATCGGAACCAGATCGATATTCGGGAATGAAGCGCGGTTGTTTGCGTTCCAGAAAATCGATTAGCAAGCCATTGAACGCTTCGGTTCGTTCAGCCACGATCAGCAGCCCGCCGCCGTCGACATCAATCGCTTCGACATTGGGAAAGGTCGAGGCAAAGCCCGTTTGCGCGTCAACGCCAACCGACGCGCCAAGCGCGCCACGCACCACCAATACAGGAATGTTGATTTGCGGCGCCGCTTGGTCAAGCCGGGCATCCACACCGTCGGTGCCGAATGACGCGAAAAGTTTGCTGTCATATTCGGATGGCGCAAGCCCCTGCCCCAAGGCCGCAGACAGCGTCTCAGCCGAAACCTTCACCGCTTGGGTATCTGTATGCGCAGGCGGGTCGAGGAGGATAAGGCCAGACGCCAATGTCGCTGCATCTTCGGCAAGGGCCATCGTTGCAATCCATGCGCTGTGCGTTGCCGCCACCACCACAGGCCGCGTCCGCATCTGTCCCAGAACCGCGCGCAAATCGTCTACAAAGGCGTCAATGTCATAACGGCCATCGGACGGCCAATCGCTGCCGCCATGACCGCGCAGGTCAACGTTAATGACGTGCCGACCAGCCTGTTCAAGGCCAACGGCGACATCTTCCCAGACCTTACGTGTTTGTCCAAAGCCGTGCAGCAGGACGATCGAGGGTTCATCAGCGGAACCGATATCGTCCGCTTCAAGCCTGACCCCGGCAAAGCCCTTAAATTCTCTCACATATCTAAGCGACATTCGCCTGCACCCCAAATTCTGTTTAACGATGCCATCTGTTTTTACCCGTGGACGTCAACGGCCCGAAACGCAATATTTCGGGCGCGTTCGGTGGAAATGACGGCCATCGTAATCCTCGAAATGCACACCAGCTTTCCGGCCTCGTCCTCAATACGGATGGACCAGATTTGCGTTGTCCGGCCGATGGATTCGGCTTTCCCCGTTGCAAAAACCAGACCGTCCTTTGCCGGACGAATATGGTTCGCGTTGATTTCCATGCCCACGGTCGCAAATTTGCTGCGGTCCACAGTCATCGCCGCGCCAACCGATCCGACAGTTTCGGCAAGCACAACCGAAGCGCCACCATGCAGTCGGCCATAAGGTTGCTTTGTGCGTTCATTGACGGGCATGCTGGCCTTGATCCAGTCGTCGCCATAATCGATGAACCGGATGCCAACATAGCCCGGCATACAATCGTCACCATTTTCAGTGAGCGAATTGAGATCAAGTGCGTCGTCAAACCAGATTTTTGCCATTCACGGCAATTAGCCCGACAGACGACTATTGCAACCTAGTGTTTTGCCCACCCAAGCGCAGCGACCACATCGGCCCAACTGACCAGCTTGAAATTCTGCGTGGCCGGGCGATTGTCGCCATCCTGAACAACCAAAAGCCCGCCGGGGAAATCAGGTCCAAAATCACCCAGCATCAGTTCGATGCCGTCGGTTTCTTGCACGCCGTCGACTTTACCGTCGTTAATACGAAAGCGGCCCACATATTTTGCTTCGGGAAGTTTATACACGACATAGGCATTATCGCCTTGGCTCGACACGACGACATAGCCGCCATCACTGCCAGATGGTGCCAAGGCAACGCCTTCTGCATCCATGACGATTTCGTTGCCGTCGGCTTTTGCAATTGCGATGGGTGTCATGGAACCGTCTGGCGACGCATCAAATTTCCACAGGCCAACATCTTCTTCGGCAACGTATAATATACCGGTTCGGTCATCGACCACACAGCCTTCGGACTGCGTGCCAAGCTTTAAGCTACGCACAAGCTTTCCGGTCGGAACAGCGCCGTTGGTGTCAATCGCGATTTGATCAATGCGGCCATCTTTCAGGACAACAAAACCGAACAGCGCTTTGTCACTGGCGCGCTGCCATAGGCACATGCCATAGGCTTCACCCGCACCAACCGCTATCGAACCCAGCGGGACCAAGCGTCTGGCATCGGTATCTAGCCGGAACATTGCCATTTTCGCGTTGAGCAAATCCTGACGATCGCTTGCCGCCACCAATATACCGACATTGCCCCCGACATCGCGCAAGTCGACATTATTGAGGCGCGGCGACGGGGTAAAACTGATTTGCTGCCCTAGCAGGTCATAAACATGAATTCCCGCGCGCTTGTCAGTGGCGATAATCAGGCTTTGCTCTGGTTTCACTTTGTTCCGCCAAATTGCCGGATCATCCGCAGCATCGTCCAAGGTCGCAACGGGCTGTGTTTCCAGCTTTGCACTTACGGACGCCGTCGGAAGCGGGCTCACCGCCGGCTGCGGCGAAGCGCAACCGGCGAGTAGTAATACCGACAGGACGCGGAAGCCGCGCATTAGAAGTTTACGCGAATACCACCTGAGTAACGGCGACCGAAACGTTCCCATTCAATCGTATACCGGCTGGTGAATGGGGTCGAAACGCCCTGCGCATTCAGGATATTCGACGGGTCGGAATAGCGACGGCCCGGATTGTTCAGCAAATTCGCGGCATCAAAGTAGATTTCGATACCATTCGAAATTTCATAGCGTGCCGAAAAATCGAGCTCGTCATCTTCCGCCCAATAGGTATCGCCTGCGCTATCGAGATTGTCGGCAAAACCATCCGCCCAAGTCGTTCGGTTTTGGTACTGCAAACGCAGCGACAGACCATATTTCTCATAATATGCGCCGACATTATATACGACCTCCGAAGTGCCGGGGAGTGCCACCTTACGCTCTGGTGAGATGATGGCACCTGCCGCATCCAAAATGGCAGGCTTAGTCACTTCGCTGTCATTGTACGTTGCGTTAGCGGTGATGCCGAAGCCACCCATCCAATCGGGCAAGCCAAGGTCGCTCACATAAGGCTCCAACTGGAACTGCGCAGCGGCTTCCATACCGAGCACGCGGCCTGAACCGCCGTTGGTGATCCCGCTGAACGCGTAAGCCGAACGATCAACGCCGTTGCTGTCGAGCGCGTTTGAACCAAATGTGCTGCGTGAGGTATACAATACGTCCTCTACCTTTTTGTAGAAGGCACCGAGCATGAAATAGCCCTGTGGCTGGACATAATATTCATAATACGCGTCAACGCCATAAGAACGCTCTGGCTTGACGCCCGGGTTACCGCCCGAGATGCGCTGGTTGCTGTCATCGACGACAACATTTGGACGCAGCTGATCATAATCCGCACGTGCAGCGCCACTGGTGAAGCCAATGCGCAGTTTCTTGTCGGTATCGACATCGAAATTAAGGTGCATGCTCGGGAATACAAGCGTTCCGGTATTTTCAGCGGTTACAGGCGCAGTGACCGTGCCAACCGTCGCAACCGCGGTGCCGCGGTTCTTCACACGTTCAATACGCGCACCGCCCACGGCTGAACCCCAGTCGTAGCGCACGGTGCCCATCAGGTAGCCGGCCATAACCTCTTCCTGGACGTCGTAGATATTCCCAAGCGCAGGTGTGAAGACAAAATTGTTGCGTGCGGCGTCACTTGCAGCGCGCATTTTATCCGCGTCGAAATAGCGGAAGGTATAACCCATCGGTATCTTGCCCTTGAACGGTGTATCAAGGCTGAAACCATTGTAGCTGGTGGAGATGCCAATGGTTGCAAATTGAGCCGCTGTATTCAGCAGGATGTTGCTTTCATCGACTATTTTGGTGCGCTGATCAAACTGGAAGCCAGCCTTTAAAACCGCATCACCGCCCAAAAATTCGGTTTCGCGCGAAACAACGAACTTCGCGGTATAGGCCTTTGTGGTATCCACAGCGTCGAGTATATTCATGGACGTCAGCGGCTTGGTAAAGCTGTCAATGTCGGTAACCGGCGTGCCAGCCTGATAACGCGTTGGGCTGCTCAGCTGGACCGTGGTGGACAAGCGCAAACGGGCAAGGTTCGGGTTAGTAAAGTCATAGGCAACCGTTGGACGCAGGTTACGGGTGCTTGGGCTATCCCAAGTTGTTTCGCCAACAACAGAACGGTCGTCCTTTGATTCTGTATAATTACCAAGCCAGTTGAATTTCCAACCATCGCCAAATTCATGCGAACCTTCAATGGTATTTGTGAAAATCGACTGTTCAAACGCACGAAGCGTTGAGCGTTGACGAATATCGATGCCGTAGATGGTGCCTTGGAAGGGTGTATTCCCAATGCAGACATCGGCATAGCCCGTCGTGGTTGGCGTTGGGTTTACCGCAGTTCCGCACGCAGCGGTATTAGCCACCAAGTCACCCTGACGGTCATCAAGGTCGAAGCGAAAGTTGTCGCGCATTTCGTCGTCGGTGAAGGTGGTATAGATTGAACGCAGCGAAATGGTGTTGTCGGCGTCTGGCTTCCAATCCAGTCGGCCCGAGAGCGACCAGTTGCGGCGTGTCAAACGATACAGCTTGTTTTCCGTTTCATGCGCCCAGAAGCGGCTGAGCGATCCTGGACGCTGATCCTGCGACACCCGTTCATAATCAGTCTCGAAATTGTCCGTAATCATAGCGCGCTGATAATAGCTGCCCGACACAAGGACGCCGATTTCACCTTCACCGGCAGGGACACGCGTCGAAACAACAGCCGAGCCTTCATATTGCGGGCGGTTGCCAAGCTCTGCAATGCCGAACCCAGCCTTGCCTGCAAAATGGAACCCGTCATAATCGAACGCCGAACGCGTGATGACATTGACGTTACCCGACACGGTTTCGCCCGGCATGTCTGGCGTAACAGCCTTTGACACGACAATTTGCGCCGCGATGGCTGAAGGGATCGAGTCAAACCGCGCATCGCGGCCTTCAGGGCTGACAACGTTGATGCCGTCAAACGACAATGTGGTCCAATAGTTCGGCGCGCCGCGGATGCTGATGTAGCGTGCCTGTCCTTGGTCACGTTCAACCGCGACACCGGGCAGGCGACCCGTTGCCTGCGCGATGTTTTGGTCAGGAAGACGGCCAGCTGCGTCTGACGATACAACGCTAACTAAGGAGTCTGAATTTTTCTGTGCCTGCAAAGCAGCAGCTTCTGATTCTGCAATTGGTCTTGAGCCAATGACGACGATCGCGTCACCATCTGCTGCATCTGCCGCTGGCGCTGCCTGCGCCATCGCTGCAACTGGTAAAACTGCAAGCACCGCTGCACTGCACAGCATGGTGTTACGAACGAAAGCGCGCGAATTCGTGAACCGACTTTGCATATATTTACCCCTTAATATGCGTCAATGAATATACCGCGCAATAGGCAGGGGTTGTGACTCGTCTGCATATGGACGATGACAATTGGGAGACAATACTGTTACAGTATTCGCAACTAAGGAAATCGGTGCCGTAAATATGTCATGTTTTCATGGCAATTCGCCGCGATAGCCAATAAAAAAGGATTGTTTTTCGTGAAGCCCGCGCCCGGTTCAAGCCAAGTAAAGCCCATGAGAACGCCTGCTGATGCGCGCTATTTCAACCGCGAATTATCCTGGCTAAAATTCAACGAACGCGTGCTGGAAGAAGCGTCGAATCCTGCGCACCCGCTGCTTGAGCGGCTTCGCTTTCTGTCTATTTCAGGCACAAACCTCGACGAATTTTTCATGGTCCGCGTCGCTGGATTGCGTGGACAACAGCAGCGGAAAATTGAAGAACTGTCTATCGACGGACGCACCCCGTCTGAGCAGCTGACCGCCACTGTTGCCGCGGCGGACCGGCTCATGATCCAACAGCAAAAGCTGTGGCGCAAATTGATGCGCGAGTTATCGGCAGAGGGCATTAAGGTCGTTCAACCGTCCGCCCTTGGCAAAAGTCTTCAAGCTGCGGTCGGTACATATTTTCAGGAGCAGATTCTTCCGGTTCTGACGCCGCAAGCGCTTGATCCTGCCCACCCGTTTCCGTTCATTCCCAATCAGGGCATCAGCCTGATTTTCGATATGCGCCGGAAAAATGATGGCGAAGTCGTGCGCCAACTGGTGATGATCCCCCAATCGCTGGCGCGCTTCATCCGATTGCCAGGCCCCGGCACGCGCTTTGTGACTATCGAGGCGTTGATTAAGCATTTTGTCGGGCAGATGTTTCCGGACTATTTGCTTGTCGCGGCCGGCGCCTTCCGCATTATCCGTGACAGCGACATCGAGGTCGAGGAAGAGGCTGAAGATCTCGTTCGCTATTTCCGCAGCGCCATAAAGCGGCGCCGTCGGGGCCGGATTATTCGGCTTAAGCTGGAAAAAGGACTGCCCAGTGAACTGGCGACCTTAATCCGGTCAGAGCTCGGCGCTGGCGCATCCATTGTCGTCGAAACCGTCGGTTTCTTGGGGATTGGTGACCTTGGGCAATTGGTGGACGAAGATCGGCCAACGTTGAAATTCCCGCCATATTCGCCGCGCTTCCCCGAACGCATTTTGGAACATGATGGTGACTGCTTCGCCGCGATCCGCCAAAAAGACATCGTCGTCCACCACCCTTATGAAAGCTTCGACGCGGTGCTGGCATTTTTGCAGCAAGCGGCGGTTGATCCGGATGTCGTTGCGATTAAGCAAACATTATACCGTGCAGGTAAGCAGTCCGCTGTCATTCGCGCTTTGTGTGAAGCGGCCGATGCAGGCAAATCCGTAACCGCTATTGTCGAACTGAAGGCGCGATTTGACGAAGAGCAGAATTTGCACTGGGCTTCGCAGCTGGAAAATTCGGGTGTTCAGGTTGTCTACGGCTTTGTCGATATGAAAACCCACGCCAAAATCTCACTGGTCGTGCGACGCGAGGCGGATGGTTTCCGCACCTATTGCCACTTGGGCACTGGCAATTACCACCCCATCACGGCGAAGGTGTATACCGACATCAGCTTCTTCACCGCGGACCCCCGCGTAGGACATGATGCTGGGCAGATTTTCAACTATATCACCGGCTATATTCCGCCGACGGAACTGAAGCTTTTGACGATGAGCCCGCTTGGCCTGCGCGAAAAAATCATGTCGCTGATCGATGACGAAATCGCGCATGTTGCAGCGGGGCGGTCAGGCGCTGTCTGGGCAAAGGTGAACTCGTTGGTCGACA
The DNA here is from genome assembly GCA_002255985.1 of Sphingomonadaceae bacterium PASS1. Taxonomy (GTDB): domain Bacteria; phylum Pseudomonadota; class Alphaproteobacteria; order Sphingomonadales; family Sphingomonadaceae; genus Sphingorhabdus_B. The sequence continues at coordinate 13,332 of NKIR01000021.1, forward strand.
AGGCCGTTATCGACAAGCTGTACGAAGCGAGCGAAGCGGGCGTCGAGATTGACCTGATCGTGCGCGGCATTTGCTGCCTGCGTCCCGGGGTGAAGGGCATGTCTTCGCGCATCCGCGTAAAATCGGTTGTTGGACGTTTCTTGGAGCACAGCCGCATTTGGGCGATGGGTAATGGCGCGGACCTTCCCAATCCGGACGCAAAGGTGTTTATCTCGTCCGCGGACTGGATGTCGCGCAATTTCGACCGCCGTGTCGAATATATGCTGCCGATTGAAAACCCGACAGTGCATGACCAGATTCTGGATCAGGTTATGGTTGCAAACCTGCTCGACAACCAGCAAAGCTGGATGCTGCGGTCAGACGGCCGATATGAGCGAGTCAAAGCAGGAACAATGCCTTTCAATTTGCACCATTATTTCATGACCAACGCGTCATTATCCGGACGCGGAGGCGCGCTTGCAGATGACAAGAAGGTTCCAACGCTGCGCCTCATCCGACAAAGATGAAGGCGGTGCGTCAGGCCGTCATTGATATTGGCTCCAACACAGTAAGACTGGTCGTTTATGCGGGGCTGCCACGCGCGCCGCTGCCGATTTACAATGAAAAAAGCCGTGTAAAACTTGGCGCGTGCCTCGCTGGTGACGGCATCATCGATAAAGCCACGATGAAAAAGGCGTTGGCCGCGTTGGCGCGCTTTGAAACGCTTGCGAGAGCGATGAAGGTCGACAATATGCGCGTGGTCGCCACCGCCGCAACACGGGAAGCCAAAAATGGCCGTGAGCTGGTCGAAAAGGCAGCGGCGCTGGGCATTCGCGTGGATGTCCTTGATGGCGATGCAGAAGCAACCGCCGCTGGGCTCGGCATATTAAGCGACAACCCACATGCCAATGGCTATGTCGGCGATCTTGGCGGTGGTAGCCTTGAGCTTATTCGGGTTGCCGACGGGAAACTGGGAACGCGCGTGTCCCTGCCACTGGGCACATTGCGGCATGACATATTGAACGGCAAGACGACCAAGCAGATTACGCAGATGCTGCGCAGTGATATTGCCAAAGCTATCGGCAAAGCTGGTTTCCCGATAGAAACTGGCCTTCCATTTTACATGATTGGTGGATCGTGGCGGACATTCGCGCGGCTGCACATGCACCAGACCGGATATCCGCTGACCATCCTGTCCAATTATGAAATGCCCGCCGACGCGCCTGAAATGATGATGGCGGTGGTGAACGACAAGGACGCTTTAACGCGGTCCAATGTCGTTGCCGCAGGCCGTATTTCTTCATTGCCGGGGGCAAATGCGTTGTTGGCCGGCATTGCGGGTCTGCTGAAACCAAGCAAGCTCGTCACCAGTATTTATGGCCTGCGCGAGGGATTGTTGTTTGAACAGCTTACACCCGCCGAGCGCCAAGACGACCCGCTTATCGCTGCTGCGCGTTTTGAAGGCGAACGGCTGGGGCGGTTTCCATTTCATGGTGACGCGTTGGCGCAATGGATTGCGCCGGTGTTCGCCGGGCAAAGCGCCAATGATGCTCGGCTGTGCCGGGCGGCCTGTTTGCTGTCCGACAGTGTGTGGAACGTAAATCCCGAATATCGCGCGGACCACGCGCTCGATTTGGCACTGGACGGCAGCTGGCCCGGCGTGAACGCTAGTGACCGCGCAGTCATAGCCGCCGCGCTGTGGACGGTGCATGCGGGGAAGCGGACCTTGCCCGAAATGCTTACGGCGTTGGCCACACCCGGCGCGCTCGCGCAAGCGGTGATCTGGGGCTTCGCCATCCGTCTGGCGCACCGGCTTGATGGCGGCACAGGCGGCGCTCTAGCCGACAGCCGAATTGACGGCGACGGCGCAACGTTACGCCTGCACCTAACCGGCTCCGCCGTGCGATTGCAGTCCAACAGCGTCCAGCGCCGGTTACAGGCGCTGGGCGAGGCTTTGGGTTATAAACAGTCCGAAATCACAGGCTGACTCCGACCAGTCGAATTACCCCATTGGGTACAAAATTTCTTTCGTTACCTTGTGAATGGCAGTCATCACTTCGGCGCTGAGTTTTAGGTCAATCGCGGCGAAAATATCGTCCAGTTGGTCTTCCGCGCTGACGCCCCCGATCGTCGATGCGACAAAGTCATGTTGCTTTGACCAAGCCGTAGCCAGCGTGACCGGCGACATGCCGGCTTCCTTGGCAATCTCCACGATCCGCATCGTGCTTTCCAGCGCCCGTGGTCCGGCAAAACGTTGCGCCATTTCGGCCTGACGTGCGCCCGCCATTTCCAGATAGCGGGAGAATCGTGCGCCTTCTGGCCGCGCGCCGTCGAGATATTTGCCTGACAATACGCCGCCACCCAATGGCGAATAGGGCAGCAACGAAACGCCTTCCTGACGGCAGACTTGCTTCAGTTCATCTTCGAACCGGCGGTTGTTGATGGAAAAGTTGTTCTGGATGCTGTGATAGCGTGCCGTGCCCAACCGCTCCGATGTCGCAAGCGACTTCATGAGGCCGTAGCTTGTTTCGTTGGAGCAACCCAGAACGCGGACTTTTCCGGCGCGGACCAGATCGTCGAGGGCTTCCATCGTTTCGTCATAGGCGGTGCCATGGTCCGGCCAGTGGGTCTGGTACAAATCGATATAATCGGTCTGCAGACGGCGAAGGCTTTCCTCAACCGCGGTGACAATGTTGTGACGATCGAGCACCGTCATCCCGCCGCGCTTTGGCGATTTGAACCATGTGTGGCTCGCACCCGAAACCTTCGTTGCCATAATGATGGCGTCGCGGTTTTTACCCTTCATCCAGCGGCCAACAATGTCTTCTGTCCGGCCGACCCATTTGATGTCGGGCGGCACCGGATAGCCTTCGGCGGTGTCGAAAAAGTTGATGCCTGCGTCCAGACAGCGGTCGAGTATGCGGTGCGCCTCCGCTTCATCGGTTTGCGACCCGAATGTCATCGTCCCCATGCAGATATCTGAGACGTAAATAGCACTTTTGCCAATGCGACGATGTTCCATATTCTTCTCCCTAAAATTGTCCGGCCGCACCCACGACCAAAAATGCGAGCGCCGCGAGTAAACCCGTCATGCGGTTCGATCTGAAATGGCCAAGGGCATTGCTGCCATCGGCCTGTAATGAAGCCACTTGCATGACCAGATGAAAGGCAGCGGGAACGAGCGCGACCAATGCCTGCTGTTCCGGCCGAACGCTCCATATGGCCATACCCCAGCCGGAAAGCGCAAGGAGATAGAATATAGCCACCCCTGCCCGCACGCTGCCGCCCAAGCGCAAGGCGCTCGACTTAATCCCCACCAGCGCGTCATCTTCGCGGTCCTGCATGGCATAGATCGTGTCATAGCCCACCACCCAGAATATCGTGCCAGCATATAACCAGAACATCGCGACATCGGCCTGCCCCGCAATCGCCACCCAACCCACCAAGGCGCCCCAGCTAAACACCAGCCCAAGCCAAAGCTGGGGCCACCATGTGATGCGTTTCATAAATGGATAGGCAGCGACCAGCAGAAGGCTTCCCAACGCCAAAAGCTGGGCATTCAGGTTCAGCTGCAGCAAAACAGCCAGTCCGACCAGCGCCAGCATCATCAGCCACGCCCATGCCGCTTTGATTGAAATCAATCCGCTTGCCAGCGGGCGGTTTGCCGTGCGGGCAACCTGCGCATCCAGATCACGATCAATGATATCATTATAGACACAGCCCGCGCCGCGCATTGCCACAGCGCCAAGCAACATCCACAGCGCCAAATCCCAACGCGCAATCAGTCCGCCCGATAGCGCCAGACCGAACACGCATGGCCAGAATAACAGCCACCAGCCGATCGGCCGGTCAAAACGTGCCAGCAGCGCAAAGCCCCGCAGCTTTGCCGGAAGCAATTTCATAATGCCGGTATATTCGCTGTCGGGCACAAGTTGCGTGGTCATAGGCATGCCCTGCCAAAATTTATCCTGTTCGTCATCTGGAAGTTGGCAGATGACGGCATGGAGTTTTGTGTTTATGCACACGCCATGCCCGCAACACCCGCCTGGCCTCCAAAATCAACGCCGCGGCTGTTTGTGGAACAGCCGTTGGCCGAGGGCGCGACTTTGAACATCAGCGGCAACAGCGCCCACTATCTGATCGGCGTGATGCGTTTGAAAGAGGGCGCACCTGTTAAATTGTTCGATGATGTTTCGGGCGAATATCTGGCGACCGTCACCGAAACGCACAAACGCGACCTTGTCTTGACCGTAGACGCCAAATTGCGCGACCGCGAATTCACCCCCGACCTGTGGATTTGTCAGGCGCTCATCAAAAAAGACCGGTTTGACTGGATCGCCGAAAAAGCCTGCGAGCTTGGCGTTGCGCGATTTGTGCCTGTGCTGACGGCACGTTGTGTTGTCGACAAGCTGAAAGAAGACCGCCTGCGGGCACACATGATTGAGGCGGCAGAACAATGCGAGCGGACGGCCTTACCCGTGATTGACTCGCTTGCGCGCATCGACGCCCTGCTAGGGAAATGGCCAGAAGACCGAACGCTATACTTCTGCGACGAACGCGGCGGCGAGCCTTTTTCGGACGCGATCCGTCCCGGCCCCGGCGCAGTCCTGATTGGACCCGAGGGCGGATTTACCGATAGTGAAAATGCCGCAATCCGGGCCCATCCTTGTGCGCGGCCAGTGTCATTGGGCCCGCGCATCTTGCGTGCCGATACCGCCGCTGTTGCCGCGATTTCTGTGTGGATGTCCAAAAATGGCGATTGGACGGCTTAGTAGCCTGTGATGCTGCACGCGCACGGCTTTGCGCCTTTACCGACGCCCCGTAACCGTGCTGACGGAATTTTCTGGCAATATAGACGCTACATTTCTAAACCGCGCGCATGAGCACAAAAACTGTTTCGGACCGCGAAGATCCCGTCATTGAAACGCGCGATCAACTCATCGCCGCGATTGCGAAAGGCGAAAAGCCTAAGGACCGCTGGCGCATTGGCACCGAGCATGAAAAATTCGTCTATAACCGGACGGACCATCATGCGCCGTCTTATGACGAACCAGGCGGAATCTGCGATCTGTTGATGGCCATGACCGAATTTGGCTGGGAGCCCGTATACGAAAACGGCAAGGTGATTGCGATGAGCGGCACCGACGGCGCCGTCAGCCTTGAACCCGCAGGGCAGCTTGAACTGTCGGGCGCCCCGCTTGAAAACCTGCATCAGACATGCGCGGAAACCGGGCGGCATTTGAAGCAAGTGAAAGCCATTGGTGACAAGACCAACACCAGCTTTTTGGGGCTTGGGCTTTGGCCAGACAAGACGCGGGCTGAATTGCCGATCATGCCCAAGGGCCGTTACGACATCATGCTGCGCCATATGCCGCGTGTGGGCAGCATGGGCCTCGACATGATGCTGCGCACCTGCACGATTCAGGTCAATCTTGATTATTCAAGCGAAGCCGACATGGCCCACAAGTTCCGCACATCGCTTGCGCTGCAACCGCTGGCGACCGCGTTGTTCGCAAACTCGCCCTTCTTGGAAGGCAAGCCAAATGGCTTTCTTTCTTACCGCAGCCACATCTGGTCCGACACCGATCCGCAGCGCACGGGCATGCTGCCGTTCGTATTCGATGAGAACTTCGGATATGAACAATATGTCGACTATATGCTGAAGGTGCCGATGTATTTCGTGTACCGTGACGGCAAATATATCGACGCATCGGGGCTCGATTTCCGCGACTTTTTGAAGGGCGAACTTTCGGTACTGCCGGGCGAAAAACCCACGGTTTCCGATTGGGAAGACCATATGTCGACCGCCTTCCCCGAAGTGCGCTTGAAAAGCTTCCTGGAAATGCGCGGCGCGGATGGCGGTCCATGGAACCGCATCTGTGCGCTGCCTGCATTCTGGGTCGGCTTGCTGTACGACCAAGGCGCGCTTGATGCCGCCTGGGACGAGGTAAAGCATTGGACGATGGAAGAACGCGAAACGCTGCGCAGTGCGGTGCCAGCGCAGGGTCTGAACGCAGCGATACCCGGTGGCGGCAAGTTGCTTGATCTTGCAGGGCGCATTCTTGATATTTCATCATCAGGGCTTGCCGCGCGCAACTGCCTGAACGCCAGTGGTGAGAATGAAACCGGCTATCTCGACCCGCTGCGCGAAATCGTTGCCAGCGGCAAGACCGTGGCGGAACAAATGCTCGACAAATATCACGGCGAATGGGCCGGTGACGTCTCGCGCGTGTATGACGAGATGAGCTTCTAATATTTGGTGCTGAACGGCCACATTGCAGGAAAAATTGCACTTTTGTTGCAAGCCTTGGTTGATTCCGTGAAAGGTGGCCGTAAGGGACGGGTGAGTATCAAGAGCCCGGTTAAGTTACCCGCTCCTTCCTCTATCAACTCGGGAGAATATTATGCGTTCTGTTCGCTCCATCATGGCATCAAGCGCCGCTATTGCGGTTGCCACTACCAGCCTTTTCATCGCGCCTGCCGCTTATGCGCAGGACGAGACTGCGCAAAACAGCGCCGCCTTGGGCGAAATCGTCGTCACCGCGCAGCGTCGTGAAGAAAATCTTCAGGACGTGCCATTGTCCGTAACGGCCGTAAGCGGTGACCAGCTGGGCGCGATTACCGCTGGCGGTGTAGATATCCGTGGCATTTCTGGCCGCGTACCAAGCTTGCTGGTGGAATCGTCTTTTGGCCGCACTTTCCCGCGCTTTTACATTCGTGGTCTTGGCAACACCGACTTTGACTTCAACGCATCACAGCCCGTCAGCTTGATCTATGATGATGTCGTACTCGAAAACCCGATTCTGAAGGGCTTTCCAATCTTTGATATGGAGCGCGTCGAAGTTCTGCGTGGACCGCAAGGCACGCTGTTCGGCCGCAACACCACTGCCGGTATCGTAAAGTTTGACAGCGTAAAGCCAAGCGACGTTGCTGGCGGCTATGGCAAGATTTCCTATGGCCGTTTTAATGCGGTAAATGTCGAAGGTGGCTTTGGCGGCCCATTGGGTGAGAAAGTCAGCGTCCGCGTATCGGGCATGTACCAGCGTCAAGACGATTATGTCGATAACGTCATCCCAAGCAACACAACCAAGGATGCGTTCGAAGGTTATAAGGAATATGCCGCACGCGTTCAGTTCCTGGTCAAACCAAGCGATGACTTCGACATTTTGCTGACCGGCCAGTTCCGTTCGCTTGACGGCACTGCCCGCTTGTTCCGCGCCAACGTGTTCACGCGCGGTCAGGAAGGCCTGAATGCAAACTTCGACCGTTATCGCGTATCGGTCGACGGCAAGAACGAACAGCGCGTTGACACGCAGAATATGACTGCGCGTATGACCTATGATGCAGGCGCAGTTTCGTTCATTTCGGTCACCAGCTATTGGACTGGCAACGCGACCTCGGTTGGCGACGTTGACGGCGGCTTTGGCGCCAATTTCTTGCCACGCAATTTATATGGACCAGGCGAGATTCCTTTCACTGCCGAAACCCGCGACAGCGTGCCAAACCTGAAGCAGTTCACGCAAGAATTCCGCATCGCTAGCAAAAACGACGGCCCGTTGAACTATCAGGCTGGCGTCTTCTACTTCAACGAAAATCTGGACATCGTGTCCAAAAACTACTCAACTATGGGTGACCCTAATAACGCAGTGGATGGCGTGAACATTATCGTTTCGCAAGCCCAAAAGAGCAAAGCCTATGGCCTGTTCGGTTCGGCAACTTATCAATTAACCGATCAGTTGAGCGTGACTGGTGGCCTGCGTTACAATGATGACAAGCGTGACTTCGTTGCCGTGCGCAGCAAGGACACACAGTTTCCAGGCTTCCTGCAAAATCCCCTTGGCACGGTGCGCCGCGATGTCAGCGACAACAACCTGACGTGGGACCTCAGCGGAACCTATGCCGCAACGGATGATGTGAACCTGTATGCCCGCGTCGCCCGTGGCTATCGCGCGCCATCGATCCAGGGCCGCATCCTGTTCCCGCCAGCAACATCGAGACCGCTGGAAAGCGGCGTAACTGTCGGCAAGTCGGAAACGATTACATCCTATGAAAGCGGCATCAAATCGACGCTGCTCGACGGACGTGCCCGTTTCAACATTAACGGCTTCTATTATGAACTGAAGGATGCGCAGCTGACTGCAGTTGGCGGCGGCGTGAATGCCAACCGTCTCATCAATGCAGAAATGGTGCGCGGCTATGGTTTTGAAGCCGACATCGAGTTTAAGCCTGTGCCACAACTGCTGCTGACCGCTGGCTTGAGCTACAACAACACCAGCATTCAGGACACGGGTCTGACGACCGCAGCCTGTGGCGCCACGCGTGTCGACACGTTCCCGAACGTGTCGTTGTGCACACCGCTTGACCCAATCGTTGTTGCGGCAGCCCCGTTCTCGGCGGCTATCGTCAACATCGACGGCAACAGCCTGCCACAGAGCCCCAAGTGGATTGCCAACTGGACAGCACGTTACGGCGTGCCAGTAGGCGACGGTGAAGTCTATGCCTTCACCGATTGGGCATATCGTTCGAAGATCAACTTCTTCTTGTATGAATCGGTTGAATTCCAGGACAAACGTATGCTCGAAGGCGGCCTGCGCGTTGGCTACAAAACCGATGCCTATGACGTCTCGGCGTTCGTCCGCAACATCACGAAGGATACGTCCGCAGTCGGCGGCATCGACTTCAACAACCTGACTGGCTTCGTCAACGAACCACGCGTCTGGGGCGTTGAAGCCGCGTTCAAGTTCTAATTTCCGCCGATATCATGCAAGAACGGGGCGGGTGTGCGAAAGCAGACTTGCCCCGTTCGCATATCGGCGTTAAAGGCCCATTTCTCCGCTGAAAAACGGAGTGCAGGAGTTTAGCTCAGTTGGTAGAGCATCGGTCTCCAAAACCGAGGGTCGTGGGTTCGAGTCCCCCAACTCCTGCCAGTACTTTCCCACTTTTCTGCGGGTTTCCGCAGGAAAATTCCGATCGTGCCAATATCGTACCAGAATTTGTGTGCTGCGGCACGATATCGGCACGATATTCTTGACTTTACCCGCGCCTCGATAGCGGTACCTGCGACAAGAGCGCCAAGCACAATTGCCAGAATGTGTTTCCCGTCCATTTTACGATATTCGCACAACGGTCCGATGTCCGCAATGTTGTCGTCCGCGGCCTGACCGCTTCGGCGAGTATTGGGGGGGAAGCGGACATTACGGAACACCTTCTCCGAAGCTAAATTCGAGGTCGTCGTTCACTGTTTTGGCAGCAAGTACCGCCTGCACGCAGAGAAGCGAGTCTTGATGTTGGACCTCAAGGTATTCGAAAGTGATGTAAGCATATTTGTTCGTAACGATAACCTCGGCATAATTTCGCGGTGCCCCGCAAATTCGTTCAACTGACCGAGCATATTCTTGCAGTGCCAAGCCACCCTCATACTGGGGAATATCCAGTTTCGGCCGATTTTTTCTCAGCCATTCTTCTGACTTAGCAGCAATGTGTCGCCGAAAAGCTTTATTCCAAGCCTCCACATAATCGTCTTCGGACTGCCATCCCCGAGATCGCAACCCATAGTCAGCAACGACGAGCAACGTCGCGACACACTCGAGCTCGTCATTCGTCATGGCCGAATGATTTGCCAAGTAGATGTGCCGCTCATTTGCAGGCCGCTCAATTAGTGTGGCTTTGGATATCTCCATTCCGCAAACTCTGAGCTTTGAAAGCAGTGGTGGAAGTGACTCTTCGCTTCGCACTGACTTTTGTTCACACGCAGCCAACGCTAGCGAAAGCAAAGCAAAAAGGGCTATGCGAAGTAAGAACATTTTAGAGTTGCTAAGGTAATACCAAGCTGCAATGATCATAACCCACTGGCCCATTTGCGGTGCCCGATGGTCATAATGCGCCAAGGCTGATCTATGAGTTTGTTCCACGCCTCGCAGCAGAGGTCGACGATATTGTCGTGGGAAGTGAACACCCGGTTGGATAGCCAGTTGTCGCGC
>NKIR01000022.1 GCA_002255985.1 Sphingomonadaceae bacterium PASS1
AGAAAGGAAAAACCAACCTCTTGACCCAAAACCCGCAACGCGGGATATGACAACCACCCGGGTCACTTCTCAGTGAAAATAACGGGTCACTTCTCAACGACAATCAACACACCGCCTAAGTCCCTGCTGGCCAGCCACGCTATGAAAGGCATTTGGGCAATTCCAGCCACACGTAACACCCGTACGTTTTTCCGACTTGGGGCGCAAACTGGCACAGCATGGAGTGTGTTGCTGGCTGAAGTTCCGCTTTGCGTGCTCACCGATCCGAAAGCAGACAGTCCGCTCCCGGCCCAGCTGCAGCCCTTCTGTTATGCGTCCAGTTGCCGCCGTTGTAAGCGCTACCTGGCTGACCCAAAAACGGACATTACATCAGACACGCGGCGATGGCTGATTTGTTGGACATATTCCACCTTGATGACCCTGTAACCGTCGTCCCCAACCCTCCTGTTTGGCAGCCTTTTAATTCCATTGACACAACGTCGTAGTCCCATAGGTTCCCGCATATCAAACACGCGTTTGTTAAGGTTGCAGGCATTCATGACGAGAAGAACATTAGAAAAACGAGACATTCTCGCTGCTTTGCTGGCTGGATTTCGTTGGCTTAGAAATCCGGTTTCGCAGGGGGGAGCAAAGCAAGTACCGCGCATTCAAATGTTAGCGCGTGGACCGGAGATACTAGCGGATGTAGAACGTATGCGGGCCCATCCCACAGGCAAAAAACTTTTAGCTGAACGCCCAGACCTCGGTGTCTTTTTGTCTAATTCTGCTGCTCTTAAAGCGATGCCTGAAGTCAGTCTGGGTCGGACGTTTTATGATGCAATGGATAATCCAGTTGGCGTGCCCGGATATCTGCTGGCGGGACTGATCTATAAAGACGGGTTTTTCGACTCATTTGACATGAGTGATGACGCTCGGTTTTATTTAGAACGGATACGTTGGCTCCATGATTTATTCCATGTCGTCAGTGGCTATGCCACCGATCTGGCAGGCGAAGGTATGCTCATCTACTTCCAGCAGGCTTATCTTTATGGGTTGAGCTTCAACGCATTGGCCCGTTCACCGTTTGGCATCGGTCCGCGCTATTTTCTTCGTCCAGATTGCGGCAAAGCTCGTTGGCAAGAGTATCTGCGCGATGCCAATAGCCGTGGACTAAATGCATACAATGTTTGCCCAGCAGTGTTCGCACCATGGGAAGAATTACTACCGCAACCGCTTAGCGACGTCAGACGTCAACTTGGTATTGTGCCGTTCGTCGAGGATAGCTCGCGCTGGCTCGATAAGAGTAAGCTTGGCAAAAGGGCATCAACAGGGTTCGGCGCGCAGTCAGTCGAAGCAAAGCAAGCACAGTTGGCGCGTAAAGTGGTTGAGGCCGGCGTCGACTACCGCGATCTTTACCGGTTCAGTGACGAGAAAGCACGCAGCCTGCACCTTTTAGCGGCAAACGGCGCAACGGATGCGCAAATCCGTGAGGCGGCTGGAAGAAGTACTTAACTTAGGTCAGGTGATTTTTTGCTGTTGCTCAGCACCTGCGTCACTTCGTTGCGGCCCACCTAGGCCTTTTATAGTCCCTTAACTGAAGCTGCTTTCGGTATAGATAGTTGATATGGCTTGCCGGACAACCTTCGGGTAAAGCGGATAGTCCGCTCCCGGCCCAATTGTAGCCCTTCCGGTTTGCGCCCACTTGCGGACATAAACGAGCGGACTAAGAACACCCTTAAGCTGACAGGCAAATTCACAGGGATAATGACCAAAAGCCGCCGGTCAGCAAACGGCCCATTTGCAGTCCACAATTCTGGTTGCGACCCGGCCCTGACCTTTTCGCAACATGATGTAGGTGCTGCTTTTTTCGATATTCAGAAGCAATTGTTCCATATCTGAGTTTCACACGCTCTCCCGCGCAGGCATGACGTCGAACGCAATTGGGCATGTGACAAATAATTATTGACTGATTGGTACATAATTGCAATGCGCTAGGATGATCCCTAATTGGATTATCGACTAGCTTTAGGGGCTGAACATGATGATCGCAGTCTTGATCGTGCACGGCCTGCTTGCAGTGGCCCTGCTCGGTGCAATCACGCACCAGTGTCTATCTGCACTTCGCGCCAAGCCTGTCCGCACCCTGTCTTTCGTCGACCGCTACACGGGCGTGAACCAGCGGGCGTTCACATGGGCGGTCGTGATGCTGTACGGGACGACGACCCTCTTGGGGGCGATCATCTACCCGTCCTACCGGTTGAATGTACGCGTTCCATTTGAGGAGATGTCGCTAGGCTGGGCGGTGGGCCTCTTTGAGCTGAAGGAGCATTTCGGCGGCCTTGGGTTATGCCTTCTGCCTGTCTATGTTTGGCTCTGGCAACCGCAGCAAACGCAGAGCCACGCGCGCGACCGCGGCGTAATCACCGCGATCCTTGCCTTCATCGTCTGGTGGGACTTTCTGGTTGGCCACGTGCTCAACAATATCCGGGGCCTGCCATGAAACTGCACTTCTCGCCCATCGGCTTCATGCTGGCTTACTGCTTAGTCTATATCGCTGCCTTGCTGTGGGACCTGCCTGCGTTCCTATATTATCCCCTGGACGGACAATTTAGCTGGGGCCCTGCTGTCGTGCAGGGGCTAGGACCCGCGATGGCTTGGTATGGGATCATGGCCGAAGCCGCGCTGATCGCTGCTATCCTCGCCGTCATTGTTCCAGATCGCTGGTTTGCCGATCGCATGCAAAACGTCCTTTGGACTGTCCCTGTGGCGGCCATGCTAATTTGCACCTTCTTGATGAGGACCTTCTTTGGATGAGACGAAGCGCTATAACGACCGTCCTTATGAGCCTCTGCACCCTGGTCTTTGCTAGCGGCGCTTGGGCGCAGTATAGCTACAACCCGAACAATCCCGACGAGCAGGGGTCAGGCACCCGCTATTTTGGCTCTGTGAAGGACGAGCGCGGCCAGGCCCTAAAAGGCGCCGCCATCGTGGTAAAGCAAGCTTATGTCTTCACGAGCGACGAGGCGGGAAGATATGTCGGCCATGCCCCTGCCCACCCTTCGCCCAAGGCAGTCCTGATCGGCTGCGCCAAACGCGGCTACACCCTTGTGCGCATTACTAAGCGCGCAGGCTCAACGAAGCAAAAACTATGGGTCCAAGCCGACTGCATCTTGCGCAAGGCACGTTAGCCGCGCTGGCCTTGGGGGCCGCGGTCCTCTTACAGGGCCAGGCACCTGCTGCCCGCCCGAGGTCCGACAACCTGTTGGCGGACAGCGTTGAAAGCCTGCGCCTCGGCGGCGACGTGATGGCGCAACGGCGACATCTGTGGACGGTTTTTGCGAACATGGTTTCTGGCAAGGAACCGGCCTTCGCGCACTGGCAAGGAGAAGGCGGCGTCTTTGGTGCCGAAGCGGCGGCGAAGAGACTCGGAGGCATCCAAGGCTTCGCAAGGCCCAAGAGCTTTGACGGCGACCAACATGTGATAGGCGCGCCGATAATCGCCTATAATCTTTTCAATCCCGCAGCCTTTGCACATATTCGCGCTCAGGGCCTTTTTCGCAAAGCGACGTTGGATCGCCTGCAGGTCACTGGCAAGACCGAATCTGTGCCGCCCTTCCCTGCCGCAGCGATCGTGATCAAGACCGCTTGGTGGCCTGTCGCGCCAGAGGGCCTGACCGCTATGCCCGTCTGGGATCCCGAACTCAACCCGCCGGACCCCAACGGCAATTCCTACTTGGGCTGGGCGCGGATCGTGGCGGTCGATCCCGCGAACATCTCCCGAAGCAAAACGGCAGATGTCCAATTCATAGGCCGATCCTTTCCCCAAGCGCGGCGTGTCCAGCTTGAGGCGTTCCATCATGTGGCCGTGGATGCGGCAATGGCCAAGCAGCTTGCCCTCGATACCGAGAGCAACCGCACAGCTATCATTGCGCTAGGTCGTCCCATCGCCGTCAATGACCGACTGGCCTTGGTCGGGATCAATATGATGACCCACGAGCAGCACGACTGGGTTTGGGCGGCTTTCTGGTGGCATGATCGGCCTGAGGTCGGCCCCTTTGCCACCGACCGTCCGTCCGCTTTGCTTGGCCCATGGCGCAACTACCTCATGCAAGCGGCTTTTGACGCCGAGACGCCAAGAGCGTCTGACGGAGGCGCGCATATCGCTTTCAACCCTTGGCTGGAGGCCCGGTTCCCCGACGGTGGACAGGGTGGTGGAACGGTCAGCAACTGCCTGTCCTGCCACCAGCGCGCCAGCTATCCAGCCGCGCCCTTCCTGCCCGTTACACGCGGGGCACCCAATCTGCGGGAGGATGCCGCTCTCGCACCCGACCGCCTAAGAACCAGCTTCCTTTGGTCATTGACCCTGCACGCTCAGCATGATTAGACGACGGCTCAGGTGCCATGGGGACCATAGCCCCAGAGCTCAAAGCCCCGAGCTGTTGAGCCCTCCCTTGCCCTATCCACTGTCCCGCCAGCTGCAGGTACGGCGTCTATGGTGATGGTCGGTTCAGCGCGGTGCGATTTGCAGAAAACGAAGCGCAGTATCAATCGCATCGAGGCTTTGACGACGCGGGAGTTTGCGCCGGCTCGCTACCCGGACGCCCTCATTCACCAGCATGAGGTAAGCGGCGTATTCGGCAGCGCGTGCCGGAGAGTAGCCAGCTTCGCGCAGGCACGCTTCGAACAGTGCCTGCAATTTCGATAGCCATGCGCTGGCCGCCACGGCCAGTTCGTCGTCTACGCCCGCGAGTTCGACGACGGTGTTTACTGCCATGCACCCGAGACCTGCTTTCGATCCTTCAGCATAGTTCAGGCTGTGTTCCAGGAAATACCTTATGGTATTCATCGGCGGGTATTTGTCCTTGGCCTTCTGGACAATGGCAAAGGTTCGCTCCCCGAAAAGGTTGAGGCACTCAAGGTACAGGCGCCGCTTATCTCCGAACGCGGCGTAGAAACTGCCGCGGCCAATCTTCATTTCATCCAGGAGATCCGAAAGGGATGACGCCTGGTAGCCGTTGCGCCAGAAGAGCTTCATTGCGCTCTCCCTCGCGGTCATGATGTCGAACTCAATTGGGCGTGCCATACATAATTATTGACTGATTGGTACATAATTGCAATGCTGAATATTCGTAGCGAGTTCGATCCCGAGAAATTCCCGCCGGGGACCCGCGCATGAAGGCACGATTTACGGAATTGTTTGGCATCAAGCAAATGAGAAAGAGCAACGAGGCAAAGCGAATGAAACAGATTTCTTTGATTGTTTTTTTGGGCTTGGCGCTCTTAGGCTGTTCGGCAAAAGAGTCCTCCAATACTGGGAAGGCTGGGAGCCCGGCGTTGTTGACGGGGGTCGTTGAGGACGATCAAAATAAACCGCTCAACGGTGTCATGGTGCGGGTGACCAACGAGACATCTGGTATCTCGCAAAGCGTATTCACCGATGAAAAGGGTCGATACGAACTGTCGACGCGATTGACTGGGGATGTCACGGTCAGGTTTCGCCTGCCCTATTACAAGGACGAAACAAACAAGCTGATGCTGACGGTCGGGAAGTCTGTCGAGCAGCAGGCGGCCCTCAAGCCGATGACCGACTTGGCTGAGATTTCCGAAAGCCTGCCATCGGTCTATCACTTCGGGAAACTTGCCTTTGACAAGGATCCAAAGGCGATCAACAGCCGCCAAAACCTGGTGCGCGATTGTGCGGGCTGCCATGCCTTGGGCAATAGCGTCACGCATGCACTACGCCCGCTCGATCAGTGGGTGGATATGGTCACGATGATGCAGACTTATCTTGGCAATCCAGATCCGAAGCTGATCAAGAGCCGCGCCGCGTTATTATATGCCGGGTTCAACGGACAGGCACCAAAGGTGCGTCCGGTGTTTCCAATCGACGCCGAAATCCAGCGGGCTGTCATCCATGAGTACAGACTCGCAAACAGCATCTTCCCCCATGACGCGGACATCAACCCTGCTGACGGCTTGATTTATACCGTCGACCGAACGGCAAACCATATGACGGTGACGGACCTTGATTCGGGAAAGTCTCTCTTTGTCCAACAGCCTCCGTCGATGCGCCCTGCTGTTGGAAAAGGGGACAGCTATTCCCAACGCTCCAGGGATCCGGGTCCGCATTCCTTGGCGTTGGGCAAAAACGGGTACTGGTACACAACCAATGCCGGGTCCGACGAGATAGGCGTTTTCGATCCGAAGACTCGGACGTGGAAAGCCTCATTCGTGCTTCCTGAGGGTGCACGTTACCCCCATACAATCCGCATTGGCCGCGACGGCATTATTTGGTTCACGCTGGCGGCATCGACGCAGGTGGGCCGACTTGATCCGGTCAGCGGTGATATCAAGCTGATCTACCTGCCGAACGTCAAGCCACTCGGTGGATCTGCTGGCACCGTGCCCTATGGCATCGATATCAGCCCTGTAGATGGGCGCATCTGGTATGCGCGCCTGTGGGGTGACAAGCTTGGCGCCATCGATCCCAAGACGTTTGCGGTGACGGAGTTTGACTCGCCGGTCGAAGGGCCGCGTCGTCTTCGCTTCGACGCCAAGGGTAAGCTTTGGGTAACGGGCTACAATGAAGGCATGATCGCCATGGTTGATACCAACAGCATGAAGAGCGAGGTATATCCCATGCCGGAGTTTGCCGCAGGCTATCGCCCGGCCCCTTATGCCCTTGCGATTCACCCCGTCACGCAGGAGGTCTGGATCAACGAGACCTTGACGGACCGCGTGTATCGTTTCCTGCCCAAGCAGAAGCGGTTCATCGTTTACCCCATGCCACTGCGCGGTACCTTCACCCGTGACTTCACCTTCACCGCGTCCGGATGGGCCTGTACGACCAACAGTCCGATCCTGAATGCGGCACTGGAAGGTAATGAGACAGAAGTAATCTGCATTGACCCAAGCGGAGCAAAGGCGCGCAAATGACCGCATTGCTCGATCTTTCGCTATACTCAGGTATTTCGCTGATCGGACTGGCTTGGACCCTGCTGACGCTCTTTCTCATGTTTTCGCCAACGGGGCAGAGGTTGCTGTCCAACCCGCTGGGGATTGTTATCGCCGCAGCCGCGCTGTTTCCCTCGCTCTGGTTGGTGACGTCTCAGATTAAGGTGCTGACGGCGCTGACAGGCGGCATCGCGCCGCTGGACGTGCAATTTGGTTACCGCCAGCCCGAAATCGCCCAGTTCGCTCAGGCCCTGAATGAGGGCGGCCGTACGATGTATGCCCAATTCCAGCTTGGCACCGATACGCTGGCCCCTCCTGGCTTCTGCTGCTTCCTGATGTGCGTCTACCGCTCAACGGTCCGGTCACGGGTCGTGCGGACCCTCTGTGATGGAATGGCGTTCGTCTATTTTGTGTCCGTGCTCATCGCCAACACATTGATGCCGGTGATTATCCTTAACTATCCGGCCCAGGACGGCTTTGTGCTGTCGACACTCTACGGGCTGGTCCCGATCTGTGACACGGTGAAATACGCCGTGCACGGTTTGGCTTGGCTCGTCATCGTGACCGCCTGGCTCCGGCAGCTTGCGGGCATGCTGATGGCCCGCAAGGCGTCGCGATCTTTTCCCCCTGGCGCACTGAAAGACTGACGCGCCCAAAAGTTTTTCACAATAAAAGGACATTCAATATGCTCAAGCTTCATTTTGCCCCTAACTCGCGCGCCGGCCGGATCGTGTGGTTGCTAGAAGAGCTTGGGCTGCCTTATGAGATCAACAAGATGGCGTTCCATCCCAGTGCGCTGAAATCAGAAGAACATCGCGCACGTCATCCACTTGGCCGTGTCCCGGTGCTTGATGATGGCGATATTTCGATTTTTGAGTCAGGCGCAATCGTCGACTATATTCTAGAACGCCATAAGAATGGGGGGCTGAAACCCCCAGTGTCCGACCAGCGATTTCCCGCCTATCTGCAATGGTTCCATTATTGCGAGGGGATGATCATGCCGCCGATCAACACCATTGTGGTGCATACACTGCTGTTGCCCGAAGAACGGCGCGATGCAACCGTGTTGGGGCAAGCAAAGCGGTTGCTGACCAACGCGCTGGCGCCGGTTGATGAGGCTTTGGTCGGCAAAGACTATCTGATCGGCGAATTTTCGGGGGCCGACATTATGCTCGGCCACGCCTGTTTCATGAGCAATCGGGTCGGCTGCGTCCCCGACGAAATGACAAACCTCAAGGCCTATGTTGCCCGCATCGCCGCACGTCCCGCCTTCCAGACTGCGATCACGATGCAATAGGCATTGGTTACGACCAGCCCCTGGGCAGATCGAAGTGATGCAGATCACTTCGCGTAGCAGCGCAGAGAGCCCGTATCTCCCTGAATAATTGCCTGCACAATGAGACCGCTTATAGGAATGGTGCCTCTTCCGGCACCACATGTTGCTTGTAAGCAGCAGATTAATAATAATATTTTCACTTATCTTTAAATAATGTCCGTCTGATGGTGTGTGGACGTCGAAAGGGAGGATTGCAGCCGATGCCGCAAAATCGAATGACCTTAAGAAAGGTCGCCAAGTGGTTTGGCTGGTCGATGATCGCGATGGCGATAATCGTGTTCACGGCTTGGGCGACATCGCCCGATCCACGGTTCAATCCGGCAAGCTTTGAGGACAAGCCACTTGTTCAGGGCCTCGCCCCGCTTGAGCAGGCTATCACGCTTGCGCAGTTCCGGACGCCGAATGGCGACACGCACACGTTGCTGGTGCTCGCCCGGGAAGGGGAGAGCGTTACTGGTATCGACCTAGCCGAACTCGGTGCCCCAGCGACAGCCGATCCGTTTGCGGCGCTGGCTGCTGCCAACATGGCCCCAGTATTGGCAGGGCGCGCCGGCACGATGCCGAAGGTCACGCTAGCTATAGGTGATTTGCTGCCATCTGGCACGGCTGGCACCCGCCAGATTGGTACGGGCACCAATTTCCCCGAACACGCAGCAGAGGCCGATAGCAGCGCCGTGTTCCAGTTCCCCAAATTCGGCCCGGCCTCTTCTGCACGCACCCGTGTGCAGGCTCCAGAGGGCATCCTGCTCGATTATGAGGTTGAAATATGCGTCCGCTTCGACCGGACATTGCGAACGGTCGAGGACTTTGACCTAGCGGTAAAGGCGTTCTTCCTGTGCGGCGATTTCACCAATCGCAACGCGCTTATCAACCTGGCCGATCCGGACAATCTAGATTCAGGCAGCGGCTTTAGCGATGCCAAAAGCGGACCCGATTTCTTTCCAACAGGACCTTTTCTTGTTATTCCCAGAGACTGGAAAGCGTTTGTTGCCAACATCCGCATGACGACCGAAATCAACGGCGCGCCGCGCCAAGACGCGCGCGGCAGCGAGATGACGCTCGACTTCCGAGCGCTTGCGCTAAAGGCCTTCACGGATATGACCAAATCACGTTTTCTCTATCGCGGCAATTATACCAAGCTCATGCCCGATGGCGCGATCCCGCCGAGCGCCACATTGATGTCTGGAACGGCTGAGGGCACGATCTTTACCCCACCAACACGCAGAGACCTGATCGATGCGGCGTTCGCTTATGTAATTGAGGGCGGTCCAATGGCGAGCGAATCACCGATGGACATCGCCCGCGGGAAATTTATCGCCAACGAACTCGCTGGCGGCCATTTCCTGCAGCCAAACGATGTGGTGCGTCATCGTTCGAACTTCCTTGGCGACATCGTCATCACGGTTGTCCGACCATGATCTAATTGCTTGGCTCGTAATGCCTTGTTCTTGATCGCACTCGCTCCAGTTAAGAAGCGTGGGTCTGATTGGAACCAGCGTAACGTCTGCCTCTCACAATGTTCAAGACACTAGCATTGATCAAGCTGATCCACAAAAGCAGCAATAAGTAACGGAAAAGTGTGAGCTGAACGAACGGCAGGTTTTGCAAAACGCGATAGGCTTATCGAACGTCTGCAAAATTAGAGATAAAAGCTAGGCTTTCTGACTTGCATAAACGGCAGCTATTCATCGATCCGCGCATAGAAGCAGACAGTCCGCCTCCGGTCCAAAATCTGCCATGGCACCTGATCAAGGACGAGGACCGATTAGGCTTTCAGCCAAAATAGCCTGTTCCAATTGGAACGCTGGCGAACGGTGTTCGACACCAAGGGCTCTTCCCGGGTAAATGTGACTTTTGTGGCGTTTGGGATTGGCGGACCAGCCCCAAAGCGTTACGGATGATCATCGCTCATCCGTTTTTAGGAGCGAGCCGAACACAAAGATGAGCGCAGTGCCAATCGCGTAAACCGGCAATGCCCCATCCAAGGCCTACTTAAACACTGAATTTCCAGGATTTTTGTTCAGGCGTTCCAATTAGAACGTTCATAAAAACGCAGGCTGCAACCCCGCTTTGGGCAGCAAAGGCGTTATCATCTAAGTCATTGAAATCATTGGAGCGGGCGAAGGGATTCGAACCCTCGACCCCAACCTTGGCAAGATTCGGCGCTATCAAATTTTCGTTCTAAATCAGCTTTTCATAAAGCTCCTGAAAAATCCGAACACGATCCGAACATTCTCCACGCAATTTGCTCAGAAGGCTTTGCGTTCAGGTTTTAGACAAATGCAGACGTTCAATTTATCTTTGGCTTATCCGAAAGCGGAGCGATGTGGCGGATGTTTAGCTCCTTGTTAGTGGGTTAATTATGGCCAAAACTGTGCCGAAGCGATTTTTGCGCCTTCGGCCAAAGCCGCCATCTTCGCCCAGACGACACTACGGTCGACGCTGCCTGAACCGACATGGATGCTGAAGCCGCAATCTGCGCCAGCCATCACGTTGTCGCGGCCAACCAAATGGGCATAACGGGCGATGCGCTGGGCAATCAATTCAGGATGCTCAATATAGTTTGATTGGCATTCAATAACCCCGGGGATCAGCACTTTGCCGTCAGGCAATTTGATCTCTTCAAACATAGCAAACTCATGGGCGTGGCGCGGGTTCGCTGCCTCAAACTGTATGGCGTGCGGACGTGCGCGCCATACAAGATCAATAATATCGCGGAACGGTACGTCACAATGGTGCGGCCCCGGATAGTTGCCCCAGCACATATGCATACGCAGCTGCTCTGGCGGGATATTCGCAGTCGCGCGGTTCAACGCTTCGATATTGAGCGCCATTTTGTCGCGGAAACTACTGAGGTCGAGTTCGCGGAACTGCGTGTGGCGACCCATGGCCAAGTCAGGACAGTCAACTTGAAGAATGATGCCTTGCGCGGCAATGGCCTCATATTCGTGGCGCAGACCCTCCGCGAGCGCGAAAACATAATCTTCATCGCTTTCATAATAATCATTGCGGAAGAACAGGGCGGTCACACCGGGTGACGCCGCGCTCATGAACGCCTGCTTGCCTGCGTGCTTTGCCAGCGCAGCATTCAGCGCCGCTGCGTCACGATCGACAGCCGTCATGTCTTTGACCGTGATCGGGGCGTTACATGCTGGCGTTTTACGATGCTTACGGCCCGGATCGGAGAACACACGGTCCTTGGTCGACGGATAATCTTCGATATCCTGAAACGCAAAGCTGTTGCCAGTCCCACCAAATCCGTCGAGCCGGTCCTTGATGTAGGTTGCATAGCTTGGCTTTGACTGTTCGCCATCATTGATGATGTCGAGTCCTGCTTCTGCCTGGCGGTCGACCACGAACTGAACGGCCTCTGCGATGCGTGAGTCGACAGCGGCCATATCCAAAGGCAAGCCGTCTTCTTTCGCGAACATGATCTCAATTAGGTCGTCTTCACGCGGCAAGCTGCCGACATGCGTGGTCAAAAAACGTCCGGCATTGGCCATTTCAAAGTTCCTTCAAATGATATGCGTTTAAAAAATTTTGGAGCAAGCCATTAACGGCGACGGGAGCATCGACATTTGCGAGATGTCCGGCATTTGGAATGATTTCGCAATGGCCTTTTCGCGCGTTCGCACCGACATAGTCAGCAACCTGTCGCCGCCACATGCTATCCTGCGCACCCGCGATCGCCAAAATGGGCATCGCGAGCGCGGCGATATCTTGGGCGGAAAAGTGCAGCGGTTCTTGGTCCACACGTTGATCACGGCCGTCATAGGCATTGAGTATGCCATCGACCAATGCCTGAGCCTCAGCTGTGACCCGCGTGAGCGGATGACGCCGCCACAGCGCCATCATATCGTCAAAGCGACTATTGCGCACCAGGTCTGCATATGCCGACCGGTCAATCTCTGGGGCGTCTCCCGGTTCAGGAACAACGGCATGCAGTGGTGCGCCTATGAGGCTGATAGCGCGCAAACGGTCTGATCCGGAACGCGCGTAATCCAGCGCGACAGCTGCGCCTTGGGACAGGCCAATCAGCGCAAAGTGCCGTTCGCCAAAAAAATTTGAGATGCGGTCAATATCGTCGCGCTCGGCCGACAACATCGGCGGGGCAGTTGATAGTCCAAAGCCGCGGCGGTCTGGCATCACGAGACTGACATTCAAAAGCGCTAGCTGGGGTACCCATATGCGCCAATCCAGCGTCCAGCCATGCAGCAAAATAACAAGCGGTCCAGTGCCAGCCGCGCGGACATGAAGCTGCCCGCCGTCAACGTCTACCCAGTGCGATTGAGCGATTTCGCCGCCTGACCCTTCGTGTTGACGACTGGCCAGCACAGGAAATTAGGCGTGCATCGCGCGGAACGGGTTGTTGTTGCTGTGGTTACCCGCAAGCCAGCGGCTCAATTCCGAACGCGCTTCTGCACGGCGTTGTTCATCAAGTGGCGCGGCTTCCGGCGCGTCATAGGTGAACTCAAGCGTCATGTTGTTCGGGTCCTTGACATAGACCGAACGGCAATAGCCATGCTCAAGCGTATATGTCTGCGGCTCAACGAAGCCCGCAGCAGCTATGCGGCGCTCCAGCTCTTCCTGCCCAGCTTTATCGACCTGAAGGGCGATGTGAATGAATGGCGATTCGGGCATCTCTGGGCCAAATTCGGCTTGGTCCGCTGGGTCGGCAAATTGGAAAAAGGCAAGCGCACTGCCGTCGGCCAATTCAAAGAAGCAATGGCAATAGGTACGCTCTTTGCCGAAGAGCTCATCTTTCTCGCAATATGTCGCCATCAATGGGAAGCCGAGCACGTCTTCGTAAAAGGCGCGCGTCGCCTCCAGATCCTTCGTTACATAGGCTGTGTGATGCAGTCTTTTTGCAAGAATTTGCGTGCTCATGCTGTGTGTCCTCGTCCGCTTAAATGAATAGTATCGCGCATTAGGCGATCAGTTTGCCTGCGATCTGTGCGACATGGTTGCCTTGGAATCGGGCCCCTGCCAATTCGTTTTCGCTTGGCATCCGGCTGCCATCATTTCCGGCAAGCGTCGTTGCGCCATAAGGCGTGCCGCCGCTGATTTCGCCCATCTCGCTGTTGCCCTTAAAGGTATAAGGCAGACCAACAATTACCATGCCGTGATGCAGCAAGGTTGTATGGAATGATGTAATCGTTGTTTCCTGTCCGCCGTGCTGGCTGGCCGTTGAGCAGAACACGCTCCCGACCTTGCCCACCAAAGAGTTCGCAAACCACAAACCGCCGGTTTGATCGAGGAAGTTGCGCATTTGCGCCGCCATATTTCCGAAACGTGTAGGCGTTCCGAAAATGATGGCGTCGTAATTCGCAAGCTCATCAGGCGTTGCGATGGGCGCAGCCTGATCAACCTTGATATGCGCAGCAGCCGCAACTTCGTCTGGCACCAGTTCAGGGACCCGCTTAACGTCGACGATCGTACCCTCGACCGACCGTGCACCTTCTGCAACGGCCTCTGCCATAGCCTCAATGTGGCCGTAGCTGGAATAATATAGGACGAGGACTTTGGTCATAAACGATCCTTAGAATTTGTAGCTGGCTTCCAAACCGTAAATACGCGGACGTGCTTTGAAAACAAAGCCGCCTGGCGAGAATTCGGCGTTATATTTTTCGTTGAACAGGTTGCTGGCAAAAGCAGCCATGGTCCAGCTATCGCTGCTGACACCAAGGCGCGCATCCACTAAATCGACCGGCTCGCGGACAGTGGTGTTGAATGGCTCCCACCATGTCTTACCCGTGCGACGGTAATCCACGCGGAATAGGCCATCAAGCGTATCGGTCAACTGTGGCGTATATTGTGCACCAAGGTTGAACGTGTAACGCGAAATCAGCGGCGCTTCGTTGCCAATCGCTGAAGCGTCCGGGAATTCCTTGATTTCGCTGAATGTGTAACCCGCAGCAGCGTTCAATTGAATCTCCGATGTTGGACGGAAATTGGCTTCAACCTCAAACCCTTGAATGCGGGTCTTTGGCACGTTGCCAAGGTTCTGCGTAGAGTTGGCGGCAAGGAAGACGAAGAAGTAGCTGTTCTTCGACATTGTCGAATAGACCGCTGCGTTCAAAGTCAGCTTGCGGTCCAGCAAACGGGTTTTTAGGCCTGCCTCAAACGTTGTAGCCGTTTCGTCTTTAAAGATATCCGAAACACCAACAATTCCATTGCTGCTGGCAACGCCACCAACGCCGGTCTGGTTAAAGCCGCCCGAACGGAACCCGCGGCTGTATCCGCCGTACAAAGTTACGTCGTCGGTTGGCTGATAGGTCAACGTTACCTTCGGCTGAAGATCGTCAAAACTCACACGACGCTTTTCGCCAGTAGCACCCTGCGGGAAACCTGGAACGTTTGGCAAAAATCCACTTGGCGTAAGTGTAGTATTTACGCGCTTGTCACGGTCATAGCGCAACGATGCATCGACGCGGAACTGGTCGGAGAATTCGTATCCCAAGTTCCCGAATACAGCCCATGCGAAGTTATTCTGGCTGTCTGCAAGGAACGTCTGTTGTGGACTTGCTGGGTTGGTTGAAGGCGTGCGGTAAACCGGGAACACACCTTGACCAAAATCGACCAGATTTCCGGTCGAAATGAAACGTTGTGTATCGATAAAATAGCCACCGAACATCCAGAACAATTTGTCGTTCTTTGGCGACTCAATGCGAATTTCTTGGCTGACGGCCTTGACGTCCAGATATTGGCTTTGCGCAATATCGATACCGAATCCGAGACCAAAGCCGAAAGGTGAGTTGGCTGGACGGAACAAGAAGGATTCGTTGACCGGCCGGAAGTCAAAGGCATCCCCGGTCAGGATTTCCTTGACCGTGTCGTACGAAGTAATCGACGTCGCCGTGAAGCCGTCACCCTCATATGCGAACTTTGCGGCAACGTTCAGAATATCGCGGTTGTTGATGCCGCGGTTGTTGACGCGGATAGGAAGGCTGACATCATTCACATCGTTGACGATGTTGAAATAGAGCGCCTGCGTTTCAAGCTTTGCATAAGATGCACGCAAGTCAGCGGTCCAGCCATTGCCTGGTTCGAACAGCAGATTGCCGCGCAACGAAAGGTCCTTAACAGGGTCGGCATCTTCTTTCAGGAATGTGTTGGGCAGATAGCCCTTTGTATCACGGTACGATCCCGACATGCGATACTTTACAGTGTCGGAGAGTGGGCCGCTGATGCCTGCACGGACGTTCCAGCCAAAGCCGTTGTCGATGCCAGCTTTGATGCTGCCGGATAATTCGTCCGTTGGTTTCTGGCTGGTGATGATGATAGCACCGCCGATTGCGTTGCGACCATAAAGACCACCCTGCGGCCCCTTGAGGACCTCGATTTGCGCAATATCAACCAGCTCTTGGTTGAATGCTGCAGGGTTCACCTGCTGAACGCCGTCAATAACGACTGCAACCGAAGGCTCACTGTTACGTGCCTGCGTGATGCCGCGGATAATGATGAACGCGTTACCGGAATTCTGTGTTTCCACCAGGTTGACGTTTGACGTCAAGTTGATGAAGTCCAGCGGCTTTTCAATACCTGCGTTCTCGATGGCTTCTGCGCTGAAGGCGGTGACCGCTGCTGGCACGTCCTGCAAATTTTGATCGCGGCGAAGTGCGCTGACCACGATTTCTTTAGGTGCTTCTTCAGCAGCCGTATCTTGTGCGTATGCGATGCTTGGTACCGTCGCAGCCGACGCCATCAAAGTTACTAAGGCCGCTGAAGCCCATTTTGCAGACTTAAATGCCATTCTTCATCCTCCCCGGATTATGTCGAACGCCTTCTATCACCGAAGCGTATCACATAGTTCTAATTCGTTCGAAAATCGAAGTCAAGTTCGATATGCGAATATTTATATCGCTGAATCCGCTTGTAAAGCAGTGGCCAACGACGGAAATCTGCGAAGTGAGGATTCAATATCTGCTGCCGCTTCGCGGAGCAGCGGTAGTCGGGACTGAATCAGTTCTTCTTGGGATATACGGGTCGTTGATGTCGAACAGTTCACAGCGGCAATCGCTCGTCGCGATGAATCAAACACCGGTACCGCGACCGACACGATACCAAAATCTAGCTCGTCAAAGGCAGAGTCATATCCGCGCTCTCGGATGAGCTGCAGCCGGTCGCGCATGGCGGCAGCTGTCGTCACCGTATGCTCTGTAAATTTGTCATATGGTGCGGTCTCTAAGAATGCCGCAATCTCGCTTTCCGATAAGAACGCCAATATGGCCTTGCCCATCGACGTGGCATGCGCCGGAAAGCGCGTACCGACATTTACCCCCAATCGGATACGCCGGTTGGTCGATACATGCGCGAGGTATAATATGTCCTTGCCCGCCAGCGAAACTATCGACGCGCTATCGCCCGTATCATCGCGCAGCGACTGCAAGGCGGGAACAACCACCTGTTCAAGATGCATCGACGAATGAAAGGCAGAACCGAATGCCAGAACTTCAGGTTTCAAAAGGAAATTGCGGTCATGCTGGGCAACATATCCCAAGGCGACGAGAGTGTTGAGACAGCGCCGAGCGACGGCGGGGCTAAGGCCAGTCACTGCAGCGACCTCGCTTAACCGCATCTCGGGATGCTGGTCGTCAAAAGCCCGCAAAACGGAAAGACCACGTTCGAGCGTCGAGAGATACTCAGGGTCTTTCTCGATTTTAGTCATCAATCCGACCTTTCCAATGTCTTTCGAAGCGGCGCTACCAGCTCTTCATCATGCGCACCAAGCACTGGTGGAGCGGTCACTTCAAGAGCACGCTCGCCATCAAAAGTCACGGGCGATCTAATCGTCCGGAACACACCATGCGGACCGTTAGGATCCTCCACGCAAAGCTGCAGCGCTTTGGCCTGTTCTGATTCAATTGCTTCTTGCGACGTGTTAACTGGCGCATGCGGCACTTCCAAATGACGCAGCGTATCGCACCATGACTGGCGATCTCGTGTCTTGAAGATCGGCGCCAAGAAACCAATCACATTTTCGTAATTGGCAATGCGTGCCTCACGGCTTTCAAACATGGGAAGCGACAGCATGTCGGGCTGCCCAACCGCCGTCGCCAGGTTTTCCCAGAATTTGGGCGGCGACGACATGTGCAATGCGATCCAGGCGCCGTCCGCACATTCAAAAACATAAGACTGCGACACGTTGGGGCGGCTATATGGCCCCATGATCTGATTGTCGGAAAAATAATGCGTGAAGTCATCGAGATTGAAATGCGCCATCGATTCAAACATCGACGTTTCCACCAGACGGCCTTTGCCTGTCCGCTCACGTTCGTACAACGCAGCCAAGACACCATAAGCGGCATAGAAGCCCGTCGTCGCGTCAGCAAGCGCTGGGCCTACAACACGGCGATGTACTGGGTTCACGAGTAAACGCAAAAACCCGCTAACCGCTTGCGCCACGGTGTCGAAAGCGGGCCGATCACGGTCGGGACCTTCATTGCCAAAACCCGAAATAGACGCGTACACCAACCGCGGGTTCAATGACTGTAATCGCGATGGCGAAACGCCAATCTTGTCGGCAACGCCGGGACGAAAGTTTTGAATGAAGACATCCGCGTCCGCCAACAACGCATCGAAGACCGCCAAGTCCTCAGGCAGCCGGGTATCCAGCGTGATGCTTTTCTTATTCCGGTTGTATGTTTGGAAGTGCGGACTGTATAATGCTCCGCGGAAGGCACGGAACGGGTCGCCGACCTTGGGTTGCTCAATCTTGATAACAGTTGCACCCAAGTCAGCCAGCAACATTCCGGCCGCAGGCCCAGTGATAAATGTTCCCATTTCGAGAACAGTGATATTGTTGAGCGGCTTCGCCATTTTGTGTCTCCAGACTTGACTTCATCGTAGAAAATTCGAATAACGAAATCAACTTCGAAATTCGAAATATGGAGCAGTTATGCGTATCGGCAAACAAGACGAACCTTTTACCTCTATCTGCACATCCGATGCGCACAGCATAAACGTGCGCGGCATGGATCTGTGCGAAGAGGTAATCGGCAAGATCGATTTCACCAGCTACTTCTGGATGCTGGTGACAGGAACCCTGCCCACGCCTACTCAACTGTTCTTTTGCAATGCGGTGCTGGCAGCGATTGCCGAGCATGGTCTCGTACCAAGCGTCGTCGCATCGCGGATGACCTATGCGGCAGCGCCGGAAGCATTTCATGGTGCCGTGGCAGCGGGTTTGTTGGGTTGTGGCAGCGTTGTCTTGGGCAGCGCAGAAGTTGCCGGACGTTTTTACGCGGAATGCGTTGAGGCGACTGAAGCCACAGGCGCAAATGCATCAGACATTGCCAAAGAAAAAATCGTCGCGCTACGTGCTGAAAAAAAGGCAATCCCCGGATTGGGGCATCCACAGCATTCGGAAGGCGACCCGCGCGCCAACCTTTTGCTTCGCCTTGCCGAAGAACATGGAATTGTCGGTAAGCATATCGGTATGCTCTACGCCATCCGTGATGTTTTGCCTGATGCCATTGGCCGACCACTACCCATCAATGTAAATGGTGCGATCCCTGCGGTCATGCTGGACGTGGGCTTCCCGCTTGCGGCGCTGAAAGGCATCTCCCTGCTCGCGCGCACAGCCAGCATTATCGCCCATCTGCAGGAAGAAACGGAACGGCCCATCGGGTTCATCATGTCCGGAGCGGCTGCAAACCAGATTGAGTTCGTGCCAAGCTAAGTCGCTTGTGTATGTGCCTGACATATGGCTGTAAGTTCGGCAATGGATTAAAATCAGCAACTGCGTTGACCGGAAGAGTGCAATAGCCCGATTAAAAAGGACAGTTAATTTTTAGATCGTCCTGTTATGTGATTAAAAGCAGACAGTCTGCTGCCGGACCACTGTAGCCCCGCCATAGCCGAACGGTGCGACATCTGAGCGTCAATTTATCCTGGCCTATGCGTCCGACATCCTGTTTTGATGCTATTTTCTTCTACCCGACAAACGAAGTCGAAGACTTGTCTTCGACCACCTTTATTCCCCGGCTGCGCCAAAACCATTGTCACGCG
>NKIR01000007.1 GCA_002255985.1 Sphingomonadaceae bacterium PASS1
GAAGCACGCCTATAATCTGTTCTTCTGTAAACCGTGATCGCTTCATCGTTCCGTCCTTCTCTCAAGGGCCGGACTCTAATTATAAATGGAGGGAATTTAAGGGGTCACGTCATGTGGTCAAAATGTCACTCCGACATACGGCGACAGCGGTTTGCCCAAAAATTGCCGTGCGATCATTAAGGCAAATATTGACGGTTGGCGGTCTGGCGCCAACACAGCCGAAGGCGCCTTAGCTTCGATAGATCGAAACTGTGGCGAAAACGGTTATTCTTGGGGGCTCTAGAGTTGGTTTTTATATTTGTTAAAAATCCACATAAGGCTGTGCCAAAGAAAGCCGAACAGCCAAGGGGTTCATTGCGCTCCCAATGTTAAAAGTGTCTCACTGGTTCTGTCTGGTGCAGTTTGTTTGGCGGTATAGAGCCTGATGATTGCTATGAGTGTTGTCAGACTAAGGGATGTAATTAATTCGAGCTAGGGTGCTTCATCGATCGATACTGCAAAGTTTAGATTTCCTGTTTCGCCTGCACGCCATGTGGTGATTCCGATAAGCCGACCCTGTGCATCGAAGAGAGCGCCACCAGAAGAGCCCGGGGCGATGGGGGCAGTGACCTGAATAGAACGCACACGACCGTCTAGGCGAAGTGCTGAGACTATTCCCTCAGAAAGAGTATTTTCTAAACCGTTCGGAGATCCAATTGCGTAAACCTTTTCTCCGACTTTTAGTGTTTCGTAACTACGAAATTCCGCAATCGGATTTACGCGCTCTTTGGTTTTATAAATGCACAGATCGGCCTCTTTTTTAGACTTAAAATCAGTCATGTTATTGATTTTATTGTCTTTTACGATTCCATAATATTGCATTCCGTCGGTTACATGGCAGTTCGTTATAACCATATTGCTATCAATCGCTACCGCAGAACCTTGGCTACTATCATCTGATTCTTCTTTGATTGCTGCAATTTTAAACACACTCTGAGAGTGCCTTTGATAGATCTCAACTGGGGACAGTTCACGCATTGCGATGATTGGTCTAGAGGGCGACCTCGGAGCAGTTGTTGGCGCTGCCCCAGATGTTGGGTTGTAGACAATGTCAAACTTGGAGAAGAGTAAATTTCTTGCTTCTACCAACCCCGCGTCGGCGGCAGTCTTATATAACTCAATAGCAGTTGACGTGCTTTGTTGAACACCAAGGCCTTCTGCAAAGAGATTTCCGAGGTTCAATGCCGCCTTTGTTGAACCTAATGATATAGCCTTTTGAAAGTGATCAGCCGCCGCGGCGTAATCGGGCCGAGAGGAGTTTCTCGGTGGAAACGCGGCATATTGTCCGAGAGAGTTTTCTGCGTCTGGATCGCCTTGATCAGCGGACCGCTGAAGCCACTCTAAGGCCTCTGTAGGAGGAGCTTTCGCGATCTCCATCAATAGCAGTCCATAAAAACGTTGGGCATTGGCATTCCCTGAACGAGCCGCGAGGAAAAACCACCCGCCTGCTTCTTGTAGATCGTCAGGCTTTCCCTTTGTCAAAAGTAACAAAGCTAGTTCGAGTTGAGCTTGCTCATTCCCGCGCCGAGCATGCCAATTGAGGGCTGTTCGGGCTTTTCCTAGATCGCCCGAGTTCAGAAATTGAAATGCCGTTGCAAGGCTGGAAGGAGCGATTTGCTCTTTTGGTGGCGAGAACAAAACTGTGCGTGATGCAAGTATTACCTCAGGGAAAAGCTGAAGAACCTCCAGAGCGGCTGCACTACCTTGATCACCAAGATCTCGCGCTTTGATGAAAAATGGAACGGCTTCAGTCCGTTTAACTACCTGAGTTCCCTCGAAACCAGTCATTAACTGATAGCCCATCTGCCAATTAGCAATTTTTGCCCAAGTCGGATCTGCGCTATCTGCTGCAATCGCGAGATAATGTAATGCTGCGTCAATATTCTTGGGGGTTCCCATTCCGTTTAAGTAATATTTGTAAAGTTTGTATGCTGCTGAGGCCGCGAGTTCCGGACTGCTGCCTTCCACTACCTTCATATAAAGCTTTGCAGCCTTGGCGTAGTCCCCACTCTCGTCGGCTTTGTTGGCTGAAAGATAAGCGCTGTTATTCAAAAAACCTGCTTGTGCCGGTTGGGCTAATCCAAGCATTAGAGCCGAAATTAGGGCTATGGGTTGGGGCCTAACATATTTCGACACATTGATGCTCCCGACTAATTTGACCCATCAGTGGGGACATACGTGATCTTGGAGCAATATGTTAGGCGCGAGTCAATGGTAGCAAGCGCAAGCTGCCACGAGCAATGAGTGCCACAACCAAGCAACTGGCGCATTATTTACGCCTTCTATAGCAGCGCTTTTTTGCTACAATTTGAGATCATAACTTATTAAATAAACGCTGCCATCAATGCCAATTGTTCTCATGATAGACATGTGAAGAAGTCAATTATAAATGGCAGGCTGCCATATTGATTGATCACAGTTAGGTTCGTATTTTTTGGAGGCGTCTGTATTTCGACTATATTTATCTATAAGTCGGTTAATTTTTTTTAATCCAGTACAAACTTTGGCTGAGCTTTTGAAGGGTTGCGGATCTGGAGTTATATAGACCTTGCTGCATTTTAATCTTTGAGCAGCCGAAGCTAGAGCCTCTGCTTTGGTGTATATTGTCTGATTTTGTGTTGCCAAAACTGATGCCCGGGCTGCGGAGTCTTCTTGTGCCATATCTGCTTCGTTTTGAGCAAGATTCCGATCCAGAGCATCCCAATCTGAGGCAATCTTATTGCATGCGTCCTGTCCCAAAGCAGGTGTTGGCGAGAGGGCGGTTACAGCTATCGCCAGAGCTATAAATGAAAAGAAAGCGCGCATATCCCATATTCTCCGATAACTGCTCAATTTTCGTAACTGATCCAGTACGTGGATACAAGCAGGCTTTGGCAAGCCCCTGTTGCTCAATGATCTCACTCGATCTACCTACTGCCAAGATCTTATGGAGTAAGAGAGTATGGAATACATTGTCTGGATATGCATTGTTGTATTCGTCGGGTTGTGGCCGCTGCTGGCAATTTACTTGAAGCTCAAGGATATAAAAAATAGCGTAGATGAAACCAACAGGCTGCTGATTGTTCTGCTTACAGAAATCCAGCGCGTCATCGATAGGCGGTAGCGGCCGGAGCTTCACCGTCCAAATTCCAAACAAAGCAGCGCAAAGCGGGAAATGATGTTGCCAACAGGATAGGTACGAATTGGAGTTTGCATTCAAGCCAGTGCCCTTTCGGTGTTTGCGAACGTATAAATGGCCAACCGATGGTGGAACAAATGGTGGAATGAATTGAATATTGAAATTCTATTTGTATAAAATGTAATAAATACAGTGTTATAAATTAATAGTTCGAATCCCTATCTCTCCGCCAATTTATTTGGCGCTTTTTTCAGCGGTTGTGACCTAGTCACTGCATCATAAAGTCAGCAAATAGGCGATGACCTGTTCACGCACTTTGCGGTCTTGAATGCCGTTAAAGGGCATCTTGGTGCCTGGTACCGTCTTCTTCGGGTCAGTTAACCATCGGTCTAATGTTTTGGTGTTCCACGTCAGCCCAGACGCCTTGACTGCGGGGCTGTAGGTATATCCTTCAAGCGAGCCAGCGCGGCGGCCGCCGACGCCCGCTAGGCTTGGACCAAAGACTGTCTTTCCAGCCTGGGTCGAATGACAGCCAGCGCACACCGCAAATGTGGGTGGGCGTGCCTGCTGTGCCGTCGCCGGACTAAGTAGCGGTGTTGCCGCGAAGAATATGGGAAACGCGGCAAGAGCCACCGATAGCGGGAAATAGCGCACGCTTAGCCTCACCAGTTAAGTTGATAGATAGAATAAAGGCGACGGCAGGATGACCCGCCGTCGCCTTCAATATGGTTTATTGGAAGCGATCTGCGTCCATGACCTTGGTCCATGCCGCGATGAAATCGGCCACGAACTTTTCTTTCGCATCGTCCGAAGCATATACTTCGGCGACGGCACGCAGCTCGGCATTCGACCCGAAAACGAGGTCGACCGGTGTTGCGGTCCACTTGGCCGCACCGGTTGCCCGGTCCTTGCCTTCATATAAACCAGCATCGGTCGCCGACTTCGCCCAGACTGTGTCCATGGACAGCAGATTGGTGAAGAAGTCGTTGGTCAGCGTACCTGGTTTGCTCGTGAAAACACCGGCAGTCGAACCGCCTGCATTTGCGCCCAGAACGCGCATACCGCCGACCAATACGGTCGTTTCTGTTACGGTCAGGCCAAGCAAGTCCGCCTTGTCGATCAGCGCTTCGGTTGGACCGAAATAGGCGTCTGATGCAAAGTAGTTACGGAAGCCGTCGGCTTTTGGTTGAAGCTGATTGAAGGAGTCCGCATCGGTTTGGTCCTGTCCTGCGTCGACCCGTCCGGCCTTGAACGGAACGGTGACATCCTGCCCAGCAGCCTTCGCAGCTTGTTCGATGGCCGCATTGCCGCCAAGCACGATTAAGTCAGCGATGCTGACCTGCCGGCCGCCCTTTGCACCCTTGTTGAACGCAGCGCGGACCGTTTCAAGCTTAGCCACAACCTTGCTGACTTCGGCAGGGTCATTGACTGCCCAACCCTTCTGCGGCGCAAGACGCAGGCGGCCGCCGTTGGCTCCGCCACGCATATCGGTTGAGCGGAAGGTTGATGCCGATGCCCATGCTGTCCGAACCAATTCAGCGGTCGTTAGCCCTGATGCAAGAACACTGGCCTTCAATTGGCCGATGTCCTGCGCACTGATGGGCGCATAACTTGCCTTCGGTAGAGGGTCCTGCCACTTCAAGGTCACTTTTGGCGCGTCCTTACCAAGGTAACGGGCTTGTGGGCCCATGTCGCGGTGGGTGAGCTTAAACCATGCGTGTGCAAACGCATCGGCAAATTCTTGCGGGTTCTTCTGCCAGCTCTGCGTAATTTTCCGGAATCCGGGGTCTTCACGCAACGCAATGTCGGTGGTGAACATTATTGGCGCATGACGGACGTCTGGACGATGTGCGTCTGGAACCATGTTCGCTCCGGATGGATCACTTGGAATCCACTGTACCGCGCCAGCAGGGCTTTTGGTCTTTACCCATTCAAAGCCATAAAGATTATCCAGATACTGCGTGGTGAACGCGATTGGGTTGGACGTCCACGCACCTTCAAGGCCGCTTGAGATTGTATCTTCCGAATGGCCCTTGCCGCATTTGTTGGTCCAGCCTAAGCCTTGCTTTTCAATCGGCGACACGCCGGGGTCACCGGCAACGCACTCTTCTGGCTTCTTTGCGCCATGTGCTTTTCCAAAGGTGTGGCCACCGGCGATCAGCGCAGCGCTTTCGGCGTCGTTCATCGCCATCGCACCAAATGCACGGCGGATGTCGGTTGCCGCGGCGAGGGGGTCAGGAACGCCGTTTGGACCTTCTGGATTGACGTAGATCAGACCCATCTGCGTTGCCGCCAATGGACCCTTCAAATTGCCCTTTGCGTCGCGGCGTTGGTCCGTTAGCAATTTGGTTTCGGGCCCCCAAAATACCAGATCTGGCTGCCAGGTATCGATGCGACCACCAGCAAAGCCAAGGGTTTTGAAGCCCATGTCTTCCATGGCAACATTGCCGGCGAGAACCATCAGGTCGCCCCACGATAGTTTACGGCCATATCTCTGCTTGATTGGCCACACCAAGCGGCGGGCCTTGTCGAGGTTTACGTTATCTGGCCAAGAATTAAGCGGTTCAAAGCGCATTTCGCCGCCGTCAGATCCACCGCGACCATCCCCGGTGCGATAGGTGCCGGCGCTGTGCCATGCCATGCGGATGAAGAACGGACCATAATGGCCGTAGTCAGATGGCCACCAAGGCTGCGATGTTTTGAGGACGTTGCGAATGTCTGCCTTGACCGCATCAAGGTCGAGTGTGGCAAATTCGGCGGCGTAGTTAAAGTCGTCACCATAGGGGTTTGCGCGCGCTTCATTTTGGCGCAGTGCGGTCAAGTCGACCTTCTTTGGCCACCATTCGGCCTTTGGTTCGGCGGTTTCGGCGTGTGCAGCAGATGCTAGGGCCACTGGTGATGTAGCGGCAAGCAACGCGACGAGGGCGATGTTGCGTATTTTCATGGATTTCTTCTCCCGTTTAACCGTGGACACCTCATGGGTGTAGGATGCATTTACTGGAGATGCGTCGTCAAACCCAACGAGATTGATTTGTTACAATAATCGATTGCGTTGATAACATCGACCGCAGGCGGGATCGGAAGAAGGAGGTGCGACGATGGTTTCATTCGCGAGAACACAAAAGGGGTGGCTTTACTTTTCGTGCTTCGCTAGCAGCAGAACCGGACGTTTTTTGGGAATCATTGATGCGTAAACTGATAGTTCTTCTTGCTTTGTCTTCTGCATTGACCGCCTGCGGCAGTTCGCAACTTGGCGGAACCGGAAGTGTTTCGGACATAAAGGTAGTCGAGAGCGACGTTTTACCAGAGCCTACGCGACTTGATCTTTTTGAACAGAACCGGCCGTATCTTATTGGGCCGTTTGATAAGTTAACCATCGACGTGTTCGGCATTGAAGAGCTGAGCAAACAAGAAGTCCAAACGGACGCGGGCGGACGCATATCGTTTCCTTTGGCAGGCATCATTGAAGCTGCCGGTAAAACACCCGGTGAGCTTGAAGAAGAAATCGAGGGCCGGCTTCGCGGTCAATATGTACGCGACCCGCAAGTTACCGTAAACCTCAAGGAAACTGTCAGTCAGGTGGTCACTATTGACGGCCAGGTACGTGAACCCGGATTATATCCGGTCATCGGGAAAATGACGCTAATGCGCGCAGTCGCGATTGCCAAAGGTACCGCGGAATTTGCGAAGTTGGATGACGTTGTCATTTTCCGTACCGTGAATGGCCAGAAGATGGCTGCATTGTACAATCTGAAGTCAATTCGCCGCGGAATTTACAATGACCCGGAGGTGTTTGCGAACGACGTGGTCGTGGTCGGTGACTCGCAGGCCCGGCGCATTTTCAAGGATGCGTTGCAGGTGGCACCAACCTTGCTAACGCCACTCGTTTATATTTTAACCACAAACTAATTTGCGATATCGGACGCGTTTCGGAGCCCGTTGCTTCGATAATTAGTGTATTCCCTCCATTTCGGTAAGTTTATAGCTTGCAAAATGGAATATCGTGCTATGACGCCGTTATTGGCTGGGGTGGCCGAACACTGATTTTTCGGGGGCTTTATGTCATTCCACTCCCGCGCCCGCGGTGGCGCCGTTGAAATTAATGTGCACAGCTTCCCTGAGCGCAGCTTAGGCGTTCCAATAGTGGGGCGTAATTTTAATGAAATTGTTGTCCGTCATGACCAACAGGACAAGATATTCTGGTGTTTCATGAACCAGAGCGGGCGTCCCAGTTATACCTACAGTCTGGGTGCGGAAATCCAGCAAGTGCAGGATTGGGTTGCCGACAACTATGCGCTCCCTGCAAATGGAGGGCCCGACGATCTAAGTTATTTCGTGTGCGGTTCGAAAACGCCCGGCGTCTATAATCTCGGCGGTGATCTGCGCCATTTTGCCGAATGTATTCGCGCCGGGGACCTCGGGGCAATGCGAAAATATGCGGAAACCTGTGTGCGCATGCAATATGTGAACAGCCAAGGATTTGGTGCGCCAATTATCACGATCGCGCTTGTTCAAGGGGACGCGTTGGGCGGCGGTTTTGAACATGCCCTAGCGTTTGATATTTTGGTTGCTGAACGCAGTGCACGCCTCGGCCTGCCGGAAATCATTTTTAACCTGTTCCCCGGCATGGGTGCCTACAGCTTTCTTGTTCGCCGTGTTGGCCGCAAAATGGCCGAGAATTTTATCCTTGAAGGTAAGATTCACACAGCTGAAGAGCTGCACGCGTTGGGCATCGTCGACATTTTGGTGGAAGACGGTGAAGGCGAAGCCGCTATTGTTGATTATTGCCGACGCAACCAGCAGCGCTTTGCTGCTGAACGCGCAGTCTATTTGGCGCGACGTGTATCGTCTCCGGTGGAGATTGATGAATTGCTAAAGATAACGAATATATGGGCTCAAACAGCCATGTCGCTTACCGATGCCGACGTTCGAAAGATGGAGCGACTTGCCGATGCACAGGAGCGGCGAATGCAGCGTGGTCTTCGGACCGTTAGCTCGCATGAGCATTGACGCTATTTGATAAGGCATACACGTCGGATTTCAGGGCATCGACTGCCCGTGCGGCTTCGTGCTCCATTTTCTGCAGATAGCTGAATCGATGCTCAAAGAAGTCGGCTTCACTGACTTTTTCAAGCTGCCCACATAACCGCGATAGCGAACTGGCACCCATGTTGTTGCCCGAACTTTTGAAAGCGTGCGCGCAGAAGCGGAATTCGGCAACCTGTCCATCCGCGACTGATTTACGCAATGGATCAAGCGTTTGATCGACATCCTCAACAAATCCTTCAATCATCGTATTGACGAACGCTTGGTCACCGATTGACCGCAGATATTCAATTTGCTCTTGGTCGATTGGCGCGTCCGCTGGTGGAATGTGCCCAGAGATGGATACGACTTTATTGAATGGATCAATTGGCAATACCTGCTGCATTAGAGTCCCATTCGTCTCCCCGCAGCAATATTCCTCGATGGTGCTGAGAAGCATTTGTGCGTTCACTGGTTTAGTTATGCGCATATCCATGCCAGCATTCCGGCACTGCATCTCCGTTTCTGAAGTCGCGTCGGCTGTTACGCCAATAATCGGCAGATGGTTGCGGCCGCCTTCAATCTGCCGCCACATGGAACACGTGTCGATGCCGTTAAGTCGCGGCATGTTTACATCGAGCAATAATATATCGATGCCACCTTTTTCCATCTCCTCAAGCGCTTCATCGCCGTCGGTGACCATGACAACGGTATGGCCCGCAGCCTCTAGAATCGCGGACAGAACGTTCCGGTTCGTCCGGTTGTCATCGGCAACCAAAATCCGTTTTGGCGTGTAGCTTGGCGAGTGCTGCTGTTCACCCCCATGCGTTATGCGCATTTGCCGAGCAAAAGAGCAGCCTATGCGAATGGCACTGCGGAGTTCCGCAAAGTTCGGCATGGCGGGTATAATAGACGCAAATGCGGCCCTTAGCTCAACGTCGTCCAGTTCCACAGCCTCGTGCTCAGACACGAGTACAGGCGCAATCTCCGCCCTGGCGAAGATGGACCAGACAGCGTCTTCTGAATCGATATCTTGAACAACAGACTCCGCCATGAGCGCAACGCTGAATTCGGCTAG
This sequence comes from Sphingomonadaceae bacterium PASS1, assembly GCA_002255985.1. Taxonomy (GTDB): domain Bacteria; phylum Pseudomonadota; class Alphaproteobacteria; order Sphingomonadales; family Sphingomonadaceae; genus Sphingorhabdus_B. The sequence goes on from NKIR01000007.1 coordinate 9,261, forward strand.
ATCGATGCTTGCGAGCGCCGAAACAAGTTCCTGTCTATTGGTGCAAGGCACATGATGGACAAAGAAGTTTTCATGTGACGGCGCGCTGGCCAGTAACTCAGGTTTCATATGACCAAATGACAGGATTTTTACAGCGTCTGCCGGATACACGAAATCAGCAACAGGCTCGCCATCGATCAATTTGATGGGTATTTCGACGCGGAACGTACTGCCTTGGCCTATTTGGCTTTCAACAGAAATCTTCCCGTCAATTTGTTCTATAAGCTGCTTGCAGATGGAGAGACCAAGGCCTGTACCGCCAAACCGGTTTAAAACACTGTCATCGGCTTGCTGGAAAGGCTGGAAAATGCGCTCACACGCAGTTTCGCAAATGCCAATGCCCGTATCCGTCACAGTAAACCATATGTGGCGCTTATCATTTTTGATGATGATGCCGCTGTTAAGTTTAATTGATCCTGACTCGGTGAACTTGGTAGCGTTACCGACCAAATTCAGGAGGATGTTCCGGATGGCGCCGTTCGGCCCTTCAACGATCCGGTCGCTCATGGGTTCTGCCTGAAGATGCAGGCTAAGGCCTTTCTCTTCCGCCCGGACGGTCATGATATCGCGAATTTCGGTTAACAGATCCGTGGGCCGGAATGTAGCCGTCGTCACGTTCATGGTTCCCGTTCCGGTTTTGGCAACATCAATCAGCTGTTCAATCAGGTGCAACAAATGTTCACCGGCAAGAACACTTGCCTCAACCATTTCCTTTTGCCCCCGTGACATCTCCGATTGGCGCAAATGGTTTCCGTAACCGATGATGGCGTTCAACGGCGTTCGCAATTCATGGCTGACGCTGGCGAGGAAATAACTCTTTGCTTTGCTTGCCTCTTCGGCCTGCTCTTTTGCATGAGAAATTTTGCTAATGAGTGTCGAGCAATAAGCGGGAATGGCGATTAAGGCGAACGCGAGCGCAATCCCCAAAAATTGGTTCTGTTGCCAATAAGCAGTTGAAAAAACAACAATGCTAAAAGTCGCCGTTGAGAGTGCCGATGCAACAAATAGCCATTTAATGCCATATCGAAAGCCATTGCCCAAGATCATCCACAGAATGATCGGATAGAAGATTGATAAATGCTCGGGCTCGCGCAGCATGACGGTGAAGGCCATCATCACGTCCAGTATGATGGCCCCAAACCAGCGATTTTCTGGCTGCCAAATGCCATAACGCTGCATAGCGTAGAGTGCGGCATTGCATGACAAATACGCAAAAAACGCTGAAAAAATGAGCGCGTCAAATGCGAAAAAGTAGCAACCGATGCCTGAGATGCCGCCCATGACGAGCCGGTTGCGAAGGATCTCCTGTTCAGGTGTTAAATCACCGCGCAGCTTTTTCAAAAAGGATGTCATTTCGCCGCCAGCCTGAACGGTTCTGCACCGCCCTTGAACAGATTGTGCAGATCATAGACAGACAGCGGCCGACCCATGAGATATCCTTGAACCTCGTCGCAACCTGAAGCGCGAAGCAGCGTAAATTGGGCTTCTGTCTCAACGCCCTCTGCGACGACCCGCATATTCAGCGCATGGGCCAAATGGGCGATAGTGGAGATGATTGCGCGATCGGTAGCCGATGTCTCGATCCGCGAGATAAAGGTTTGGTCAATTTTCAAACGGGTCGCTGGCAAGTCCCGTAAATATTGCAGCGACGAATAGCCCGTGCCAAAATCATCGATAGAGATCTGAATGCCGCCCGCGCGCAACATTGCCAATTGCTCGTGCACCTTCTGGCTGTTGTCAATTAACAGCTCTTCGGTGATTTCAATCGCCAGCTTGCCGCGTGGAATGGCATATTTCGCAACCAAATCGAGCATCTCGGAGCACATCGCGGAATATTGAAACTGCTTCGGCGACACGTTGACGGCTACATGTGGGAGCTCAATGCCTTCGTCGGCAAACAACGCAATTTGCTTGCACACGGCTTCGACGACCCATGTGCCGATACGGCCAATTAAGCCGGAATCATTGGCTACTTTGATGAAGTCAGCGGGGCTCAAACGTCCCCTGACTGGGTGGTTCCAACGCAACAAAGCCTCAAGACCTGCATAATTGCCTGAGGCGGTGTCGACTATCGGCTGATATTCCAGGAACAACTGATCGCTGTTGAGCGCGTCACGAAGGTCGGTCTCGATACCTGCATTCATTTGTGCGATGTGGTTCATTTGCGGCGAAAAGAAGCAGAAGCAATTTCGGCCTGACGCTTTGGCTTCATACATGGCAAGGTCAGCCAGACGCAGCAGTTCGTCGGGTGAGGTGCCATCTTCGGGAATACGTGCAACGCCGATGCTTGCACCGATGGTCTGCTCAACGCCGCCAATGGTATATGGCTCACCAATTTTTGCGAGCAGCTTGGTGCATATGTCTGCGGCACTGCTATTGTCATCGAGATTTTGAAGAACAATGGCGAATTCGTCGCCGCCGATGCGTGCGGCAAAGCCGTTGCTGTCCAGCGCCGAGATAAGGCGCTCGGCCACCTGGCGGAGCAAAACATCGCCTGTCTGGTGTCCGCGGGTGTCATTGATGACTTTAAACCGGTCTAGGTCGAGCAGCAGCAGCGAGGCAGCTTTGCCGCTGGCGTTGCTCTCATCAATGGCGGTGCGCATCTTTTGCGCAAGTAAGGTGCGGTTGGGAAGGCCTGTGAGCATATCATGCAACGCCAGATGCGTCCGGTGTTCCTCGGCAAATTTGCGCGCCGTGATATCAAGACCTGTCGTCAGGATACCTATGGTCTGGTTATCTTTGTTGAGGAGGGGTGACTTGTTGCATTGAAAAATGAGTTCAATACCTTCGCTGACAAACTTTTCTTCGAAGTTAGGTATCGAGTTTCCCGTTTCGAGAATGACGTTATTCCGGTGCGCTTCGCGTTCAACCAAGTCGGGTTCCATGATTTCCGAAATGGATCTACCTACCAGTTGTTCCGGCTCGCGACCGAAAAGCGCAGCTTGATATGAATTTAAAAACAGAAACTTACCGTTTCGGTCAGTCGCGTTGATCAAAATCGGCGTTGTGTCGATGATTTGCTCCAGCATCGACTTGCTGCTTTTGTCGTCGCCATCTGCGCCATCAGACCCCGCCCGATTGCTCTCAAGCGATTGCTTGAGTTCCTGCTGACGATAATGCTGCCCCAAGAGCAATAATGCGCGATCGCGAAATTCGATGTGGGATACGGGCGTCTGCAAAAAGTCGGTCGCGCCGGCGTCCAGAGCGGTGATCCGGCATTCCCGGTCTTGCCGTGCAGTGATGATAATCGCTGGGATGTGCGCGCCGACGGTGCGAGAACGGATTTTGCTGATGAATTCCGCACCGTTCATTTCTGGCATACGGTAGTCCACGACAAGTAGGTCTGTCGTCTCGGTCTCAAGCCATTCCAAAGCCTCGATCGCGCTGTGAAAACACTTCGCGGAGAACTCCGGACCCATCATCGCAACATAATGCGCATAAACGCGCAAGTTGGTTGATCTGTCGTCTACAATGACAATACGAGCATGCATGACGCGGTGGTATCGGGAGAACCTCAAGGAATGGTTAAAATCCGGTTTGTATTTCAGGGCTACCGCGATGAAATATTTGGCGCAGGTTAACGCCCAGCCTTGCTTTTTACATTATGTGGATATGGTTAGCGAACGCATGAATGGCTTGATTTAACATTGGGGCTATTTGCCCATGGATCGACCGCAGACCAGATTGCGCGGGGCGGGGTGCTAACCATCCCATTTCCGCTGCTGATGCCGAGCCAATGTGTCGGGGGTTCATACCACATGCAGCGCTAATCTGATGGGCGAATTCGAACCAGTTGAGCGTTTCGCCGTTGCTGATGTGAAATAGGCCGTGCGCGCGATCAATGATGCAGTCCAGCACGATATCTGCGAGATGCGGTACATAGGTTGGCGAAACCATGTGGTCAGGCGATGCCAAAAATGTCTCACCGTTTCTGAGGGTCGCGATCAGCCGGTGCGCAAAATTATATCTGTCGAATGGCGAGAAAAATGCGGATGTTCGCACGACCAGCGGCGTCGCCATTTCTAGTAATCCCGCGTCAGCGATTGCCTTGCTCTCCCCATAAACACTCAACGGGCTTGTGACTGCATATTCGCTGTACGGGGTGTCTGACTTGCCATCAAAGACCAGATCGCTGGAGAAGTGTGCGTTTGGGATGCCGCGCTCCTCACAACATTGCGCGAGCCTTAGCGCTCCTGCTGCGTTCGCCGACATGCAGGCGTCATAAGCGCGTTCTGCCTCGTCAACCTTAACCCAACCCGTGGCATTGATGAGGGCCCAAGGGTTGTACTTTTGGAGTGCGGCATCGATGCTCCTGCGGTCATCCAGTGCCAATTGATGGCGTGATGTGGTCACTATGCGAAGGCCACGATGCTTAGCTGCAAGTGCTAAGGCCTGCCCAAGCGATCCTGTTATGCCTGCAATCAAGAGGGGCGCATCGGGTGTAAGATTGTGTGTGCGAACAACCGGACCGGCCACAGGCGCAGGCGGAAATTTCAACCGGTCTTCGCGTTGCCACCAGCCAGGCCCCGAAACCGCAGCAGGAAGGGCGATGTTATGTGCAAGCGCCTTAATGGTTTCCGCAACGGCGGTTGGCCTGATAGTTCCCCCGCGGGGATCGAATACGCCCCCTTCGAAATCAACCAGTTCTTGCGTGAGCAAGTTGGACCAACCCCGGGCGCCCATAAGGGTCCATATTGTGATCGAAACGATGGAGCCGCCAGCAGCATTTAGTGCTTCGGCACCATGCCACGCGTCACGTACCCACCGCATTTGCTCTTCCCGGGTGCATCCATTGTGGCATTCGGTCAATGCGACGGGAATTTTGTAGCGTTCCCAAGCTTCTGACAATGCAGTCTTAAGGCCATTAGTGGGGGCTGATAAGACCCGGATAGCCTCAACATCTGCAAAATCCCGGCGACCGTTGGTTCCAATATTTTGCACTGGGTAACGCTCTATCCGATGGTCGAGAAAGCGGTCACTGGTCAGGTAATGGTTCACGCCGATGATGTCAGGGGGGCAGGGTGCCGTTGCAATTCTATCAAGTTGGTCTTTGAATCCCAAAGCACATAGCCCATCGTAAAAAGTATGATCCCGGCCAACGAGGCCGCATAGCAGATCCCACGTCATCCAGCGTCGTTGATTGTCATAAGCTGCCTGGTCCGACATGGCAGCTGTTGCATATGTTGTTCCAAGATCTTCTGTCTGGATCAGCTTCGCCTCTGGATTTACCAGCCGGATTTCGCGCATAGCGGCGATGGTTGCTTCAGTCTGATTGAGGAGTGCGGTCCAAAACGACACCTCATCGCGATTGTGCGGATACCAATGCCCGTAAAGCGCTGAAAAACGAGCGGTGGTGAGCGGTTCATTGATGGGGGTCCAATATTCGATTGTAGGCAACTTGCGTGCGATTTCGCGGGCATGTGCCCCATTCCGTCGATAAAATTGTCCGAAATCAAACTGGTGTCAGCCGGTCCGCTGCCGTGGTGGAGCAACCCGATAATCGGCTTAATGTTATGCGATGTGAGCAACGCGATGTCCTGTGCCACGGTATCCCACGGTGTTGAAACATCATCCCAGGCGATGCGATACCTAAATGCAGTGACCCCGAGCGCGGGTAATGACTCAAGGCAATGGGTTCGCTTTTTACGTTCGGTTGGCAGCAACTGGTCCTGAAAGCGGTCGCCGACCCGATTAAGGGTGCATTCAAACCCGGCCCACATTTCCATCGCATGTCCCTCAATTCATCGTGAAATACGGGAACCATCGGGGTGAGCATTGGTTTCATAGAAGATATGAACCTGGGATAAAAAATATGTTTATTGCCGCGACAGATACAAACAAAATAAATCATGCCGATAAATCTATTTTGATTTGTTTTAGCCATTTGCGATGGAGCTTTGTATTTCAACGTCCGCAACATATAATGTCTCGGTTTGTACGTGATTTTAAAGTTATTTATTGGGAGGAACCAAATTTCATTACTGGTTCCCAACCGCTGCTTGATATGCAGACGTGCAAGGACAGTGGTGTCACTGTCGCTACGCCGCAGTTGCCTGAAGGCTTATCGGTAAAGCAGCAGGAAATAGCGCTTCGGGGTTTGCTTGATAAACTGGCTTTGTCCGGCCTTAATAAACTGGTTCGCTGGTATTACACCCCAATGATGCTGCCGTTCTCACGTCATTTGAAAGCGACATCGATTGTCTATGATTGCATGGACGAGCTAAGCGCGTTTCGTTTTGCGCCTCCGGAGCTTCTCCAACGTGAGGCCGAACTGCTTGAGGAAGCAGATCTCGTCTTCACTGGCGGCAAAAGCCTGTATGAGGCGAAGCGCAACCGTCACGCCTCGGTCCACTGTTTCCCGTCCAGTGTCGACGTCGCGCATTTCGCAGCAGCGCGGACGCATACCGAAGATCCTGCAGACCAAGCGGACATAGCGTTCCCCCGCCTTGGCTATTACGGCGTTATCGACGAACGTATTGATCTTGAACTGTTGTCACAGCTTGCCGATGCGCGGCCCGAATGGAACTTCGTCATGATCGGGCCGGTTGTTAAGGTTTCAGAAGAAGAACTGCCGCGTCAGCCCAATATTCACTGGCTTGGTAGCAAATCTTACAATGAATTGCCCCAATATCTCGGTGGATGGGATGTGGCGCTGATGCCATTCGCCCTTAACGAATCTACGCGGTTTATCAGCCCGACCAAAACCCCTGAGTATCTGGCCGGTGGCAAGGTCGTTGTGTCCACGCCAGTGACCGATGTCGAGGCAGGCTATGGCCAATGTCCACGCGTGTGCATTGCATCAACACCTGAAGGCTTTGTCGCCGCGTGCGAAATGGCGCTGATATTCGCGAAAACAGGTGAAGGCACGAAGGTCGCCGATGCCATGATCGCCGCAACCAGTTGGGATAAAACCCAGTCTGAAATGGCGAGCTTGATAGTCGATGTGCAATCATCTGAGTTACGGGTCCATCCGATTACAGCGCCCTTGTCATGGCCAGCACCCGCGCAAAAGCATTATGACTGGGTTGTTGTCGGCGCTGGTTTTGCCGGATCGGTGATGGCCGAACGCCTTGCCGCGGGATCTGCATATAACGTGCTTGTTGTCGATCGCCGCCCGCATATCGGCGGGAATGCGTTTGATGAACGGAACGCGGTAGGGCAGTTGTACCACAAATATGGTCCGCATATTTTCCACACGAACTCGGCGGACGTTTTCGAATATTTGTCGCGGTTCACCAAATGGCGCAAATATGAACATCGGGTTTTGGCGCGTGTCGATGGCACATTGGTGCCAATCCCCATCAACCGGACAACAATCAACACATTATACGGCCTCGATTTGCAGACCGACGAAGACGTCAAAGCGTGGCTTGCGGCAAGGGCCGAGCCAGTAGTGACGATAGAAACATCGGAAGACGTCGTCGTGTCCGCTATTGGCCGCGAATTGTATGAAAAATTCTTTCGTGGATATACCCGCAAGCAATGGGGTCTCGACCCAAGCGCATTGGACAAATCTGTAACGGCGCGAGTGCCAACCCGGACGAATGCCGACGACCGATATTTCACGGACAAATATCAAGCCATCCCAGCGGAGGGATACACCAAGATGTTTGAAAACATTCTGGATCATCCGAAAATCGACGTAATTACGGGTGTAGATTTTGCGGAAATAAAGGATGCGTATTCCTATGACCATCTCGTTTATACAGGGCCGGTCGATGAATATTTTGCGTTCTGTTATGGCGCGTTGCCATATCGATCACTTCGTTTCGACCATGCCATTGTCGAGCAGGAAAATTTCCAGCCGGTGGCAACAGTGAATTATCCGGACGAAGCGACGCCCTATACGCGCATCACCGAATATAAGCATTTCACTGGCGATACCGGCGGCGTGACCAGCATTACGACCGAATATCCGGCCGCCGAAGGTGACCCTTATTACCCAATCCCGCGTCCGGAAAATCAGAATCTTTACAAACGCTATGAAGCATTGGCGATGGCTGAAGAAAATACGTTGTTTGTGGGCCGCCTTGCGACTTACAAATATTACAACATGGACCAGGTTGTTGGTCAGGCCCTTGCCACATGGCGTAAGCGCGTCGTTGCTGAGCACGATACGATAGCTGCTATTTCTCCGGTACATGCGGTAGGGTAACGTCAATCAACGAAATGACGGGGTGCCGACTGGAAGGCATCCCGCCCGCTTCGTTTGCATAAAGGCGTCTAAGTGCATGTAACCAACGGTGATGCATTCCGACAGTTGCCAAAAACATGCGCTGGCCTTAGCATTGGGGCATGCACAATATGCCTCATTATGAAGAGCAATATCTATCGTTGATGCGCCGCATTTGGACCGAGGGTGCTGTTCAGCGCGATCGGACTGGTGTTGGCACCAAAGCGTTGTTTGGCGCCACTATGCACTTCTCGCTGGCAGACGATGCTATTCCTCTGTTGACCACCAAGCGGGTGTTCTGGAAAACAGCGGCGCGCGAGATGCTCTGGTTTTTGACCGGCAACACAAATATCCAGCTCTTGCTTCAACAGAATGTCAAAATCTGGACCGACTGGCCTTTGGCGCGATATCGGCGCGAAACGGGCGAAGACATCACGCAGGATGCATTTGAGCAACGCATCGTCGAAGATGATGCCTTTGCCGCTCAATGGGGTGACTTGGGGCCGGTCTACGGCGCGCAGTGGGTCAACTGGCCGCGTTATGAGGCAGCGGACAACGGACTGTTCCGCCGTGCCGAGAAAGGCATCGATCAAGTCAGTCTGCTGGTCGAAAGTCTGAAGAATAACCCGGGTTCGCGCCGCCACATCATCGAAGGCTGGAACGTTGCCGAGCTCGATCAAATGGCGCTTCCGCCTTGCCACAAGACATATCAGTTCCATGTCGCGGACAGTGTCTTGAGCTGCATCCTATTTCAGCGTTCTTGCGACCTGGGCCTCGGATTTGCGTTCAATGCATTTTCTGCCGCTTTGTTGACGCGGATGCTCGCTGCGGTCTGTGGGTACAAGGCGGGCGAACTGATCTGGCAGGGTGGCGACGTGCATTTATATCTGAACCATGCACCTTTGGTTGAGGAGCAGTTGAGCCGCACACCATCCGGCAACCCCAAGCTAAAGCTTTTGCGCACGCCCGACAGCATTTTTGACTTCCGTATCGAAAATTTTGAAGTGTCGGATTATCATCCGCAATCGCACATTTCTGCGCCAGTTGCGGTCTAATTGAGCATTAGGGCAGCTATATTGACCTAAAGGACCGTTTGAAATATTATAACAACCGTCGATAATAAACCACCTGAGTCGTTTCGGGTAGGTGACTGCGGAGATGGTGATGGTGCACGGTATCAAGAACAATCTCGCGCCGCTTCATCTCCATGTGCCGGAACCCAAGTTCCGTCCGGGCGATAAGGCCGATTTTAGCGACATCATTATCCCCGAAGTGGACGCCATTACGCGTCCAGATGAGCGCGCCAGCCCAGCGGACATACATGCACTGGCTTACGGCCTTGTCCGAGTCTTGGACGATGACAATCGGGCGGTTGGCAGTTGGAATCCCGGGTTAGATGCAGATACGCTGCGTAACATGCTCCGCAAGATGTTGCTATTGCGCGCCTTTGATGACCGGATGTTCCGGGCACAGCGCCAGGGCAAAACCAGTTTCTATATGAAGTCCTTTGGTGAGGAAGCGACGTCGGTTGCAACCACGATGGCGCTGCATTCGGATGACATGTGTTTTCCAAGCTATCGCCAGCAAGGCATTCTGATTACGCGGGATTATCCGCTCGTTGATATGATGAACCAGATTTATTCGAACAGTGGCGATCGTCTGAAGGGGCGCCAGCTGCCCATCATGTATTCCGCCAAGGATTACGGATTTTTCAGTATTTCGGGCAACCTGACAACGCAATATCCGCAGGCGGTGGGTTGGGCCATGGCGTCTGCATCGCGCGCCGATACCCGTATCTCTGCGGTGTGGTGTGGTGATGGGTCGACAGCGGAAGGTGACTTTCACAGCGCGCTGACATTTGCCGCCGTGTATAATGCGCCGGTTATCTTTCAGGTCGTGAACAACCAGTGGGCGATTTCGTCATTCTCCGGTTTTGCAGGCAGTGAGCGGACGACGTTCGCCGCGCGTGCCATTGGCTATGGCATCGCTGGATTGCGCGTGGACGGCAATGACGCGCTGGCCGTTTTTGCAGCCATGCAGTGGGCGGCCAACCGCGCGCGCACAAATGGCGGGCCAACATTGATTGAATATTTCACCTATCGCGGCGAAGGGCATTCGACGTCGGATGACCCCGGCGCTTATCGTGCGGCGGAAGAATATGCCTTGTGGCCGCTTGGAGACCCTGTGACGCGCCTCAAGGATCATTTGATAGTGATCGGCGCATGGAGTGACGAACAGCATGAGGCGCTCATTCTGGAACTGTCAAACTCCGTAAAGGCGACCCAGAAAGAGGCGGAGCAGAACGGGATTTTAGGGCATGGCCTGCATCACCCAATGGAAACCATGTTCGAAGATGTGTTCGAGGAAATGCCATGGCATTTGAAAGAGCAATGCGAACAGATGTTGGAAGAACAGCGCGACAAATTCGGCCCTGAATGGGAGGCGCGCTGATGTCTGAGCCCGCGACCAAAAGTATGAACATGATTGAGGCGATCAATAGCGCCTTGGACGTGATGCTTGAGAAAGACCCCGAAGTTGTCATCATGGGCGAAGACGTTGGCTATTTCGGCGGCGTGTTCCGCGCGACTGCGGGCCTTCAGAAAAAGCACGGCAAAACCCGCGTTTTTGACACGCCCATCAGCGAATGTGGGATCATCGGCGTTGGCGTTGGCATGGCGGCTTATGGCCTTCGCCCCGTGCCCGAGATTCAGTTTGCGGATTACATCTATCCCGGGCTTGATCAGTTGGTCAGCGAGGCCGCGCGCATGCGCTATCGTTCTGCCAATGACTTTATCTGTCCCATGACCGTGCGTTCGCCCTTTGGCGGCGGCATATTCGGGGGTCAGACGCATAGCCAAAGCCCCGAAAGCCTGTTCACGCATGTGTGCGGGATCAAGACGGTTATTCCAGCGACACCTTATGATGCAAAGGGGCTGCTGATTGCCGCGATCGAAGACAATGACCCAGTCGTGTTTTTTGAACCCAAGCGGATCTATAATGGGCCGTTCAGCGGCTATTATGACCGCCCGGTCGAGCCATGGTCCAAACATGATGGCAGCGCCGTTCCAGAAGGCTATTATCGCATAGACTTAAGCAAGGCTGCTGTTGTGCGGGAAGGGGAGGCTGTCACGGTCCTGACCTATGGCACGATGGTGCATGTTGTGAAAGCCGTCGTCGCCGAGCATGGCATTGACGCCGAAATCATCGACCTGCGGACATTATTGCCATTGGACATCGAAACCATTGAGGCATCGGTCAAGAAAACGGGCCGCTGTATGGTTGTGCATGAAGCGACCCGTACCAGCGGATTTGGCGCTGAATTGGCTGCGCAGGTGCAGGAACGGTGCTTCTATCATCTCGAGGCACCAATAGAACGCGTGACAGGGTTTGATACGCCATATCCACACAGCCTCGAATGGGCATATTTCCCCGGCCCCGTGCGGCTTGCCCGTGCATTTGACAAGATCATGAAGGACTGACTTTATGCCCACATTCATATTCAACTTACCGGATATTGGCGAAGGCATAGCCGAGGCAGAAATCGTTACATGGCATGTAAAGGTTGGCGACAGCATTTCTGAAGACCAGCCACTGGCGGACATGATGACGGACAAAGCGACCGTCGAAATGGAAAGCCCGGTGGCGGGGATCGTGACCAAGGTTGCTGGCGAGATGGGCGATGTCATCGCCATCGGGTCTATGCTCGTGGAGATTGAAACCGCGACTGACGTCAGTCAGGTGGAAAGCACGGTAAAGGTAGAGGCGGTTGCGACGGTGGAAGACGAGCTGTCACATGCGCCTGAACCAGTCGCAACTGAACCAGAGGTCGTGCAAGAAAGGCCTACGGTTGTGCCGGCCCAGTCGCCTAGCATAAGCGCCGACCATAAGATTACAGCGTCGCCCGCAGTGCGCCAACGTGCCAAGGAACTCGGCGTGGAATTAACTGACGTCAAGGCGGCAGGCGGGCATATCCGGCACGCTGATCTCGATGCGTTTCTGGCCTATGGAAGCGGGCAGGGCTATCGCGCATCACATATCAGCGCGCGCCGCGACGACGAGAATGTCAAAGTCATCGGCATGCGCCGGCGCATTGCGGACAATATGGCGGCGTCAAAGCGCCACATCCCGCATTTCACCTATGTCGAAGAAATTGACGTCACCGCGATTGAAGCGATGCGCGCCGACCTAAACGCCAATCGCGGCGCAAGGCCAAAGCTGACGATGCTCCCATTGCTTATCGTGGCGATCTGCAAGACCATCCCGCAATTCCCGATGATCAACGCCCGCTATGACGACGAAAATGGCGTCGTGACGCGCCATGGCGCGGTGCATCTGGGTATGGCAACGCAAACCGATGCCGGATTAATGGTCCCTGTAATCCGCGATGCGCAGGATAGAAATATTTGGCAGCTTGCAACGGAGATTGCGCGCCTTGCCAACGCTGCGCGGAGCGGCTCAGCGAAAAGTGAAGAGCTGTCGGGCTCCACGCTTACAGTGACGTCACTTGGCCCCTTGGGCGGGATTGTGACCACACCTGTCATCAATCGACCTGAGGTCGCGATCATCGGACCCAATAAGATTGTCGAACGTCCGATGTTTGTCGGCGACACTATTGAGGCACGTAAACTGATGAACCTGTCGATGAGCTGCGACCATCGTGTGGTCGACGGTTGGGATGCGGCCAATTATGTTCAGTCGCTGAAAAAGCTTATGGAAACGCCCGTTTTGTTATTCGCCGATTAAATTTTGTAAGTCTAGATGCTGGTGGTGAAAAGGCTGGGCTTGGAATTCATTTGCCCGAAAACGACCTTTTACGACAAATGCCGTTGACAGAATCTTGCGCCGCTTATAGTGCGCCTCCACCGCAAGTTAGCGGGTGTAGCTCAGTTGGTTAGAGCGCCGGCCTGTCACGCCGGAGGTCGCGGGTTCGAGCCCCGTCACTCGCGCCACTTCCCTGAAAATCAGGTTGTAGGTGGTGCGCGGAACGAACCTGTTTCCATCCAGATCATCAGTGGGCGCATCGGCGCAATCCAGATCACGCCAGCTATCAAATAAATGACACTCTGCAACAATATGTGCAGTTGGCCGATGAATTCAGACGCGCTGACGATCAGCACCGCCCAAACCAAAATAATCAGCAATATCGCCAGCATGCCCGCGGGTTTACGCCATGTCGGTTGCTTCTGTGGTCCATTCATAATGTTATCCAGGATTTTTCTGTAAGTACGGCGTCGAGCGGGACGTCCCAAATATCCGATGCGAGTACAGAGGCGAATTGAACCGACCAAGCAAGGCCGATGGCGATGGAATGATCCAGCACACTCAGTGCACGGTCATAATGCCCCGCTCCCTGGCCAAGCCGGATGAGCCTGTCGTCATAGGCCAGCATAGGAACAAGGACTATATCGGGTTTACACTCAGGGGCTGTCTCAGCAGGCTGTAGAAGGCCGAATGCGCCCGGGACAAGGTCGTCATCGGACGACCAGCGTAGAAATCGCATTGGTGCGCTTTTGCTGGTTACATGGGGCAGGGCAAGGTCGCAGCCCATGGCATGCGCTTGTGCAAGGATCGCCGCGGGATCGACTTCAGATCCTTTTGCGACATAGCCCGCCACGATTTTACCGGGCGTTAAAAATTTGGCCAAGGGGCTGGGGATTTTAGAAAAGGCCAGCGCGCGGTCCTGATCTGTCAAATCATTGACGTAAGAGTCGCGAATTTGCCGAAACGCGGCGCGCTGTGTTGGTTTGTCTAATTTTGAAGTCACAGCATTTCCCGAAATCGGTTGGCGGAACCACCATGGGTCGTTTTCCGGAATATCCTCTGACGCCAGCACGTCAGGTGGGCACCGTGTGATCTGGACCTTAAGGTCGCCCAAATGGCCCAGGCAGGGACAGCTCCCTTAGATAAATAATCGCCTCAGGGATGTTCTCATCAGCTCGTACCGGGCAGTTCCGCCAAAGCCAATATAGGCGCCTTACGTTAATTCTCAAGCTTTTGTGCCAGATTTTCTAATCGGGTGGCTAAGCCTTCCAAAGCTTCCGCTATTTGCGATGATTTAGCCACTGTCTGAGGAATATCCGCGACGGCTTGCGTTCCGTTAACCACGTCTTGCAGGCGGTCGGCCAGCAGCAAGGCCGAAAACAACAGGCTGCGGGTTTCATTCAGCCCGCCCGACCCGCCACCAGCTTCGCGGGCCTTTTCATCAACCATGGCTCCCAAGGCCAGTAGCCGCGTCTCTTCACCGTCATTGCAAGCTACTGAATATTGGCGGCCAGCGATGGAAAGTTTAACCTCAGCCATCAGTTTGCACCCGACAACATCTGGTCGATGCCGCGAATGGCGTCCAACGTCTCTTTCTTGAGGCGTGCATGGCGATCCGCCAGATCTGTATCATGCGGGTTTGCGGGCACAGTAACCAGTTTTTCGACCCGTGACAGCGCACGTTCTATGCGACCGATCGCAACAATTAATCGTTCATCTGCCATGGCTTACATCCTCTTGGTAAGATGTTGTAACAGACTAAAGATGTCATGCAAATGCAACAAAGTACATCGGGCAGCAGATTCCCCGCAGGAAATGCGCGCCCGTCCCTTGACGCTGCGCACTTGCGTCCGCAAAGGGTTGGCACCAAACGACTCGGCGGTATCGCATATGTTGTATGCGCCCGCCTCCCGCTCCCAAACTGGAGTATTTTGTGGGGATAGAACATGACCGTTAGTGATCAGCAAATGGCCAATGCAATCCGGGCGCTGGCCATGGATGCTGTACAGGCCGCAAACAGCGGCCATCCCGGCATGCCGATGGGCATGGCCGACGTCGCAACGGTACTCTATTCAAAGTTCCTGAAATTTGATCCGAAAGCCCCGCACTGGGCCGATCGCGACCGTTTCGTGCTTTCCGCGGGGCACGGGTCCATGTTCGCATATGCGACCTTGTATCTGACCGGCTATGCAAGTCCGACCATCGATGACATTAAAAACTTCCGCCAGTTGGGTAGCCCATGTGCGGGCCATCCAGAGAATTTTTTGATCGATGGCGTTGAGTGCACGACCGGACCGCTAGGGCAGGGGCTTGCCATGGCGGTGGGCATGGCTGTTGCCGAACGGCACCTGAATGCGCGCTTTGGCGACGATTTGGTCGATCACCGGACATGGGTTGTGGCTGGCGATGGTTGCCTGATGGAAGGCATCAATCATGAAGCAATCGGGCTTGCCGGACATTTAGGTCTTGGCCGTTTGATTGTATTCTGGGACGATAACCGCATCACCATCGATGGCGCGACTGACCTTTCGACGAGTGAAGACATCGCCGCACGCTATCGTGCGAGCGGATGGCATGTTGAGGCATGCGATGGCCATGATTTCAACGACATAGAGCGCGCAATTCATGCTTCGCTTGCAGATAATCGTCCATCGTTAATTGCCTGCCGGACACTTATCGGCAAAGGTTCGCCAAATAAGGAAGGCACAAAAGCGCCGCATGGTAGCCCATTAGGCGCAGACGAGATCGTCGCGACGCGGGCTGCTATCAACTGGCCCTATCCGGCGTTTGAAGTTCCTGCGGATATTTTAGATGCTTGGCGTGCAACCGGTCAGGCAGGGGCTGAGGCTCATGCCAGCTGGGCGAAGCGGCTTGCTGCTTCAAATCATGCGGAAACCTTCTCAAAGACCATGTCCGGAGAGGTTAATTCCGCATGGTTAAAGCCGCATCTTGAAAGCCTGATCGCCGCACCGCAGAATATCGCGACGCGTAAGGCATCGGAAATCGCTCTGACGGCGGCAACTGCCGCATTGCCAGACCTGCTCGGCGGATCAGCTGATTTGACGGGTTCAAACTTTACCCGAACTTCGTCAACCAATACGTTGGATAAAAACGATTATTCTGGTCGCTATGTAAATTACGGCATTCGTGAATTCGGTATGGCCGCTGCCATGAACGGCATGGCGCTGCATGGCGGCATCATTCCTTATGGCGGCACGTTCCTGATCTTCTCTGATTACTGTCGTGCCGCCATTCGTCTGTCTGCGCTTCAGGAAACCCGCGTCGCCTATGTTATGACGCATGATTCAATTGGCGTTGGTGAAGATGGCCCGACCCACCAGCCAATCGAACAAATCATGTCGCTGCGGCTCATTCCCAACCTCGACGTGTATCGTCCATGTGATACCATCGAAACCGCAGAATGCTGGGCGCTCGCTATCGAAAGCGCGCATACGCCGTCGGTATTGGCGCTATCGCGTCAAAACTTGCCGCAGTTGCGCAACGACATTAGCGAAAATATGTCCGCCAAGGGTGGCTACCGCCTCCGCTCAGCAAAAGCTGAACGTAAAGTCGTGCTGATTGGTACTGGCTCTGAAGTTGCTATCGCTGTTTCGGTGGCCGAGCAGCTTGAAGGAAAGGGTATTGGCGCCGACGTCGTCTCGATGCCCAGCTGGGAGCGCTTCGATGCACAGTCGCCTGCCTATAAGGCTGACGTTCTGCCGTCGGATAGTTTGCGCGTATCTGTCGAGGCGGGCACGACGATGGGCTGGGAACGTTATGTTGGTGACGGTCTTCGGATCGGGATCGATAGTTTTGGAGCATCGGGCCCAATCGATGCACTTTATGATCATTTCGGCCTGACCGCCGATAAGATTACCGCGCAAATTCTCGCTAAACTTGGCTGATTGGAGCACGCATGACTACTAAAGTAGCTATTAACGGATTTGGCCGCATCGGTCGTTTGGTCGCGCGTGCGATTTTGGAGCGCGATGACCATGATCTGGAATTGGTGGCGATCAATGATCTTGCGCCAGCCAAGGCGAACGCATTATTGTTCAAGCGCGATAGCGTTCATGGCCCGTTCCCCGGTACAGTAGAAGCCGATGGCAATGACATCATCGTCAATGGCAAGCGCATTCACGTCACCGCCGAACGAGATCCAGCCAATTTGCCGCATGCCGCAAATGGAGTCGATATTGCTTTGGAGTGCACCGGCTTCTTCACTGACCGGGCGAGCGCAGAAAAGCATCTCGCTGCGGGAGCAAAGCGCGTTTTAATCTCGGCACCTGGTAAAAATGTCGACAAAACCGTCGTGTTCGGCGTCAATCACGACGTTTTGACATCAGCCGATGTCATCGTTTCGAACGCGAGCTGCACGACCAACTGCCTGGCACCACTTGCGAAAGTGCTGAACGACGCAATTGGTATTGAACGCGGCCTGATGACCACGATCCACAGCTACACCAACGACCAGAAAATTCTTGACCAAATCCATGAAGACATGCGCCGCGCACGCGCTGCTGCGATGTCGATGATTCCAACAACGACGGGCGCTGCACGTGCGGTCGGCGAAGTTATGCCCGAACTAAAGGGTAAGCTTGATGGATCGGCCATTCGCGTGCCGACACCTAATGTCAGCATCGTCGATCTGACCTTCACGCCTGCGCGCGATACCACGAAGGAAGAGGTCAATGCGCTGTTAAAGGCGGCATCTGAAGGCGCTTTGAAGGGCGTTCTGGCCTATTCCGACGAACCGTTGGTATCGATTGACTATAATCACTGCCCAGCCAGCTCGACCATCGACAGTCTTGAAACAGCCGTAATCGATGGCAAGCTTGTCCGTGTCCTCAGCTGGTATGACAATGAATGGGGCTTCTCCAACCGGATGGTTGATACCGCCGGCGTCATTGGAAAGTTGCTTTAACCATGGCTTTTCGCACGCTCGACGATCTTGGTGACATTAAAGGAAAGCGCGCACTTGTTCGCGTGGACTTGAACGTGCCGATGGCCGACGGGCGTGTGACCGACGAAACGCGTTTGCGGGCGTTGTTGCCCACCGTCAGCGAACTCGCTGATAAGGGTGCCAAGGTTCTATTGCTTGCCCATTTCGGTCGTCCGAAGGGGGCGAAGCATAGCGAAATGTCGGTTTCCATGGTTTTGGATGCGCTGCAAGAAGTGCTTGGCCGCGAAGTTATGTTCGTGCCAGAGATTGCCGGTGACATCGTCGCGCAATCCATTAGCATATTGGCGGACGGCGACATTGCCTTGCTTGAAAACACTCGGTTCTGGCCAGGTGAGGAACAAAACGACCCCGAACTTGCGCGGGCAGTGGCTGCGAATGGCGATTTGTATGTGAATGACGCGTTTTCGGCTGCACATCGCGCGCATATGTCGACCGAGGGCCTCGCACATATCTTGCCGGCCTATGCCGGTCGTTCGATGGAAGCGGAACTGAAGGCGTTGGAATCCGCGCTGGGTTCACCGGAGCATCCGGTCGCTGCTGTTGTTGGTGGCGCGAAGGTCTCGAGCAAACTCGACGTCCTGAACAATCTGGTAAAGCAGGTGGATCATTTGATCATTGGCGGCGGCATGGCGAACACCTTTCTCGCCGCCCGAGGGATCAATGTTGGCAAGTCGCTGTGCGAGCATGATCTTGCCGACACGGCGAATGCCATTTTGGAAGCGGCGGACGTTGCAGGCTGCACGGTGCATTTGCCCTATGATGTCGTGACGTCAGTCGAATTCCGCGCAAATCCGCCCGTGCGGACGGTCAATGTCCATGAAGTGGCGGCTGATGAAATGATCCTTGATGTTGGCCCTGCGGCGGTTGAGGCACTCGCTGATGTCCTGAAAACATGCCGGACCTTGGTCTGGAATGGACCGCTCGGCGCATTTGAGATGGAGCCATTCGACGCGGCGACGGTCTCATTGGCACGCACGGCGGCGGCGCTGACGCGTGAAGGCTCGCTTGTCTCGGTTGCGGGCGGCGGCGATACGGTTGCGGCGCTCGCCCATGCTGGTGTGACGGAGGATTTCACCTTTGTTTCGACCGCTGGCGGCGCATTTTTGGAATGGATGGAAGGCAAACCGCTTCCGGGCGTTGATGCTTTGAATATAATTTAAACATGCGGGGCCTTGCCCCGTTTTTTTTCGGATGGCAATGCATACGTATGCAGTGCCAAGGTATAAGGAAAAGCGGATGAACCACCAAGAGATGTTCGAAAAAGTAGCGACTGCAACAGGCTTTATTGCTGCGCTTGACCAAAGTGGCGGTTCTACGCCCAAGGCGCTTCGTGGTTATGGCATCGAAGAAGATGCTTATTCGAGCGAGGAGGAGATGTTCGGGCTCATTCATGACATGCGTTCGCGCATCATCACATCGCCAAGCTTTTCCGGCGACAAGGTGTTGGGTGCAATCTTATTTGAGCGCACAATGGACGGCGATGCCGACGGCAAGCCAGTGCCAGACGCACTGCGCGATCGCGGCGTCGTGCCCTTTTTAAAGGTCGACAAGGGCCTAGAGGATGAAGCAGACGGCGTTCAAATGATGAAGCCAATGCCAGATTTGGATGCGCTGCTCGCGCGTGCCAAAGCAAAGGGCGTTTTCGGAACGAAAAAGCGGTCTGTCATCAACAAAGCCTCGCCATCGGGTATCGCCGCAATCGTGCAGCAACAATTTGATGTGGCGGAGCAAATCCTCGCCCACGGCATGATGCCTATCATTGAACCTGAAATTAATATCAAAAGCGCCGACCGTGCGCAAAGCGATGTCATACTGCGCGACGAAATACTGAAAGCGCTCGATACCGTTTCGGGTGACAACAGGGTGATGTTGAAACTGTCGATCCCTGCTGAGGCGGGCACTTTTGATGCGCTGGTTAGCCACCCCCGCGTGCTGCGCGTTGTTGCCTTGTCCGGCGGATTTGCGCGTCCAGAGGCTTGCGCAGAGCTTGCCAAGAACAAGGGCATGATCGCCAGCTTCTCGCGCGCGCTGTTGGAAGATTTGCGTCACCAAATGACCGCAGCTGAATTTGATGCCGCGCTCGGTGGTGCAATTGACGAAATTCACGCCGCGTCGGCGACATAAGTTTGGAGAGGGGCCGGCGGCAAATGCGCAAGATGTTTGCCGCCGGCCTTAAGCCTCGCTAAGAGCGCGGCATGAAAGAATTTCCCTGCCAGTTATATCTGATCTCGCCGACCGATGTTGGCGGAGATTTCCCGCAAATCCTCGTAACTGCGCTGTCCGCCGGGCCGGTTGCAGCGTTTCAGTTTCGCGTCAAGGAGGTGGACCAGCATGAAGCTGCTGCCTTAGCCGAACCATTGCAAGCGATATGCGCCGCGCATGATGTGGCGTTCATCGTCAATGACAGCGTCGCGCTCGCCAAGCGGCTGAAGGCCGATGGTGTGCATCTGGGGCAGGGCGATGGCGACGTTCGCGAAGCCCGCGAAACGCTTGGCCCTGACGCGCAAATTGGCGTTACCTGCCACAACAGCAGGCATCTTGCGATGGAGGCAGCGGAGGCTGGCGCCGATTATGTCGCCTTTGGTGCGTTCTTCCCGACGACCACCAAAAAGGTTGATCATATTGCGGAACTGGACACGGTTCAGAAATGGGCGTTTGTGACTGAAGTGCCATGCGTTGCGATTGGCGGCATCACCCCCGAAAATGCAAAGCCGTTGGTAGATGCAGGCGCGGATTTCCTCGCCGTTAGTAGCGGTGTTTGGAACCATCCAAACGGCCCTGCCGAGGCGATAAAGGCATTTAACGCTTTGCTTGCCTAATTGCGCTGTCGTCGTTAAAGGCCGCGTCCAACGGCACGTATTTGCGTGTCTGCTCTTTCCATCTGTTAAGCGAGTGCTCTCATGAAAATCAACGCGGTTGAAATCAAGCCGGGTAATATTCTGGAATATGAAAACGGTCTGTGGCGCGTGGTGAAAACCGCGCATACCCAGCCGGGCAAGGGCGGCGCTTATATGCAGGTTGAGCTTAAAAACCTGCGCGATGGTCGTAAGAACAACATCCGTTTCCGTTCGGCCGAAAGCGTCGAAAAGGTCCGCCTTGACCAGAAAGACTTCCAGTTTTTGTATGCCGAAGGCGACAATCTGGTGTTCATGGACAAAGAAACCTATGACCAGGTAACGCTTCCGACGGACTTGTTGGGTGATGCTGCGGCATTCCTTCAGGACGGCATGGACGTTGTCATGGAAATGTATGACGACGAAGCATTGTCGGTTGCATTGCCAGACCAGATCGAAGCGACAATTGTCGAGGCCGATGCCGTTGTTAAAGGACAGACAGCGTCTTCGAGCTACAAGCCAGCGATCTTGGATAACGGCGTGCGCGTTATGGTGCCGCCATTTATCAGTGCGGGTACGCGCATTGTCGTCGATGTTTACGAACGGGAATATGTCCGGAAGGCCGACTAATGCCAGCGCTTACCGGTCTGTTGACCATTATGGAAAAAGCCGCCCGTAAGGCGGGTGGCAAATTGCGCCGTGACTTTGGGGAAATCGAACATCTGCAGGTTTCACAAAAGGGCCCGGCAGACTTTGTTTCAAAGGCTGACGAACGCGCAGAAGATACGATCTTCCGCGAACTGGAAATCGCGCGTCCCGACTGGGGCTTCCTGATGGAAGAAGGCGGTGA
Source organism: Sphingomonadaceae bacterium PASS1 (assembly GCA_002255985.1). Lineage (GTDB taxonomy): Bacteria > Pseudomonadota > Alphaproteobacteria > Sphingomonadales > Sphingomonadaceae > Sphingorhabdus_B. The sequence continues at coordinate 30,881 of NKIR01000007.1, forward strand.
AATCGCAGGGGCGGAGGGCAAGCCTCGCTTCATCGTCGACCCGCTTGATGGCACCAGCAACTTTCTGCACGGTATTCCGCATTTTGCGATTTCGATCGCGGTGCAGGATCCAAAGCCCGATGGTTCGGGCTGGGGCGATATTTTCGCTGGCTTGGTCTACAACCCGATCACCGACGAAAGCTTTTGGGCAGAGCGCGGCAAAGGCGCCTGGCTCGGCAACCGCCGTCTTCGGGTGTCTGCGCGTCGCCAGTTGAACGAAGCGCTGATCTCTACGGGCACGCCGTATAAGGGGCATGGCGACTTTGACGAATGGGGCAAGATTTTTGCTGCTATCGGTCCATCCGTCGCCGGAATTCGGCGCTTTGGGGCGGCCAGCCTCGATCTCGCATGGCTTGCCGCAGGGCGCTATGACGGCTTTTGGGAAAGCGGTTTGTCGCCTTGGGACACGGCTGCGGGATGCCTGCTGGTGCGTGAAGCAGGCGGCTTTGTGACCGACTATCGCGGACGTAGCCCGCATATCGCAGACGTTCAGGTTTTGGCGGCAAATGACATCTTGCATAGTAAGCTGCACAAGCTGCTTGTTGGGGCGATAAAATAAAGCACTAAAATGGCTGAAAAAATGCCGAGTCTTGGCCTTGCGGGGCGAGATTCTTATGCCTAAAAGCGCCGCAACTTACGGGGTCCGGAAGCGAGTCTGATATGACTGATTTGTCGCAATATTTGCCCATTCTACTTTTTCTGGTGGTCGCGCTCGCGCTTTCATCAGCGTTTGTGTTTTTGCCGATGGGCGTATCGCGCCTGACAGGCACGCACAAACCGACCGAGGCAAAGCTTACCGAATATGAATGTGGCTTCCCTGCATTTGAAGATTCGCGCAGTCAGTTTGACGTCCGCTTTTACCTCGTCGCGATCTTGTTCATTATTTTCGACCTTGAAGCCGCATTCTTGTTTCCTTGGGCCGTTAGCTTGGGTGAAACGGGCTGGATTGGTTGGGGCACGATGATGCTGTTCCTGTTCGAACTGGTCATTGGCTTCATTTACGCATGGAAAGTGGGAGCACTCGAATGGGAGTAATCACACCCGCACTGACGGACGCGCAGGCGCCCGATGCAGCGTTCTTCAAGGATATTGAGAGCGAAGTGAACGACAAGGGCTTTGTCGTTTCGTCGACGGAAGACCTGTTCAATTGGGCGCGCACCGGTTCTTTGTGGCCAATGACTTTTGGTCTGGCGTGCTGTGCGGTCGAAATGATCCACGGCTATATGCCGCGTTATGACTTTGAACGTTTCGGTATCGCACCGCGCGCGTCACCGCGCCAATCGGACGTTATGATTGTGGCCGGTACGTTGTGCAACAAAATGGCCCCGGCCTTGCGCAAGGTTTATGACCAGATGTCGGAACCGAAATATGTCATTTCCATGGGCAGCTGCGCCAATGGTGGTGGCTATTATCATTATAGCTATAGCGTTGTGCGTGGTTGCGACCGGGTTGTCCCTGTGGACATTTATGTACCGGGATGCCCGCCAACAGCGGAGGCTTTGTTGTACGGCATTATGCAGCTTCAACGCAAAATCCGACGTGTAGGGACAATCGAACGGTGAGCCATTCCGCGCCCCTAATTCACACGCCCGATGGCACAATTGCAGCCATCACCAAAGCACTTGGCGCCAACTTGGTATCCATTGAGGAAGCTAATGGCGAAGTCGCGGTGCACATCCACCGTGACTCGCTCGTCGAATGCATGATCCAATTGCGCGACGAGTGCGCCTATCAGCAGCTGATGGAAATGGCTGGCGTTGACTGGCCTGATCGTGATCCACGGTTTGAAGTCGTCTATTGCTTGCTCAGCCTGACCAAGAACCACCGTATTCGTGTGCATTTGGCAACAAATGAAGATCATCCCGTGCCTTCGGTTACCGGCATTTGGCCGGTTGCCGGATGGTTGGAGCGCGAAGTGTTCGACATGTATGGCGTGCTGTTTTCGGGCAATTCCGATCTGCGCCGCATTTTGACCGATTACGGTTTTTCAGGGCATCCGCAGCGTAAAGACTTCCCGCTGTCGGGCTATGTTGAGCTGCGTTATTCTGAGGAAGAAAAGCGCGTCAAATATGAGCCGGTCCAACTGGCGCAAGATTTCCGTAACTTCGATTTTCTCTCGCCATGGGAAGGTGCAGATTATGTCCTGCCCGGCGACGAAAAAACTGGGGAAGGCGCAACCCAGCAGAAGACTGCTGAAGAAGTCAAAAAAGAACCCGTGAAACCAAGTGCAACGCCAAAGACGACGGACACCGCCGCGCAAACCGGTGCGGGTAAAGCTGCCAACAAGGAATCGGTAAAGCGGACTGTTCGTAAGCAAAAGGCGACGGGAGACAAAGCATGAGCATGCAGCAAGATCTCGCCCCGACAACTGGCGATGAAGTCATCCAAAACTATACTATCAACTTTGGTCCGCAGCATCCTGCCGCGCACGGCGTTCTGCGTCTGGTCATGGAGCTCGATGGTGAAATCGTCGAGCGTTTGGACCCGCATATCGGCCTGTTGCACCGCGGTACTGAAAAGCTGATCGAGTATAAAACCTATCTGCAGGCTTTGCCCTATTTTGATCGGTTGGATTATGCGTCGCCGATGGCGATGGAACATAGCTATGTTCTGGCCGTCGAAAAGCTGCTCGATCTCGATGTGCCCATCCGCGCGCAATATCTGCGCGTATTGTTCGCCGAATTGACGCGTATCAAAAACCATACGCTGAACATCGCACACCACATTATCGACGTTGGTGCGATGACGCCGCCTTTGTGGCTGTATGAAATCCGTGAAGATTGCATGGCGTTTTATGAGCGGGCAAGTGGCGCGCGTATGCATGCCGCGTGGTTCCGCCCCGGTGGTGTGCATCAGGATGTGCCGTTAAAGCTTTTGACCGATATCGCTGAATGGCTTGATGATCGCATGCCGCGTCTGTTTGAAGATGCGATGTCATTGGTGGTCGACAACCGTATTTTCAAACAGCGTAACGTTGATATCGCCATCGTCTCCAAAGAAGACGCGATCAAATGGGGCTTTTCCGGTCCAATGATCCGTGGTGCGGGCATTCCATGGGACATCCGCAAGAGCCAGCCATATGACGTGTATGCCAAAATGGATTTTGACATTCCTGTCGGCACGCGCGGCGATTGTTACGACCGGTTCATGGTCCGCGTTGAAGAAGTGCGTCAGTCCGTCCGCATTATGAAGCAATGCCTTCAGCAGATGCCTGAAGGCCCTGTCTGCAGCGACGACCGCAAGGTTTCGCCACCAAAGCGCGGGGAAATGAAGCAGTCGATGGAAGCGTTGATCCATCACTTCAAACTCTATACCGAAGGCTTCAAGGTTCCTGCCGGCAGCGTCTATGTCGCGACCGAGAGCCCCAAGGGTGAGTTCGGCGTCTATTTGGTCTCTGACGGCACCAACAAGCCATATCGTTGCAAAATCCGCCCGACGGCATTCTCGCATTTGCAGGCAATGGATTTCATGACCCGTGGGCATATGCTTGCGGATACGACCGCGATTTTGGGCGCGCTCGACATCGTGTTTGGGGAGTGTGACCGGTGAGCAAGCTGTCAATCGCCACCCAGATGATCGCGCATTACAACGCACAGGACGCAGATGCCTATGTGGCTCTGATGACCGATGATGCCTGCGAAGCGGGCTATCGCGGTGCCGTTGTCCGTGAAGGCAAGGAAGGCACGCGGGCGGGGCTAAACGCGATGTTTGCCGAATATCCCAAGAACCGTGCAGAAATCCTCAAAGGCTATGAACTGGGCGCATTTGTTGCGCTGCACGAGCGCGTATTTCGTTCCGCAACTGCCGAGCCGTTTGAAGTTATGTCGATCTACAGTTTTGAAGGCGACAAGGTGTCGCGCGTGGAGTTTGTCCGATAATGGCCGAAGCGACCCAAATTCCGAATGAAGCCGAAACGCGCGCTCAATTTGGCGCTTTTGCGTTTTCTGCTGAAAACAAGAAGACTGCCGACATGTACATCGGACGCTATCCTGCCGGACGTCAGCAGTCTGCCGTTATGGCGCTACTCGACCTTGCGCAACGTCAGGTGTGCGAAGAAACGCACACGCAAGGTTGGTTGCCGGTTCCCGTGATCGAATATGTCGCAAGCTATCTCGGCATGCCATATATGCGCGCGTACGAGGTCGCGACGTTCTATACCATGTACAATCTCTCGCCGGTTGGCCGTTTCCATGTGCAAGTGTGTGGCACAACGCCTTGCATGCTGCGTGGCTCGGACGATATCATGGCGGCATGCAAGAACCGGGGCCTCGTCAAAGGCGCAACAACACCCGATGGCATGTTCACGCTGAATGAAGTTGAATGCATGGGCAACTGCGCCTCTGCACCGATGGTTCAGATCAACGACGATAATTACGAAGATCTCGATTACGACAGCATGACCGCCATTTTGCAGGACTTGTCGGATGGCAAGCAGCCAAAGGTCGGCACACAGCTGCCCGGACGCCACACGGTTGAACCTTATGGCGGCGCTACGACGTTGCAGGCGATGGTTGACAAGAACCATGATTATCGGGGGGAATGGAAGTGAACCATTTCGTTCCCACCCTACGTCACCCTGAACTTGTTTCAGGGTCTTACTTTTCTGCGCCAGTAGCTGGAATAATTAAGATGCTGAAACAAGTTCAGCATGACGGAAATATGGATGGAGTTCAGTCCTAATGGAATTTCTCCCCCTCATCGGCGTTCTTGTGGCTGCGTTCGTGGCATGGAAACTGCTCAAGGGCATAATTAAACTTGCCGTCATTGGGCTATTGATTGCTGGCGGCGCATGGTTTCTTCTTGGAGGTTTGGGCTGATGCTCGCTGACAAAGACCGCATTTTTACCAATCTTTACGGCTATCAAGATTTCGGCTTGAAAGCTGCGCAGGCGCGCGGCGATTGGGACAAAACCGCCAATTTGATGAAGGCCGGACAAGACGCCATTATCGAAGAAGTGAAGGCATCCGGGCTTCGTGGCCGAGGTGGTGCTGGATTTCCGACGGGTATGAAGTGGAGCTTCATGCCCAAGGCACCGACGGCGGATCGTCCGAACTTCCTCGTCATCAATGCCGACGAGTCTGAACCCGGTTCGTGCAAAGACCGCGAAATCATCCGCCACGATCCGCACAAGCTAATCGAGGGAGCACTGATCGCCGGTTTTGCGATGCGCGCGCGTGCTGCCTATATCTACATTCGCGGCGAATATATTTTCGAAGCAAAGGTGCTCGAAAAGGCTGTTGCCGAGGCATATTCAGCCGGGCTGCTGGGCAAGAATGCCGCGAAGTCAGGCTATGACTTTGACGTGTTCGTCCATCGCGGCGCAGGCGCCTATATCTGCGGCGAAGAAACCGCGATGATCGAAAGCCTTGAAGGCAAAAAGGGGCAGCCCCGCCTGAAACCGCCATTCCCTGCAGGCGCAGGTCTTTATGGCTGCCCAACGACGGTGAACAATGTCGAGAGCATTGCTGTTGTTCCAACAATCCTGCGTCGCGGCGCGGCGTGGTTCAAAAGCTTTGGCCGCGAAAACAACCATGGCACCAAGCTGTTCCAGATTTCGGGCCATGTGGAAAAGCCATGCGTCGTCGAAGAAGAAATGGGCATTCCGTTCCGCGAGCTGATCGAAAAGCATTGCGGGGGTATCCGTGGTGGTTGGGATAATTTGCTCGCCGTCATCCCGGGTGGGTCTTCGGTGCCCTTGGTACCCGCTGCCATGATGATGGACGTACCCATGGATTTTGACGGCTGCAAGGAGGTAGGCTCTGGCCTTGGTACCGCAGCGATCATCGTTATGGACAAGTCGACGGATATCGTCCGCGCAATCTCGCGCCTGTCCTATTTCTACAAACATGAAAGCTGCGGCCAGTGCACACCGTGCCGCGAAGGTACTGGCTGGATGTGGCGCGTCATGGAAAAGATGCGCACGGGCAATGCCGAGATTGGCGACATTGATACCCTGTACGATGTAACCAAGCAGGTCGAAGGCCACACCATTTGTGCGCTTGGCGATGCCGCTGCGTGGCCAATTCAGGGCCTCATCAAACATTTCCGTCCGGAAATGGAACGCCGCATTCACGAAGCCAAGGGCGATGATATGTTGGAGGCAGCAGAGTGATCCGCCCGATATTAATCTCTGCGGCATTATTAGCGTCTACGTCGGCGTTTGCAGGAAAAGCCGATGATCAGGCGATGGAACGCAAAGTACTGGCCGAATTCGGCAAATGCGTTGTGAAGCTTGATCCCGTATCGGCAAAAACGGCGGTTTTGTCCGACCTTGAATCAGCGGAAATCTACAAAAATCATAAGAAACTGATGGATTCGAGTTGTTTGCCATCAACCGTTGGCAGCGGTATTCGGCTGCAAATGGACGACGTTTCATTGAAGGCGGCGATAGCACAGACGCTGATTTATCGCGATTTGCAGAACAGCCAGTTTAACGATTTTACGCAAGCGCCGCCGCTGACCCATCGTCAGCCTTATCCGCTAAAAACGGTAAACGATAAAACGGGTCTGCCGTTGAGCGAAAAAGCTATTAAAAGCCAGCAAGAGGCAATAGCCCGCAAAACATTGGCCTACACCGTGTCGCGGTTTGGTGAATGTGTTGTGCGGTCGGATCCTGCAAGCGCCCGGAATGTTGTATTTGCACGCATTGGAACTCCCGAAGAGATGGCCGCGATGAAGGCAATGGCACCGGTTTTATCGAGCTGCATTGCAAAGGGCGAGAATGTGGCGTTCACCCGCCTCAGCATTCGTAACACATTGGCTGTGAATTATTACCGATTGGCGAACGCCATGCCAGGGGGCACCCAATAATGCCTAAAGTCACCGTAGACGGTTTAGAACTCGAAGTTCCTGCAGGCGCGACTGTGCTTCAGGCATGTGAGATGGCGGGGAAGGAAATTCCGCGCTTTTGCTATCATGAGCGGCTGTCCATTGCGGGCAATTGCCGCATGTGCTTGGTCGAGGTTGCCCCTGGGCCGCCAAAGCCGCAGGCAAGCTGTGCGCTGCCCGCCACCGAAGGGCAAATTATCAAGACCGACAGCCCTATGGTCAAAAAGGCACGCGAAGGTGTGATGGAGTTTCTGCTCATCAATCACCCGTTGGATTGCCCGATTTGCGACCAAGGTGGTGAATGCGATTTGCAGGATCAGAGCGTGGCTTATGGTCGCGGTGCATCGCGCTTCGAAGAGAACAAGCGTGCGGTCACAGAAAAATATATGGGCCCAATCGTCAAAACGGCGATGACGCGTTGCATCCAGTGCACACGTTGCGTTCGGTTTACGGAAGAAGTCGCTGGCATTGAAGAAGTCGGCGCGATTGGCCGTGGCGAGAATATGCAGATCACGACCTATCTGGAGCACGCCATGCAGAGCGAGCTTTCAGGCAATGTTGTTGACCTGTGTCCGGTTGGTGCGCTGACGTCGAAGCCTTATGCTTTCGAAGCACGCCCATGGGAGTTGAAAAAGACACCAAGCATCGACGTGATGGACGCGGTTGGTACCAATATCCGCCTTGATAGCCGGGGCAGGGCCGTATTGCGGGCGCTTCCACGCATCAATGATGATGTGAACGAAGAATGGGCGTCGGATAAGACACGCCACGCCGTGGATGGCCTTACGCATCGTCGTTTGGACAAGCCGTATATTCGCAAGGATGGAAAGCTTGTTGCAGCAAGCTGGGCAGAGGCATTTGACGCAATCAAGGCTAATTGGTCCGGCGATGCTGCGGTAATCGCAGGCGATCAGGTCGATTGCGAAACAATGTTTGCGGCGCGCGCGCTTGCAGGCGCGTCCATGCTTGAGGGCCGTCAAACTGGGCTATCGTACTATACGTCATCGCTGTCGGCGGTAAACTTCAACACCACCATCGCGGGCATCGAAAATGCGGACGTGATTTTGTTGGTCGGTAGCGATCTGCGCCGTGAAGCACCTTTGGTGAACACGCGTATCCAAAAAGCGATCCGTAAGCGCGGTGCAAAGGTGTTTGCCATTGGGCCAGTAACGGATTTGACGTACAAGGTTGAATGGCTCGGCGATGATTTGAGCGCACTGGCGAAAGCGCCAAAGGCTCTTGCAGATGCGTTGAAGACCGCAGAACGCCCAGCGATTATCGTTGGTGGCGGCGCGCTGCGTTATGAAGGCGTCCATGGCGCGGCATTGGCGTTTGCATCGAAATATAAGCTTATCCGTGATGGATGGAATGGCTTTAACGTGTTGCACTTTGCGGCAGCGCGCATGGGCGGACTTATGTTGGGATATGCGCATGATGGCGGTATCAAGGCGTTGGCGGCGAAGGCGCCCAAGCTGGCGTTTTTCTTGGCGGCTGATGAAGCTGATTACAGCCTGTTTGCGGGCAGCTTCAAAGTTTATGTTGGCCATCATGGCGACAATGGCGCGCATCATGCTGACGTCATTTTACCAGGTGCAGCATATAGCGAAAAATCAGGCACCTACGTAAACCTCGAAGGCCGCGTGCAGCGCGGAGAGCGTGCGGTGTTCCCACCCGGCGATGCGCGTGAAGATTGGGCGATATTCCGCGCCTTGTCGGATGTGCTTGGCAAGCGCTTGCCGTTTGATAGCCTCGCAGCGCTCCGCGTTGAAATGTTCAACGTTGTCCCTGATTTGGGCATCGAAGGGCTTGCCGATTATGGCTGGGCTGAAGCTACATTGCCGTCAGCCGTAAATGGCAAGATCGCCGATTATCCGATTAAGGATTTCTACCTGACCAACGCAATCTGCCGCGCGTCAGAAACGATGCAGAGGTGCTCGGCGGAACTGGTGCACGGCACGCAATATCTGGAGGCAGCGGAATGACATCTTTCTTCCAAACCCTTGGGATGAGCTACGAAGCTGCATGGTTCACCGCAACCATTGCAGGCATATTGCTCATTGCATTGCCGCTGATGCTGGCCGTCGCCCTCATCATTTACGCCGAACGCAAATTGTGGGCAGCCTTCGCTCTTCGTAGAGGTCCCAACGTGGTTGGTCCTTTCGGTGTCCTTCAGTCGTTCGCTGACGGACTTAAGGTGTTTTTGCAGGAAACAATCATTCCGAGCGCGTCGAACCGCGGACTGTTTCTGATCGCGCCTATTATTACCTTCACCGTCGCTTTGATGGCGTGGGCGGTTATTCCGTTTGCAGACGGCGTTGTGCTTTCCAATATCAACGTGGGCTTGCTCTACATTCTAGCGATTAGCAGCCTTGGCGTATATGGCGTTGTCATCGCGGGTTGGGCTTCAAACTCAAAATACCCGTTTTATTCCGCCATGCGTGCTGCGGCGCAGATGATTTCGTATGAAGTCTCGATTGGTTTCATTCTGATCTGCATTGTGCTTTGGGCCGGTACATTCAATGTTAGCGGCATTGTCGAGGGCCAGCGGGGCCATATCTTTGGCTTCATCAACGCCTATGCGTTCAACCCGTTGCTGTTCCCGATCGCTATCATGTTCCTCATCAGTTCAATGGCAGAAACGGCGCGCGCGCCTTTCGATTTGACCGAAGCTGAAAGCGAGTTGGTTGCGGGTTACCAGACGGAATATTCGTCGATGGCGTTCGCTTTGTTCTGGCTGGGCGAATATGCCAACGTGCTGTTGATGTGTGCGCTTAATGCCATTCTGTTTTGGGGTGGATATTTGCCGCCAGTGGATTGGGCGCCATTATATGCTGTTCCCGGCATCATCTGGTTCTTTGTCAAAATCCTTTTGATGTTCTTTGTCTTCGCTTGGGTGAAGGCGACTGTACCGCGTTACCGTTACGACCAATTGATGCGTCTGGGTTGGAAGGTGTTCCTGCCAATCTCGCTGTTCTGGGTCTTTTTGGTGAGCGGCTATCTTATGTTCACAGGACATTTCGCATGACCACCATCGCGCATCTCATCAAAACCTTCACCCTTTGGGAATTCGTCAAGGCGCACTGGTTGACCTTGCAATATTTCTTCAAGCCAAAGGCGACGATCAACTATCCGTTCGAAAAGAACCCGTTGAGCCCGCGTTTTCGCGGTGAGCATGCTTTGCGGCGTTATCCAAATGGCGAAGAGCGGTGCATTGCGTGCAAGTTGTGCGAAGCGGTATGTCCCGCCTTGGCTATCACCATCGAGTCAGAACCGCGCGAAGACGGCAGCCGCCGTACGACGCGCTATGACATTGACATGACCAAGTGCATCTATTGCGGTTTCTGCCAAGAAGCTTGCCCAGTAGATGCGATTGTCGAAGGACCAAACCTCGAATTTGCAACCGAAACACGCGAGGAATTGTTTTATGACAAGGCCAAGCTTCTCGACAACGGCGCGAAATGGGAACGGGCAATTGCCGCGAACCTTGCCGCCGATGCACCCTATCGTTAAGGGCGGCCCATCGTGATCCAACTCGTCTCATTCTATATTTTCGCAAGCATCGTCATCGCGTCAGCCGCGATGGTCATCTTTGCCCGCAACCCCGTGCACAGCGTGCTTTGGCTGATCGTCGCGTTCTTTAACGCCGCTGGCCTCATGATCCTGATCGGCGCGGAATTCATCGCGATGCTGCTCGTCATTGTGTACGTTGGCGCAGTCGCCGTGCTGTTCCTGTTTGTGGTGATGATGCTCGACATCGACTTCGCCGAACTGCGCGCGGGTTTTGTGAAAAACGTTCCGCTTGGTCTGCTGCTCGCCGTTGTTCTCGCTGCAGAGCTCGTGCTGGGCGTTGGCGCATATCAAGCTGGCGCAGTTACATTGGGCACGCCAGAAGCAGGCGCAGCCACCGTGTCGGCGGCTGTTCCCAATATCGAGGCGATTGGCGGATTGCTGTACAGCAAATATGTTTTCATGTTTGAAACTGCGGGCCTCATTCTTTTGGTGGCAATGGTCGGCGCGATTGTTCTTACCCATCGTAAAAGTCATGGCACCCGAGGCCAGAGCATCAGCAGCCAGGTACAGCGCCGTCCCGAAGACGCGACGCGCAACGTCAATCAACCGGTAGGGCAGGGGATCGAGTTGTGATTGGTATCGAACATTATCTCGTGGTGAGCAGCATCCTGTTCGTCATGGGTGTGCTGGGCATTTTCCTGAACCGTAAAAATGTGATCATCATCTTGATGGCGATTGAGCTCATCCTGCTGGCGGTAAATATCAACCTCGTTGCGTTCAGCGTCTTTCTTGGCGACCTTACGGGCCAGATTTTCGCGATGTTCGTGCTGACGGTGGCTGCTGGTGAAGCGGCTATCGGCCTTGCCATATTGGTCATCTACTTCCGTGGCCGGGGCACTATTGCCGTTGACGATGTCAACCGGATGAAGGGATAACATCCAGTGACTTCGATCCATATCATTGTTTTTCTACCGCTTTTGGCTGCGCTTGTCGCGGGTCTCGGCCAACGCTTTATTGGCGCGGTTGCTTCCAAGACCATTACCACAGCGGGCCTATTCACGGCGTCCTTGCTGAGCTGGCCGATTTTTATCGGTTTCCTCAACGGCAGCGAAACCGCTTATGTCGCGCCCGTGATGAACTGGGTTCAATCGGGTGATTTGTCATTCGATTGGGAACTGCGTGTTGATGCGCTGACCGCGGTTATGTTGGTGGTCATCACCACCGTTTCCGCGCTCGTCCATCTGTATAGCTGGGGCTATATGGAAGAAGACCCAGATCAGCCGCGTTTCTTTGCGTATCTGTCGTTGTTCACCTTCGCGATGTTGATGCTCGTGACCGCCAACAATCTTGTCCAAATGTTCTTTGGATGGGAAGGGGTTGGTCTTGCATCCTATCTGTTGATTGGTTTCTGGTACAAAAAGCCAAGCGCGAATGCCGCGGCGATCAAGGCATTTGTTGTGAACCGCGTTGGCGACCTTGGTTTCATGCTGGGTATCTTCGGCGTGTTCTGGTTATTTGGCACGGTTTCCATTCCGGACATTTTGGCGGCGGCACCTGACAAGGTCGGATCAAGCATTGGTTTCCTCGGGTTCCGCGTCGATACAATGAGCTTGCTGTGCATATTGTTGTTCATCGGTGCGATGGGCAAATCTGCGCAGCTGGGCCTGCACACATGGTTGCCCGACGCGATGGAAGGTCCGACACCTGTGTCGGCGCTTATTCACGCGGCAACGATGGTTACCGCTGGTGTGTTCATGGTTTGCCGCTTGTCCCCATTGTTTGAAACAAGCCAGTTTGCGCTCGACGTTGTGACAATAGTCGGCGCGACAACTGCCATTTTCGCAGCGACCGTTGGTCTGGTGCAAACCGACATCAAACGCGTCATTGCTTATTCAACATGCTCGCAGCTTGGATATATGTTCTTTGCAGCGGGTACGGGCGCATATGGCGCGGCGATGTTCCACTTGTTCACGCACGCGTTCTTTAAGGCTTTGTTGTTCCTTGGCGCGGGCTCAGTCATCCACGCGATGCATCATGAACAGGATATGCGTTATTATGGTGGCTTGCGGAAACATATCCCGCTGACCTTCTGGGCGATGATGGCAGGGACCTTGGCGATTACCGGCGTCGGTATTGTTGGCGTTGGCGGTTTCGCTGGTTTCTATTCCAAGGATGCGATCATCGAAGCCGCATTTGCGAGCCACTCAACCTTCCATATGTATGCGTTTGGCATTGGCGTTTTGGCTGCATTGTTGACCAGCTTCTACAGCTGGCGCCTGATGTTCCTCACATTCTTCGGAACGCCGCGTTGGGCGCAGTCGGAGCATATTCAACATGCGATGCACGACCATGGTGACCATGATGCGCATGCGCATGATCATGCCCACGACGCGCATGGTGACGGCACCGCTGGTTATCATCCACATGAAAGCCCGCTGCCTATGTTGATCCCGTTGGGCGTGCTGACATTGGGCGCGGTTTTCGCAGGTTTTGTATTCCACGGAGGCTTCATTGAAGCCGAAACCGGCAAGGCATTTTGGGCGAACAGCACATTGTTCTTCAACGAACATTTGATGCACGCCATGCACGAGGTGCCGTTGTGGGTGAAGCTGTCGTCGACAGTGGCCATGCTGACCGGCTTGTTGGTTGCTTATTTGATGTATCAGCAGTCAAAGGATGCGCCGCAGCGTTTGGCTTCGGCCTTTGCGCCATTGTACCGCTTCTTTCTGAACAAATGGTATTTCGACGAACTGTATGAAGCGGTCTTTGTCCGCCCGGCCTTTTGGTTAGGGCGCCTTTTCTGGAAGCAAGGCGACATCGGCATTATCGACCGGTTTGGACCAAATGGTTCGGCTGCCGTCGTTTCCTTTGGCAGCAAGCTCGCGGTTAAAATGCAGTCGGGTTATCTTTATACATATGCGCTGGTGATGCTTTTGGGCCTTGTCACAGCGGTTAGCTGGATGATGGTGAGAACATAATGAACGCCGCTGATATTCCTATCCTGTCAATCATGCTCGCCATTCCGATGGTGGCGGCGGCATTGTGTTTGTTCGTCCGTGCTGAATTGGCGCGCCCTATTGCGGTTGGTGCGACCCTCGCCAACTTCATTCTCGGTGGGGTGTTGTGGATCAGCTATGATCCCGCAGGCGCGCAGTGGCAGTTTACCGAAAGCGCGCAGTTGTTTGGCCCGATTGGCTGGAAACTTGGCATTGACGGTATTTCGTTGACGCTCATCATGCTGTCGGTGTTCCTGATGCCCATTTGCATCGGCGCAAGCTGGAACAGCATTCAGAAGCGTGTCGGCGAATATATGGCGGCTTTCCTGTTGATGGAAACGCTGATGATCGGCGTATTCGCCGCGCAGGACTTGTTGCTGTTTTATATCTTCTTTGAAGCCGGTCTGATCCCGATGTATCTCATCATCGGCATTTGGGGTGGTCAGGATCGCATTTACGCGTCGTACAAATTCTTCCTCTACACCTTGCTTGGGTCGGTGGTGATGCTGATCGCGATGTTGTGGATGATCCAGTTTGCCGGCACCGCAGACATCCCGAATTTGCTCAACACAGATTTCCCTGTGCAGGCGCAGACATTGTTGTGGTTGGCATTCTTTGCCTCATTTGCGGTAAAGATGCCGATGTGGCCCGTGCACACATGGCTTCCCGATGCGCACGTTCAGGCGCCAACTGCGGGTTCAGTCATTCTGGCTGGCGTATTGTTGAAAATGGGTGGCTACGGCTTCCTGCGTTTCTCTTTGCCGATGTTCCCGGAAGCGAGCGCAAACTTCATTCCTTTGGTGTTCGGCCTGTCGATGGTCGCCGTTGTCTACACATCGCTCGTGGCGCTGGTGCAGCAGGATATGAAGAAACTGATCGCATATTCGTCGGTCGCCCACATGGCGATCGTGACGGTCGGCCTCTTCACCTTTAACCAGCAGGGGATTGAAGGCGCGATTATCGTGATGCTCAGCCACGGTTTGGTTTCGGGCGCGCTCTTCCTTTGCGTGGGCGTGATCTATGACCGTCTGCACACACGCGAAATCAGCCGTTACGGCGGCATCAGCGTGAATATGCCCAAATATGCATTGCTGTTCATGCTGTTCACCATGGCCAGCGTCGGCTTGCCCGGAACAAGCGGATTTGTTGGGGAGTTTCTGAGTCTCGCGGGTTCGTACAAGGTGTCCACTTGGGCCACGCTGATTGCGACCACGGGCATCATCCTTGGCGCTGGATATATGCTGTATCTTTATCGTCGGATCGCATTCGGGCCGCAGGTCAATGCAGACGCGGCCGCGATGCAGGATATTGGCGGCCGTGAAATGTGGTTGCTTGCGCCGATTGCGATCGTTGTGTTGTGGATGGGCGTATATCCTGAAACATTCCTCGCCCCCATTCGCCGCGATGTTGCAACAATTGTTGATCGTATTGAACGGGCGGCTCCAGCTGGCGACAGTAAATTGATGGCGGTCGATCCGACCACAGCGCGCTTTCGCGTTGCTCATGAACCTAAAAAAGACGTGGCTGAGGGGAGCCATTAATAATGGAACTTAATGCTTCGCTCTCCTTGGTGCGTCCTGAGATTATTCTCAGTTTCTCCGCGCTTGCATTGCTTTTGTTGGCTGCCTGGATGGATCAGGCCGGACGCCTCATCAGCATATTGGCTGTTGCTGCTCTGGGCGCCGCCGCTGCTTTGACCGTAAGTTTGCTTGGTTCGGGCTCCAGCGCGTCGGCCTTTGATGGTTTGATGGTGAATGATGCTTTCGGCAATTTCTCCAAGCTGCTGATTTATATTGCCGCGGCTGTTTCTCTGACCATTGCCCCGCGGTTCTTGGAGAAAGCAGGCGCGATGCGCGCTGAATATCCGGTTCTCATCGTGCTTTCCTGCATTGGCATGGGCGTGATGGTATCGGCGACGGACCTGATTTCATTATATATCGGTCTGGAGCTTCAAAGCCTCTCGGCCTACGTCCTTGCAAGCTTCGTGCGCTCGGATGGCCGTTCGGCCGAAGCGGGCCTGAAATATTTCGTCCTTGGCGGTCTTGCGAGCGGCATGCTGCTTTTCGGCGCATCCTTGGTCTATGGCTTTGCCGGTTCGACCAACTTTGCCGCAATCGGCCTGGCGATGGACAAGGAAGTCGGCCTTGGCCTTATCTTTGGTATCGTGTTCATCCTATCCGGATTGGCATTCAAGATTAGCGCCGCGCCATTCCATATGTGGACGCCCGACGTTTACGAAGGTGCACCCACGCCCGTCACCGCGTTTTTTGCGAGCGCACCAAAGGTTGCAGCCATCGCTTTGTTGATGCGCATTGTTCTTGAGGCATTTGGTTCGCAGGTTCTGGTGTGGCAGCAAATCATTATTGCGGTTGCTTTGATGTCGATCATCATCGGCGCGGTTGGCGCAATTGGTCAGCAAAACCTCAAGCGTCTGATGGCGTACAGCTCGATCAACAATGTCGGCTTCATCCTCATCGGTCTTGCCACCGGAACAGAGCAGGGCATCGCTGCCATGCTTGTCTATCTGACTATTTATGTGGCCATGACCTTCGGCGGCTTTGTGTGCTTGATGCAGTTGAAGGACAAAGACGGCAACTATCGCGAAGAATTTTCCGATATCGCTGGCTTGTCCAAGACTCGTCCCGGACTTGCCGCAGCCTTTGCCATTTTCATGTTCAGCCTCGCGGGCATTCCGCCATTGTTCGGTTTCTGGGGTAAGCTGGTTGTATTCAATGCTGCTGTCGCCGCCGGCCTGCTGCCATTGGCCGTCATTGGCATCTCGGCTTCGGTTATTGGCGCATTCTACTACCTTAAGGTTGTCAAAGTGATGTATTTTGATGACGCGGTCGATGTGATCGCCGAAAGCGATGACAAGGTATTGGTCTGGACTGGCGGTATTCTTGCTGCGGCGAACTCACCGCTTGGTTATTTTGCCATTCCCGTACTTGGTGTTTGGACAGCCGTTGCAGCAAAGGCGCTGTTCTGACGCTGATATTCGAAGAGGTTACGCTCACAGGGTCAACGAACGCGGATTTGTTGACGCGCGCGGCGCAAGGCGCCCCTGAAGGATTATGGCTTCGCGCTGATGCGCAGGACGGCGGCAGAGGTCGTCTCGGCCGCAGCTGGGAAAGCCCAAAGGGCAATCTGTTCGCGAGCACCATCGTTCGTTTGCGCGATACCGACCCTGCGGCAGCCAGCCTGGCTTTTGTAACGGCGTTGGCCGTGTTCGATGCTATCCGGCAGATCGCGCCGCATGTCGATATTTCCCTGAAATGGCCAAATGACATTCTTTCGCGCGATGGGTCCAAATTGTGTGGGATATTGTTGGAACGATCGGCCGATGCGGTCATTGTTGGCATTGGGCTGAACCTGGTTTGGCATCCGGAAAATCTTGACCGCAAAGTGTCAGACTTGCGTGCGCTCGGTGCAACACCACCTGACGCGCAGTCGAGCGTGGAAATCGTCGCCGATGCCTTTGCGCGGTATCTGACGATCTGGCGGCTGTCGAGCACGGGACCGATTATCCGGCAATGGGAAGAATGTGCGCATCCGCGTGGAACAGCACTGTCGGCGCGATTGCCGGATGGCGAAGAATTGCATGGGCTTTTTCAAGGCTTGGACGATCAGGGTGCGCTGCGGCTTAGCTTGGCGGACGGCGCAATTCGTGCCATTCACGCAGCAGATGTTTTTCTAGTGTAAAGGGGTGGGCGATGTTGCTCGCAATAGACACGGGTAATACCAACGCGAAGTTTGCTTTGGTCGACGACAGCGGCGAGATATTGCACCGCTGGCGCATCGCCACAGACGCACGCCGCACTGCCGATGAATATGCGGTTTGGCTGGATCAACTGATCCAGATGGCGGGGTTCAAGCGTTCGGATATCGACGCGGTTATCATCGCGACCGTCGTGCCGCGTGCGCTGCACAATCTACAGCTTTTGGCGACGCGCTATTTTGGGTGTGAAGCCCTTGTCGCTGGGCGCGGGGCTGTTGCTTGGGGCATTCAGCTGCGTGTTGCTGAACCACAGTCGGTTGGCGCAGACCGCGCCGTGAATGCCATTGCGGCACATGCGCTCGCAGACGGGCATAAGTTCGTGGTCAGCTTCGGCACGGCGACGACATTTGATTATATTGGCCCCGATGGCTCTTATCGGGGCGGAAGCATCGCGCCCGGCGTCAACCTGTCGCTTGATGCCTTATATGGCGCAGCGGCGATGCTGCCGCGAATTGCAATCGAACCACCGCCGAATGAAAGTGTCATTGGCACAACCACTGTTGGACAAATGCAGATTGGTATCTATTGGGGCTATGTGGCAATGATCGAGGGAATGATTGCCCGAATGAAGAATGAAAT
Source organism: Sphingomonadaceae bacterium PASS1 (assembly GCA_002255985.1). Lineage (GTDB taxonomy): Bacteria > Pseudomonadota > Alphaproteobacteria > Sphingomonadales > Sphingomonadaceae > Sphingorhabdus_B. The sequence goes on from NKIR01000007.1 coordinate 48,608, forward strand.
TGGCGAACCGGTATCGGTCATTGCAACCGGCGGTTTGGCGATCTTGTTTCAGCAACATGGCCATTTATTTGACCGGGTAGAACCCGATTTGACGCTGCGGGGGCTGGCGCTTTTGTACAGGAATAGAGAAAAAACATAATGACGACCCCAAAAAATGAACTGCTTTTCCTTGCTCTTGGCGGGTCAAATGAAATTGGCATGAACGTCAATTTATATGGTTGCGATGGCAAGTGGGTGATGGTCGACCTTGGCCTCACCTTTGCCAATTCAGAGTATCCCGGCATTGACCTCGTGCTTCCAGATCTAGAATTTATCGAGAAACGCAAAAAAGACCTTTTGGGTATCGTACTGACGCATGGTCATGAAGACCATATTGGCGCCGTAGCCTATTTTGCCGCTGACCTCGGCGTGCCTTTATATGCGACGCCATTCACAGCAACGCTCATTCGCGGCAAGCTTGAGGAAGAAGGCATCGCCGATATTGTGGAGCTGAACGTCATTCCCATGGAAGGCGCATTCTCCATGGGACCGTTCGATTTTAAATTTGTGACGCTGGCGCACTCCATCCTAGAAATGAGCGCGTGCTTGATCACCACGCCTTACGGGAAGATTTTCCATACCGGCGACTGGAAATTGGACGAACGGCCTGTCTTGGGCCGCCCCGCGACCGCCGACGCGCTAACCGCGATTGGGAACACGGGGATATTGGCGATGGTGTGTGATTCCACCAACGTCTTCAATCTTGAAAATAGCGGCAGCGAAGGCAGTGTTAAGGACGACCTGTTAAAGTCCGTCAAGGCCGCGAAGGGCCGGGTTGTGGTTACAACTTTCGCTTCCAATGCGGCCCGATTGCAGACGTTGGGTGAAGTTGCGCGCGAGAGCGGGAGGACGTTGTGCTTTGCGGGTCGCTCGCTGCACCGAATTCTTGAGGCGGCGCAGGCCAATGGCTATTTGAAAGACCTGCCCAAAACCATTGATATGGAAAAAGTGGATAGCCTCGCGCGCCACGAAGTCATGGTTGTCGCGACAGGCGGGCAGGGCGAAGCCCGCGCTGCACTGGCGCGGATTGCAGAAGGCAATCATCCCGTGAAGCTGGAGGAGGGCGACACCGTCATCTTCTCGTCCAAGCAGATCCCGGGCAATGAAATCGCAATCGGTATCATTATGAACAAGCTGGCGGAGCGCAACATTCTGACGGTTACCGAAAAGCAGGCACATGTCCATGTATCGGGTCACCCAGGCCAGCCGGAACTGGCGGCTCTATATGATTGGATCCGGCCTGAAATCCTCGTCCCAGTGCATGGCGAACGCCGGCATATGGCTGAGCAGGCGCGTTTCGCGCGTGCGCATGGTGTTCCAAAGACTGTCGTGCAGTCGAATGGTGACGTCGTGCGTTTGGCCCCTGGCGAACCGAAGACGATCGGCAAGGAACGTACTGGTCGTCTCATCCTCGATGGTGACACCATCATCGCGGCGGACGGTGCAACGTTGAACGAACGCCGGCGGATGTCGTGGTACGGATTGATTTCGGTCGCGTTTGCGCTTGGTGCGAATGACAAATTGCTGGGCAGCCCGGAAATCCGCTTGCATGGCGTTCCCATCGAAGAAGATTTGGATGATTTTATCGACGAAGCGACGACCGCTGCCGTAAAGGCGATTAAGGACAATCGTGGGGATTATGAAAAGCTGCGCGAATCCGTTCGTTTGGCCGTTCGCCGTGTAGCCGTCAGCTGGACGGGCAAAAAACCTATAGTTGATGTGATGATATTGGAGACAGCATGAACTGGACATCAATTGTCGCTATTTACGTGCTTTTTTGGGTGATGACCGCGTTTGTCATTCTTCCCATCGGTGTGCGTACGCATGAGGAACTAGGGCTACCCAAAGTACCCGGACAAGCCGACAGCGCCCCCGGTAATTTTAAACCCGGCACAATTGTTTTGCGGACAACATTGTTATCCGCCGCGCTGTTCGGGCTATATTACGCCAATTATGTCTATGGCTGGGTTGACCGCCACAGTTTTGACTGGCTGATAGATAGGCCTGTTTAAGGTTCAGTTCCGCAGCCGTTCGATTGCTTGGGCAAGCGCAACATATAGTTTACCGATATCGGACGACAAAAGCGTGACGCCAATGGCGTTGCCATCACGTGTGCTGAGCAACAGGCGCATGATGGCTTCAAAATCGTGCACATAGCGATTCACATGCTCGCGGAATTCGCTGTCATCGCCATAATGATTGGCGATGATCTTTGCTTCTCCAGAATCGAGGAGGCGCACGGCACGGCGCGTAAACACGCCTCTGTCGCCCTTGAGATATGACGCCCATGCGGTGTCGGTGATGTCGTTCGACAATATTTTGGCAACATCGATTGCCGTGGAATTCAGCGATTCCGTCAACAACACCATGCGACGGGCGAAGCTGTCATCATGAACCGATTCAAAACTGTTTTTGCTATCGGCAATACGGCTTTCAAGACTCGTGGTCATTTCACCCAGCTCGGCCAGCTGCTTGACGACCAGACCGGACGCAGCTTCGGATAGCTCTACATTGCGGTCAATCGCTTCCTGAACGGCAGCATTCATAGATGCAACTTGCGCATCCAATGCATTGGCAAGAGCGGTTCGATTCTGCTCGGTCAGCTGCTCGGAAATATGGGCAAGTTCATCATCCAATATCTTCCGGCTGCTTTCCGCAGCAGCGCGTGTGGATTCGCGGACACGCAGCAATGCGGTCACAAGTTGGCCATTTGCTTCGTCCGACATTTCCTGAAGAAGCGATTGTGTCTGTCGCAGCGAAGACCCAAGCGCATCAACTTGTTCATGGCGGGCGGCAAAATGGGCATCGCTCTGGCTCATGAGTGCGTCCACAGAGTCGCGCTGGGTCGCAATGAGCTGCTCCAGCCCATTCAGCTTCTCAAGCATGCTGCCACTCAATTCCTCAAGCGATTCCGCGTTTGATAAAGCGGACTTTATCTGCGCGACGCCATCGGACAATTGGACGCTGAGGACATCCATGGCTGCAGGAATGGTCTCGCTGATTTCATGATTTGCTGTGCCAAGCGACTCCAGCAGCTTGTGGGACTGTTCAATCAGTTGTTGGGTAATAAGTTGGTTGTTGGTTAGTGCAGAGCCAACGGAACGTGTGCTTTCTCCCAATGCGGATACGGCAAAGGCCAGCTTCGAAGTTTGTTCGGTTGCAACGCGATCAACCTCTGAAATCTGCTCCGCGCTTGAATGAATGTGCGCGCTAATCGTCGCAATCATAGCACCAATGCGCGCTTTTTCCTGTTCAGTCTGGCTACCAACTTCGCCAAGTGCCTGCCGCAATTCCGTAAGGCTCGACTTTATATGTTCCTGACTATCTGTGAATATCGAGTCGATGTCACCTGATGCCTTGGCGATACCGTTGGCTATGGCTTGCGTTGCGCTGTCCATCAAGGTCGCCATTTCGGCGCTCCGGTCGAGCGCTTCGGTACTTCGAACGTCGAGCAATTTTGCACTGCTGCTGAGCGACTGTTCTAATTTAACCGCCATATCGTCCGCGCGCACTTCAACGCCGTCAATATAGTCGTGAACAGATTTTCCTGCATCGCTGACGCGTTCCAAAGATGCGATCAGCTCTTTGATATGGATCTGGGCGTTGTTACCAGCGCTTCCGATCTGGTTGGTAACATCTTTCGCTGCGCTTGTGACGACAGGCAAATGCTTGCGAAGTTGCTCCAAATTCGTGTTTGCGGTTTGGCTTACAGCCTCAAGGATCTTTGCTTTTTCGTCGCTGTCGGCAAGCGCGGCTGTAAGCACTTGTGCTGAATCCATCAATTTCTGCGATGACTGGCGTCCAAGCGACTCCAGATCGCGTGCATTTTGCGATAAAAACTCCCGCGCTAAGGAAATTTCTTCGTTCACTGTACGCATCCGCTGGTTCAATGCAACGCTTTCGTTGCGCAATAACGCCGCTACATTGCCAAATCGAGTAGCTTCGCGGCTGCTATTACGCATCATCAACAACCACGACACGGCGATCAATAAAGCGGGGACGGCCCAATTCACAATGAGCTCAACAACCCGATTATTGTTGAGGCCGGTTTGCGCCTCAGGCCAATATGTCAGTGCGAAAAATGCAGTCCAGCCCGCGAATGCAAGGATAAGCAAAGCCGGTAACACATATGCGAGAGCACTACGCCGCGGTTCTTGAAGTTCATACTCGTCAACGTAATTATCTGAATAGACGTCGTCCGGAAGCAGTTCCTCCGTCGCGTTCGTTTCCTCCACGACATCGTTGTGCGAGGATTGGTCTGAAATATGCTGCGTCAAGCCGACGATTTTTGAACGAGTGGTCATAATCCTTTATTTACCATATTATTGCGAGAGAGAAACGCAAACTTAACACTATGTGATGTAAACGCGAAGAATGTCGTTGGATCATGGCTCATTTGACACAGCGTTGAAGGCTGCAGTCGGGGATGATGCATCCTTAATGGCGGAACTGCGTTTGTCCTTCGTTGAGAGCGCAAAGCGTCAAATTAGCCTGTTATCGCGGTCGCGTTGCGATGCGAATTGGCAGTATTCCTGCTGGCGCTTAAAAGGTTTGGCGGCAAGCTTTGACGCCGTACACCTCATGACTCTGGCTGACGAAGCAAGCGAAGGTGCGCCCGGTGATCCTGTCGTTATTCGCAAACTCAACAAGGCTATATGCGATATCGAACATTTCATTGTTCAATGATTGTCCGTTTTTGTAGATTTTCATTGGCAAAAGATACCTAACCTTCATATCTGGCCTATGGTGTCTACTCGCATTCCGGAAAAGCTGTCTGTGGCTTTGCTCTCCGTCACAGGCGGAGATGTATCCGCGGCGCGAACGCCCAATGACAAGGCGAATACCGAGTTGGCGGGCGGTTCACTCGTGGAGTATCAGATCAAAACACTTTGCCGCGTTGGCATTACACGGTTTCTCGTTGAAGTGGAGAATGTCGATGGGGCAATGTTGGCCTTGGCAGACCGATTTCGCCAACAAAATGTCTTTGTCGATTTCGTACGTACGGGTGCGGATATTCAGCACTATTTGAAGCTAGACGATCGCATTTGGGTTCAGTCAGGGCAGTTATATGTGCAGCCTGACTTTGTTGAAACGCTTTCGAAATCGACTGACAACTTCGTGGCTACAGTGGACGGCCGCGACGAGAATAGCCTTTTTGAGCGCATCGATTTGAATACGCGCTGGGCTGGTATCTCAATTGTAGGTGCCAGCACGATAGCGATGCTGAAAGATCTACCTCAAGACTGGAGCATCATTTCCTCGCTGCTGCGGCAAGCCATCCTCGCGAATGTGCCGTTGAAACTTTTGTCGCAACAACATGTCAACAACGGAACCTTGAACATCGTCCAAGGTCCGCAGGATTTTGTCCAGCTGAACAAACAAATTTTACGCAGGCGGGTTTTAAGTCAGCCGGGCGTTGTTGAAGCTAGGGTTTTGGGTCCAGTATCCGCAAAATTGATTCCGATTATATGGCAAAGTCCGATCGCACTGAATCTTGTCAAACTTGCTGGTCCGATTTTTGCGTTGGGCGCTGTGGCGCTAGGGGTGTCGGGCTTTGATCTAGCAGCAACCGGCGCTGCGTTAGGAGCGGTTGCAACCAATTCTCTACGCCTTACAACGACTGACGATCTGAACGGGCAAGGAAAAATGCCCAGCCTGACGTCTGTCACCTTAGCGCTGCTTGTCATCGCGATGTTTGGCGCGGCGTATATGGACACCTCTTACACGAATGACGGCCTATTTGCGGCGTTCGCGGTGGCATCCATTGCATGGATTAGCATGCGTATCGTGTTGCCGCGTTGGGCGGACGGGCTCCTGCGGTCGCCAGCTTTGCTGTCCATTTTGGCCTTAGTTGGCACTGCCGGTCTCGATTTCACGAATGCGCTGCAATGGATTATGGTAGCGCAGTTAAGCGCGTTTATGTTTGCATGCTATGATAGCGGCCCAGATAAAAAGGCAGATCAGCCTTAAAGCGCCGTTAACCGAAAAAACCTATAACGGCCGCCATGGACAGCACTGGATAGGCTTTGGACGGTTTACTTGGCCCTCAAGATGATTTGCTCTCAATCGCTTGCGCACATGCACGTGATGTAGATGCCCTGTGCCAAGACGTTGCATCCACTATACTTCCATCAGCGATACACACACCATCCGAGGCGACGATAAGCGCAGTTTCGGTCAAGCTGTTGCAAATTGTGCGAGACATTGAGGCAAGGCTGCAGGGGGCCGCCCAGGAATCGATTACCGGTCCATTGCTTGCCCGGTCCGGGTTTTTGCGGGAAACCGACATTGTTGATTTCGCGCTAGCCCGTGTTGCTGAAGACAATTTGACGGCACGGCTTGGGGGCGGGTTTTCCCAATTGGCTGTCGATCTGCTGGATCATACCGACAAATGCGTCAAGGAAGCAGCACAAGCGTTGCTTGCTGCGGATAGCTTGCAGTTGCGGTCGCAGGGCCGATCTTTTCTGACGCTGCCGCCTGAGCTTTTGTATAAAGTATGTTGGCGGATTGTCGCCGCGTTTGAGGTGTTGTCGGGAAGCCGGTCTGATCAGATCATCAATAGCGCGCGCGCGTTGATTGCAAGCTATGACGAGGCACGGACAGCCCCGGCATCCGCGCGAAAAATTGTGCACTTTTTAGGTGCGGAAGATCGCGATTCGCTGTCGAATCCACATCATGCCGGGATCCATCTTTTTGTGGCCCATCTCAGCGCGGACCTGAATATTGTACATGATCATATACTTCGGTTGATAGATTTTGAGTCTGCATTTCCAATGATGGTCATGTTGGCAGCCGCAGGCGTTCCCAAGGGCGCTGCCCTGAAGACTATGATCGATTTGAGAGCTCAGATACTCTCTCCCCGGGAAGCGGCGCTCTTTGAAGCGGAGTATCTGCATTTCATTCCTGAAATGGCGCGCGAGCAGCTCAGCAATTGGTCTGCGGCCCGGGCGTTATCTTTAAGCTTTGGCAAAATATGAATGCTGCAGAGCCTTTAACGCGCGCTATCACAGGCGAGGTGTCGTCGGTCGGTATCTTGCTGCGTGCGGACGACGCTTTGCAGCAGCTTCATATGCGGGCAGGGGGCGAGCTTGGGGGCACACTTGCGTGCCCAGCTTTGTTTGGCCTTACACAAATGGTCGCAAGTCTTCGGATGCGGCTCGCCCGCGCTGTTCGGGTGGCGGACGGTGCAGACACTCTTGAACTTTGGGTGGAAGCCGAGCCTTTTGAAAAGGACGTTAAACTTTCCATCTTGAGCTGGCGCAAAATTGATAATGTTGCGGATAGGACAAAGTTGCGTGATGTATGGCCCGATCAAGATCACGAACCAGTCAGGTTAAGATTTGATCAAGCCTTGCGCCTTGTTGACGCCCGCGGGCCAGTTGAAGACATTGTAAAAAACACAGATTTTGGTTCCTCATCTAAAGCTATGCTCGGCCGACTTTTTGGTCCTAACGTCGTTCCTGCATTGCAAGATGTTGAAAAATTTCTCCCGGTCACGCGTCGGAGCGTTCGTACCGTCAACGACGGTAATTTACTGGTGTGGGGGCAGGCCGAACGAAATACTGAAGGTGAGCTCTCTGGTTACACTTTGTTTTTTGCGCAGAATGATAACGTTGAAGCTGCTAACTTTGCCGGAGCCGCTGGATCATCCTCGGGCGCTCTTTTTGGCAAACAGCTTGCTCCAGTTCTGCGGCAGCCGCTGAACCGTATCATTGCGAATGCCGAAACGATTGGTAGCGAATTGTTGGGCCCAATTCGTGAAAACTATGCATCATATGCTAGCGATATTGCAAATGCGGCTCGGCACCTCACCGCTCTTGTTGAAGATCTGGGCGATTTAGAGGCCGTCGAGCGACCGGGCTTTTCTACGGCAAAGGACGATATCGAACTGGGAGATGTTGCGCGGCGTGCTGCTGGTTTGCTTGCGTTAAAGGCAGCAGATCACAGTATCACGCTCTTGGTGCCCGACGACCAAACATATGTTCCGGCGACAGCCGAATTCAGGCGCGTGCTGCAGGTAATGCTGAACCTTATCACCAATGCGATCCGATATTCGCCCGATGGGACTGAGGTTCAGGTGGAAGTCGGCGCCGAGGGTGGATCGGCATATATATCCGTCGCCGATCAGGGGGCAGGCGTTGGCACCGAAGACTATGAACGCATATTTGCCAAATTTGAACGCTTGGGACGCACTGGCGATGGAGGAAGCGGGCTCGGCCTCTATATATCACGACGCTTGGCACGCGCGATGGGCGGCGACCTCACCGTTGCGGCTGCAAAAGGCGGAGGCGCGAAATTCACGCTCCGCCTTCCACAATAATTAACGCTGGTCGAGGCCCGGATAAGGGCGGTGGTTTGGACCTGTGTACAATTGACGCGGGCGACCGATTTTTTGTGCCGGATCGGAAATCATTTCATTCCATTGCGCGACCCAGCCCACAGTGCGGGACAGTGCGAACAATACGGTGAACATTTCCGTCGGAAAACCAATCGCCGACAAAATGATGCCGGAATAGAAGTCAACGTTCGGGAACAGCTTCTTTTCGATGAAATATGGGTCGTTTAGCGCCATTTCTTCAAGCTGCATCGCAACATCGAAGATCGGGTCGGTAATATTGAGCTCGGTCAGAACCTCACGCACAGTTTTCTGCATGACTGACGCGCGCGGATCGTAGTTTTTATATACACGATGTCCAAAGCCCATGAGGCGGAAGGGATCGTTCTTGTCCTTGGCGCGCTCGATGTAATGCGGAATGCGGTCCGGCGTGCCGATTTCGCGCAGCATGTTGAGTGCGGCTTCGTTTGCCCCGCCATGCGCTGGGCCCCAAAGGCAGGCAATGCCGGCAGCAATACATGCAAACGGGTTGGCGCCCGATGAACCCGCAAGACGGACGGTCGATGTCGAAGCATTTTGTTCGTGGTCGGCATGGAGGATGAAAATCCGGTCCATCGCGCGTTCAATGACCGGGTTCACAACATATTCTTCGGCAGGAACGCCAAAGGTCATACGCAGGAAGTTACCGGTATAGGACAGGCTATTGTCGGGATAGACAAATGGCTGACCAACGGAATATTTATAAGCCATTGCGGCGATCGTCGGCATTTTGGCAATCAAACGATGGCTGGAAATCATGCGATGCGTTGGGTCGCTGATATCGGTCGAATCGTGATAAAATGCTGATAGTGCGCCGACGACACCGCACATAATCGCCATTGGGTGTGCGTCCCGGCGGAAGCCACGATAAAATGTTGCCAACTGCTCGTGCAGCATCGTGTGGCGTGAAATCGTGTAGCTGAAATGATCAAGCTGCGCCTTGTTTGGCAGTTCACCGTTCAGCAGCAGATAAGATACTTCCATGAAGCTGGACTGCTCGGAAAGTTCCTCGATGGAATAACCACGGTGCAAAAGAATGCCCTCGTCGCCGTCAATGAACGTCAACGCGGATTCGCAGCTTGCGGTCGACGTGAAGCCAGGGTCGAAGGTGAAATGATCCGATACGGCATATAATTTACGGATGTCGATTACGTCGGGTCCTTCCGAACCCTTCATGATCGGCAATTCAAAGCTGCTTTCGCCAACGGTAAGAGTTGCGTTATTCTCGGCCATTTTTAAACTCCATACATTGCTACCCGATATCGCGGGCTGCCCAACCGGGCATATTTCCGTTTAAGACACAGGACGCTCAAAACGTCGTTTGCGACTGCTTTCGGCCCTACAAATGCCACTATTTCATGGGGAGAAAATGGCTTTGTTGTTGGCTAGCCCAATGGTGGCAAATTTAGCGGCCGTCAAGGCAAACCATAGGCAAAAATGAGAGCGTTATTTGCTACGCTCCATATTGATGGTACACAGTGATTGTGGTGGGGATATCGCACATTTTGACCATCAACAATTTGCCCGGTGGACGTGCAGGGCATCCGTGGTCGAACGTCCTCGAAAACGCGCTTGATCGGGAGCGCGATCAGTTACCCCTTTGGTTACCGGTTGGCATAGGAGTTGGGGTCGCCATTTGGCAATTTTACGGAACTTCGGCAATTTCAAGATTACTGTTACTGGCACTCGCGGTTGGGCTGTTTGCGTTGTCGGCCAAACCACATAGCCGCATCCGCCAGTTTTTAGGGATCGCTGCAGTCAGCATGTTGCTTGGTTTTGCTTTGATTAGTCTGAAATCGGCGGCCGTGGACCAACCCGTGCTGGGCAAGGTTTGGATCGGGGAATTTTATGGGCGGATTGAAGCCGTAGAGAATATCACAGCGCGCGAGGTTGTCCGGCTGCGGCTTGCCACGAACGTGGATGCCGGATTGCCGCCAGTTGTTCGCGTAAATCTTACGCCCGAGCAATATCAATCAACATTCCAAACAGGCGCGGTCATTAGATTGCGGGCGAGATTGATGCCACCTGCTGGCCCAACTTTGCCCGGCGGGTATGATTTTGCGCGTAGGGCATGGTTTCAAAAGATCGGTGCGACTGGCTCTGCATTGGGACGCGTAACGTTGATTGAGCCCGCAAAATCCAATGCGATGTTGTCGGCAAAGCGGGCGCAACTCACGCAGCATATTTTTACATCCATACCGCCTGATGCCGGCGCAATTGGCGCGGCGCTTGTGACGGGGGATCAGGGGCACATACGCGAGGCGGATGCACAAGCGATGCGTGACAGCGGATTGGCGCATCTGCTCTCGATCAGCGGGCTTCACGTAACGGCAGTCGTTGGATTTATTTTCTTCGCGGTTAGCCGATTGCTGTCATTTTCGTCATGGCTTGCCTTGCGGATTTCAGTGCCAATCTGTGCCGCGGCAGCCGCCGCAATGGGTGCGCTGGCGTACACGCTTCTAACGGGTGCAGAGGTGCCGACGATACGATCCTGCATTGCAGCGATTCTGGTCCTCGTTGCACTGGCTCTAGGCAGGGAGGCGCTCACCTTGCGTCTGGTTGCATTTGGCGCGTCGATTATGCCGCTATTCTGGCCTGAGGCATTGGCCGGACCTAGTTTTCAACTCAGTTTCGCGGCCGTGGCCACGATTGTCATCGTTCATGAACTGGCATTGGTGAAGCGGTTTACCGAACGGCGTGACGAGCCGACCCGATATCGACTTGCCCGGGGCGTAGCTTCACTTGTGCTCACAGGTCTCGCCATCGAAATAGTCTTGGCCCCGATCGCGTTGTTTCATTTTCATAAGACAGGACTTTATGGTGCCTTCGCGAATGTGGTCGCTATACCCATGACCACCTTTGTTATTATGCCGTTGGAAGCATTGGCACTTGCTTTCGATTTGGTCGGGCTTGGCTTGCCGTTCTGGTGGCTGGCCGGACAAGGAATTGCCGCGATATTGGCGTTGGCACATTTTGTGAGCGGTCTACCCGGCGCGGTTTCGATGATGCCTGAAATGCCAATCTGGTCTTACGCGGCATTCTGGGCGGGGGCGCTGCTATTTGGCCTGCTTCAAACGCACATCCGTTATGTCGGCATTCCTATATTCCTACTCGGCATTTCCGGAATGATATTGGCGCCACGGCCCGATATATTGGTCACGGGTGATGGAAAACATCTGGCTCTCGTCACAGCTGACGGAAAAATCTCGCTACTGCGCGGAAAGGCTGGCGATTTTGTTCGGGACATGATCTCCGAAAAAGCCGGAAGCAATGCTGTTGCCACTCCGATAGCAGAATGGCCGGGCGCAAACTGCACATCCGATAACTGCGTTATATCGATTGTTGCGTACAACCGGACCTGGACCATATTGGCAACGCGCACAGCCTATCAAGTGCCCGCCATGGAGATGGCTGCGGCCTGCAAGCGCGTCGACATTGTCATTAGTGACCGATGGTTGCCGCAAAGCTGCCGCCCCAAATGGATCAAAGCCGACCGCGCGCTGCTGGAAAATACCGGAGGCCTCGCTTTTTATTTGGCAGACCGACGCGTGATAACAGCTAACGAAAACCGAGCGCATATGCCATGGGTTCAAGCGGCCAAAGCCGCGCAGCAGAACGCAGATTTAAATCAATGATATCTGCGCAACAGGCCCGCTAGCTTACCCTGAACCTCAACCTCATGCTGTTCATAATATTGCGGCTCATAGGCGCTGTTGGCGGGGTCCAAACGGATTTTCTGGCCTTCGCGGCGCAGATATTTAAGTGTTGCTTCTTCACCGTGAACCAGTGCTACCACAATCTCTCCATCGCGCGCGGTCGTGGCTTTACGGATAAGCGCGTAATCTCCATCGAATATCCCCGCCTCGATCATCGAGTCGCCGGAAACTTCGAGCGCATAATGCTCGCCAGCCCCCAACAGCGCCATGGGGACGGACAAGGAACTTTGACCTTCCAAAGCTTCAATTGGGACACCGGCAGCGATTTTGCCATGCAGTGGGATTTCCATGACGTCATTTGCAGCCACCGGCAAATGGACCTGCGCCTTGTTGCTGGCAACCGCGGGCGTCAGCTTGGTAACATTATCGCTGCGCAAGTTGCCGCCGTCGGGTAGCTTCATCACTTCGAGTGCACGGGCGCGGTTTGCAAGACGGCGGATAAAGCCGCGTTCTTCCAAAGCACCAATCAACCGATGCACACCTGACTTGCTTTTCAAATCCAGCGCTTCCTTCATTTCTTCGAATGAGGGGGAAATACCGCTTTCATCAAGTCGCTGGTTAATGAACACAAGCAGTTCATGCTGTTTGGCTGTGAGCATATTCAGGGTTCCATCATGTTGAACATGAGAAGAACGATTAGAGAACAAATGGGGTTAAGTCAAGAACATTTGTGCCCGGTAAGCGCGCCGCGCTCAAAACAACCGATGATATTGAACAACCGCATCTGTGGCCGTGGCAGGTGCATATACATCACGGATAATCAGCGCATTGCTTTGCGATAGCGGCGAGACCAATCCGCTATCGCGGGTGTTAAATGGGGTAATGGCTCCGTCTTCGACCTTTCCTCGCACATATTCTGCCCTGCTTCCGCCCATAGCTAATGCGTTGGTGGTCTTGGCTTCAAAGATTTCGGGGAGCGGCGAAAGGCTTCCCGCCATATACCGTATCAGAGGCAGCAGGAACAGAAACGCCGTTACGAATGCAGAAGTCGGATTGCCCGGCAGACCGAGAACTATTGTGTTGCCGACTTTTCCCGCCATAACGGGTTTCCCGGGTCGCATTGCAACCTTCCAAAAGTCCATATCTGCGCCAACATTGCGCAGCGCAGCCTGGACCAAATCGTGGTCGCCAACCGACGCGCCACCCGTTGTGACGATAATATCGGTGGTTGATGCGAGTGCGCTAAGGCGTGTTTCCAGCTCATTCAACCGGTCGGGAATTATGCCCGCATCCGTGATTTCGCATGGCAGGTTTGATAACATCGCATGCAGCATCGTGCTGTTTGATGATGGTATTTGCGCCGAACTGCATTGTATGCCTGCGGGCAGAAGCTCGTCGCCTGTCGCGACAATCGTTACATGCGGCCAACGGCCAACCTGAACGGAGCCGTGGCCGGCCATAGCTGCCAGAGCGCAGGGTCCAGCCTCCAGCATAGTGCCTGTCGCGAGAACCGTATCGCCGGATGAAAAATCGCCACCCGCCGTGCGAATATGCATGCCCGGTGCAAGTGCATCCTTCGCCGTAGCCATCAGCGTGTCGCCGTCCCGCGAAGCATCTTCCTGGATTAAGGTGGCATCTGCGCCAGCGGGGACATGCGCACCCGTAAAGATGCGCACGGCTTGGTTATGTTCCAATACGCCCGCAAAGGGCCGCCCTGCGGCGCTCTCGCCGATAACGTGCCAAGGCCCGGGAAACGCAGCAGATGATAAAGCGTATCCATCCATCGCGGAGAGATCAGCCGCAGGTTGTGTGCGTGTCGCACGGAGCGCGCCATGCAGATAATGCCGCGCAGCCTTGGTGAGTTCCAGTTCGACAGACGGCAATGGCGAAGCCAGCGCCAATAATCTGGCCTGCGCTTCGGCGACCGAAATCATGCGTGCCAATCGCCCGATTTGCCGCCCGTTTTGGACAGCAATCGTATGTCGGAAATCACCATCGCCTTATCGAGCGCCTTGGCCATGTCGTAAAACGTGAGCAAGGCAACCGACACAGCGGTCAAAGCCTCCATTTCGACACCCGTTGGACCATTTAAGCGCACACGCGCCTCTGCCCGGATGCCATGGTCTTCAAATTCAAACGCGATGGCAATTTTGGACAGCATGAGCGGGTGGCAAAGCGGTATGAGCTCGCTCGTCTTTTTCGCGGCCATGATGCCGGCAATCCGCGCGGTCCCAAGCACATCGCCTTTTTTGATATTGCCATCGCGCACAGCGTCAAGGGCTTCTGCGGACATAGTGATGCGTCCTTCAGCGATAGCCTCTCTGGCCGTATCGGCCTTGGCCGACACATCCACCATATGTGCGGAACCATCAGCACCCAGATGCGTGAGATCAGCCATGTCCGGTCAATAACCTTTGAGTGGCAAGTTTAACATCGGCGTTACGCATGAGGCTTTCGCCGACGAGGAACGTGTTGACCCCAGATGTGGCCATGCGCTGGCAATCGGCATGCGTCGAAATGCCGCTTTCGCACACAAGCAATATGTCGGCAGGCACATATTTTGCCAGACGCTCGGTAGTCGCCAGATCGACGTCAAATGTCTTCAAATTGCGGTTGTTCACGCCGACCAATTTTGATTTCAGATGAGTGAGCGCGCGATCCAATTCGGCCTCATCATGCACTTCCACAAGGACATCCAACCCCTCGGCAAAAGCCGCATCTTCTATTTCGACCATGGCAACATCGTCCAATGCCGCGACGATAATCAATATCGCATCACCGCCCATTTGGCGCGCCTCGGCGCACTGCCATGGATCGACCATGAAATCCTTTCGGATGACCGGCAGGTCGCAGGCGTTGCGCGCAGCGATGAGATAATCCTCATGCCCCTGAAAATACGGCGCGTCGGTTAATACGGACAGGCAAGCAGCGCCACCCGCCTGATAGGCCTTTGCATGTGCTGCAGGATCGAAATCTGCGCGGATCAGACCTTTTGACGGGCTGGCTTTTTTGATTTCCGCAATCAACGCAAAGCCAGATGCGCTTTTGGAACGCAGCGCCGCTTCGAAACCACGCGGCGGCGACGGGGCAGGCCAGTGCGACAAGCCCTTTGGCTTTCGTTCTGCGACTTCCGTGCGCTTGGTCGCGCATATTTCCGCAAGCTTGTCGGTCATCAATATTTCACCCAACAGTTCAGCAACGCATTGGCAAGACCCTTGTCGATTGCCTCTGCGGCCTCTTCAACGCCATCGGGCATGGTTTCAACTACGCCGGCGACCAACAAAGCTTCCGCGGCATTGAACAGAACGGCGTCGCGATAGGCGCCATGTTCGCCCAGCAACAACTTGCGTAACTCAGCCGCGTTATGCTGCGCATCGCCGCCGCGAATGGCGTCAACCGGATGCACAGGTAGGCCAGCGTCAGCGGCGGTGGTACGTTGGAAGCGAACACCTTCGGGTTCGACCACGGCGACTTCGTTGCCGCCGGCCAAGCTTAATTCGTCAAGACCTTCATCACCTGAAATGATCCGCGAATGTTCGGTACCAAGGTGATGAAGTGCCTCAGCATAAACGGGGACATAGGCAGGGCGGGCAATGCCGATCAGCTGGCGTTTTACGCGTGCCGGGTTGGCAAGCGGGCCCATCAGATTGAAAATCGTGCGTTGACCAATGCGTTGGCGGATCGGCTGAATACGCTTCATCGCGGGATGATGGTTGGCTGCGAACAAAAAGCAAATGCCTAAGTCTTTCAGCGTCTCTTGTGCCATGCGTCCGGCGCGTTCCATGTCGAGGCCGAGGGCTTCGAGCGTATCTGCCGCACCCGCCTTTGATGACGCCGCGCGATTGCCATGTTTCGCAACAGGAACCTCGCACGCTGCGACCACGATCGAAACTGCGGTAGAAACATTGAGTGTGTGATGTCCGTCACCACCCGTGCCACAAACATCAATTGCACCTTCGGGCGCATCAATGGGAATCAGCCGTTCGCGCATCGATTGCGCAGCGGCGGCAATTTCCACCATAGTCTCGCCGCGCGCGGTGAGTGCAACGAGGAACGCCTGAATTTCATCTTCAGAGGCGCGTGCATCAAGGATGTCCGCAAAAGCCTGTGCGGCCTCGTCATGGTCAAACAGATGCTGCGGGTCGGGCAGGGGACCGAAGGGGTTCATGCTCTTTCCTTCACTGCCATACCTGCAATGCGCATAAAATTGGCCAGCATCGCGTGCCCATGTTCGGTGGCGATGCTTTCGGGATGGAATTGAACGCTGTGGATTGGCAGCGTCGCGTGGCGAAAGCCCATGACATGACCGTCATCGCTCGTTGCATTCACGACAAGGCTCGACGGCACGTTTTCGACGATAAGCGAATGATATCGCGTTGCCTGAAACGGAGACGGCAGGCCTTCAAACAATCCGCTGCCATCATGTGTGACCGGCGATGTTTTGCCATGCATCAGTCCGCCGCGTGCAACGGTACCTCCGAAATGCTGGCCAATTGTTTGGTGGCCTAAGCAAACGCCCAGCAAAGGCGTTCCAGCCTCTGCGCAAGCCGCAACGAGCTCAAGGCTCACGCCCGCTTCATTCGGCGTTTTTGGCCCGGGTGATATGAGAAAGGCCTGCGCACCTGTCAACAGTGCCTGTCCGGCGGACATATCGTCATTGCGGACAACTTCGACCTCAGCGCCAAGCTCCATCAGATAATGGACGAGGTTCCAAGTGAAGCTGTCGTAATTGTCGATGACGAGGATCATTGGTTAAGCCCTACATCCGCCGAAACGCGGTCCTTTACGATTGCCAGTACATTGTCTTGAACATCGCCCAGCAATCTTTCGCCCCACCATTGAAAATAGCCAACCAGCCTTACTCTCATGCGGTAGTGCGTTGTTAAAACCAGCCTCGTGCGATCTGGAGCAATCGGCTCAAGCCGATAGCTTCCCGATGCGATATTCAAAAACGGACCAGCGGGAGGGATATGCCGATCAGTATGTTCCTGAATCGACGTATCCGGAAAGGAAAAGGTCCAAACCATCTCGCGGTTTGGGACAGCCGACTGCACCACTTCTTCAAATCGGGCGGATTTACCCCACACCGCTTTTCGCACGGTTCTGTCCACTTCGCGGGTAAGGATTGCCTCAGTCGGTCGAGGAATGCCGACGATATCATGGGTAAAATTCGCCTTGCCTTCGTCCGCCCGAATATTTTGAATGCTGGCAAGATAAGGCCAAATTTTTTCTGGAGACGCATCAATTTTAATTGAACGTTCCACGCTGGCATTGGTCCAATGGACTGGCCACACTTGATCCCAAATCATCAACAGCAGGGGGAGCAACAACCAGCTAGAAGCGTAAAATCTGTGCTGATATTGTTTGGTATGTCGCCGCCGTCTTCGGGCGTTCAGATACTGAACCAATCCGCCAGCTATAGCCGCAGGTATCCAGATCGGAATAACCAGCACAAGGCAGACCGCGCCTTCTTCAAAAGCCGCAACTGCAATACCCGTGATGGTTAGAAAAAATATTGTTGGCCAGAAGAAACAGCCCATGGGTGATCGTGATCCAGATGGGTCGACATATTGCGTGACCAGGCCACCCAGAGCCGCAGGAATAGCTAAGAGCGCGGTCAGCGTTGTAATCTGGGGGCTTTCTTCTGGGCCGTAAAACAGGAAGAGCATGGCCGCGATCAGAATACCAATCAGCGTAAGCGTCACACGCGTCCCAGATGTTTGCTCTACTGTCATGACCGCACAGCTCTCATTGACCAAATCCCGCCTCGCCAGCGACCCTTACCGCCTCACGCGCAGCGGCAATGAGCGCGCCAGCCTTTGCCTCACACTCACGCTGCTCATATTCCGGATTGCTGTCGGCAACGATGCCGGCACCAGCCTGAACATGCATCATGCCGTCTTTAATAACGGCGGTACGCAAAACGATGCAGCTGTCCATATCGCCATTGGGTGAAAAATAGCCGACACCGCCGGCATAGGCCCCACGGGTTTCTGGTTCGAGTTCGGCAATAATTTCGCAGGCCCGGACTTTGGGAGCACCGCTGACGGTGCCTGCCGGAAAGCCTGCAAACAAAGCGTCGATAGCGTCCTTATCGTCTGCCAGCTCTCCAACAACATTGGATACGATATGCATCACATGGCTGTAAAATTCGACCATATAGCTGTCGGTTACGGTGACGCTGCCGCCCTTTGTCACGCGGCCAACATCGTTTCTGCCCAAGTCCAGCAGCATCAGATGCTCCGCGCGTTCCTTGGGATCAGCCAATAATGAGGCACGGTTTTCAGCGTCTTCGATGCTGCTCTTCCCGCGCGGGCGCGTTCCGGCAATCGGTCTGATTGTCACTTCGCCGCCGCGCACGCGAACCAATATCTCCGGGCTCGAACCGATCAGCGCAAAGCCGGGTAGATCAATGAAGTAGAGAAAAGGCGAAGGATTAATCCGGCGCAATGCGCGGTACAAATGTACAGGCGGCAGATCAAACGGTGCAGTGAAGCGCTGCGCAAGCACGACCTGAAATATATCGCCTGCCTCAATATAGTCTTTGGCGGACGCAACCATCTGGGCATAGCGGCCCTCGGGCAATATGGGCGTGAGCTTGAGTTCGCGTTGTTCGGACACTGACACCGCGCCGGTCAATGGCACATGACTTGTGTCTAGCAGCCGCTCTGTCTCATCGAGGCGCTCATTCGCCAATGCCACTGCCTGTGCATCATTTAGACCTGTCCAAACTGGCGACACGAGGAACATTTCGTCTTTAAGGCGGTCGAACACCAATATGACAGTTGGACGGACGAACAGCATGTCAGGCAACTCAAGTGCCGATTGCGGTGCGCGTGGAAGTTTTTCAACTAGACCGATTGTCTCGTAACCAAAATAGCCAACCAAGCAGGCGAGGGCGGGTGGCAGCTCTTCGGGAACATCCATGCGGCAGTCTGCGGCGAGCGCGCGTAAAGCATCCAATGATGGCACAGGGCAAGGCGCAAAAGCGTCCCTGTTGGTCATCCACTGACGGTTGATTTCGGCTTTATCGCGAGCTGCCCGAAACACCAGATCGGGTGCGATACCAATAAGGCTATGCCGTCCGCGCGTTTCGCCGCCTTCGACGGATTCCAGAATGAAATCACCGCGCTCCGCTACAAACAGCTTTAGCGCCGCTGACACCGGCGTTTCGGTATCAGCGATGCGCTTACGCCAAATGAGTTCCGGTTTAGTTGCCGTCACGGTTGGTTAGGCGAGCGCGCACTTCTGCGATCCCGTCTTTATTCTTTTCGACACCGGCATCTTTTGATGCCGCGACGACCAACTGCGCAGCATATTCCTGCTGCAATATACCTGAAAGCTCTTGCTTGCGGGCACGCAGGAGGTCGGCATTGCCGCTGGCGTTGCCCTTGATGACGTCAGTCAGGTACACAACATACCATCCGCGGTCGCCGCCAGCCTGTATGATTTTAGCTGTGCCTTTTTTCATGGCAAACATGAGCGCCAATGGTGGCGGCACTTGCTTACCCTCGCGATAGAGGTCTGCACGTGTACCCGTGAGACTTTCAATCTGCGCCCCCTGAACATTGGCGGCGGCGAGAGCAGCTTGCAGCGGTTGGCCGGTATCCACCAGCTTGCGCAAACGGTCGGCAGCGGCGCGAGCGCCCTTTGCGCCTTCGGAAAACGCCCATTGTTGCTGAACCAAAGCCCGGACATCGCCAAGCGGTGGCGGCGCAGCCTCATCATAATCAGCAACTGCGATCATCGCAAATTTCTCGCCGGGTACCAACTCGATCAACTGCGCTTCACCGCTGGTTTCCATTTGAAATGCTGCGGGCAAGATGGCTTGCATTTCTGGAATAGGCTTATATGCCGGGTTGGAGATATCCTGACCTGTCGCCAGCAATTTTGGCGAGGTATTGACGGACAAGCCGTTTTGCTTCGCAATGTCAGATATCGTTCCACCGTCGGCGAATGCATCTTCGATTTCCGATGTCATCTCGGTCAGCATTTCTTCGCTGCGCGTTTGCAATAATTCTTTTTCAATTTCCGCCCGGGCAGCCGCAAGTGACTTTGCAACGACATTATTCACGCTATCCACGCGTACCACGGTCCAACCCAGCTTGCCGCGGGCTGGCTTTGCCAATGTACCCTGCTTTGCGGCGAAGACTGCGTCGGCAACCGCTGCGGTGGCAGTGCTGGCAAGGTTGCTTTTGGTGACGTTGGTTGTTGTCGTTACGGAGAGCCCCAAGCCATTGGCAACGTCGGCCAATGACTTGCCCGCCGCTACCTGGCTAATGACCGACTTTGCAGCAGCTTCAGTTGGTACAATTACCTGACTGATGTTGCGGCTTTCCGATGCGGCAAACTTTGCGGCATTGGCTTTGTAATATGCCGCGATGGCCGCTTCTGTCGGTTTTGCACGGCCTGCAATGATAGACTTGTCAAAAATCGCATAGCTAATTGCGCGTTTTTCAGGGATCGTGAATTTGACCGCGTTATCCGAATAGAATTTGGCAAGTACGGCAGTGCTTGGAGGCGACTTGGGCAGAAACGCAGCAGCTGGAATTGACGCGATTTGCCCTGCACGCTGTTCAAGCAACAAAGATGCATAAGGCAGAACCATCCCATCGGGCGCTGGCGGTCCGCTTGCAGCCGTCGGCAAGATTTGTTGCGCAAACAAATTCTGCGTTAGATCGTCGCGGATGGCTTTTTCACTTACACCAATTTGTTGGGCAAAAGCGCGAAAGGCATCTGCGCTAAACTTACCATCAAGCCCCATGGAACCAGGTATTTTGCGAATTTCGGAGTCCACGAGACGCTTGCTCACGGCGACACCATATTCTTCACCAAACACAGTAATGGCGTAACGGTTGATCAGCTGCTCCACCGTTGAATCCAACCCGCCGCTTTCCACAAAACCCGCCATATTCAGCGTTGGGTTATTCTGACGTTCCGATTTTAAGCGGTTATCGAGCGCATCGTTAAGTTCACCCAATGTGATGTTCCGGTCACCCACACGTGCAACGTTACCGCCGCTCAAACCTCCAAAGTTGCCCGATCCAGACACATCGCCAAGCGCGAAGGCTATCGCAATAATGCCGATAAACAGCAAAGCGAAAAGTGCACCAAATTTGGAGTTAATGAGCGAACGAATAGAGCTAATCATGAATTGCAATTTCCTGATATCACGGACGGGGCCGATTGTTGCGTGTCGCTTTAGGCGGCAAGGCTTTGGCAATCAAGGGATAGACTTGCTCCGATTGTCAAAACCGTGCCAGAGCCTGAGCAAGATTCGCAAACCCCACAGATAGGATAATGGCATGCGCAAGTTGGTTGTCGGAAATTGGAAGATGAATGGCGTGACAAGCGATTTAGCCGAAATTGCCGCGATCGCAGAAAAATCTTTGAACTATCCAGCCGTCGAATCCGCATTATGTTTGCCAGCGACACTCATCAGCAGTGCGTGCGATAATGCACATGACTTCCCTATCGGCGGGCAGGACTGCCACATGCAGCCATCAGGTGCGCATACCGGATGCGTGTCGGCGGATATGCTGGTCGATGCGGGGGCGTCTTTGACAATTGTCGGGCACAGCGAACGCCGCGTCGCCCAGCATGAGCAGGATTTCGACGTGCTGGCAAAGGCGGAAGCCGCGAGCAACGCGGGGCTTAAAGTCATCGTCTGCGTTGGGGAAACACTGGCTGAGCGGGACGCAGGCAACGCGCTAAATATTGTTTTGGGACAGGTTGCAGGTTCATTACCCGAGAACATATCTGGCGACTGGTTGAGTGTGGCTTACGAGCCCGTCTGGGCCATTGGCACGGGGCGCATTCCAGAAATGTCGGATGTACGAGAAATGCACGGAGCCATTCGTTCAGCCCTGGTCGATCGGTACGGGTTGGTCGGGAATGGGGTTCGCATTCTATATGGCGGATCCATGAACGGAGATAATGCGGCCGAGCTTTTGGCAGTCGAAAATGTCGATGGCGGGTTGATTGGCGGCGCAAGTTTGACTTGTGCGAAATTCGAACCCATTTTGGCGGCAGCGCAAGCTTTCGGCGAATAGCATTGAAGAACAGCTATGCGCTCGCTATGTGGGCGCAACAACCGGCATCCTATTGCCTTTAATTATTCGGAATTCATCATGGGCATTTTCCATTTTCTTATCGTCGTTCAGGCTATTATCGCAGCCTCGCTTGTTGGCGTCATCTTGATGCAGCGTTCTGAAGGCGGCGGCTTGGGAATGGGCGGAAGCCCATCTGGATTGATGTCGGCACGTGGCGCAGCGGACTTTCTGACGCGTATGACAACCATTTTGGCAACCTTGTTCATCTTGCTTTCGATTTCATTGGCATTCGTCGCCGCGCAAAAAGGTGGCACGGGCGAAATCGATAACAGCCTTCAACGTACCGAAGTGCCCGCGACTCAGACTGCACCTGCGCCGGCTGGACCGGCAGCACCAGCTTCGACAGCACCCGCAACTGAAGTTCCGCTCGACAAGTAATCGCTTCGATACAAAAAAACGTTTTTTACACAGGTTATTTTTCGGTGAACGGATTCGTTCGCTTGTGTTTTGCCCCAAACGTGTCTTAAGCCTTTTCTCCCATGGCACGGTTCATTTTTATCACCGGTGGCGTGGTCTCCTCGCTTGGCAAAGGTCTCATGGCAGCATCGCTTGCTGCCCTTTTGCAGGCGCGCGGATATCGCGTTCGAATCCGGAAGTTCGACCCTTATCTAAATGTTGATCCGGGCACGATGTCGCCTTATCAGCATGGCGAAGTCTATGTAACGGATGACGGGGCGGAAACCGACCTCGACCTTGGACATTATGAACGTTTTACGGGCGTTTCTGCGCGCCAGTCCGATAACATAACGTCGGGTCGAATTTATCAGACCATCATCCAAAAGGAACGTCGCGGGGATTATCTTGGTGCCACGGTTCAGGTCATTCCGCATGTGACCGATGCTATCAAGGAATTCGCCAAGGCGGATACCCAAGACCTCGATTTCGTATTGTGCGAAATTGGCGGAACGGTTGGCGACATTGAATCGCTGCCCTTCATCGAAGCCATTCGCCAGCTGCGGAACGAGCTTGGCCGCGAACTCACCTTGTCCGTGCATGTGACCCTTGTTCCGTATATTGCAGCGGCAGGCGAGTTGAAGACCAAACCGACGCAGCACAGCGTGCGCGAACTTACATCATTGGGTATTCAGCCCGATGTCCTTCTTTGCCGATGCGAACATCCGCTGCCGGAAAATGAGCGTGCGAAAATCGCTGCATTTTGTAACGTGCGGAAAGAGGCAGTTATTCCTGCCTTGGACGCAAAAAGCATTTATGCGGTTCCATTGCAATATCATGCAGAAGGACTGGATAACGAGGTCCTTCGCGCTTTTGGATTGGATTCAGACGGTGAGCCTGACCTGGCCCGCTGGGATGATATCATTGATCGCCAACAAAATCCCGAAGGTGAAGTCACCATTGGTGTTGTCGGCAAATATGTTGGGCTTGCTGACGCATATAAGTCGTTGAATGAAGCACTTACGCACGGCGGGCTATCGAACCGCGTAAAGGTGAATATCAAGTGGATTGACGCTGAACTGTTCGAGCAATCAGAACATGACATTGCAGCAGCGCTTGAGCCAATGAATGCAATCCTCGTCCCCGGTGGCTTTGGTGAGCGCGGTTCCGAAGGTAAGATTGCTGCCGTCAAGTTCGCACGTGAGCGCGAAGTGCCGTTCTTTGGCATTTGTCTCGGCATGCAGATGGCGTGCATCGAAGGCGCGCGGAACACTGCAGGTATCTGCAGTGCATCAAGCACCGAATTTGGCCCCACCACCGAACCAGTTGTTGGTATCATCACCGAATGGATGAGCGAAGAGGGCATCCAGAAACGTGAAACTGGCGGCGATCTTGGCGGTACCATGCGCCTTGGTGCCTATGACGCAAAGTTGGCCGGGAATAGTCATGTCGCGGGCATTTATGGCACGCAGGACATTTCTGAGCGGCATCGCCACCGCTATGAGGTCAATGTCCATTACAAGTCTGCTTTGGAGCAGGGTGGTCTTGTTTTTAGCGGAATGTCACCTGACGGTGAGCTGCCAGAAATCGTGGAGCGCCCTGATCATCCCTGGTTTATCGGTGTGCAGTTCCACCCAGAGCTGAAATCGCGTCCTTTTGCACCGCACCCGTTGTTTGCGAGTTTCGTTGCTGCAGCGGTGAAGCAAAGCCGACTGGTGTAGCGATTCGATACGCTTTCATCCGTGCGTTTGCATCGATAAAGATGCTCTTTTAAAGATTGTACAAACGCCATTTACACCGGTGCGGCCTAATTGCGACCCGGGCTAACCCGATGTGAAGGGGCGGACGAGTAATCGGCCGTCCCAAACACATTTAACCAGCGTTTGTGCCTTTTTTCTTGGCACCAGCTGCGTGCTCAATCACATTAGATGCAGTTTTGCCGCCAATAGCTATCTTGCGTGGCTTCAACGCTTCCGGCACTTCGCGCACTAACGATATAATCAGAAGACCGTCGGCCATATCAGCGTCGGTCACATGAATATGGTCCGCAAGTTGGAAGCGACGCTCGAAATTACGGCTCGCGATTCCCATGTGCAGAAAATCGCGATTGTCGCTGCCTTCAGCCTGCTTACTGCCCGTGACGATCAACAGATTCTGCTGTGCAACAATGTCGATCTCTTCGGATTTGAATCCCGCAACTGCGACGGTGACTTGATAGTCATTTTCGCCCGTGCGCTCGATATTGAAAGGCGGATAGTTTTCGTTGGTCGCTGCGCGTCCGGTATTTTCGAGCAGTTCAAACAAGCGGTCAAAGCCGACTGTGTTCCGGCGATACGGTGTAAAATCAAAACGTTGCATATCAAATTCTCCATCAAGCAATTTGGTGTGTGCCAACCCCGCAAGAGCAGCGGTCAGCTATGTCGTTTTGGAGCCTTTCGGCCTCCGCATCACGAGATGGGGAGTGCCCATAAAATTGCAAGATGAAAAAATGCATCGAAAAAGGAAGGCACAAAAAACAAGACCGCCCGGATATATCCGAACGGCCTCGCTCTGCAGCTGTGTTAGCGCGTAGTTTCAGTCCTCTGCCGGTCCCCACCGGCGGGACTGATTTTCCCCCTGAACCATCGGCCCTTGCAGGCTCTCGACGAATTCCATGACGTCATCTTCCTTTGCAGTTGGCTTTGCAATTGGAACCAGACTCCGCCCGACGCTTTTTTAAAGGCTGTTGCTCCACTGCAACAATGCTTGCCAGCCCTAATGGCGGAACCTAAGAACCGGATATGCCGAAAACATTGACGAGTGACCGCACATGATATTGTCGCGATATGAACGCATGGTGGCGCGCCGGTATCTGCTGCCGGGCAAAGGCGAAGGCTTCATCTTCCTTGTCGCGAGTATCAGCCTTGTGGCGGTTGCGCTTGGCGTCGCTGCGCTCATCATCGTCATGAGTGTCATGAACGGCTTTCGCGCCGAATTGTTCGACAAGATTGTTGGCCTGAATGGCCATGCTGTCGTTCAGGGCTATGGCGGGCGGCTTCAGGACTGGCGTCAGATTTTGAACGATGTTGAAAAGACGCCTGGCGTCACTGACGCCACTGCATTGATTGAACAGCCACTGCTCACCACCTTCGATGGCAGGGTAGAGGCCATTTTGGCGCGTGGAATGTCGGTAAATGACATCCTAAAGAACGAAACGCTAAAGGGAAAAACCGTTGCCGGAAGCTTGAGGGCTTTGAGCCCCTATGAAGACAGGGTTGCTATCGGCTCGCGGCTTGCCCAAAATTTGGGGGTTCAGGTCGGACAAAGTATTACCATCATCAACCCCGCTGGACGGACCACGCCCTTTGGGACGGTGCCGCGCGAAATTTCGTACGAAGTAGCCGCGATCTTTGAAGTGGGCGTTTATGATTACGACAAGGCGTTCGTCATCATGCCCATCGAACGGGCACAGCTGCTTATGTTGTTGGGTGACGAAATCGGCATGATCGAGATCAAGACCGAAAATCCCGACAAGGTGAACGAGATTCTCGCGCCGCTTTTGCCGAAGCTGGAAAACAAAGGCCTAATCGTGGATTGGAAAAGCATGAACGCATCTTTGTTTGAGGCGTTGGCGGTAGAGCGCGTCGCCATGTTTGTTGTGCTTTCGATCATTGTCTTGGTTGCCGTGTTTAACATCCTGTCATCGCTCATCATGCTGGTGCGGGCCAAAACGCGCGACATTGCGATATTGCGGACTATGGGGGCGTCGCGAAAATCGCTGTTGCGGATATTCATGACCGTAGGCTTGTTGATCGGCTCGTCAGGCATTGTGCTTGGCCTGATCTTGGGCGCGATCTTCCTGTATTTCCGCCAGTCGGTGGTCAATTTCATTCAGCTGCTTACCGGGCAAAATTTGTGGGATCCGTCGATCCGGTTCCTGACCGAGCTGCCCTCGCGAACGGACCCCGTCGAAGTGATGGCGATTTGTGGGCTGGCCCTGCTGTTTAGCTTCCTTGCCACCTTGTACCCCGCGCTGAAGGCGGCGAGTACGGACCCAGTTCAGGTTTTGCGTTATGAATAATGTTGTTGAACTCATCGACGTGCGCCGCAAATTTGTGCAGGGCGATGTCACCATACAAGTGCTGCGCGGTGTCGACCTTGTGGTTGGCAAGGGCGAGCTCGTTGCGTTGCTTGGTCCGTCGGGTTCCGGGAAGTCAACGATGCTTCAGGCGGTCGGCTTGCTTGAGGGCGGATTTTCGGGTTCCATCAAATTGGATGGTGAAGAAGTCAGTTCGGCAGGCGTTGATATTCAAACCGAAATACGGCGGCAAAAGCTTGGGTTTGTGTACCAATTCCACCATTTGCTGCCGGATTTTGACGCGCTTGAGAATGTCGTCCTTCCCCAATTGATTGCCGACGCAACGCTGGAAGATGCCGTCGAACGCGCAACCCATTTGCTCACGCAGCTTGGGCTTTCTGAGCGGCTCCATCATCGCCCGTCCAAACTCTCTGGCGGTGAACAGCAACGGGTTGCCGTCGCGCGGGCGCTCGCGAACCGGCCAAAACTGGTACTGGCGGACGAACCAACGGGTAATCTGGATGAACACACCGCCGACATTGTGTTGGGTGAGTTCATGGCATTGGTGCGTGAGCAAGGCTCATCGGCGATTGTTGCGACACATAACGAACGTCTTGCCGCGAAGATGGACCGCGTCGTGCGGCTGCAGGATGGAAGATTAGCTTAAGCCAAGGGGATAGATGATGTCAGTTTACGATTTTTCGGTCAAAATGCCCGGTGGCGCAAACGAAGCCATGGCGGCGCATGCGGGTAAGGTATTGCTGATCGTTAATACCGCGTCGAAATGTGGCTTTACGCCGCAATATAAGGGCCTTGAGGCACTGTATCGGCAATATAAAGATCAGGGTCTGGAGATATTGGCGTTCCCCTGCAATCAGTTTGGCGCACAGGAACCGGGCAACGAGGAAGAGATCAAAAATTTCTGCGCATTGACCTATGATGTGTCATTCCCTTTAGCCTCCAAAATTGACGTCAATGGCGACAATGAAGACCCGCTTTGGCATTATCTCAAGCAGCAGCAAGCGGGCCTGCTGGGGTCGCGCGGGATCAAATGGAACTTCACCAAATTCCTGGTGGACCGCAAGGGCAATGTGGT
The DNA here is from genome assembly GCA_002255985.1 of Sphingomonadaceae bacterium PASS1. Lineage (GTDB taxonomy): Bacteria > Pseudomonadota > Alphaproteobacteria > Sphingomonadales > Sphingomonadaceae > Sphingorhabdus_B. The sequence continues at coordinate 76,335 of NKIR01000007.1, forward strand.
TGCCCGCCATGGCCCGCAAGTTAAACCCGAAGCGCTTGCCAAGGACATCGAAAAGCTTCTCGCGCAACCTGCCTGATTGTCCACAGATTAGCCGAAAAGTTGGATTGTCGAATCCCGCGAGTCATCTAACATAGATTTATGTCCTATGTGCCTTTCGTCCCTTTGCGCGTATTTTCCGCTTACACCATGTTGGAAGGCGCAATCGAGCCTAAGGCGATTGGCGAAGCCGCAAAAAAGCTAGGGTTTCCGGCGATTGCGATTTGTGACCGCAATGGCCTTTATGGTGTTATGCCATTTCAGGATGGCGCAAAATCAAAGGGCGTACAGCCCATCATCGGCGCGCTGCTTGGCGTCCGGCGGCCGACAAGCGATGGCAAGTTCATCCGCGACTGGTTGCCATTATTTGCGCAGGACGAAAGCGGGTATAATAATCTTTGCCGTCTGGTTTCCATGGCGCATCTTGATCGTCCCGAAGATTTGGACGCGCATGTTACGCTAGAACAGCTTGCGCCATTTTCCGACGGCCTAATTGCGCTGACCGGTGGCGCTGAAGGCGCCGTAACGCATCTGCTGAGCGACGGCCAAAACAATGCCGCGGTTGAATATCTGTCCCGCTTGCAGGCCTTGTTTCCGGATCGGCTATATATTGAGCTCAGCCGCCGCAACGATAGCCGCGAAGAAGCCGCAGAAGAGGCGCTGATTGATCTGGCTTATGCCCGTGATATCCCGATGGTTGCCACAAACCCCGCATTTTTTGCCGAGCCGGATTTCTTCGATGCGCATGACGCAATGCTGTGCATTTCCGATGGCGAATATGTCGAAAGCCAAGACCGGCGGCGGAGCAGCCGTGACACATGGATCAAGACCGGCAAGCAAATGGGCGCGTTGTTTGCCGATGTGCCGGAGGCTCTCGCCAACACGCTTGTTATTGCCCAGCGCTGCGCTGCGCTGGCACCATATCGAAATCCAATCCTGCCAAGCCTTGCTGGTGATCGCACGGCCGAGGATGCGCAGTTGCGTGAGGACGCCCGTTTGGGGCTATTGCAGCGCCTTGAGACCGCAGGCATTACGGATGAAGCAACCCGCCAAGTTTATTTCGACCGGCTGACGTTCGAAGCGGACGTCATTTGCTCCATGGGCTTCTCCGGATATTTCTTGATCGTTGCGGACTTCATCAAATGGGCAAAGGAGCAAGACATTGCTGTGGGCCCCGGCCGTGGGTCAGGCGCGGGTTCGCTCGTTGCGTGGGTGCTGACGATTACGGACCTTGATCCCATCAAGCTTGGTTTGCTGTTCGAACGCTTCTTGAACCCCGACCGTGTTTCCATGCCGGATTTCGATATCGACTTCTGCGAAACGCGGCGCGGAGAGGTGATCCGCTATGTGCAGAAAAAATATGGCACGCGCCAAGTCGCGCAGATCATCACCTTTGGTAAGCTGAAAGCGCGTGCTGTACTGCGCGATACCGGGCGCGTTCTGCAAATGAGTTACGGCCAAGTGGACCGGCTGTGCAAGCAAGTACCCAACCTTCCGGCTGATCCGTGGGATTTGAAGCGCGCACTGGCAGGTGTCGCCGAATTACGTGAGGAATATCGTCGCGACGCGCAAGTGAAGCGTTTGTTCGATCTTGCCATGAAACTTGAGGGCTTGCCACGCCACAGTTCAACGCACGCCGCCGGTGTTGTTATCGGCGACCGTGAATTGTCCGAATTGGCACCCCTTTACCGCGATCCGCGTTCGGACATGCCGGTCACGCAGTTCGACATGAAATATGTCGAAAGTGCGGGCCTTGTGAAGTTCGACTTTCTGGGTCTGAAGACACTGTCCGTTTTGCAAAAGGCCACACAGATGTTGGCGAAGCGCGGGGTCGACATTGACCTTGGGCTTTTGCCGCATGATGACCCGGCCGTGTATGAATTGCTGCAACGTGGCGATACCGTCGGTGTGTTCCAGCTGGAATCCGAAGGTATGCGGCGGACGCTCGCTGCGGTTAAGCCCACCAATTTCGGCGATATTATCGCGCTCGTGTCGCTGTATCGCCCAGGCCCAATGGACAATATCCCGATGTTTGGTCGACGCAAGAATGGCGAGGAGAGCATCGAATATCCCCACCCGCTGCTAGAACCTGTCTTGAATGAAACATACGGCATCTTCGTCTATCAGGAACAGGTTATGCAGGCCGCCCAGATACTGGCGGGATACAGCCTTGGCGAAGCAGATCTGCTCCGCCGTGCGATGGGTAAGAAGATTCAGGCTGAAATGGACGCGCAGCGCGAACGTTTTGTAACCGGCTGCGCTACCCATGCCATTCCGCCTAATCGGGCAAATGAGCTGTTCGATTTAATCGATAAATTTGCTGGATATGGTTTCAACAAGAGCCACGCTGCGGCCTATGCCGTGCTTGCATATCAAACGGCATGGATGAAAACCCATCATCGCGAAGAGTTCTTTGCGGCATCCATGTGTTTCGACATGCATCAGACCGACAAGCTTGCGATCTTCATGGATGACATGCGCCGTTTAGAGGTCGTCTGCCATCCGCCTGACATAAACCAAAGCGATGCCGAATTTACCGTTGAGACGAACCCCCATGGCGAACATGCGGTCAGATATGCGTTAGGTGGCATTAAGAATGTCGGCGAACGCGCCATGGAAGTGCTTGTGGCCGAGCGAACAGCGGCAGGGCTTTTCAAAAGCCTCGATGATTTCGCCAACCGGGTTGACCCCAGCCAGATAAACCGGCGCAGCCTTGAAAATCTGGCAGCTGCTGGGGCATTTGATGTGCTGGAGCCTAAACGCGCTGCCGTGCATGGCGCTGCAGAAACGCTTTTAGCCGCAGCACAGTCTGCCCGCGATTCTCGTGAAAGCGGGCAGGGCGGGCTGTTCGGCGAGGGCGGGTCCGACATGGCGGCCTTACGGATTGATGGGCTACTATCATGGGCGCCGGGCGAGCAGATGAATCAAGAGAAAGACGCCTTTGGCTTTTATTTCTCTGCCCACCCATGTTCGCAATATGATGCGCTGGCGGCGAGCCATGGTGCAAAACCTTATGCGGTTTGGCTGGAGAGTGGTCCCATACCCGAGGGCGTTCGTCGCGCCGCTACCATGTCTGCGCTTATTGAAGGTGTCCGGTGGCGCGAATCCCGCAAGGGCAAACGTTTTATGATTGCCGATTTTTCGGACATGAGCGGACAGTTTTCGGTACGTTGCTTTGATGAGGCCGTGGGCAGCCAACTGGGGGAATGGGCCAAGGACGCAGAGTGCCTTTTGCTGCATTGTGAAATGGATATGCGGGAAGGGGACGAGGTGCCAAGCTTCACCGTCAAAAGCGCAAAAGCGCTCAGCGGGCTGACAAGCGTCTCGCGCCTCAAAATGCAGCTGGATGTGTCGCAAGAAACCGCCATTGCACGTTTGGCCGAGATGGTTGAACCGCTACAAGGCGGGCGGAGTGAACTCATCATCAAAACGCGGTCTTCCGATGGCCGATGGGTGCAGATCGTGCTGGGCCGGAAATACCGTATAGACGCGTCTTTGCTGGACCAAGTAAAGGCCATTGAAGGGATAGATAATGTCGAACTTTCACCGATTGGGCCGAGCCTAGCATTGGTGCATTGATGGGGAATATACACGGAAATATACGCCAAGAATATTGGCGGCGTCAGAAGAGGGAGAGAGCTTGGATGTACGGTACGATGCAGGATTGGGACCTTCGGGTAACCCATTTAATCGATTATGCAGCGCGAGAGCATGGCACGCGCGAAATCGTAACGCGTTGGGCTGACGGCACTTTTGAACGGACAAGCTGGGCGGGTGTCGCGGGCGAAGCCCGCAAGCTTTCGCAAGCCTTTGCGGGCTTTGGTCTGCAAAAAGGGGACCGGATCGCTACATTTGCGATGAACCATCATCGGCACCTTGCCACTTGGTATGGGGCCATTGGTTTTGGCGGCGTCATCCATACCGTCAACGTCCGGTTGTTTGACGAAGACCTGATCTACATCATGAACCACGCCGAAGATAAGGTGTTGATGTATGATGCCATGTTCCAGCCAATTATCGACCGGATAAAGCCGCATCTGAAAACCGTTGAACATTATATCGTGTTTGACCGCGACGACAGCTACGGCGCGTTGATAAACGGTCAAGACGGCAATTATGAATGGGCAACCGGTGACGAGCGTGACCCATGTATGCTCTGCTATACCAGCGGTACCACAGGCAATCCAAAAGGCGTGTTGTATCAGCACCGTTCGACAATGTTGCACGCGATGGCGGAAATCGCGCCGAGTATATTCGATCTCAGCCCGCAGGCAGCTTTGTTGCCCATCGTGCCGATGTTCCATGCGGCCAGCTGGGGTTTGCCATTTGCGGGGGCCGCGGCGGGCGTTAAATTCGTCTTTTCAACCACCAATGATGCAGCGACCTTGCACGGGCTAATGCTTAAGGAAGGAGTTACGCATAGCGCGGGTGTGCCGACCGTTTGGCTCGCCATGTTTGCGCATTTGGATGCAGAGGCTGCCGCTGGGCGCGATGCGTCGCTTGGCAAATTGCGCCTTGTCACCATCGGCGGTTCCGCTGCACCCCGCGCGATGATTGAACGCCTGATGAAGTCAAATGTCCGCGTATCGCATGCATGGGGCATGACCGAAACGTCGCCTATTGGCACGATGGGCGCACCCACGCCCAATTGGGACGAATTGACGCTTGATGAGCAGATAGACGTTGTGTGTAAGCAGGGCAGAACCCCATTTGGTGTCGAACTGCGTGTCATTGATAAGGACGGCAATGTGGCCCCGCGGGACGGCGTGACATCGGGCGCGCTTCAGATACGCGGACCTTGGGTCATCAAACGCTATTTCAAGGCTGAAGCGGATACGGTCGACGCCGACCAGTGGTTTGATACTGGAGACGTTTCTGTTCTGCACCCCGATGGCACGATGCAGATCACTGACCGCGTCAAGGATGTTATCAAATCGGGTGGCGAATGGATTAGCTCGGTTGAGCTGGAAAATATCGCCGTTGGCTGCCCCGGAATTGCAGAAGCCGGCGCGATTGGCATTCCGCATCCCAAATGGGATGAACGCCCTGTGCTGATTGCCGTAAAGAAACCCGGCGCGGAGGTCGATGAAGCAATGGTGAAAGCATATCTCGCCGAACGGATCGTGAAATGGTGGATGCCAGATAGGGTGCTGTTCGTTGACGAGCTGCCACACACCGGCACGGGCAAGATTCAGAAGGTTGCGCTGCGCCAGCAGTTCAAGGATTTCGTCCTAGAAGATTGACCCCAACATTATGGGCAGCCGAGTAGCTGAGATTTTCAAAACAGGCTCAGCTGCCCATTCATATTTGGCGGCACGAATAGGTCGGTTCTGACATTCCATTTGGAACCGTCCAAGCCATGTTTCTTTCGCGCGATTTGCATACGGGTGCGTATCAGATCGGCCCAAGGACCATGGCCTTTCATCCTTGAGAAAAATTCGGCATCATTGTCTTTACCGCCGCGCATATCGCGAATGATATTCATGACCTTCGCCGCGCGGTCGGGGAAATGGACGTCAAGCCAGTCGCGGAACAAAGGCGCGACTTCATGCGGAAGGCGAATGGGTATCGAACTGATGCTCGTCGCGCCGTGTTCTGCTGCCGCAGCGGCGATTGCCTCAATCTCATGATCTGTTACCGCCGGAATAATCGGTGCGATATTTACATGAACATAAATGCCGGCGTCTGAAAGTTTGCGCACTGCCGCAAGCCTCGTCATTGGCGATGATGCCCTGGGTTCCAATGTCCGCGCTAGCTTTGCATCGAGCGAGGTCACCGATAATGCGACGCCCGTCAGTTGCTTTGATCCCAGTTGGCTTAACAGGTCGATATCATCAAGCACGCGTGCGGATTTCGTTGTGACGACAATCGGGTGCGATGTTTCCACCATCAGCGCCAAAATGGATCGCGTGATGCGATAGGTCCGCTCAATCGGCTGATACGGGTCTGTATTGGTTCCGATCGCGATAGGCGCTGGCCGATATCCCGGCTTCGCAATTGTTTTGCGCAAGATATCCGCTGCATTTGGCTTGGCGAAAAGACGGCTTTCGAAATCCAACCCCGGCGACAGATCATGATACGCGTGTGTTGGCCGCGCAAAACAATAGACGCATCCATGCTCGCACCCGCGATATGCGTTCACCGACCGGTCAAAAGGGACGTCGGGAGAATTGTTGAACGAGAGTATGGATTTGGCGAACTCTTCGGTCACCGTCGTCTTAAGCGAAGGCTTCCCGCCAATTAACGCTTCGCGCGCGTCCAGCCAGTCTCCGTCGGCAACACGGCTGTTCATGTTAAATCGGGTTGGCACCGCGTTTGTGGGCGCCGCACGTCCCTTTGTTACATTGCGTTCGACTGCATTCTCCATAGGCAAATGATGCCATAAGAATGAGAACATATAAAGAACAAATATGCGTTCAGCGCATTAGCAGCATGAACGGCAGTAATCCCCGCGTTTACCTTTCGGACAAGCGCGGCATCAGTTCAACGAAATTGCAGGGCCGGTGCCGGCTATCCAGCTGATGAACCAAAATCTGGTCCCATCCATCCTTCACCGCGCCGTTTGAGCCGGGCAACGCAAAGATGTACGTGCCGCGTGCCAGCACCGCGCAGGCGCGCGACTGTATAGTCGATGTGCCAATGCTCGCGAAGCTTAGCCAACGAAATAGCTCGCCAAACCCTGGAATATCCTTGGTCTTAACTCGGTCCAGTGCCTCCGGCGTCACATCTCGCCCGGTGAGCCCGGTGCCGCCCGTGGATATGACAACGTCGATATTTTCGTCATCGATCCAATTGTGCAGGCGGGCGGTAATCAACGCTGTATCGTCACGCAAGATCGCACGATCGATGATCTTATGCCCCGCCGCCCTGATGCGTTCGGCCAATAAATCGCCGCTGGTGTCATCACTTGGTCCACGCGTGTCGGATACCGTCAAAAGCGCAATATTGACGGGTTTGAAAGCCATGTTGTTATCGAGCGGCAATGGAGCCTCCTGTGACGCGACGCGCGGTTACGGTTCCATTGGCGTCCGGAAATTTCGGCCACATATATTGGGCGAGCCCTTTCAAGCTGCCCGAAGCCTTGTTTGATCGCATCTCGTAGATCCAATAGTTGCGCAGGATAATCGCGACATAGCCACGCGTTTCCCAATAAGGGATGGATTCAATGAAAAGCAGCGGATCGCCATTGTCGCGAATTTCGCTGTTCCACCGCGTAAGCGGAACGGGGCCTGCATTATAGGCCGCAATCACCTTGGGCAGCAGGCCACCCGTCGCAGGCAAATCGCGCAATTTTTCGAGGTAGGATTGTCCATATTCGAGATTGATTGAAGGACGATCCAGCTGCGAGGCCGCAAACGATGCGCCGCGCGCCCGCGCCATATCCTGCGCTGTGCCGGGTCGCACTTGCATGAGCCCGCGTGCGCCCGCTGGGCTGACCACGTCTGTGCGGAAGTTGGATTCCTGCAACGTGTGCGCATAGACAAGTGCCGGCGTTACCCGCCAGCCACCGAGGGGTTCCCAATTGGGCATGGGATAGCGCGCCATGGCGTTGCTCTGGTTGCGTGCGGGGCCATAATGACCCAACCAAAACTGGGTCGAGGCTAAGTTCAGCGATCCGGCCAGCTGCGCCAAATTTGTATGCTGCCGCGCATCGCCGATGCGCGCTTGATGCCGCAATGCTTGATCTGCAAGTTTCGTTTGGCCAATTTCGGCTAAACCGACCGCAAGGATTGCATTCTGCTGATCTTTCAGGCTGGCCCAATCAAGCTTTGCAACTTTTGCTGATCTGCGGGCAATGGGCTCCATGCCGAGCGCTTCGCTTGCCAACAGACCATAAAAGGTTTCAGGCAGCTGCGCCGCTTTTTGCATTTTTGGCTGCACAAATTGTGGATATTTCGCGGCCATCGCTGCACGTGCGCCCCAAAACAGGCCTGCGGCCTTCAGGTCGTCATTGGCAGCGAGGCGTGAGACCACATCAAATGCCTCATACGCCTCGGCATATTCACCCAACCGCCACGACGCCAAACCATGCACCCATGCCGCCTGTGTGCCCCATTCGCCACCGGCCGTGCGCGCAAGCAACGCCACACGCTTGGCAGACTGGTCATCATTTTCGATATAATAGGACCATGCGACGCGGTATTGAAGCTCCGTTAATGCTTCGGGTGAAAGCTCTTCTACCTTGGTTCCGAGATATTGTTCGGCGGCCAATGACTGGTCGTTTTTGATGAACTGCTGAAGCTCGCTACGAATAACATCGCTCGCCGCATTTGCGGGCAAATCGCGCTTTGGTGCACCACCAAGCCATGAGAAGCGGCGTATGCCCGGACGTTCGGGAAGAATATCCGCGCCACGCTTGCGCGCCATTGTTGCAAGCTGTTCCGCTTGCGGAAGATAGGGTGCCGATTGCAAAAGATCATGCAGTTGCGCGACCTCAACCTTTGGGCTGTCGGGGGCAACATATAATTCGGCGCGCGCCATGGCTGCCATTGGACCTTGCGGCGCTTCATCGATTAACCGTGCAGCCTCATCCCATTTCTGATTTCGAATTGCGTCGTAAATGGCGAAAAAAACCGCCTTTTCCTTGGCATCCAAAACTGTTGGAGCAACCTGCGTAGAAACGATAGCACGAAAGCCCTCGCTGGTATTTGCATGCGCAGCAGCCACGGGTGAGAGCGCCAACAGGGGACCAAGCCACCTAAGCGTGCACATTCTGCTGTTCCGGATTTTTGCGCTGTGCGCGTTCTTGGCGCTCACAAGGCGTCCCTTTTCGCAAACATTTGCAGATCTCTCCACGCCTGTGCCTTCATGGCGGGCCGCGCAATGAGCGTACGCGGATGGAATGTCGTCAATGCGGCGATATTGCGGCCATCATGGTTAACATTTCGCAATTCTGCGCGGGCGTTCATAAGATCGGCGTCTAACAGAGCCTTGCAGGCGGATGAACCAAGTAAAATCACCGATGTGGGTTTAATGAGGCCAAGTTGATGGCGCATATAATGGCCCAATTCCGGCAGAATATGATCGGCCAGCTCCCCCGTCGCAGGGACGGTGGTTGCAAGCCACGTCCGGTAACAATCCGAAATGTTGATACCAATCGCCGCCAACATACGTTCCAACAAAATGTGCACCGCAGACGTTCCCGCGGTTGCTTCGTCGGCATCCGTTAAATCGGGAAGATCGGATATGATGACTATCGCGCTGTTTTCCGGGCCAATTGGGGGAATATGAACAGGGCCAAGGTCGTTGCCAGGAAGCGGTGCGCCATCGCGGACCATCTGCCGCAAGGTCGCAATATTACTGGGCCACGGAATGGATGGAACGTTTGGAGTAACAGGGACATCGGCGGCACTGTTATTGGCGGCAATAGCCGGTTTTGCAGGATTCGTGACTTCATCGGCGGCCAGCCAGTTGACGGTTTCATCGCCCACGGCAGAATCCACACCGGCCAGCGTCCACCAGCCAGTTAGCGATTCAACAGCCGCCAAGGCTGCAGTTTCTGCACGATCCTCCATAAATCCCTTCAGTCACTTGTTGACGACAGGGTCAATTGCTTGGCATGGCAATTCCCACGAGCTGTCCGAAATTTCGGATGGCCTGATTTACATGCCGGGTAAAGGATAAAGGCAATGAGTGAACGCGAGTCGATGCCATATGATGTCGTTATTGTTGGTGCGGGGCCAGCAGGTTTATCCGCGTCGATACGCATTAAGCAGCAGTCACCCGACACCAGCGTTTGCATATTGGAAAAAGGATCAGAGGTTGGCGCGCATATTTTATCCGGTGCTGTCATAGATCCAAAGGCGCTTGACGAACTGCTGCCGGATTGGCGCACCATGGGCTGCCCATTGGCCGATACACCTGTGAACGACAACCAGCATTGGATAATGACAAAGACCGGCAAGTTTAACATGCCGCATTTCCTGACGCCGAGTTTCATGCACAACAAAGGCACGTACACAGGTTCGCTTGGCAATTTGTGCCGCTGGCTTGCGGGGCAGGCGGAAAATCTGGGCGTTGAAATCTTCCCCGGATTTTCGGCTGCAGAAATTCTGTATAATGCGGACGGCTCGGTCAAGGGCGTGGCAACAGGCGACATGGGCGTCGCGCGCGATGGCAGCCACAAAGATGATTATATGCGCGGCATGGAGCTGCATGCGAAATATACCTTCTTTGCCGAAGGTGTGCGCGGCCATCTGACCAAATTGATTAAGCCGCAGTTCGGATTGGACAAGGATTGCGAGCCACAGGTTTATGGCATTGGTCTGAAAGAATTGTGGGATATTCCAGCGGAACAACATTCGGCAGGCCGCGTCATTCACAGCCAAGGCTGGCCACTGACCGACGCAAATGGTGGCGCATTCTTGTACCATCAAGCGAACAACCAAGTGGCTTTAGGCTTTGTGGTTTGGTTGAACTATTCCAACCCCTATCTGTCACCCTTTGAAGAACTGCAGCGTTGGAAAACGCATCCTGAGGTCAAGAAGATTTTGGCTGGCGGCAAGCGCGTTTCTTATGGTGCGCGCGCGATCAGCGATGGTGGCTGGCAGTCGGTGCCCAAGTTGGCGTTCGCGGGCGGCGCATTGATCGGTTGTTCGGCCGGCTTCGTAAACGTGCCACGTATCAAGGGCACGCATACCGCGATGAAGTCCGGCATGTTGGCAGCAGACGCCGTAGTGGAAGCACTGGCTGCGGGCCGCGAACATGACGAGCTGACGGCTTACCAGACCAGCTATGACAATAGCTGGGTCTCCAAAGAACTGCATATGGTGCGCAACGTGCTGCCGCTTGTTGAAAAATACGGCAATGTTGTTGGGACGATGCTAGCGGGCGTGAACATGTGGCTCGAAAACTTTGGCATCCGCATGCCTTTCACCATGAAGCATCACCCCGATCACAAGGCACTCAAAAAGAAGAATGCAGGCGAGCGGATCGATTATCCAAAGCCAGATGGTATTTTCAGCTTTGACCGGCTGTCGTCGGTATTCCTGTCGAACACCAACCATGCCGAAGATCAGCCCATCCATTTGCAGGTCAAGGATATGGACCTGCAAAGGAACAGCGAGTTCATGGAATTTGCTGGCCCATCGACGCGTTATTGCCCCGCTGGCGTGTATGAATGGATTGAGGAAGAGGGCAAAGACCCACGCTATCAAATTAACGCCCAGAATTGCGTACATTGCAAAACCTGCGACATCAAAGACCCCAATCAGAATATCAATTGGGTGACGCCGGAGGGCGGCGGTGGGCCGAATTACCCCAATATGTAAACTGACCGCCGCACTATTTTTATGTGCGGCGCCAGCTGATGCCTCCGTTGACGACGGCATAACCGACTATGCCAATGCGCGTGCGGCAGAGTTTGACGCGCGTCACGACGAAGCGCTGGCGGGATATCTCAAGCTGTTTGAAGAATCTTCGGACAGCGAGACATTGGCCAAACGGGTCTACCAAAATGCTGTGCGGCAAGGTGACTTTGCAGCAGCGCTGAAATCCATTCGCGTTCAGGAACTAAAAAATGACGTTCCGCCGGAAGGTCCGTTGCTTCTATTCACCGACGCCTTTCAAAAGCGTCGCTGGTCATTGGCTTTGGTCGCAGTCGATGAATTGGAAGCCCGCAGCAATTTTGGCTTTATGGCGCCTATATTGCGCGCGTGGGTATCCGTCGCGAAGTCGGGCACGCATGACTTGACCGTTAAAGAGGGAAATACGGACTCGTTTTTCAACTTCTACGCTGTTGATCAGTTCGTGTATCTTGATCTCGCGACGGGGCAAAATGCCAAAGCAAAATTGGGATTGCGGAATATGGTCTCGGTTGGCGGCAACGCCATGCGTGATCTCTTCATCAGCGCCGCGCCGGTTTTAGCGCATAAAGGCGATACCGCTTTTGCTAATGCAATGCTTGGAACCGCAATGGGCTCCGAGTTCGCTGCCCAGTTTAACGGCGCTGACGCAGCTGAAAAGAATATCACCCCCAATATAGGGCTTGCGGCACTATATGTGCGGATCGCAACGTCGCTGATTGAACAGGATGCGCCGGAACCCGGCCTGGCAATTGCACGGTTGGCACTATGGACTGCGCCAGAATATCCGCCTGCCGTCATTAACTCGGCAAATGCGCTTGGCAAGTTATCTGGCGGCCGTGATGCAGTTGCACTTTTGGATAAAATTCCGCCAGCTTCGCCTTATTGGACACGCGCCGTTTTCGCAAAGGCGGCGTTGTTACGCGACATGGGTGACAATGACGGCGCAGTTCAATTGGCGCGTCTCAGCTACGATCAGAATGTCAAGTCGGCTGCGCGCGCGACGTTGCTTGGCCAAATGCTGCAGCAAAATGGACGTTTACCAGAGGCTATCGCCCAATACGGGCGCGCAATGGACTTGGATGACTTCAAACGTCAGGCACCCCAAAGTCGTGCTTCGTTTCATGTCATGCTCGCCAGCGCGTTGGATAAAAATGGCCAATGGGATGACGCTAAAAGGGAGCTTCAATACGCGATCGCATTAGATCCGTCCAATGCGAGCGCGCTGAATTATCTGGGTTATTCCATGCTGGAGCGGGGCGAAGATGTGGTGAAGGCCGAGGCATTTGTGCGGCGTGCATATAATGCAGAGCCAACATCATCGGCTTATTCAGACTCGCTTGGGTGGGCTTTGTTCCAAAGCGGCAAATATGGCGACGCCGTAACCATGTTGGAGAAAGCCGCGTCGATCGAAAATGCTGACGCGACGATTTTCGAGCATCTGGGTGATGCATATTGGCGGGCAGGTCGCCGGCGTGACGCGCGACATGCATGGAATAGCGCGCAAATTTCGGCAGACACAGAGGTTGCGTTGCGTATATCATCAAAATTGGACGTGGGCCTGCCCGGCGATATCAGGACGGCGAAGTGATGCCAGCGGATACCGAGACCGCCTATGCTAAGATCAATCTTGCGTTGCACGTGCGTCGACGCCGCGAAGACGGCTATCATGACATTGAAACCTTGTTCTCCTTTGCACAGCATGGCGATCAGTTGCAGGCGTCGCTTTTTGATAGGCTTGAGCTCATGATCGACGGCCCATTTGGCAGCGGACTTTCCGTCGATGACGATAATCTCGTGATGCAATCTGCGAACCGGCTTCGATCGCATTTTTCCATCACCAATGGCGCATCCATCCATCTGACAAAAAACCTGCCGATAGCCTCGGGTATCGGAGGCGGTTCGGCCGACGCTGCAGCAGCGGCACGGTTGTTGAACCGGCTTTGGGATATTCAGGCCAGCAATCAGGAACTTGCTGACGTATTGGCGCCGCTTGGTGCGGACATTCCCGCCTGCGTTTTTAGCCGCACGAGCTTTGGCAGCGGAACCGGAACGGCGCTTGAATTGTGCGATGACAGCACGGTTCCGGCGCGACACCTGTTGCTGGTCAACCCGCTGCAGTCGGTATCGACAGCCGCCATTTTTAAGGCATGGGACGGCAAGGACAAGGGACCGGTGGCGCGGGGCGACATCTGGCAAGCGACGCTATCGGGACGAAACGACCTTGAACCCATCGCGGCGGGCATTTGTCCTGCCATTACAGACATTTTGGATGTGCTTACGCGCGCCAACCCGGCCATGGTTCGCATGTCGGGGTCAGGCGCGACCTGTTTCGCGCTTTTTGCGGAGGCCGAGGATTTGGCAGCTGCCAAAGCGCATCTGGATCCCCGTTGGTGGACGATGGGAACCGAGCTGCGATGATGGCTGATCCATTCCGGATATTGGGCGAACCCAAAATTGGTGGTTTCCTGATTATTGGCGACCATGCTTCAAATGCGGTTCCCGGCGACGTCGCGTTGGGATTGGACGCGGATAACCTCAATGCCCATATTGCGTGGGACATTGGCGTTGATCCGGTCGCGCATATCTTGACGCAAGACGGGCGTTTTGCCGCGTTCCTCGGACGTTATTCTCGCTTGGTCGTCGACTTAAACCGCGAACAGGGCGAAGCAGGCGCTATTCCAAGCGAAAGCGATGGACGTCGCATTGCTGGCAATGATTTGGACCAAATGCAGCGTGCGGACCGGATCGCGCGATATCACCGGCCCTATCATGACCGGCTAGAAACACTTTTGCGGGAGTGCCGGCCAGCACTCATATTGTCGCTCCATAGCTTCACACCCGCATTGAAAACACGGCCAGATGAGGCGCGTCCATGGGATGTTGGCGTCCTGTATAATGCGCACGAAGCGGCATCGAAAACGGCTATCCCGTTCTTACAGGATGCCGGCCTCAACGTCGGAGACCAGCTTCCTTATTCAGGCAAGTTGCTGAACGCGACGATGAACCGGCATGCAGAGGCCAATGACATTCCGTATGTCGGGATTGAAATGCGACAGGATTTGGTCGGCGATGCTGCGGGCCAAGCAAGATTTGCACATATCTTGTCGGAAATGTGCCATTTTGTTTCGGAACAGCTTGGCTTAACCACATAAAAACGCGTAAAGGCCGCGGCGATAATGGAGACCATCATGCCAAACCAATTCGACAAATCAAAATTGCCCAGCCGCCACGTTTCTGTCGGCCCGGAACGCGCGCCACATCGCAGCTATTATTACGCGATGGGTTTGACCGCTGAGGAAATTGCACGCCCATTTGTAGGCGTTGTTTCGGCAGGCAATGACAGTGCGCCATGCAACACCACATTGGACGCGCAAGCAGATATAGCGCGTAAGGGCGTGGAGCAGGGCGGTGGCATGCCGCGCCGGTTCAATACTATCACCGTAACCGATGGCATTGCCATGGGCCATCAAGGCATGAAGTCCTCGCTCGTGAGCCGTGAAGTTATTGCGGATTCGGTTGAATTATCGGTGCGTGGGCACTGCTACGATGCGTTGGTCGGCTTTGCGGGTTGCGACAAGTCGCTGCCGGGGATCATGATGGCGATGCTTCGGCTGAACGTGCCATCCATCTTTGTATATGGCGGCTCCATTCTCCCCGGCCGTTATCACGACAAGGACGTCACTGTTAAAGACGTCTTCGAAATCGTTGGCAAATATGCGGCGGGTGCGTGTCCATTATCGGAGCTTGAAGAGCTTGAGCGCGTTGCTTGCCCCGGGCACGGAGCCTGTGGCGGTCAGTATACCGCGAACACAATGGCATGTGTGGCCGAGGCGATTGGCCTTTCGCTTCCAAACAGCAACATGGCGCCTGCGCCTTATTCGACGCGTGACCAAATCGCCCATGCCGCAGGGGTTCAGGTGATGGAGTTGCTCGCGAAAAACATTAGACCGCGTGACATCTGTTCTAGAGAAGCCTTTGTAAATGCGGCAAGAATTGTTGCTGCTACCGGTGGGTCGACCAATGGTGCGCTGCATTTGCCAGCCATGGCCCATGAGGCAGGTATCTCATTTGATCTGTTCGACGTTGCCGAGGCGTTCAAAACAACACCTTATATGGCCGATTTGCAGCCGGGTGGACAGTTTGTAGCGCGCGATATGTATGATGCGGGCGGTGTGTACATGCTCATGAAGTCGTTGCTGGCCGAGGGGCTTCTGTACGGCGACTGCATGACCGTTACCGGCAAGACGCTGGGCGAGAATATCGATGAAATCACATGGAACCCCAACCAGAAGGTGATTTATCCAGCAACGGCGCCGATAACGCCGACCGGTGGTGTCGTTGGCCTTCGCGGCACATTGGCTCCAGATGGCGCAATCGTGAAGGTCGCCGGTATGGACCGCCTGACCTTTACAGGCCCCGCACAGGTTTTTGACTGCGAAGAAGATTGCTTTGCCGCCGTTGAAGCACGCGAAATCCGCGAAGGCTCGGTCATTGTCATCCGTTATGAAGGGCCAAAGGGCGGCCCCGGCATGCGCGAAATGCTCTCGACGACGGCGGCTCTATATGGGCAGGGCATGGGCGAGAAAGTTGCGCTCATCACCGATGGACGCTTCTCTGGCGCGACACGTGGCTTCTGCATTGGCCATGTCGGCCCCGAAGCAGCCGACGGCGGGCCTATCGCTTTGATTGAAGATGGCGACGAGATCATGATCGATGCCGAAACCGGTGTTATCGACCTCAATGTGCCCGCCGAAGTCCTTGAAGAACGGCGCAAACATTGGACTCCACGCGCCACCGATTATGGGTCAGGTGCAATATGGCGTTATGCTCAAAATGTTGGCCCCGCGTATAAAGGCGCAGTCACACATCCCGGTGGCAGCGCCGAAACGCATGTCTTTGCCGATATCTAAATATGCGGCGGCCGCTTTGCTGCTCGCCAGCCTAGCTGGCTGCGGCGGAGATAATGCGGCCCCGATCGAGCAGACCGAGAAAGACGCAAGTGACCAAGCCGCCCGCAACGGCGATATTGTGTGCGCCTTGGCGGGGTCCGATAGGTTCGAACGGACATGCAAGACCGAGCAAATTGCTGCGCCAGATGGTAAAATGTTGGTCATCCGGCATCCGGACGGCGGTTTCCGGCGTTTTAACATCTTAACCGACGGTCGCGGGCTGGCCCCTGCCGACGGTTTTGATGAAACGCGTATCCGCGTGCTCGGTGCCAATAGGATTGAGCTATCGTCCGGTGATGACAAATATCGGCTTCCTGCGCAGATAAAAGGGCAGGGTAATGCTGCGGAAGATGGTGCAAGCAAAGACGCCGGTTGATTGCGCGCGCCTTCAAGGGCATGGGGCGCTATGAGTATCACAGAAGAGATTATCAGGGTCGCAGCGCGCGGCGACGGCGTAACCGCAAATGGACGCTATGTGGCGCATGCCGCCCCGGGTGACATCGTCGACCCAGCAGGCGGTTTGATCCACGGACCGCATCACGCAACGCCGCCGTGCCAGCACTTCCCATTATGCGGCGGATGCCAGTTGCAGCATCTCGACGAAGACAGCCTGCGCCTGTTTGTTGCAGAACGCGTCACGCATGCGCTGGCGACGCAGCAGGTAGACATTGGCGAAGTTATGCCCGTCCATTTGTCTCCACCCGCCACGCGCCGGCGCATTGCGGTCCGTTCGGCATGGGCAGGGAAACAGTTCCAACTGGGCTTCAGCACCGAAAAAAGTCACCGCATCATAGACTTAAGGCAATGTGACGTCGTGGTGCAGGAGCTATTTGCATTGCTTAAGCCGCTGCGCAGCCTGCTTGAGCCACGGCTTAACCGCGCGCGTCAGGTTCAGATCAAATTGGCCATGGTCGATCAAGGCGTTGACGTGTTGATTGAAAACTGGATCGCCAATGATCTCGATACGCATGAGACTTTGTCTGAATTTGCGAAAACCTATGGCCTTGCCCGCTTGTCGCTGGATGAAGGCTACGGACCCGTTCCATTTTATGAGCCAGAGCCTGTTACCGTCACACTGGGCGGTGTTGCTGTGGGTTACCAGCCTTATGGTTTCTTGCAGGCAACACTGGATGGCGAGGCGGCTCTGGTGCAGGCCGTAAATGACATTATCGGCGAAGATAGTCTCGTGGCGGATTTGTTTGCCGGTTCAGGGACATTTGCGCTGTCGATGGGCGCTGGGCGTAAGATTTACGCAGGCGAGGCTGATCTTCAGGCCAGTCTGGCGCTCAAGGCCGCTGCGGGCCGTGCGAGCCGCACTATATTTGCCGAGCATCGTGACCTTTTCCGTCGGCCGCTGTCGCCTGAGGAACTGAACCGTTTCCAGACCGTCGTGCTTGATCCGCCGCGCGCTGGCGCAAAGGAGCAGGTGGCGAACCTTGCCGCTTCGACGGTTCCGTCGATTGCTTATGTCAGCTGTAATCCCGCGAGCTTTGCGCGGGATGCAAAAACATTGGTCGCCGCTGGATACAGGTTGCAGCGGATTTGGCCTGTTGGGCAATTCCGTTGGTCAACCCATATCGAGCTGGTTGGGCATTTCAGCCGTTAGTGCAAAAGCACCGCCATTACAGCATGTGCGACGAGCATCATGAGTGCCAATGACGACAGTGCAAACAGTCCAAACCGAATGATAACGCGGTTCGACAAAATTTGTACCAAGCTATGTGCCACACGTAGGCCGACATATACCCAAGCGATTGTTGCATTCAGATTGTCGCCCTGACCAACCATTGCAAGTGTCAAGCATACCGCATAAAATACCGTAGGTGCTTCGTGTAAGTGGTTGTAATTGTCCGCGACCCATGAGGCTTTTTCTTCGCCTTTGGCAGCAAGCGCATCGCGCAAGGCACCGGCGGAGGAACCAACAATCTTCGACCCATCAATCCCTGCGCGGTTCATGGCGGGTATGCGCGTGGCATACATCCATATCCAGATAATCATTGTCCATGCCGCAAGCGCGACAACTGGTCCTAATATAGCACTATTCATATTAACTCTCCCCTTAAAACAAATTCATAACGTCTTCAAATCGTCGCCAGCAGCGCTTGGACTGCCAGTATGGTCAGGCACAGGCTCGACAGCAGGAAAAATACGAAGCGTATTGCCACGGTGTTTACGGTTGCCTGCCAAATGCTGTGGATCACGCGCAACACGGTATAGCCCCATGCCAGCGACACCGTGAGTGATGTTGCCCCGCCAGAAATCGCGAGGATCATGATCGTTGCATAAAAGATGGTCGGTTGTTCCATCAAATGCGTGTAATTGTGGGATTTCCAGGCAACCGATGGTGATACATGCGGGTCGATATCCTGACCACGTCCGCCCGGTGCCGCCTTGCTAAGGTCCATGCCGATCTTGGACATTGCAGGAAGGCGCGTTCCAGCCATCCAGAAAAGCATGATGATCGACCAGACGACCAACGCCGCGGCCGGTGTTAAAATCGACGTATCCATAATGAAAACCCTCCCAATTTTATAATTGGAAGGGTGCTTCACGTAACATTGATTGTCAATTGCAACTTATTGCGCGGAACGCTTGCCGATCTTCACAACATTGCTTGCGTCATTGGCTGGCAACTGGGCATAAAGGCTTGCCATCGGTTCATCTTCGACCGGGATAATGTCGGTCTCGCCAAAGCCGTTGAACTCGGTCCGCATCGCGCAGCCATATGCGCCAAGCATGCCGATTTCGATATAATCGCCAGCTTGCACGTCATCGGGAAGGATGAATGGCCCCGCCATATGGTCCATATCGTCGCATGTAGGGCCATAGAAGCTGAATTCAGCCATCTGGGTACCAATTGAGATGTCCGATCGCTGAAGCGCCACAGGGAAGCGCCAGCCGATGTGCGCTGCATCAAACAATGATCCATAAGCACCGTCGTTGATGAACAGCTCTTGGCCCCGGCGTTTTTCGACCTTCACCAGCAAAGACGTGTATTCGGCGCACAATGCACGGCCCGGTTCACACCATAGTTCCGCGGAATAGCTGATAGGAAGATCTTCGAAGCAATTGTGAATGACTTCAAAATAGCCTTCCAACGCGGGTGGTTCCATGCCGGGATAGACCGATGGGAAACCGCCGCCGACGTCGACAATATCAACCGTGACCGATGCTTCAACGATGGCAGCACGAACATGCTCCATCGCCTCGGCATAAGCGGCGGGCGTCATGGCCTGACTTCCAACGTGGAAGCAAATGCCCAAGCTGTCGGCGACCTGACGGGTCGCAACGAGCAGATCTGCTACTTCGGATGGATCTGCGCCGAATTTTGACGCAAGGCTGAGTTTCGCATGCTCGGATGACACGCGGATACGCACGCACAGTTCTAGATCGGTCGCGCCATCGGTGGCACGCACGATCTTTTCCAATTCCTCATGGCTGTCGAGGCTGAATGTCCGAACTCCATGATTGTGATATGCTTGCGCAATCGCGCGTTCGCTTTTCACAGGATGCATGAAGCACAGCTTCGCATCGGGCAGGAACTTGCTCACCAAACGGACTTCGCCAAGCGAAGCGACGTCATAATGCGTTATGCCCGCGTCCCACAAAGTCTCAAGCAATGCAGGCGAAGGATTGGCCTTTACCGCGTAAAGCGACTTACCCTGAAACTTCTCAACGAAGAAACGGGCGGCGCGCGAAGCGGCGTGCGGGCGAAGGAGCGTGATAGGTTCGTCAGGGCGCTGGGCGCGGACTACAGCTAGAGCGTCAAGATACTCGTGCAACTCAAGGGACCCCCAAAAAAATAATGTGAAACAACAAGGCTGCCTTGCGGTTATTGGAAGTCCCCCTGGGGCAGCGGACGCGTCCCTTATGAAAAGCAGGGGGGTATGTAAAGTGATTCGTTGCGTTTTTAGCTGAGCCGGTCCCTAAACTCGGTCCAGTCGAATGCGCGCACACATTCCAACGCGTCTGTTTCGCTGTTCCAAAGCCAGATGGACGGAAGCGGAACCCCATTGAACGTGTTGGTTTTTACCATCGAATAATGCGCTTGGTCGAGAAACGCGAAGCGCGCGCCTGCCTCTGCTGCGACCGGAAGGCGATAATCACCGATGATATCGCCAGCAAGGCAGCTGGGGCCACCCAGACGCACCGCTGGGCCGTCCTGAGGCTCTCCAAGCATCGCAGGTCGATAAGGTGCCTCAATGACGTCAGGCATGTGGCAGGTCGCGCTGATATCGGTGATGCCGACGGGCAATCCATTTTCGAACACATCAAGCAGTTCGCCAATCAATATGCCAGTATCAAGCGCAATCGCTTCGCCGGGTTCAAGATAGACGTCGAGGCCTGTTTCAGCGCGAACTTCTTCAATGAATGCAACAAGGTCGTCGCGTTGATAATCCGCGCGGGTGATGTGATGTCCGCCGCCAAAGTTCAACCAACGCAATTGACCAAAATAGGGCGCAATCTGTGGCTTCAGGGCCTCCCATGTGCGCTTGAGCGGCTCAAAATCCTGCTCGCACAAGGTGTGGAAATGCAGACCGGACACGCCCTCCAAATGTTCTGGCCTCAGCTGGCTTATAGGGAAACCGAGGCGTGAACCGGGCGAGCAGGGATCATATTTCGCAACTTCGCCTTCGGCATGTTCGGGGTTGAGCCGAAGCCCGACATCCACGCTGTCATTCAGGAATGCCGCAAAACGTTGGTGCTGGCTGGGGCTGTTGAAAATGACATGATCAGAAATCTCAACGATTTCGGCCATATCGGCTTCTTTATAGCCAGCGCAATAGGTTGCGATTTCGCCTTTATAATAATCGCGGGCAAGGCGCGATTCCCACAGACCAGAGCTGCATACGCCATCGAGATATTCGCCGATGATGGGCGCTACTTTCCACATGGAAAACGCCTTCATCGCACAAAGGATTTTCGCGCCCGACCGTACTTTTACATCCGCCAGAATAGCAAGGTTCCCCCGCAGCGCCGCTTCATCGACGACAAATGCCGGCGAGGGGACACGATACAGGTCGAAATGCGCAAATGCGCCAGGATCGCCGGCCTTGGTTTCCATTAGAAGGTCAGCGGTCCGTCCAGTTCCTTCACCTGCCAAGGCAGACCATGCGCGTTGAGCATGTCCATGAAGGGATCGGGATCGAACTGTTCAATGTTCCAAACGCCTGCACCGGACCATTTGCCCGTGAGCAGCATGGCGGCACCGATCATCGCTGGCACGCCAGTGGTGTAGCTGACCGCCTGATTACCGGTTTCGGCATAGGCATCTTCATGGTCGCAGATATTGTAGATGTAGAGCGTCTTTTCCTTGCCGTCTTTGCCAAGGCCCGTGGCGATGCAGCCAATGTTGGTCTTGCCCTTGGTCGTTTGACCAAGGGAGGCAGGTTCAGGCAGAACAGCTTTCAGGAACTGCAGTGGAACGATTTCCTTGCCTTCATACATGACAGGATCAATCCGGGTCATGCCAACCGCCTGAAGCACATTCAGGTGGGTGATGTAGGCGTCACCAAAAGTCATCCAGAAACGGATGCGCTTGATTTCGGGCAGATGGGTTTTGAGGCTTTCGATTTCCTCATGGTACATCAAATACATGTTCTTTGGACCAACCGCTTCAAAGTCAAAGCTCTGCTTCACCGACATTGCGGGGGTTTCGACCCAGTCGCCATTTTCCCAGTGGCGGGCGACGGCAGTGACTTCACGGATGTTGATTTCCGGATTGAAGTTAGTGGCAAAGGCCTGACCATGGTCGCCGCCATTGCAGTCGAGAATATCGAGCGTGTCGATGCGGTCGAAGTGATGCTTTTTCAAATAGGTCGTAAATACTGATGTCACGCCGGGGTCAAAGCCTGAACCCAATAAAGCGGTCAGGTCGGCATCCTTGAAACGACCCTGATATGCCCACTGCCAGTGATATTCGAACTTGGCCACATCAAGCGGTTCATAGTTCGCTGTGTCCATATAATGCACGCCCGCAGCAAGGCACGCGTCCATGATATTGAGGTCTTGGTAAGGGAGCGCGAGGTTGACGACGAGGCTTGGCTTAATCTGGTTCAGCAACGCGGTTGTCGCGGCAACATCATCTGCATCAAGGCCATAAGTGTCGATCACGACGCCCGTGCGCTCTTTCACCGAAACGGCAATCGCATCGCACTTCGACTTTGTCCGGCTCGCAAGGCTGATATGGCTGAAGATATCCTGATTCATGGCCATTTTGTGGACCGCAACCGATCCAACGCCACCAGCGCCAATTACCAATACCTTGCTCATACGCCATTTCCTCTTATCAGAGATTCGTTCAGCGCACGCATATAGGGGCCTTTTATGACAGAACAAGAATTGGCTGTAGCCATCACGAGGCCAACGCACGAAGGGGTGCAGCGCGCGATGGCCAAGATCGCTGCTATTCTGCCAAAAACGCCCTTGCTGCCGCTTGAGGTTGATGGCTTAACGATTTGGTGCAAGGCCGAAATGCTGCAGCCCATCGGCGCGTTCAAGATTCGCGGCGCGTGGCATCGGCTTTCCGATTTGAATGAGGATGAGCGCGCGCGCGGCGTCGTCGGTGTATCGAGCGGCAACCATGCGCAGGGTGTCGCTTGGGCGGCGCAGAAGCTTGGCATATCTGCAACCATCGTGATGCCTTCCAATGCGCCGCGCATGAAGCTTGAGGCGACAAAGACGCTTGGAGCACAGGTGGTGCTATATGACCGCGCAACGGAATCGCGTGAAGCAGTGGCCGCTGGGTTGATTGCACAAAACAATGCGACCCTCGTGCACGCCTTTGGTGATCCGTGGGTTATCGAAGGGCAGGGCACAGCCGGTATTGAGATCGCCGAACAGCTACAAAGCCTTGGCATGAAAGGGCCAGATTTGATTGTTTCATGCTGCGGTGGCGGCGGTCTTGCCGCGGGCCTTGCGCTCGCCTGTCCCGACACGGACATCGCCATCGTCGAGCCCGAAGGCTGGGATGATATCATCCGTTCGCTTGAAGCAGGCGAGATTTTACCCGTTAAAGACCTTTTGCACCCAACCTATTGCGATGCGTTACAAACACCGCAGACCTACCCCGTGAACTTCGACGTCCTGCGCAGACGCGTATCGCAAGGCGTGTCGGTTACCAACGCTGAAGTGGCTGCGGCGATGCGATTGGTGTTTGAGAAACTCCACCTCGTGGTGGAACCGGGCGGCGCAGTTGCGCTCGCGGCCGTGCTTGCCGGAAAGATACAATTAAAGCCGGTAACCGCGGTTACATTATCGGGCGGGAATGTGGATCGGGAGACCTTTGTGCAGCTTTTGGCTCACGCAGCCTGAGCAGCGCGGATATCCATCCGGCCCCAAATCTCAATCAATGCGCTGGTCAAATCGCGCATCATAGCCTCAGTATGCTGCGGACCCGGCGTAAAGCGCAACCGCTCCGTACCGCGCGGCACAGTGGGGTAATTGATCGGTTGAACATATACGCCATATTCGGCCAGCAATATGTCGCTGATTTTCTTGGCCTTCACCGGATCACCGACCATCAATGGCACAATATGCGTATTGCTGACCATCACGGGCAATCCCGCATCCGCAAATAAGGTCTTCAACATTGCAGCATTTGCATGCTGCGCCGTGCGCTCTTCGCTTGATGTCTTAAGGTGACGAACCGATGCCAATACGCCTGCCACCAGTACCGGCGAGAGCGATGTCGTAAAAATAAAACCGGGTGCGTAGGACCGAATGACGTCAATGATCTTCTGATCAGCGGCAATGTAACCGCCCATCACGCCAAATGCCTTGCCCAGCGTGCCTTCAATGATCGTTACGCGGTCAGCGACCTCGTCCCGTTCGCTAATGCCGCCACCACGCGCGCCGTACATGCCAACGGCGTGCACTTCGTCGCAATAGGTAAGCGCGTTATACTTGTCGGCCAAATCGCAAACGGCACCGATCGGCGCAACGTCGCCGTCCATTGAATAAACGCTTTCAAAGGCAATCAGCTTCGGTGCCTCTGGATCATCGGCCGCGAGCAGATCTTCCAAATGCGCCAGATCATTATGCCGCCAAACGCGCTTTTCACAGCCGGCATTGCGAATACCGGCGATCATAGATGCGTGGTTCAACTCATCGGAATAGATGATGCATCCGGGCAAAACCTTGGCCAAGGTCGATAATGTAGCATCGTTGGAAACATAGCCCGACGTGAACAGCAATGCGCCATCCTTGCCATGCAAATCGGCAAGTTCATGCTCCAGTTCGACATGATAATGCGTGTTACCGCCAATGTTGCGCGTCCCGCCAGAACCGGCGCCAACATCATGCAGCGCATCTTCCATCGCGGTAATGACCTTGGGGTGTTGCCCCATGCAGAGATAGTCGTTTGAACACCACACGGTTATGTCCTTGGGGCCGTTATGCCCAGCGAAGCAGCGCGCGTTGGGATAATTCCCCTTGTTCCGCAAAATATCGATAAACACGCGATAGCGGCCCTCGGCATGAAGGCGGTCAATCGCTTTTTCGAAAACAGCATCGTAATTCACGGATACTAACCCCGGGTTTAAGCCGCTGCTGCGGCACATCGTCGCCCATTAGTCGCCGGAAATGGAAAAATCCAGCGCGAACGACTTGCAACAAGCTGCATAATGGACGGTTCTATGCGATATTTTCGTTTAGAGTGATTTGATTTGCGACAAACCAAAGCGCGACAGAGCAGGACGGAGGCTTTCGAGTGCATCCAGCGGCCCCGTTGTAACAAATATTCCCTCTGCCTGTGCCTCCGGCCAACGGTGGTCACGCGTCAGGTGGCTAATGCGCCGCGCTATGCCCGCTGCGCCGTCGACGAACTGCATGTGTGGCGCCGCAACACGAAGCTCGTCCTCGACCAAAGGAAAATGCGTGCACCCGAGCACCGTGACATCCAAACGGTCACCGCCTTCCTGTTCGGTCAGGCCGCCCATTGCCCGAATATAGACAGCCGGATCAACGGTCTCTCCGCGCATTTTTGCTTCGGCCGCCCCCACTAACTCGGGCGCCGCGTGGCGCATTAATGTAATATGCGCAGCATGGTCCGCGTGCAGTCGGTCGACATAGGCCTGTCGCACGGTTGCGGCTGTGCCGAGAAGGCCAATGACGCCCGTTTTACTCGCTTCCGCGGCGGGCTTTATGGCCGGAACAGTACCAACCACCGGGACATCAAGTGCGGCGCGAACATGGGCGAGGGCGATGGTGCACGCGGTGTTGCAGGCGATTGTCACAAGGCGCGGTCGGTAACGTTCGACAAGGCGGCCAAGTAAGGCCGGAACCCGCGCCGAAATCTCTGCCTCGGTTTTGCTGCCATAAGGCAAGCCGGCATAATCCGCCGCAAAGACGATGGGTGCATTGGGAAGCGCAGCTTTGACAGCGCGCAGCACCGATAGGCCGCCAATACCGGAGTCGAAAAACAATATGGGCGCAGCGTCGGGCGAATGAGGCATCTGTAATCGATAAACGCCGCCACGCTAGCTGACAAGTCGGTGGCCTTGAGCGGGCGGAACAAAACGGCTACGTAATTAGGATATTTAGAGGATTCGACCGGTGGATGATATTTGGTTCAACATGATTGCGGGTCTTCTGCTTGGCTATCTGCTCGGCTCAATCCCGTTCGGCTTATTGCTGACTAAGGCATCTGGCGGCGGCGATATCAGGAACATCGGATCAGGTAACATCGGCGCGACCAATGTGTTGCGAACCGGACGCAAGGGGCTTGCCGCGGTGACACTGTTGCTGGACCTGCTAAAGGGTTTCTTCGCAGTCTTTATCGCTACGCATTATCTGCCCGGCGGCGCAGTATTTGGGGCTGCAGGCGCGTTCTTCGGCCATTTGTATCCCGTGTGGCTGGGCTTCAAAGGCGGTAAGGGTGTCGCGACCTATGCCGGCATCATGTTCGGCCTGTTTTGGCAAGGCGGCGTTGTCTATGCCATTGCCTGGATCGGCGCGCTTCTGATTTTCAGGATATCCTCACTCGCTGGACTGCTGGCGGCTTTGTGCGCTCCGATAGCCGCAGCTTATTTCGGCCGGTATGACTTGGTGGCCCTTTTGGTCGCATGCACGTTGATCGTGTTTTGGAAACACCGGACAAATATCGAAAACCTGATGGACGGCACGGAACCACGTATCGGCAAAAGCAAAGGCTGACCGCGGCAATGGGGGGGCAGCCAGGAACAATTTGATCAGCTTCGGCTCATTCGATCACCCAATATTGGTCCTGTCAGTTATCGCCAGCTCATGGGCGGCTTTGGCAGTGCAAAAGCTGCGCTGGAGGCTTTGCCCGACCTTGTTCGTCGTGGCGGCGGCGGTCCGTCACTGCTTGCCGATGTAGCGAGCATCGCTCGCGAATTGCAATTCGTTGAGAAATTTGGCGAGCGTCATATTTTTATTGGCGATCCCGAATATCCATATTTGCTGTCGCACTTGGACAATGCGCCAACCGTCTTGAGTGTGAAGGGTGATTTGGGGCTGCTCAACCGTATCGCCATTTCCATCGTTGGTGCGCGCAACGCGTCGGCTGGTGCATGTCAGTTTGCACGGCAGCTGGCCCTTGATCTTGGGCAAATGGAATTCCCGGTCGTCTCGGGACTGGCGCGCGGTATTGATACCGCAGCGCACGCAGGCTCGATTGAAACCGGAACGATTGCTGTGATCGCAGGTGGTATCGACGTTTTTTACCCGCCGGAGAACAAGGCGCTTCAGGAAGCAATCGCAGAACGTGGCTTGCTTATCGCCGAACAATCGCCGGGGACCGAACCCCGCGCGCGGCATTTTCCATATCGCAACCGGATTATTGCAGGGATGTCGGCGGGCACGGTCGTGGTTGAGGCTGCACCGAAATCCGGATCGCTCATCACCGCGCGGCTTGCGGCAGAGGCGGGACGTGAAGTCATGGCCATTCCGGGGTCGCCGCTTGATCCAAGATCACGCGGCTGCAACCACCTTATCCGCGAAGGCGCAACGCTTGTGCAGAATGCCGAAGAAATCGCCGAACTTGTCAGGCCATTGGATCACCGCATGCACGCGGCGCCGGCGCGATATGTTGCATCTGAACCGGCAACTATCGGCGACGACACCAATGATGAGCGACAAGCTGTCATCGACCTGATGGGCATGACCTATGTTGCGGTGGATGAATTGGTGCGCCAATCGGGCAGCAGTCAAGCCAATGTGCAGATGGTTCTGCTCGAAATGGAACTGGCCGGAAAACTGGAGCGCGGGGCAGGCGGAAAAGTACGTATCGCCGCATGAAATTTTCGTCTTGACGACACCCCTCCAACCCCATCAGCCTATACGCGTACGCGAGAGATTTTAGAAAAGCTCATATTATCATGCAATTAGTCATCGTTGAATCACCTGCAAAAGCCAAGACAATCGAGAAATATTTGGGCCCCGGCTTCAAGGTATTGGCGTCCTACGGACATATCCGCGATTTGCCGCCCAAGGATGGGTCTGTTGATCCTGAAAATGGCTTTGAAATGCTGTGGGATAATTACGCCGACAAAGCAAAGCAGCTGAAGGCGATCACCGACGAGGCCAAAAAGGCAGACGGATTGATCCTCGCGACCGACCCTGACCGCGAAGGCGAAGCGATTAGCTGGCACGTGCAAGAAGTGCTCGCCAAGAAAAAGGCGCTGCCCGCAAATGTCGGCCGCGTGACGTTTAACGCGATTACAAAACAGGCGGTCACCGACGCCATGAAGCATCCGCGGGCTTTGGATATCGACCTGATCGATGCCTATCGCGCGCGCCGTGCACTGGATTATCTCGTTGGCTTTACGCTCTCGCCCGTATTGTGGCGCAAACTGCCGGGCGCAAAGTCCGCAGGCCGTGTTCAGTCGGTTGCGCTGCGCTTAATCGTTGAACGTGAGCGCGAGATCGAAGCGTTTCGTGCGCAAGAATATTGGTCGGTGAAGGCGGCGATGGAGCATAAGGGGCAGAAGTTCGATGCCCGTCTGACCCAATATCTCGGCAAAAAACTCGATAAGATGGATTTGAAAACCGAGGCGGATGCAGAGCAAGCGCGCTCCGCGGTCGAGGCGGGTAAGTTCACCGTCGATTCTGTCGAAACAAAGCCGGTCACGCGCAACCCACAACCACCATTTACGACATCCACACTGCAGCAGGAAGCAGCGCGCAAGCTTGGTTTTTCGGCCAGCCACACCATGCGGATTGCGCAAGGGCTGTATGAAGATGGTGCGATCACTTATATGCGTACGGACGGCGTCCAAATGGACCACAGCGCCATTTCAGCCGCGCGTAAAACGATCTCTGACCGCTTTGACAGCGGCTATTTGCCCGACAAACCGCGCGTCTACCAAACCAAAGCCAAAAACGCGCAAGAGGCCCATGAAGCCATTCGGCCAACCGATTTCTCCAAGGATAAGGCTGGTTCCGGCGATCATGGCCGTTTGTATGACCTGATCTACAAACGCGCGATGGCCAGCCAGATGGCGTCTGCACGGATGGAGCGCACAACGGTTGATCTGGTCGACGGTACCGGACAGATAGGCTTGCGCGCCACGGGGCAGGTGATGAAATTCCCTGGTTTCTTGGCCGTGTATGAAGAAGGCCTGGACGATAGCGAGAGCGAAGATGGCGCAATTTTGCCAGCGATGTCCGTCGGCGATGCGCCCGCGAAGCACGCCGTTGAGAAAACGCAGCACTTTACGCAACCACCACCCCGTTTTTCCGAAGCGACGCTCGTTAAAAGGTTGGAGGAACTCGGTATTGGTCGTCCATCGACATATGCTTCGATCATTCAGGTTCTGAAAGACAGGGCATATGTCCGTGTTGAAAAAAATCGTTTCTTTGCAGAGGAATCGGGCCGATTGCTCACAGCATTTCTTGAACGCTTTTTTGAACGTTATGTCGCTTATGATTATACCGCAGGGCTGGAAGATCAGCTTGATGAAATCAGCGGCGGTCGCGCAAACTGGCAGGCGTTTCTTGAATCCTTCTGGCGCGATTTTAAGCCAAAGACAGCTGAAGTCATGGAGCAAAAGCCTTCGGAAGTAACCGCTGAGCTGGATATCTTCCTGTCGCCCTATCTGTTTCCCGAGCGTCAAGATGGCACAGACCCGCGCCTATGCCCGAAATGCGGCGAGGGCAGGCTTGCCCTTCGTGGCGGCAAATTTGGCGCGTTTGTTGCGTGTTCCAATTATCCGGATTGCAAATACACACGGAAATTCGCGCAGACCGGTGGTGAAAATGGCGAAGATACCGGACCTGAAGTGCTTGGCCAACATCCAGAAACGCAATTGGAGGTTAGCCGCAAATCCGGCCGTTTTGGTCCCTATTTCGAAATGGGCGAGGGCAAAGATGCCAAGCGCGCATCTATCCCGAAAGATATTCCTGCAGATGATATCGGCCTTGAGTGGGCGATAAAGCTGTTGTCCTTGCCGCGCACGGTTGGCACCCACCCCGAAAGCGGTGAGCCGATAACCGCAAGCATTGGACGCTATGGGCCATATCTGGCGCATAATGGCAAATATGCGCGGTTGCAGTCGACGACCGAAGTGTTCGAAACGGGCATGAACAGTGCCGTGGCCAAGCTGGCCGAGGCGGCCGCCAATCCGGGCCGTGGTCGCGGTGCTGCCCGTGCTCCGCTTAAGGAGCTTGGAAAGCATCCACGTACAGAGGCTGAGCTCAAGCTGATGGAAGGTCGCTTTGGGCCTTATGTGACCGACGGCACCACCAACGCGACTTTGCCCAAGTCGATTGCGCCTGATGAACTCACATTGGAGGAAGCGGCGCAATTGATTGACGCGCGTGCGGCCATGCCATCAAAGACTAAGAAAAAAGCTGCTCCGAAGAAAAAGGCCGCACTTAAGAAAAAGGCAGCGGCAAAGCCCAAGGCAAAAGCGGCGAAGTAACCCTCAGAGAAACATGTCATCCCAGCATAGGCGGGGATGACATCTCTCCGGTCTGTCTGCCTGCGGTTATTCGACCCATTCGAGCCCGATATCGCGATACAAGGTGCGATCCTCGTCCCATTTTGCGTACACCTTCACATGCAAATATAGATGGACCTTCACGCCCATCAATTTGGCCAATTCGTTGCGGGCAGCTTCGCCAATCGCCTTGATCCGTGTGCCGCCCTTGCCAAGCACGATCGCGCGCTGGGTAGGTCTGGCGACAAGGATCTGCTGATGGATTTCCAACGATCCATCTTCGCGTTCGCTATATTTCTCGGTCTCCACGGCGCTGGCATAAGGCAGCTCTTCGTGGAGTTGGAGATATAGCTGCTCACGCGTGATTTCAGACGCGATCAAGCGGTCTGTAGCATCGGAAACCTGATCTTCCGGAAAATGCCATTCGCCCTCGGGCATGGCATCGGCGAGCGCCTGTTTGAATTCGTCAAGGCCATCGCCCGTCGCCGCGCTGATATAGTAAATCTGTTCGAAATCGCATTTTTCGGTCAATTTCGTCGTCAGCGACAGCAGCTTTTCCTTGGCGGCAATATCCACCTTGTTCAGCACCAACCACTTGCGTTCAGGGCGGTCTTTAAGCCCCTCCAATATCTTTTCGACCTTTGGGCCTGCACCGGCCCGGCCATCGACGATCAATGCAATCATGTCCGCGTCGCCCGCACCGTCCCATGCCGCAGCAACCATGGCGCGGTCAAAGCGGCGTTGCGCCGCAAATATGCCTGGCGTGTCGACCAATATGATCTGCGTTTCGTCGGCGAGCGCGACGCCAAGCATGCGTGTACGGGTCGTTTGCGCCTTTGGGCTGACAATCGCGACCTTTTGGCCGACCAAAGCATTGACCAGCGTGGATTTGCCAGCATTCGGTGCGCCAATGATGGCGACATGACCGCATTTCTTGGTCATGCGTGGACGTCCAAAAATGCGAGCGCGGCGGCCGTTTCAGCGGCCTGTTTGCTGTGCGCTGTCGCGGTGACCGGATCAAAACCTTTTACGGTGACGGTAATTTCAAATGTCATAGCGTGGGGAGGGCCTTCTTTTTTCGTTATTACATATTCCGGAACCTTGCGGCCATGCGCGGCACACCATTCCTGAAGCGTGGATTTGGGATGCTTTGGCGCACCATTGGCGGTTTCAATCAACGGGCCCCAGAGGCGTTCGATAAAAACGCGCGCAGCGTCTATACCTTGGTCCAAATAGAGGGCACCAATCAGTGCCTCCATAACGTCCCCAAGCACATTGTCGCTTTGCTGCGCGCCGTCGTCGCGCGCTTGTTTACCAAGCCGCAAATGATCCGGAACCCCATGTTGACGGGCAATATCCGCACATGTCAGGCCCGATACCAAAGCGTTCAGCCGGTGCGACAACCGACCCTCGGCTTCGTCGGCATATCGGTGATACAGCATATCCGCGATGACCAGACCCAATATCCGGTCACCGAGAAACTCAAGCCGTTGATAATCAGCCTGTCCGGTGCTGCCATGCGTCAACGCGCGGTGATATAGTGCCAGATCCGACGGCGGCTTGGGCATTAATGCCTTCAGCCAGTTATCTTTATCGCTGTTGGTCAAAACCCCTGTCCAATGCGGTCAGGGCGCGCCGCGGTAAACCATGTCCATGGTAGCAGCCAGTTTGACGACCCATCGGTAGAAAATACTGACACCAACGCGCGCCCAACGAGATTTTCCTGCGGGACGATGCCGATGGCTCCGGGCTTATCGATGGGGGTCCAGCGGCTGTCGGCGCTTCGGTCGCGGTTATCGCCCATCAGGAACAGGTCCTTTTCGCCAACGACAAAGGCTTCCGTGTTGTCGCCTTCCAATCCGTTGGCGAGGTCGAGGATTTCGTAGCTCTTGCCCTCGGGCAAAGTCTCACGAAAACGCGGATACCGGCATTGCGTGCCACCATCTGGGCTGGCCTCTTCCATATCGGGGCGCCAGCACGGGAAGGGATTGCGGTCCATTTCAGCGGTGTCGCGCATGTTTTGCGTTACCGGAATAACAAGATCGGCAATGCGTTCTTTTTTGACCGCCACACCGTTAATCTCCAAAATGCCGTCGCGCATTTGGATGACGTCACCGGGGAGGCCGATCACGCGCTTAATATAGTCTGTGCCGTTCGACATGGGCGCTTTGAAAACTACAACATCGCCGCGCTTTGGCTCGCTGGCGAATATACGCCCCGGTATCAGGGGCAGGGATAAAGGCAGGCTGTATTTGGAATAGCCGTAAGGCCATTTTGCAACCAACAGATAATCACCGATGAGCAAGCGGGGCTGCATCGATTCCGAAGGAATATTGAACGGCGAGACGATGAAACTGCGCAGAATGAACACGAATACCGCCAACTTCAAAAGGAAGCCGCCAAATTCGCGCCATTCTGAAGTGGGCCCTGCTGGTTGCGGATGTGCGGTCACGTTCGCATCGTCCGTCTTGTCGGTGGGTGAGGTCACATAATCTCGCAAATTAATGTCGTCGGATGACGGATTGGCTGGCCTTTTATCGCGTAGACGCGCTATTTGCTAGCGTCGAGATTCACAGGCGACGTTCGCGCCACTGATAAAGGGAACATGATGACGGATCACAGTTGGGCTGAGCTTGAAAAGCAGCAAGAAAAAACGCTGGTTGAGCTGTTTGCGTCAGACTCCGATCGCGTTGGTAAGATGACGATAGAGCAGTCTGGACTGCGTTTTGACATGTCGAAAACGCATGTTGATGAAGCCATGCTGTCGCAGATCGCCAAACTTGCCGAAGACATGCATTTGGGCGACGCCAAATCGGCATTATTTTCTGGCGCACCCATCAACGTAACCGAAGGCCGTGCAGCTGAACATGCGGCGGAGCGTGGTAATGGTGATGTGCAAGCTGTCGCCCATGCACGCGCGCTTCAAGAACGCATGCGTGGCCTTGTCGAAGCGATCGACGCCGGATTTATGGGCGACATCAAACATATCTTGCACATCGGTATTGGCGGCTCCGCGCTTGGGCCAAAATTGCTGGTCGATGCACTCGGCCGCGATGGCGCGCGGTACGATGTAAAGGTTGTGTCGAATATCGACGGCGCTGCACTGACCGAGGCCGTGAAAGGCATGGACCCGCATAAGACAGTTGTTGCGGTCGCGTCCAAGACATTCACCACGACGGAAACCTTGCTGAACGCAACCAGCGCGATGGAGTGGATGCGCGACGGCGGTGTTGCCGATCCCTTTGCCCAGATAGTGGCGCTTACGGCCTATCCCGACAAAGCGCTTGAATGGGGCGTCGATGAAAGCCGCATATTGCCGTTCAATGAATCGGTTGGCGGGCGCTATTCGCTCTGGTGCTCGATTGGCTTTCCGGTTGCACTCGGGCTTGGCTGGGCAGTGTATGAGGAACTGCTTGAAGGCGCCGCGGCGATGGACCGGCATTTCCGCAATGCGCCAATGATGGAAAATGCGCCAACAATGGCTGCGTTCTGCGATCTATATTATGCCCAGATCAAGGACTGCCAGACCCGCGCGGTTTTTGCATATGACGAACGGCTGCGATTACTGCCCGATTATCTTCAGCAATTGGAAATGGAATCGAACGGAAAATCGGTGACAGCGCAAGGCGTGCCACTTGGCCGCAACAGCGCGCCAGTCACATGGGGCGGGGTTGGCACCGACGCGCAACATGCGGTCTTCCAGTTGCTGCATCAGGGGACGCATCTTATTCCCGTCGAATTCATTGCCAGCAAAACGCCTGGACATGACTTTGACACCGCCCACCATGAGACGCTGTTGGTGAACTGTTTTGCCCAAGGCGCGGCGTTGATGGCGGGGCAAAAGTCAGATGATCTGGCACGCAACTATGCGGGCAACCGTCCATCAACCACGATATTGATGGAAGATGTGACGCCATCGGCGTTGGGCGCATTGATTGCGTTTTACGAACACCGGACTTTTGTGAATGCAGTGTTGCTGGGTATTAACCCGTTTGACCAATTCGGCGTTGAGTTGGGCAAACAGATCGCAAAAAGCATCGGCGAAAATGGCGCCACGGGCTTTGATCCGTCGACGACTGCATTGATTGAAGCGGCATTGGGCGACAACTGATCGCACATATGCGTTCGATAAGACAGATGAAAAAATGCCATTGGCAAATGCGTTGCGGCGCAACCATATGGCCATGACATAAGGAAATAATCGCATGGCTGAATTTGAATATGATCTGTTTGTCATTGGCGCTGGATCGGGCGGCGTTCGCGCATCGCGGATAGCGGCGTCGCATGGCGCGCGCGTCGCGGTTGCGGAGGAACATCGTGTTGGCGGCACATGCGTTATCCGCGGATGTGTTCCCAAAAAGCTGCTCGTATACGGATCCCATTTTGCCGAAGATCTGCACGATGCGCAACGTTTCGGATGGAACACGGCAGGCGCGACGTTCGATTGGAACATCTTGCGCGACAATGTCGCTGCAGAGGTGAACCGTTTGGAAGGTCTTTACGGCCAGACGCTTGGCAACAACAAGGTCGAGATGTTTCGCGAACGCGCGGTGGTGACGGGGCCGAACAACGTGCGCTTGGCAAGCGGGCGAGAGATTTCGGCGGCCTGTATCCTCATTGCTACGGGCGCTTGGCCATCGGTTCCGGAAATAGCCGGGGCTGGGCATGGTATCACGTCAAATGAAGTATTCAGCTTGCCCGAACTGCCTAAGCGGGCGGTGATTGCAGGCGGCGGTTATATCGCGAATGAGTTTGCCGGTATCTTCAACGAACTTGGCGTCAAAGTGAGCCTTGTGACGCATGGTGACCGTATTTTGCGCGGTTATGATGACGAAATTGTCGACCGCCTTGTGGACATTAGCGGCCATAAGGGCATCGATATTCGCTTCAACTGTAGCTTCAAAACCATCACCAAGCAGGATGATGGCAGCTTAATGATCGAAACCAACCAAGGCGAGACGATTGAAACCGATCTGCTGCTCTGGGCCATTGGTCGGACGCCGCACAGCAAAGGCCTTGGCCTTGAAGACGTTGGCATCGCGCTTGGTACGGATGGCTCTGTAAAGGTTGGTGACGACAATCGGACCAATGTGCCCAGCATTTATGGGGTGGGCGATGTCACCAATCGCGTTCAGCTTACGCCGATCGCTATCCGCGAAGGCCATGCTTTTGCCGACAGCGTCTTTGGCAACAATCCGCGCACGGTGAATTATGACTGCATACCGACCGCGGTGTTCAGCAATCCGCCAATCGCCAGCGTCGGTATGACCGAGACCGAAGCCCGCGCGGCGCATCCTGACGTCAAAATTTACAAAAGCGATTTCCGCGCGATGAAGAATGTGTTGGCCGACCGCAACGAACGCGCATTGTATAAAATGGTGGTCGCAGGCGCAAACGAGCGTGTGGTCGGATTGCACTTGATTGGGCCGGACAGCGGCGAGATCCTGCAAGCAGCGGCTATCGCGGTCAAGGCCGGGCTTACGAAGCAGGATTTCGACGATACCGTCGCGCTACACCCCAGCATGTCCGAAGAACTTGTGTTGATGAAATAACGGAGAACCTCACCGTAGCCCTGAGCCTGTCGAAGGCCGCTTACCGGCTCTCACTGCGGTTTATGGAAAGAGTATAGTGTCCGCATCCGCTGTCCATTTGGGGTAGCGGGTCATGATCTGGCCAAACAGGTCCGACGCAAGTAGCCCGTTGAGCCAAGCCTGAAGCGCAGATAGTGGCAATTCATCGAACCATATCTGGTCGGTTGCGGCAAACTGGCGAACAAAGGGAAACAAAGCGATGTCGGTAAACGCGGGGGCGCTGCCGCCCAAATAGGGTTGCGTCGCCAATATTTCGTTCAGGCCCGACAAATGTTTCAGCGCCGCGTCACGATGTTCCAAACCGTCGGCCAGACCATAACGATGCGGATATTTGTAACGGTCCAGCGCCTGTTTGAACGGCCCATCATTGGCCGCGATCGTGTCCACGTCCGCATGGGTCAACCAGTTTTCGGGATCATTTTGCGCCAATGCCCAGCGCATGATGTCCAGGCTCTCGTCGACAACATGACCGTCGCCCAACAGCAATACCGGAACGGTGCCCTTTGGCGAAACCGCGATCATTTCCGGTGGTTTGTCCCGAAGCACCACTTCGCGCAGTTCAACCTGAACCTTACTCACCGCAATCGCCATCCTTGCCCGCATGGCGTAAGGGCATCGGCGGAAACTGTAGAGGATGGGACGGTCAGTCATCAATGCGCGGGTTGACGCCGATATGCTGTTTGCCGCGTTTTTTGGCGAGCGCGATCTGTTTCTGCCGCTCGGCGAAACGCGCGCGGTCTTCGTCGGTGCGTTCGGCATAGCAAGCCGGGCAGGCGACGCCTTCGATGAAATGTGCTGACGTCTTGTCCTCTTGCGAGATGGGGCGGCGGCACGCGTGGCACAATTCCATTTCGCCAAGTTCAAGCCCATGCTTCACGGACACCCGCTCGTCGAAGACAAAACATTCCCCCTGCCATTTGCTCTCGGCTTCTGGAATATTCTCCAGATAGCGCAATATACCGCCTTCTAGGTGGTAGACCTCGTCTACCCCCTCCGCTTTCAGGAAGGCCGTCGATTTTTCGCAGCGTATGCCGCCGGTGCAGAACATTGCAAATTTAGTTTTGCCTGCGGCGAGTTCATCGCGATGCGCGCGAAACCATTCGGGAAATTCGCTGAACGACTTGGTCCGTGGATCGACTGCGCCTTCAAATGTGCCAATCGCGACCTCATAATCATTGCGGGTATCGATCAGCACAGTATCCGGATCGGAAATCAACGCGTTCCAATGCTCTGGCTGCACATAAGTGCCGACTTCCCGTTTCGGGTCGATGCCGTCAACGCCCAGCGTGACAATTTCCTTCTTCAACCGGACTTTCAACCGGTAGAATGGCATTTCATTGGCATGCGAATATTTGACGTCGAGTTCTGCGCAGCCAGGCAAAGTGCGCAGATGTGCAACGACAGCATCGATACCGGCTTCGGTTCCTGCCACGGTGCCATTTACGCCTTCAGTCGCAACCAAGATCGTGCCTTTCAGACCGTGTTCGGCACACCATGCCGCGATCTGCGGTTGCAGCATTTCTGGCTGAGTGAAGTTTGCAAAGCGGTACAACGCCGCCACTTTGATCGGAAAATGCTTGGTCATACGGGGCCTATAACGCGGGATTGCAGGTTAGGCGATACGATATGGCACGACGTTGCGTCGATCAGGATCGACAATAATCTCACGGTCCGAAGGTGGAAAGGCGCGCTGATCGCAATCGGCACGGGGGCACAGGCGACAACTGGTGCCTATTTTTGTCGCACCGCGCCCTGTCAGGTCCAGCCCATCGGCATAAATGAATTCGCGTGCATGGTCGATTTCGCACCCCAAAGCGACTGCATAACGGCGCGGGATGCGTTCGAAACTCCCCGATGGCTTCACGAGCCCTTTTGCCATCGAGACATAGCGTACCCCGTCGGGCGTTTCGGCCAGTTGCACAAGAATGCGGTCGGGTATCGCCACCGCTTCGTGCACGATCCATAACGGGCAAGCCCCGCCAAAGCGGGCAAATTGCAGGCGGGTCGCACTGTGGCGTTTGGTGATGTTACCCGCCATATCGACGCGGCAGAAAAAGAACGGGACGCCGCGCGCATTCGGACGTTGCAACGTGGATAGCCGGTGGCAGGCCTGTTCAAAGCTGACATTGAAGGATTGGCACAGCCGGTCGATGTCATGGCGCACAGCGCGCGCTTCTTCACGGAACCCGATATAAGGCATCAGGATCGCGCCTGCCGCATAATTAGCCAAACCAACGGAGAGCAATTGGCGTGATGCAGGCGCGCGTAGCTTTGCCCCTTCCACGACCGCGCTGATTTCCTCGCGCAAAGCAATTGCCCCCAATTGGTGTGCAAGTTGAAACCGCCGGCTTTCGGCGGGTTGGCTTTGATCAACGACCAAATGGCCCATTTCCGCATCGAAATCGCGTAAGCCTGCGCCGTGGGAGTACAGCAAAGAGACCGACAGCGCGTTTTTCAGATAGTTTTCCAGCGCAGCCACATCCGGCGTCAGCAAAGCGCTGCGCAATTTATTGCCCAATGCCTCGGCCGCCTTGTCAAGGATATCGACATAATTGCCAGAGTTATGAAACCAGTCGCGCACTTCCTCCCAAGGGAGGCGCGAACCACCTGCATTGTCGGCTGACATTGCCTCATCGACAATCAACAGCCTCTGTCCAATTTCGGTATAGGCCTGATGCAACGCTGAAAATTGTTCCGCCAATGCAGGCTGTTGTTCGGATATTCTTGCCAACTGATCGGCGGATAACGGGTTTGCGAATAACGGGTCAGCGGCTGCCTCGCGCAATGCGGCAAAGCGCCGCGTAGCGGTGTCATCCTCATCCACATTCCAATCGAGCGGGAATAGCCGCGCCAGTAACTCCAGCAGGGCAGGGGTTAAGGGGCGATCATCATGCTCAATCTGCGACAGATAGGACACGGAAATGCTAAGCCTTTCCGCCATTTCCGACTGCCGCAAAGCCAAGCCAGTGCGCAACGCCTTCAGCTTCCCACCTTCAAAAATACGCCGCTTTGCCATATGTCCCCTTTGTTCCGCCGTGGCCCTGTGCGCAAAACCGTGTTGCACAAAGCCGCGAAGCAGCAAACAATAGCCATCTCCTGATTTTTTGCAAACTACAGCTTTGCAACTTTGCAAATTCGCATTGGACATTGCGCCCAAAATCAGCTTTCAGAACGATCACACAAAATTTTTGGGGGAACCATGTCCGCAAATATCGCCGAAATGGAAAAGCGCCGCGAACAGGCCCAGTTGGGCGGCGGGCAAAAGCGCATTGATGCGCAGCACGCCAAAGGTCGCCTGACCGCGCGCGAACGCCTGCATATTTTGCTCGACGAAGGCAGCTTCGAAGAGATGGACATGTATGTCGAACATAATTGTGTTGAATTCGGCATGCAGGAGCAGAAGATTCCCGGCGACGGCGTTGTCACCGGCAGCGGCACAATCAACGGCCGCCTTGTGTATGTCTACAGTCAAGATTTCACGGTATTCGGCGGGTCGCTTTCCGAAGCGCACGCGATGAAAATCTGCAAGGTCTTGGACAATGCGATGAAGGTCGGCGCGCCCGTCATCGGCCTGAATGATAGCGGTGGCGCACGTATTCAAGAAGGTGTGGCGTCGCTTGGCGGCTATGCCGAGGTGTTTCAACGCAATACGCTCGCAAGCGGTGTGGTTCCGCAAATCAGCCTCATCATGGGCCCATGCGCGGGTGGTGCGGTGTATTCGCCAGCGATTACGGACTTCATCTTCATGGTGAAGGACAGCAGCTATATGTTCGTCACGGGCCCTGATGTGGTTAAAACGGTGACCAACGAAGTGGTGACTCAGGAAGAATTGGGCGGCGCGGTTTCGCATACGACCAAATCGGGTGTTGCCGACAATGCGTTCGAAAATGATATTGAGGCACTGCTGTCGGTCCGTGATTTCTTTGACTATTTGCCAGAGAATAACCGCACCGGCGTTCCTGAACGGCCAACCGATGACGCGTGGGACCGTATTGAACCAAGCCTCGACACCTTAATCCCGCCAAGCGCGAACCAGCCTTATGATATGCATGAGCTGATCCGCAAAACGGTCGATGAAGGCGACTTTTTTGAAGTTCAGCCGACGCATGCAGCAAATGTCATCATCGGTTTTGGCCGTATTGAGGGGCGCACGGTTGGCATCGTTGCCAATCAGCCCATGGTGCTGGCGGGCGTGCTGGACATCAACAGCTCCAAAAAAGCCGCGCGCTTCGTCCGGTTCTGCGATGCATTCGATATTCCGATCGTCACTTTCGTCGACGTTCCTGGCTTCTTGCCTGGCACGGCGCAGGAATATGGCGGTATTATTAAGCATGGTGCAAAGCTGCTCTTTGCGTATGCTGAGGCAACCGTGCCCAAAATCACCATCATCACCCGCAAGGCCTATGGCGGCGCTTATGACGTAATGGCGTCCAAGCATTTGCGCGGCGACCTTAACTACGCATGGCCCACCGCTGAAATCGCGGTGATGGGGGCAAAGGGTGCAGTTGAAATCATCTTCCGCGGACTATCCACAGAGGAACAAGCGGTGAAGACGGCGGAATATGAAGACCGCTTCGCCAACCCGTTCGTCGCGGCGAGCAAGGGCTTTATCGACGAGGTCATCTACCCGCATTCGACGCGGAAACGGATTGCCTTGGGGCTTAGGAAATTGCGGAACAAGGCGTTGGAAAACCCTTGGAAGAAGCATGATAATATTCCGTTGTAAGGCAGAAGTATGAAACTGGGTCGTCTCAACCATATTGGCGTCGCAACGCCTTCCATTGCGGACAGCATCGTCTTTTACCGCGACGTGATGGGCGCGACGAAGATCCATGATCCGTTCGATCTGCCTGATCAGGGAGTGAAGGTTTGCTTTGTCGATACGCCCGCAGCCGATGGCGCTCTGAATGGAACGCAGATTGAGTTGATTGAGCCATTGCCGGGCAATGCATCCATCGCGGCGTTTCTGGAAAAGAACCCGGCGGGCGGGCAACATCATGTCTGTTACGAAGTGCCCGACATTCATGCTGCCAAGGCGGAGTTTGAGGCTATGGGCAAGCGCGTGCTCGGCGAACCACGTATTGGCGCGCACGGGACGCTGATTTTCTTTGTGCATCCCAAAGATATGCAGGGCGTGCTGACCGAGATTATGGAGGTTCCGCAGGTGCACTAGCGCCACTTCGGCGCATTCGTTGTCCTTGCAGGATCAAGAGCGGCGGTGCGGTGTCCTGAAACAAGCTCAGGACGATGAGATATTGATACAGGGAGAAAACAAAATGACCTATGAAACCATCAGCCTCGACGTAGCGGACAAAGTCGCAACGATTACTCTCAACCGTCCGGAACGGATGAACGCCTGCAGCCTTGATATGGCAGGGGAGATTAATGATGCCGTGTCCACGCTCACCGATGCCAGATGCCTGATCATCACCGGAGCGGGTCGCGGCTTTTGTTCGGGAGCGGACCTTCAGGCGCGCGGAAAGACCTCGATCGCAGGCGGCGAGGGCAGCTATATCGCGTTGACCCGTCATTATAACCCGCT
This sequence comes from Sphingomonadaceae bacterium PASS1, assembly GCA_002255985.1. Lineage (GTDB taxonomy): Bacteria > Pseudomonadota > Alphaproteobacteria > Sphingomonadales > Sphingomonadaceae > Sphingorhabdus_B. The sequence continues at coordinate 117,660 of NKIR01000007.1, forward strand.
GATGGTCAACCTTGCCCGGCTTAACATGCCGATCATCACGGCCATCAACGGCGCCGCAGCGGGTATCGGTTGTTCGATTGGCCTTGCAGGCGACTTTGTGATCGCTGGCAAGAGCGGTTATTTCCTGCAGGCCTTTGTCAATATCGGCCTCGTGCCGGATGGCGGCGCAAGCTGGATGCTGCCGCGTATGATCGGCAAGGCCCGCGCGACTGAAATGATGATGCTGGGTGAAAAGATTAGCTCGGAAAAGGCATATGACTGGGGCATGATCTACAAGGTTGTCGAAGATGAAGAACTGATGGCCGAAGCCCGGGCGCTCGCCATCCGTCTCGCCAACGGTCCAACACTGGCTTATGCCACGATGCGCAAAAACATCCTTGTTGCGATGGAAAACAGCTATTCCGAACAGCTGCTCGCCGAAGCTGAAGGCCAGCGCATTGCCGGTTCGTCAGAGGATGCGGCTGAAGGCGGCATGGCGTTTCTTCAGAAGCGTAAGCCAGAGTTTAAGGGGCGTTGAGCTCCGCTGCGGCTTAGGTCTGTTGATACAGGCCTAAGTCTTGCAAATACTCCCCGGTTGGGGAGGCGATGTTTTGGGAAATAATGATGGCAAGCTACGACGACTGGAAAAAAGCGGCAGATAAAGAGGTTAAGGGCAAAGACCTAACCTTCCACACGCCCGAAGGCTTTGCAATCAAGCCGCTCTATACCGGTGAGGATGTGAACGTAGACCCCGGACTTCCCGGCTTTGCGCCGTTCACGCGCGGTGTGCGTGCGTCGATGTATGCAGGCCGTCCATGGACCATCCGTCAATATGCCGGTTTCTCGACCGCCGAGGAATCCAACGCCTTTTATCGCCGCAACTTGGCCGCTGGACAAAAGGGCCTTTCGGTTGCCTTCGACCTTGCCACCCATCGCGGCTATGACAGTGACCATCCGCGCGTGGTGGGTGATGTTGGCAAGGCGGGCGTTGCCATCGATAGCGTTGAGGACATGAAAATCCTGTTCGACGGCATTCCGCTGGACCAGATGTCGGTGTCGATGACGATGAACGGCGCGGTCATTCCGATCCTTGCGTTCTTCATCGTCGCTGGCGAAGAGCAGGGGGTATCTCAGGCACAGCTCGACGGCACCATTCAGAACGACATCCTCAAGGAGTTCATGGTCCGCAACACTTATATTTACCCGCCCGAACCGTCGATGCGGATCGTTTCGGACATTATTGCCTACACCAGTGCCAACATGCCGAAATTCAACAGCATCTCGATCTCGGGCTATCACATGCATGAGGCAGGCGCGACGGCAGTGCAAGAGCTTGCCTTCACCATCGCCGACGGCAAGGAATATGTGCAGCGCGCGATGGCTTCGGGCTTGGATATTGATGCGTTCGCCGGGCGGCTGTCCTTCTTCTTTGGCATTGGCATGAACTTCTTCATGGAAGTGTCAAAGCTGCGCGCCGCGCGCACATTGTGGCACCGCGTCATGGATGAGCTCGGCGCAAAGGACGAACGCTCGAAAATGCTGCGCACCCATTGCCAGACCTCGGGCGTTTCGTTGCAAGAGCAAGACCCATATAACAACGTCATCCGCACCACTGTTGAGGCCCTGGCGGCGACCCTTGGTGGCACGCAGAGCCTTCACACCAATGCGTTGGACGAAGCCATTGCGCTGCCGACGGAATTTTCGGCGCGCATCGCCCGCAACACGCAGATCATCCTGACCGAAGAAACGGGCATCACAAAGGTCGTCGATCCTTTGGGTGGCAGCTATTATGTCGAAGCGCTGACCGCCGAGTTGGTTGATCAGGCGTGGAAGATCATTGGTGAGGTCGATGAACTTGGTGGCATGACCAAGGCCGTCGCATCGGGCATGCCCAAGCGTTTGATCGAAGAAGCCGCCGCTGCGCGTCAGGCACGGGTCGATAAGGGCGAGGACGTCATCGTTGGCGTTAACAAATATCGTCTGGAAACCGAAGACCAGCTCGATACGCTGGAGGTCGACAACGACTTTGTCCGTCAGGGCCAGATTGCCCGCCTTGCCGCCACGCGTGCGTCGCGTGATGAGGCGGCGTGTCAGGCCGCGTTGAATGCGCTGACCGAAGGCGCGAAGAGCGGCGCGAACCTCCTCGCGCTTGCAGTCGACGCCGCCCGCGCACGCGCCACACTGGGCGAGATATCGGACGCAATGGAGGCTGTGTTTGGCCGCTATGCGACCACGCCTGTGCCTGTGCAGGGCATTTATGGCAGCGCGCATGAATTCGACAAACGCTGGGCGCAGGTGCTCGACGGCGTCGCATCGGTTGGCCGCCGTTTGGGCCGCAAACCGAAATTGCTCGTGGCGAAAATGGGTCAGGATGGTCACGACCGCGGTGCGAACGTCATTGCCTCTGCATTTTCCGACATGGGCTTTGATGTGATCAGTGGGCCGTTGTTCCAGACACCCGAAGAAACCGTTGTGTTGGCGCTTCAGCATGATGTTGATGCCGTGGGTGCCTCCAGCCTCGCTGCAGGACACAAAACGCTGATACCAGAGCTGATAAAGGGTCTGCGCGAAGCAGGGCGCGGCGATATCAAGGTTATTGCCGGCGGGGTCATTCCGCCGCAGGATTATGATTATCTGCGCGAAGCCGGTGTTCAGGGCATTTATGGCCCGGGCAGCAATGTTGTTGAGTGCGCCGCCGATGTTTTGACTTTATTGGGGCACAATATGCCGCCGTTGCATGATGCGGTTTAAAATGAACAAAAATCGTCATGCTGAACTTGTTTCAGCAACTTACTTTTTGCGGTAGCGCGGCAGAAGTAAGACCCTGAAACGAATTCAGGGTGACGATGAATATGAGGGAATGATTAATTGACTGAAGTTCGAACCGACTGGACACGCGCAGAAATCGCGACATTGTTTGGCCTGCCGTTCGACGAGCTGGTCTATCAGGCACAAACCGTCCACCGCGCACATCATGCGGCGGGGCAGATCCAGCTTTGCACATTGCTATCGATAAAAACCGGCGGTTGCCCGGAGGACTGCGGATATTGCTCACAATCCGTAAAAGCGGACAGCGGCGTTGAAGCAACCAAGCTGATGGACGTTCAGGCCGTATTGCAAAAGGCCGCAGAGGCAGCAGACTCCGGTTCGCGCCGTTTCTGCATGGGTGCGGCTTGGCGCAATCCCAAAGATCGTGACATGCCCGCAATTGTGCAGATTGTTCAGGGCGTGCGCGCGATGGGTATGGAAACCTGCATGACGCTGGGCATGCTGACGCCCAAACAAGCCGATATGCTGGCCGACGCAGGGCTTGATTATTATAACCACAATATCGATACCAGCCCCGAGCGGTATAATGAAATCATCACCACGCGGACGATGGAAGACCGGCTCGACACCTTGGCCGAGGTCCGCCGTGCGGGTATCAACGTTTGCAGTGGAGGCATTGTCGGGCTGGGCGAGACACGCGCCGACCGCGTCGGTTTCATCCACACGCTGGCGACACTGCCGGCCCACCCCGAAAGTGTGCCCGTCAATGCGCTGGTACCGGTAAAGGGCACCGTGCTGGGCGATATGCTCGCCGATACGCCACTGGCAAAGATTGACGACATCGAATTTGTGCGCACGATTGCGGTGGCGCGTATCACCATGCCGATGAGCATGGTCCGCCTGAGCGCCGGGCGTGAGTCCATGTCGGAAGCAACGCAGGCCTTATGCTTCATGGCTGGCGCAAACAGCATCTTCACCGGCGACAAGTTGCTAACCGCCGCCAACGCGGGCGACGACAAAGACGCCGCAATGCTGGCGAATCTGGGGCTGGTCCCGATGGAGGCCGAGGAGCCTCTGCGCGCATGTAAAGCGTTGGAGCCGGCAAAGTAAACGGCATGAGATTTTGTTGGAAACAGACATGGTAGGTTCCACACCGCCTCTGCCGCTTTCAGCGGGCGCCAACGCCGCGCAACTTCCAAAGGCGTATGTCATTGCCGAGGTTGAGGTGCGCGATGCCGCTGCGTACGAAGATTACAAATCCGCCGTTTTCCCAATCGTTGCCCAATATGGGGGGCGTTACATCGCCCGTGGAGGACAGATCGAAAGCGTTGAAGGCAGCGATCCCAGCGGCCGCATGGTCATCATTGAATTTCCGCATTTTGCCGCTGCCCAGGCATTTTTGAGATCCGAAGAATATCGTCCTGTCGCTGATATCCGGCATAAGACAGCTATATCCCGCATTATGATTGTTGAAGGAACGCTTCCTTAATGTTCAAGAAAATCCTGATCGCCAACCGTGGCGAAATCGCTTGCCGTATTATCAAGACCGCACGTCGGATGGGGATCGCAACTGTCGCGGTCTATTCCGATGCCGACGCGCGTGCACCATTTGTACAGATGGCCGACGAGGCGGTGCACATCGGTCCTTCGCCCGCCGCGCAGTCGTATTTGATTGCCGACAAGATCATCGCGGCGTGTAAGCAAACCGGTGCTGAAGCGGTCCATCCCGGCTACGGATTCCTGTCCGAACGCACCAGCTTTGCCGAGGCTTTGGCCAAGGAAAACATCGCGTTCATCGGCCCGCCAGTGAACGCGATTGCCGCGATGGGCGACAAGATTGAATCCAAGAAGCTGGCGATGAAAGCGGGCGTCAACGTCGTCCCCGGCTTCGTGGGTGAGATTGACGACACCGAACATGCTGTGCGGATTTCGGAAGAAATCGGCTATCCTGTGATGATGAAAGCCAGCGCCGGCGGTGGCGGCAAGGGGATGCGGCTTGCCTATAATGAGCAGGATGTGCGCGAAGGCTTTGAAGCGACTAAACGCGAAGGGCTGAATTCATTCGGCGACGACCGCGTCTTCATCGAGAAATTCATCCTCAACCCGCGCCATATCGAAATCCAGATTTTGGGCGATCAGCATGGCAATATCTTATACCTAAACGAACGCGAATGTTCGATCCAGCGGCGCCATCAGAAGGTCGTGGAAGAGGCACCATCGCCCTTCGTCACACCCAAGATGCGCAAGGCGATGGGCGAGCAGTGCGTCGCGTTGTCGCGTGCCGTGGGCTATTATTCGGCAGGTACCGTGGAACTCATCGTATCGGGTGCAGACCCGAGCGGCGAGAGCTTTTTCTTCCTTGAAATGAACACCCGTTTGCAGGTTGAGCATCCGGTGACCGAGTGCATCACCGGCATCGATCTGGTCGAACAGATGATCCGCGTTGCCGCTGGCGAGAAGCTTGCCATGATGCAGGATGATATCAAGATTGACGGTTGGGCCATCGAAAACCGCGTTTATGCCGAAGACCCCTATCGCGGTTTCTTGCCCTCAACAGGTCGCCTGACGCGCTATCGCCCGCCCGTCGCGGGCTGGACTGAGGACGAAGATGCCAACGGCCGTCGTGGTGTCGAAGGCGTTCGCGTTGACGACGGCGTCTATGATGGCGGCGAAGTGTCTATGTTCTACGACCCGATGATAGCCAAGCTGATCACATGGGGCAAAACCCGCGACGAAGCGGCTGACTTGCAGATCGCAGCACTCGACCGTTTCGAAATCGAAGGCCTTGGCCACAATATCGATTTTGTCAGCGCCATCATGCAGCATCCGCGCTTCCGTTCCGGCGAATTGACCACCGGCTTCATCGCCGAGGAGTATCCGGACGGGTTCCATGGCGCGGCATCGACACCCGATTTGGTCAAATCACTCGCGGCCATCGCAGGGTTCGTTGCGACAGCAGAAGCCGACCGCGCACGCCATGTTGATGGCCAATTGGGCGACACGCTGGAGCCGCCCGCGCGCTGGCAAGTGAAGATTGGTGAGGCTGTCCACGATATCGAAATGGTCGATGGCGACATACACGTCGACGGAGAGCATTTCGATCTTTCGATGGAATATGATCCAGGTGATCGTTTGATCGAGGCGGAAGTCGGTGACGAAGAACTGGCGGTCAAAGTTTCGAAGATGCGGACTGGCTTTAAGTTAACCACACGCGGCGCAACGCACATCGCACGTGTCTTGCCAGGACATATCGCGCATCTTGCGGATCATATGATTGAAAAGATCGCGCCGGATCTCTCCAGATTTCTTATTTGCCCAATGCCCGGCCTGTTGACGACATTGCATGTCAATGCGGGCGATGCCGTGGAAGCAGGGCAACCGCTCGCCGTGGTGGAGGCGATGAAAATGGAGAATATCCTGCGCGCCGAAAAATCCGGGACGGTGAAGGTTGTCAATGCCAAGGCGGGTGACAGCCTTGCCGTCGATGCGGTGATATTGGAAATGGAATAATATGCGCGCGGTGGCTTAGTCCAAAATCGCCACCGCCCTTATCCATCCCGCACTCGCACGCTCGATCTTAACGGGGAAGCATGACAGCGTAAAACCAAAGGCTGGCAGCGCTTCCAAATTGGTAAGCTTTTCAATCTGGTAATAAGGCTGGATACGTCCGGCCTTATGTCCTTCCCAAATGATCGACGGGTCGCGTTCTTCGGCCCAACGCTTTGCCGTATGGCTGAACGGCGCATCCCAACTCCATGCGTCGGTACCGACAACCTGCACGCCCAGCGAGGTCAAATACAGCGTTGCTTCCGCGCCGATGCCAACGCCTTGGTCGGTGAAGTTATCCGTTCCGTAAACGGCACCGGACTGCACCAGAACAATGTCGAGTGGCTGGAGTGTATAGCCGATGCGCTTGAGCTCCGCCTCGACTTCAGCAGCACTGACGACATGGCCAGCGGGCAAATGCGAAAAATCCAATTTCACGCCCGGTGCAAAAAACAGGTCGAGCGGCGCTTCATCAATCGATGGGGCAGGGCTTGCACCGGCATCAGTTGTCGAATGGAAATGCCACGGCGCGTCCATATGCGTGCCGTTATGCGTGGAAAGAGTGAGGCTTTCGACCGCCCAACCCTCACCATCGGGAAGGTCATCCTTCGTGAGCCCCGGGAAGAACATCGCAATCTGTTCCCACGTGTTTTCGTGCGTCATATATGAAATCTGCGGCCGCATGACTGGCGGATCGGAAATGACGTCGTTGGTAATCGGGATCGACAGGTCAATAAATTGCGGCATGCTCTTCTCCTCTCCCAAATCGATAATCGCCCTTGTGGATAAGCGCAACAAGCTGCTTGAACAGCGCGACATAGCGATTAAGACGAGGATGAGAGTTATTAGGGGAACATCATGGCCGCTGCTGCCGAAAACGAAGTCACACTTGATCCGAAACGTGACCGCCTTGTTATAACGGCGTCATCGCTTGGTACCGTGTTCGAATGGTATGACTTCTTTGTCTATGGCATCCTCGCAGCACTGATTGGCAAGTTATTCTTCCCTGCAGATAACCCGACCGCTGCAACGCTGGCTTCGCTGGCTATATTCGGTGCCGGTTTTGGTGTTCGCCCGTTCGGCGCAATTTTATTCGGCTATTTTGGCGACAAGATTGGGCGGAAATATACGTTTCTTGTGACCATCACGCTGATGGGCTTGGCGACAGCGGCGATTGGTCTGTTACCGACGTTCGAGACCGCAGGTGTTTGGGCCGCAGGTCTCTTGTTGCTGATGCGCTGTCTTCAGGGGTTGGCATTGGGCGGCGAATATGGCGGCGCAGCGATCTATGTTGCCGAACATGCGCCCGACGGAAAACGCGGCCAATATACCAGTTGGATCCAAGCATCGGTCGCTGGCGGGTTTTTGCTTGCGGTTATCGTGGTCCTTGTCACCCGTGAGTCGATGAGCACCGAAGCGTTTGAAGCTTGGGGTTGGCGCGTTCCATTTCTGACATCGATCTTGTTGCTTGCTGTGTCGCTATATATGCGGCTCAAACTCTCGGAAAGCCCGGTATTTAAGGCGATGAAAGCCGCCGGCACGACTTCGAAAAATCCATTTGTCGAAAGCTTTCAATACCCCGGCAATATCGGCCGTCTGTTTGTCGCGCTGTTCGGTGTCGCTGCGGGTCTGACGGTGATCTATTATACATCGCAGTTCGGAACGCTCTATTTTCTGACAGGTACAGCGCGTGTGCCAGAGACCGATGCCTTGCTTTACATGGCCGTAGGTGCGGCGCTCGCCGCTCCAACTTACGTTGCGTGCGGTTGGCTTTCGGACAAATGGGGCCGCAAGCGGATGCTTTTGCTGGGGTACGGCCTTTCCATCATCGGCGTATTTCCGATTTTCTGGATGATGGCCGATGCAGCCAATCCCGCACTTGCGCATGCTACCGTCAGCAACCCGGTCACGCTTTCCCTGCCGGAATGTGATTTCAACGTGCTCAATCGCACCCATGAGACCGAATGTGCGCAAGCGCTGAACTTTCTAACCAAGCGCGGGATTGCGTACAGCAAGCAGTCGTCCGAAACACTGGCGTTGAAGGTAGGGGAATCGCAGCTTCAGGGATTTGACGAAAAAGCCTATGTCGCCGCATTGGAAAAGGCGGGCTATCCCGATAAGTCTGACCCTGCTCAACGACAGCCATGGAAAATCATCCTCGCGGTGTTCCTGATGGTCGCGCTGTCAGGCATGACGTACGGGCAGGTCGCAGCCATTTTGGTCGAAATGTTCCCGGCGAAAATCCGCTACACCTCCATGTCGATACCCTATCATATTGGCGCAGGCTATTTTGGCGGCTTTCTGCCGTATATTTCGCAATATATTGTCGCGCAGACCGGCCAGCCTTTCTCCGGACTTTGGTATACCGTCGGTGTCACAGCATTGGCCTTTGTCGTGGCGTTGATATGGCTGCCGGAAACGTCGGGAAAGACCAAGCTGGATTGACACGCAATGGGGTAGGGGCAAAAGGCCGCCGATGACCGATTTTGAACCCCCGCTGCGTTTAATGCTTGATGGAGGAGCCCTCGCGTCGAATTGGAAAGCGCTCAACGCGCGCAGCGGTTCGGCGCAGGCTGGCGCAGCGGTAAAAGCCGATGGCTATGGTCTTGGCGCGCGCGAAGTGGCTGCGCGGTTGCGCGATGCAGGATGCCGCGACTTTTTCGTTGCCCATTGGGGCGAAGCCGCTGCGATCGCGGATATTATTCCTCCGGCATGGATTTCGGTCTTAAACGGCATTCAGTCGCGCGATATTCCTCATATCCGCGCCTTAGGCGCAGTGCCCGTGCTGAACACACCAGAACAGCTGTCTTTGTGGCACGCGTCAGGTGGCGGGCGGTGTCACGTCATGTTCGATAGCGGCATCAACCGGCTTGGTATCGGGCCAGAGCAGATATCTCAATGTCACTTACACGATCTCGATATCGATTTATTGCTGTCCCATCTGGCGTCGGCGGATAAGGATAGCGCACAGAATAATGCGCAACAGCGCTCATTCCATGAACAAGCGGCAGCTTCGGGCGCAAAACGCCTTAGCCTTGCCAACAGCGCGGGCATCATGCTCGGCGCGGATTATCATTATGATCTGACCCGCCCCGGGCTTAGCCTTTATGGCGGCATTGCGCGGTCCGGAATGGAGGCCTTCATCAAGCCCGTTGCAAGCCTATCGGCGCGCTTGCTTCAGGTGCGAACGCTGCCTGCAGGTGCGCCTATCGGCTACAATGCGAAGCATATCTGTGTGAGCGATACGACAGTCGGGACGATTTCTATCGGATATGCGGATGGTTATCTGCGCGCATTTTCCGGCAAGGGCAGTGCGCATCATGGCGCGGCCGCATTGCCCGTACTTGGTCGTGTATCCATGGACCTCGTGACAATCGACATCAGTGGCGCAGCTGAACTGCGCGAAGGCGACTGGGTCGACGTCGAGTATGACTTGCCCACAGCGTCGGCGCTGACCGGGCTATCCCAATATGAATTGCTCACCAACTTGGGGACGCGATTCGAACGCATTTGGCGATAGTCTAAACGGTGGCTTAAGCCGTTTGCGATTACCCCAATAAAAAGGGCGCCACATGGGCGCCCTTCTTTTTGTCTCAAAGATATTTCGACTTAGAAATCAGCATTGATTCCAAAGAAGAAGTTACGGCCGAAGCTGTCGAACGGATCGCCACCGGCTGTACCAAGCAAGCCAAGTGGAGGCTGCTTATCGAGCAAGTTGTTGACGCCAGCGAAGAACCGGAAGTCGTTGCCGATGTCGAAGCCGACACGGATGTCGTGATACAATACGTCTGGATAGTAAATCTGTGGGAACTGGTCAGCGTTGGCTGGAGCCACCCGGACAATGTTACCCAGGACCGGATCGCAAGTACCGCCATTGAGGCCGGTTTGACCACGGAACGTGCCAGTCAATGGGCATTGACCCAAGTAGCTGTTCTGCGCCTCGTAGCTGCCAATGGTCTGCTTGCCTATATAACGTGCGGCATACAGAATATCGAAATCACCGAAGTCGTAAGCCATTGAGAAGCTCGCAGCCAAATCTGGATCGCCCAATTCGCTCAACTGACGATTTGGGTTCGCAGGGTTGGTTGGATCAGTGAAGTTATTCAGCTGAAGAACTTTGGTGGCGATCAAACGCGTCGTGAAACGATCGCCATTGTCAAAGGTTTTACGGTAAGCGAGGTCAAAGTCGATACCCTTGGTACGTTGCGCAGCGAAGTTAACGCCACCGGAAATCACGGCAGGCTCAACGAACAGACCGGACGAAGGATCACGCTGCACAGTGGCGCAGAACGGGTTGTTGATGCCCGAAGCGTTGGTGTAGCAAAGGTTGATGATTGTCTGCGCGCTCAATGCGGCAATCAGATTTTCAACCTTGATCTTGTAATAGTCGACCGTCAGGCTGAGGCCTGGGATGAAGCTTGGTTCGACGACGACACCAAGCGTCAAGCTCTTGCCCTTTTCTTCGATCAGAGTGGGGTTACCACCCGAAAGAAAGCCGGTCGAAGCCGTACGCGCGGTGCAGTTGACGAATGGTGCGCCCAAAGCAACTGGGAATGCGGTAGTTGCACAAGCCGCGACAAGTGCTGCGTTGGCAGTGGCTGGAACGCCAGCGGCCAAACAGTTAGCTGCAGTTGTGCTTCCTGGCGAAACCAGATCGCAAGGGTCGCCGATGAACGCGAAGTTTTCCGATGCAGTTGAGAACAAGTCGCCCTGCGTTGGTGCACGAACCGATGTTGCATATGCAGCGCGGAAACGGATATCTTCAATTGGCGCATATACACCCTGAACGTTGTACGCATAAACCGTACCCGTCGAGGTGTTATAGTCGGATACGCGACCTGCGAAGTTTACCGACAGCTCCTTAGCGAAAGGCATATCCTTCAACAATGGAACCTGGACTTCGCCATATGCTTCCTTGACGATAAATGCTGGCGGACGGAAGTCCTGCAATGCGTTCAGGAAGGTTGCGCCGCTTGATGTCAGTTCATCATAATCGACGCTTGCTTTTTCCTCACGGTATTCAGCACCCAAAGCGAACGCAATTGGACCACCGGGCAGTTCGAACAATTGTGAAAGATCACCACCGACAAATGCCGAAGCGACAAACTGGCTTGCAAACTCGTCAGTACGGCCTTCGGTATTGATGAAGTCGAGTGCACGCGGGTCAGCAACGTTCTGACCAAATACGTTAACCGGAATACAGGCTGTGTTTACGTTCGATGCCGCGTTAACGCGGCAGATAACCTTTTGGCCAGCAGCGTTGGTTACGAAGTTTGTACCAGTGAAGGTTGAAGGAGCTACAACAGCGTCAGCAGCAATGTTGAAACCGTCATAGTTGTTTCCGTCTTGCGTGAAGATTACGAGGTTGTTCGTGTTGAAACCAACAGCCTTAAACCGGCCGTAGTTCACAGCGAGTTCGTAGTTCCAATCTTCGTTGAATGTACCTTCGATACCACCAACTGCACGATAGGTTTCACGTGTACCTTCAAAACGACGACCACCAAGGTCGATGTTGAAGCGGTTCAAACCGAAGGTACCGGTTGCTACGTTGGAACAGAGACCATTCTGTTGAAGAACAGTCAGGTTTTGCGCGGTCAGGAAGCCGTTGTTGCAACGGAATGCTGGACCACCAAGGGTCTGCGGCACGCCGGAGAAGAAGCTTGGCTGGCCTTCGCCCGATACGTCCGTACGGACATATTTAGCTTCGATGAAAGGCTTGAACGCATCTGATACGTCATAATGTGCCAAGAGGTTTACAGCATAACGGTCAACTTCGGCCAAAAGGCTGCCGGTGTTACGCAACGTCGAACCAAAGCCACCTTGTGTGTTGCCTGAACCAACGCTGGAAAAGTTCTGTGTTGGCGTATCGACAAACAGATTGCCGAAATCGTCAAAGCGCAAGAAGCGGCCGCCGCTAAGGCTGCCGACCGTACCCGCGTCAGAAATTGTACCGTTGCGGATGCCGCACAGGAATGTGTTATCTGGAATACCGTCAGTCGCGCTGAAGCCAACTTCACCGCCCGCTGTGCCTTGAAGGTCAGTAAGCTGGAACTGGCAACGGCCGCTGGCCGCGCCACTCAATCCGTCGCGCTGATTGAAGTACAATGGCTGTTGGCGGGTATATTCTGCCGAAACAGCAATGTTGCCGCGTCCATCTGCGAAGTTTTGTCCTGCAAGTCCGCTGACGAAATATGTTCCGCGGTCACCGCGCGAGGAAAGCCCGCCCTGTGCACGAACAGTGATACCGTCAAAATCGCGCTTCATGATGAAGTTTACAACGCCTGCAACAGCGTCCGAACCGTAAATCGCCGAGTTGCCGCCGGTTACGATGTCGATACGCTCAACCAAATCGGTTGGGACGGTGTTGACATCAAAGCCATTGTCGCCTGGTGTCGATGTGACGTGACGACGACCGTTGACCAGAACCAACGTACGGTCCGTGCCAAGACCACGAAGGTCGAGGAGGCTAAGGCCAGCGGTTCCGATGAAGCGGCTCGAGTTACCCGAGCTGAACGTCGAACGCAGCGAAGGAAGATCATTCAGTGCGTCACCAAGCGAAAGCTCACCAGTGCCAGTAAGGTCTTCAATCGTGACCGACGTCAATGGGACGGCAGATTGCAAAGTTGGACGCGCAATGCGCGAACCGGTAACCAGAATAGGCTGGGCAGTGCCTTCCTCTTCTGCTTCTTCGGCTTTATCTTCCTGCGTGTTTGCTTCATCAGATTGCGCAACCTGCGCATATGATGGAACTGCGCTTAGCAGCGCAAGGCTTATAGCGGATCCTGCAATCAACAAACGTGACTTCTTCATCAAAAAGCTCCCCAGCTTAATTATTCATCTTGAATTAATGCTCCTGTAAAGCGTAGTCGGTCGGGATGTGCAATAGCTTCCGTGGAAAAAACAGCTTTTTGCAATATTGTTGCTGATAGGCCACATAGAGCAAAATGCTGTGGTTGCAGTGATCTTGCATTAAAATGTCAACACATGGCGCGGTCGTGCAATTTTATAACATGCGTACCGGCAATTGCCTGAAAAAAGGCGCTAAATTCAAAACAGCGTCAACCCACAAAAATTTTTCTGATGGTGATAACGTCGCTATTCGGACCTATTCTGATGTAATCCGCTGACATCATAAGCTATAAAACAACGGCACGGCATGCCGAATCGCGTTCTATTTCCTTCGCAAAGTGCGCCGATGTTGCAGTGCACCACAGCTTGGTGCTATCGGGCTTTTATCATCCGTGAAAGGAACATGAATGGCACGTGCAGCCAGCAGAAATGGTGATGGGCCCATCATCATCAAAAAATACGCGAACCGGCGGCTCTACAACACGCATTCGTCCAAATATATTACGTTGGACTTCCTCGCGGAACTGACTCGTAAGGATATCGACTTCAAAGTTGTTGATGCCAAAACGAATGATGACATCACCCATGGTGTGCTGACACAAATCATTATGGAAGAAGAAAATAGCGGCCAGCAAATGTTGCCCGTCGGGTTCCTGAGACAATTGATCGCCATGTATGGGGATTCCATGCAGGGGATGGTTCCGCAGTTTCTCGAAAGCTCAATGGACAATTTCCGCAAGAACCAAAAGCAGGTGCAGGATGCGATTGAAACCGCAATAACCTCCGGTCCTTTTGGCCATATTGCAAAACAGAATATCGAGTTCATGCGTTCTGCACGTGACGCTTTGATCCCCAATCTTGGCGGTTTGACGGGTGGCAGGGCTGCGCAGACGGAGTCGGTTGCGGACCTTAAACAGCAGATTGCGGATTTGCAGGCGAAACTCGATAAAATTGCGGCGGATTAATTCCGCGGTCATATTCACTACAAAGTAACGGGTACGATTTTGATAAAACATGCTTTAAGCGTCACGCGCGCTCAAAATTTCGCGGGCTGGTATCAGGAAGTTATTTCGGAGGCCGACCTCGCAGAAGAATCGGGTGTCCGCGGATGCATGGTCATCCGCCCATGGGGCTATGGCATGTGGGAACGCATTCAAAAGCTTATGGATTCTGAAATCAAAGCTGCAGGCGTGGAAAATTGTTATTTCCCGTTGTTCATTCCTTTGTCCTTTTTTGAAAAAGAAGCCGACCATGTGGAGGGCTTTGCAAAGGAAATGGCCGTTGTCACGCACCACCGCTTGATTAGTGATGGCAAAGGCAAGTTGATCCCTGATCCCGATTCCAAGTTGGAAGAGCCGCTGGTTGTGCGCCCGACATCGGAAACCGTAATCGGCGCAGCCATGAGCCGCTGGGTGCAAAGCTGGCGTGATTTGCCGTTGATGGTCAACCAATGGGCAAATGTTGTGCGCTGGGAAATGCGCACGCGGATGTTCCTGCGCACCAGTGAGTTTCTATGGCAGGAAGGGCACACCGCCCACGCGGATCGTGCCGATGCGATGCAGGAAACTATGCGCGCGCTTGAAATGTATCGTGCTTTTGCGGAAGGCCCGCTGGCCATGCCGGTTGTGGCCGGCGAAAAGCCAGAGAATGAACGCTTCCCGGGCGCCGTCGCAACATACAGCATCGAAGCGATGATGCAGGACGGTAAAGCTTTGCAGGCTGGCACGTCGCATTATCTGGGCACCGGTTTTGCCGAAGCATCGGGCATTAAATATCAGGATAAGGACGGCAGCCAACAATTTGCGCACACCACCAGCTGGGGTGTTTCCACGCGGATGATTGGCGGCGTTATCATGACGCATGGCGACGATGATGGCTTGCGCTGTCCGCCGCAGATTGCCCCGCACCAAATCGTGATTATACCGATGTTGCGGGACAATGACGAAGACGAGGCAGTGTTGGAATATTGCCGCAGCCTCCGCCTCGAATTGCTCGCTTTAAGTGCGTTCGGCGAGCCCTTGCGTGTGCTGCTGGATACAAAAGCGGCGAAGGCATCAAACAAGCGTTGGTCTTGGGTCAAGAAGGGCGCGCCAATCATCGTTGAAGTGGGCCCACGCGATGTGGGCGAAGGCAAAGCCGCTGTTTTGCGCCGTGATCGCCTGTACAAGGACGACGGCAAGCTTGCGACGGCATTTACCCCACGTGGTGAATTCGTCGCGGCGGCCGCTGGCTTGCTTCAGGACATTCAGTCAACACTCTACACACAAGCAAAAGAACGGCTTGATGCCAACATCCGCCGTGACGTCACCGACCTTGCCGCGCATTTTGCTGGTGACGAGGCCAAGTTTTCTGGCTGGGTCGAGGTTCAGTGGGCACGTCCAACCGGCGCGGCACTCGATAAAATCGTTGAGCAGTTAAAAGCGCTCAAGCTGACGATGCGAAATAGCCCAATTGATGCGGCGGCGGTCGACGGCGCATGCTTTTTTACCGGCGAACCCGCCGTGGAACGGATCCTTATTGGCCGGACTTATTAGGGAATGACCAAAAACACCCATTTTGAAGGTCTTCCATCGCGCGAACAAATACTCGCTTTTATCCAATCGTCTAACGACCCTGCGGGAAAGCGTGAAATTGCGCGGGAATTCGGCTTGCGCGAGAATGAAAAGATCGCGCTGAAGGCGTTGTTGAAAGACATGACCGACGAAGGGCTGATTGACATGGCGCCGGGCCGTGCCTTTCACAAAATGGGTGGCGTGCCAAAAGTCACGGTGCTGAAAATTGTCGCGATTGACGGCAACCAACCTGTGGCCATTCCGGAGCATTGGGAAGCCGAAGGCATCCCGGTACCCAAAATCCGGGTGATCGAGACCAAAGGCAAGCGCAGCAGTGCGTTGAGCATTGGCGACCGCATTTTGGCGCGCACCGAAGAACACGGCAATGGCTGGGCTGCGCATGTTATGAAGAAGCTCGCCAAGGGCAGCGAGCAGATTTTGGGTGTTGTTGAGTGCGGCGAAAATGGCCGTTTCTGGCTGAAATCCGTCGACAAAAAATCTCGTTTCGACACGCAGATTGGTGATGTTGGCGACGCAAAGGCTGGCGAGCTGGTCCTTGCGGAACTCACCGGAAACGCGCACAAAAAATCGGCGCGGGTAACGCAGGTTCTAGGCGATCCATTTGCGCCGAACAGCTTCAGCCTCATTGCCATTCATAAATTTGGCATTCCGTTTGAGATGCCTGAAACCGTGGAGCGTGAGGCGGAGCGTGTACGCGAACTGCCCGTGACCAACGACCACCGCGAAGACCTGCGTCACCTGCCGATTATAGCCATTGATCCACGCGATGCGCGTGATTTTGATGATGCGATCTGGGCGACACCAAATGCGGATACGGGCGGGTTTGATGCCATCGTCGCGATTGCCGACGTCAGCTATTATGTCCGTCCGGGCAGCGCGCTTGACCATGAGGCTTCGAAGCGCGGGAACAGTGTCTATTTCCCGGACTTGGTTGTGCCCATGTTGCCGCACGCATTGTCATCGGACAAATGCTCGTTGCGGGCAGGGGAAGACCGTGCAGTCCTCGCTTGCCACCTTGCCATTGGCAAGACGGGCCAAGTGACGTCATGGCGCTTTAAGCGCGCAGTGGCGCGTATAGCCGCCAATATTCCCTATGCAGACGCGCAAGCCGCGATAGACGGGACTATGGAAAACCCGTTGCTGGAAACCGCGCTAAAGCCATTATGGGCATGCTGGCGTTTGCTGTCGAAGGCGCGTGCCAAGCGTGCGCCATTGGAATTGAACCTACCCGAAAAGCGTATCACGCTTGATGCACAAGGCCGTGTGACCGGCGTTGCCGAACGTGAGCAGCTTGAAGCGCATCGTTTGGTCGAAGATTTCATGATCGCGGCCAATGTCGCGGCCGCCAAAGCGTTAGAGGCAAAGAAATCGTCGCTCATTTACCGCGCCCATCAGCCGCCAAGCCGCGAAAAGCTGGTCGCGTTGAAGGAATATCTCAAAACCTTCGACATTGATTTTGCGCTGGGGCAGGTGGTTAAGCCGGAAACCTTCAACGGGATCTTGGCAAAGGTCATCGACGAAGAAATCCGCCCGCAAATTATGGAGGCGGTCCTCCGCAGTCAGACTCAGGCCTATTATGGCCCGACTAATGTCGGACATTTCGGCCTGTCCTTGGGCAGCTACGCGCACTTTACCTCACCCATTCGCCGTTATGCCGACCTGATCGTGCATCGCGCTTTGGTGAGTGCCTATGGGCTGGAAATGCCCAAGCCGAAGATCAAGGATGTCGAGCCAATAACCGGTCTGAATGAGGCCGCGATTGCAAGATTACCGGCGACCGCCGAAGCGATTAGCCGCACGGAACGTCGCGCGATGGAAGCCGAGCGCGAGACCACAGATCGCTATATCGCCGCATATCTATCGGCGCAGGTCGGGCAAGTGGTTCAGGCACGCATCACCGGCGTTCAGAATTTCGGTTTTTTCGCGACAGTTGAGGGCGTTGGCGGCGATGGCTTAGTTCCGGTATCAACGCTTGGAAAAGACTATTTCCATTATGATGAGGCGAGCCAAGTGCTCATCGGCGAAAAAACGCGGCAGGAATATCGCCCGGGTATGCGTCTGGAGCTCCGTCTGGCAGAGGCCAACCCTATTTCGGGATCACTAAGGTTCGAATTGCCCGAAGGTGGCAGCTATGCGCCGGATCGGTTCAAACATAAGGGCAAGCCAAAGGCTGGCAAATATGACGCGGGCAAACGCGGACGCCCCGGCAACATTCGGCATCAGGGCAAGCGGCGCTAGCTCAATTCATCCAGTTGCGCATCGCTCAGCGAACCGGGGATCACCATAACAGGGCAAGGCAATGTCCCTGAATTAATACCGGTAAAGTGCGCAATGAGTGGTCCGGGTGCGCCTTGCGCCGCGGCACCGAGCACCAGCGCGGCGATACCGGGATGTTCCTCCAGCATGACCTTGACAACGTCAATGGCTTCGCCGGGCTTAACGGTAATCGCAGGACGAACACCCATTTCGTCAAAAATGGATCCAGCAGCGGCGGTCACAAGCTGCTCAGCGCGGTCGCGTGCTTCTTCCTCCATCGTCGCTTGCACGCCGCCCCAGGCGACAAAATCAGCCTGCTCAACCAGTGCAAGGATGTGCACGGTCCCGCCCGTTTTTGCGGCACGACGCGACGCAAACCGCAGCGCAAGCCGCGCTTCTTCAGTCTCGTCAATGACAACCAGATATGTCCGCATCCATTCCCCCCGCATGGTCCTTTGCGGCCAGCCTTTATGAATTCGTATAGCCTGCGCGATATTTGAGTGCTTGGCAACCTTATCGCGCTTGACGCTTGGGAAAGCTTGGCTATGCGATTATTATAAATTGCGACCAAAAAAGGCCAAACACGATGTCTATCGAACTCAAAATGCCCGCACTTTCCCCTACCATGGAAGAAGGCACGCTTGCCAAATGGCTAGTCAAGGAAGGGGACACCGTTTCGTCAGGTGATTTGATCGCAGAGATCGAAACCGACAAGGCGACGATGGAATTTGAGGCGGTCGACGAAGGCGTAATCACGCAGTTGCTCGTTGCCGAAGGCACGGACGGCGTGAAAGTCGGCACGGTCATTGCGATTATTCAGGATGAGGCCGACGATGCGACCGCCGCACCAAAGGCTGCGGCACCTGTTGCCGCGCAAGAGCCAAAGCCTGCTATAGTGGCCGCTGCACCAGCACCAGCGCCGGTTGCAGCAGCTGCGAAGTCCTCCAGCGATGACCGCGTCAAAGCGTCCCCGCTTGCGAAACGCATCGCTGCCGAAAAGGGTATTGACCTGACCCTGGTAACGGGCACCGGCCCCAATGGGCGCATTGTTAAGGAAGATGTCGAAGCGTTCTCCGGCGCAGGCCGGAGCCCAGCCCCCTCAACCGCGATGGATCCCGGCCTTCGCCGGGAAGCACCTGCGGCCGACAGCCGCCCTTCGACAGGCTCAGGGCTTACGGTGGATGGTGGCAAC
>NKIR01000008.1 GCA_002255985.1 Sphingomonadaceae bacterium PASS1
CCACGCGCGGCTGATAGCCGGAAGGTCCGCCCCCACGAGATCACTCATACATCTGGACGATGATTACGCGCGAGTAGGTCACTGACAGCGACCTCAGTGTCGTGCACCAGTTCTAAAGTCGGCAGCACATTTCGCCAAGCATCAATTCGTTGAGACCTGCCGTTTGTTCGATCAGAACTAAACAGTGCGGGTATGACCAATACCATACCAGAACCACTTTTATTGGATTCACTGCTCATTATTTTTACACCCGATGCTTATGTTTTATCGACAGCAAAGGCCTACGGACATTAAAACAGATGCGGATTGAAGGAGGTCCAGCATCGTCCAAAGCAGTTTGATTGATAAGATACGTCATCCGAACTAGGGCCTAGGCATGTTCCATCTTATGTGCTGTTCGGCGGGTGCTCACCCGCGAATCCTTGATTTGCTATACAAATTCCGCAGGTTACTTGGCAGATTGCTCTTTCGGGAATTATTGAGGAGGTCGTTAAATTTCAGTATGATAGCAACGCAAACGGCGGACTGTAGATAGTAAGCAACGGAAAAGGGACTATCCATTTGTATAAGAAGTGGGAGACAAAGTCCCAAGCCAAGCCGCAAGTGTGGAAAGAGTCTTGAAAGTCCAACAACCAAAACAATGAGCGCGCCATACGCGAACGACAAATCTAGAACTGCTGGGCCAAGTTCACCCCAGTGGGCGATGGCACGGAGTTCAGGTGAAACGGCAAATGCGCTACCTGAATCTCCAAACATATCGCCAAAAACAACCTCCTCGTCCAGCATTTCGCCAAAATTGCGCACGAGCGGAAGCTGCCAGAAGAGATCAACCGTAAGCGAGGTGCCTGGATCAAAAAATTCGGGACGAAATACCTCATGAGCGACATATTGACCGTATGAACTTGTTCGATAAAATATATTCAGCGCGCTGATAGGCCCGGCATTATCAAACTTCGCGAGCGTCGTTGCTAAAAAGAGCAAAGCAGTGACCATACCCATAAATACCTGGGTAAATACTGTCCTATATTGAAATCCTATCAAAAGTAGGATTACCGCATAGAAAAGCAAACCACGAGACAGGCCGATGGCTGCAAGCACAGCTAAAAACGCCATCGAAAGCATGATTGACCATGCCTCCAGTCTAGAAAGTCGACCCATGCTTGCAATATATGCCGCGGTAAGGGCTATCATCGCTGCAATGAGATAGTATAAGTTAGTTACAATTACTAAAGGCCATAATATCAGAAATATCGGTTTGTTATATAGAAAAACTTCACTCTTCCTCAAAATCCATTTTATCATAAAAACGATTAATAATAATCGTGGAATCATCAATAATAAGAAATTTAATAAACCGCCCCAAGATAAATCATTTTTGTCGTAATTTACTACTCCGCTCTTCTGATAAAGACCGAGCGCGTATTGGGCTTCTACATTAATATCAAAAATGAGCGCGTATACCGGCACTGCTATAGTAATAAAGAAAAATATCCATGCCATAATTGATGATATTTTTACTGTATCTGCTACGGCGATTGATACATCTCGCAAACGACCTCTATGTCTTTTTTGGACAGGCACCCCCACTGATACCTGCATTAATCTACAAGCTCTAAATTTGTGATCTGCGCGCGGAACAGCAGAGCCTTCGATCGTTGCTCGCCGTACCTTCCTGAAAGCGCATCAATCATGGCCCACCACTGAACTCTGGCGGCTCGAGGCCGGTTATGCTTGAATATGAGCCCCGCAAGTGTTCGCAATGACCCAAAAAACCAAATTGCCAAGTTGATTATAACAAATACCTTTTGAGAAAATTTTAAAATGAGTAAACATTCATTCCGGCATATGTAATAATTTCTCAAATCCTGATTTGAACTACCCGATCTGGAATGATATAATATCGATGCCGGAACATACAATATTTTCAATTTATTTTTTTTCACTTTTAAGCAAATGTCATCATCCTCGAAATATAAAAAATATTGTTCCGAAAATCCCCCAACAGAATTAAAAACATCTTTTGAAATCATCATTGATGATCCAATGACTTTATCTACTTCCGAAGGTAATGATGAATTGTTGTTATTTTTTTTCCTTCTCATGAAGGAATTGTAAATTATTCCACCCTCAATAAAACTTCCATCTATTATGTCGACATTTTTTGAGCCAACAATTCCAATCATATCATTAAATTTGTGTGCTTTTATTAATTCTTTTATCATTTTGTTATGCAAAGTGGCATCGTTGTTTAAAAGTAAGTAGTACTGATAATCCCAATCAGAGCAATTATTTATTCCATAGTTTACGCCAGCGCCGAATCCTAAATTTTTTTGTAAACACACCAATCGAATTCGGATTCCATTAGAAGTATATCCGTCGAAATTACTGGGATGCTTAGAAGGATACGTTCGCTGCGATCCGCAAAGCTCAACCAATGCATTTAACAACTTTTTAGGCGATCCATCACTGGAGCCATTGTCGACTATGCAAATTCCTAATTTTTTCTCCTCTTGGCATAGGATAGAATCAATACACCTAATCGTATCCGTGAAGTTGTTCCAATTCAGAACAACAGCCATAACTCCAGATTTATCATTCTCAACTTCTTCAAAATGCGTCAATTTTCAGATACGGCGTAGGCCGTCCTCCATTGTGCTTAATCTAGAAACACAGCCTCAGGTTGCTAGGCTTTCGACCACGCTGCTCCTGAGAGACAACCTTGCCGATCTTAATAACCAGTATGAATATCCGCTTGCCAGCACCAACGCTCCGGTTCCAATGAATGTCAACGGCATTGATGTACCGGAACTTAGCACTCCTAACAACGAGCAAGCCATCAATAAAAATGGCGCCAAGACGGCACGACTGGTCACGGCACCCATTTTGGCAGCGAACGACAAAATGACCAGATCGACGAAAACCCGCAAAGTGAAAGCGATCGCGGCACCTATGCCGCCCCAATTTTGTAAAAGTAGCCATAACAAGGCAACATACGGGATTACCTCAATGAGATGGCATATGGCTATCAGACGCGCGTGACCAAGGGCTTGGAGGCGAGTAAACGGAATGACAGCAAGAGCATTAAGCCAGAATCCAAATAAGAGGACCTGTCCTATAGGTGCGGATTGATCAGCAAATTCTGCGGATATCCAAATTCCAAGCGCCGGTTCCAGAAATAATATAGCCGCAATCATTGTTGGCGTAGAAATTGCCAACAAGTATAACAGATATCGCTTTGCTAGTAAATCTACCGCAGCGGGAGACATTTGTGCAAAGCTGGGAAATACCGCGGAGCCTATAGAAGTGGCCAACATAGTTGTACGCTCCGCAAGCTGCCAGGGCACTGTGTAAAATGCAACGACTTTAGGTCCTGCAACTGCCCCTATTAACAGACGGTCTAAGGTAACCATTAAGGGGCTGATGATAGCGCTTACTGCAGTCCAGCCACCGAAGATAAGGAGACTTTTGTATTCTAAGCGATTGGGTCGAGTGAAGCCGTTCGGGAGAATGCGATTCCATGCTACAATAGTAACAGCTAACAACGAAATAACCCTCACTGCTACAGCCGCGGGGATAACCACTCGGAGATCAGGCTTTTCAAATATTGCCACGATAAGTGGGATGATTTGAAACAAGCAGGTTGAGAGAACAGACGATAAATTTATAATTTTAAATTGTTTGTGACCTTGTAGCGCACCATGGATTGTTGGCGTAACGATAACAGCCGGCATAGCAATTGCCAGCCAGACCGGCAGTAGCAAGGCTTCTTCCGTTAGGACAGAAGCACCTAACGGCTGAATGGACCGAAACAGGTAAAATGCTAGCAAGATAACAATACCGCCCAAGAAGCCAAAAGCTGCACTTAAGACGATACCAGCGCTTGTTGCTGCAGAACTTCGGCTTTGGTCAACTGCTGACAGCGAAGCGACACGCTGCGCTACGGCTCTACCCATACCTAAATCTAGAAAGCCAAAATAGCCTAAGACAATCCAGGCAAGAGCCATTAGTCCGTAACGTTCTATACCAAGTACCTCTATGTATAGAGGTAGTGTTACAATAGATACTAAAATCGGAACAATGCTGCCGACCAAATTTAATATTGAATTTCTAAAAATCTGCATTTTTATTTTACGAATACATTTTCTTGATATTTAAAGTGACGTTTATAGGTATTTGGTCTAGCATATTTTTGCGGGTACTTCCGTATCAGCAGCGACCGCTGGCAGAAAAGAACCATCAGGATTGGGTTGTGATAGCGCTATTGCCGTAGAGCGGAGCGCAAATCGTCGCGAAACTTAATTATCATACGAAAATAGGCCGTGCCACTCCCCAGCCCATGACTGGCGCGCCCGAAACGCACAAAACTGGCGGTGCTTCATAATTCATGCCGGAACAACCCGTTCGAGGGGTGCGCCTGCCCGCGCGCAAGCATTACGTGTATCGACCACCAGGCCAGCGACTTTGGCTAATTCTTGATAATCCACAACGTCATGGTCTGTTGCAATTAGGACGGCGTCGTACCCAAATATAAGGTCCGTGTCCCATCCAATGCTCTCACGCCCTGCAAGGGTTCCATGGTCACGCGTTCCTGGGATAATAGGGATAAGCGGATCAAAATAATCTACCGCGCCTCCGCGGGCTTCGATCTTCTCGATAAGACGAAGTGACGGACTTTCTCGCAAATCATCAACATTCTTCTTGTAGGCAATGCCGACGAGCAAAATTCTAGACCCAGCGAGATCTTTTCTAGGCCGTGTACTCATAAATAGGATTCCCCTCTCGACAAGCTTGTGATTCAATGGTCCCGGAAGGGAGCATTGAAATGAGCCGTTATGATCTGAGCGAGTTTGAGTGGCGAGTGATTGCGCCTTTGTTGCCAAGCAAGCCGCGTGGGGTGGCACGGGTTGATGATCGCCGGGTCCTGAACGGGATATTCTGGGTGTTACGCTCGGGTTCGCCGTGGCGCGACATGCCGGAGCGCTACGGTCCCTATACGACATGCTACAATCGGTTCCGGCGTTGGACCACGGCTGGGGTATGGGATCGGATTATGGATGCAATTACCGATGCTTATGAAGGCGATGTGCGCATGATCGACGGCACGAGCGTGCGCGTTCACCACTCAGCGGCGACTTTAAAAAAAGCCACCCGGATAGATGTCTTGGACGAAGCCGGGGAGGTCTTACTACGAAGATCCATGCTCTGACCGATGGTGAGGGTTTGCCCGTGAAGTTTGTGATTACGCCGGGCAACACGCATGACATCCAAGCCGCTGCCGAACTGCTCGCTGATATCCGCAAAGGCCAGATGGTACTTGCTGACAAAGCCTATGATGCCAACTGGCTGCGGGACTATGTCTCGGATCGTGGTGGCTGGGCAAACATACCGCCAAAATCCTTGCGCAAAAGCCCGATCTGCTTCTCACCGTGGCTTTACAAACAACGCAATCTGGTTGAACGATTTTTCAACAAACTCAAATATTACAGACGCATTGCAACGCGATATGACAAGCTCGGATCAGCCTTCGCCTCGATGGTCAAACTCGCTTGCATCCGCATCAGGCT
Organism: Sphingomonadaceae bacterium PASS1; assembly: GCA_002255985.1. Lineage (GTDB taxonomy): Bacteria > Pseudomonadota > Alphaproteobacteria > Sphingomonadales > Sphingomonadaceae > Sphingorhabdus_B. The sequence goes on from NKIR01000008.1 coordinate 5,565, forward strand.
AAGGCATTATGAGTCCACGGCCTAAATCGATCTTTAAGTGCATTTGCAAGGGTGTCGACGACATGGTCCGGCATGGACGTGTTTATTTCGCCGGCAAGTTCTATAAACCGGGTAGAGACACCGAATTCCTTCGCTTTCCATGCCAGATAGAAGGGATCAATTGGAATGCAATGACCGCCAAGGCCCGGCCCGGGGTAGAAAGGCATGTAGCCAAACGGCTTAGTTTTGGCCGCGTCAACGACTTCCCATACATCGATCCCCATCCGTCCATAAACTAGCTTGAGTTCATTCACTAAGGCGATGTTCACGGCCCTGAAGATATTTTCTGTAATCTTAACTGCTTCGGCGGTTGCCGCGGAACTTACCGGGACTGTCGTCGAGCCGTAGCTCTCGTATACGGCGCAGGCAAGGCGACTACTTGCAGCGTCGTCGGCGCCTACAACCTTGGGTATGGTTGCAGTGGTATGGGTCAGATTGCCCGGATCTTCACGTTCTGGTGAGAAGGCAAGAAAGAAATCGATACCGCTCCTGAGGCCCTTATCCTCAAGAATTGGTTTCACCACTTCTTTCGTAGTCCCAGGATAAGTTGTGCTTTCAAGAATAACGAGTTGCCCATCGCGAAGGCACTCAGCAATCGATTCGGCTGTCTTGATCACAAAGGATAAATCTGGTTCACGATTTTCGGTGAGTGGTGTTGGCACGCATATGATGATTACGTCCGGCTCATCAAGGCGCTTCATGTCCACAGTTGCGCTGAATATACCGGTACGGGATACCGCGGCAATGCGTTGTCCTGAAAACTGTTTTAGGTACGTCCGACCAGCGGCGATAGCCTCAGGCTTTGCAGGGTCTGTGTCGAAGCCCAGAACCTTTACCCCTGCTTCAGCTAGCGTCAGGCATAACGGCAGGCCAATATAGCCCAGGCCAATAACACCTATCAGTGCTTTATGCTTGGTGATGCGACCAAAGAGATCTGCAGCCGTCACGGACAACACGTCCTGTGGCGCACATGCAGTATCAGAAGTCATGGGTGCAGACGTACGATTTAGTGACCATGTTAGCTTTCAAGTTTTTATAATATCTGTATTTTTTTAAGAATGTTGGGCCGAAGCAAATACTGTAACCGTTATGATTAGGAGACCCTGATTTGATCAGCATCCCTCCCCAAACTGCCGATAACGCAAGCACGCGCCTGTCCTAAAACTGGCCGCCACGCCCATCAGGCGCGCTTGCCGCTGGGTTCAGTCGCCGCCTCGGGCTCACTGCCGTAGCCGTAGGCGCCGTAGCCATAACCGTAACCATAGCCGTACCCATAGCCATATCCGTAGTTCTGCTTCTTGGGGTCAATCTTGGTGACAATGACGCCCAAGATATTGCCGCCCAGCATTCGCACGCGGCCCAGAGCCTGGCGAATGCCGCGCACGGGCGCGCCCTCGGGCTCGACAACGAAGACGAGGCCCTCGACGGCCTGGGCTAAGAGCGGGGCGTCGGACAGGCCGAGTACGGGCGGGCAGTCGACGACGACGTGGTCGTAGGCGCCCTCGAGCATCCGCAGCACGTCGCCGAGGCGGTCGTTACTCAGCAGCTCTGATGGGTTTGGCGGCTTGGGGCCCGAGGGCATGATGCTGAGGCCTGGGAAGTCCGTCGCCTGGACAAAGTCTTTCACGTCGTCGGCGCCGGTCAGCATGTTGCTAAACCCGCTCGCGTTCTTGACGCCAAATAGGTGGTGCACCGAGGGCGAGCGCAGGTCGCCGTCGACCAGAAGCACGGACTTGCCCGTGCGGCCAATGATTTGCGCCAGCGCGAGGGCGGAGGTCGACTTGCCCTCGCCTGCGCGCGTGCTCGTGACGCCAAGGGAACGCGGGACGCCGTGCGTGGTCGCAAAGGCCAGCGCCGAGCGGATGGAGAAGTAGGCCTCCGACAGATGCGACTTCGCATCCTGCAGCGCGTCTGTGGGTTCCCCCTCTGACAGTGGCACGTTGCCCAGCAAAGCGAGACCCAAGAGATTGGGCACGTCCTCGGGCGCGTGGATGCCCTGGTTCATTTGCTCTAAGGCAAAGAGTGTCAGGAGCGAGACGCCCATGCCCACCAAGAGCGCCACGGCGAGATTGAGCGGCAGGCTCGGCGCCGAGGGCGAGCTTGGAATTTTGGCCTTGTCGACAATCGAAATGTTGCTCGTGCCAATGGCGCCGGCGATGCCGATCTCCTTGTAGCGCTGCAGCAGCGCATCATAGAGCTGGCGGTTGGTGTCAGCGTCGCGGACGAGGACCTGATATTGAATGCTGTCGCGCTGCTGGCGGTCGAGCTGCGCCTTCAGGCCGCCGACTTGGGTCTCGAGCGCCTGCTCGCGGGTTCGCGCCTCGGCGTATCCCTGCCGGCGACTGGCGCCGACGCGCGAGGCCTCGCGCGCAATGGCTTTGTCGAGCGCATCAATCTGCTCCTTTACGGCCACGGCCTCGGGGAATACCGGCTCAAATTGTGCGAGGAGGCGCGCATATTCTGCGGCGAGCTCGCCGCGACGCTGGCGGAAGCCCGAGATCGTGCTGTTGGCCATCGCCTCTGCCGAATTTTCGGCGGCGCCGGTGGTGGCCGTGCTCTGGGCGGCAATGCGGTCGGTGCGCGCGGCAATCAGCGCCTCGTTGACGCCCTCCAAGTCGGCAGAGGCGAGCGTGCGCTGCGCCTGCGTCTTGCCCTCGGCGTCGCGAATGGTCACCAGTTCGACGATGCCGCGCTCGCTGGCGTAGGTGACCATCTCACGCTCGGAGACTTCAAGCTTGCGTCGCAGTTCGCTCAGGCGCGCCTCAAGGAAGCGCCGCGCGTCGGCGTTGGAGGAAAATTGTCGGTCCATGCTGGCGCCGATAAACTCGCGCACCCACGCGTCGGCAATGCGCGACGACATCTCGGGCGAGCGGCTGGTGTATTTGACGTTGACGAGCTTCGATTTTTTAACCGGCTCAATCGTGATATTTTTAAGCAGGATGCCCATGACCTGAAGCTTGCGCACCTTGGGGCGGTCAGAGCCATTTACGCCGTGCGCCTCAAAAAATGCGTCCTGCTCGTGCAGCTTGAGTGACGTGCCCACGCGCTCGGCCAAGGATTCTGCCTTCAGCAGGGCGTATTGCGTGTCGTAAAACTCCATGTCGCGGGCTTCCGAGGCGCGGTCGATGCCCTCGACATTGGTGACGTTCTTTTGCTCACGCGAAATCTCAATCTGCCCGCGCGCGGTGTACAAAGGCGGCGTGAACAAGGTCACAATCAAGCCAATGGCGAGGCTGGCGCCGATGATGCCGGCAATGACCCAGCGCCAGCGCAGCACGACCTGCCAATATTGCAGGATCTCAGGCGGCAGGAGGCGGTCGTCGTCGCCCTCGGCCAGTAAAGCGCGCGCCTCCTGCTGCGAGAGCAGGAGTTCGGTGCCGCGGCGGTCTGGTTGCGTATTATTTGGCGTGTCGGGCGTGTTCATGTGGCTACTCATTCTTTATCGTACGAGGCGGTCGAGGGCGATCACCAGCGGGCCGCTGACGAGGGAGAAGGTCGTCAGCAGGTCCTTCGTGAGGCGGGCCGCCGCGTCGTCGCCGACCATGACGATGTCATTGGGGTAGATCTCAGGGTCGGCGTAGGCGCCCTGCCGAATATAGTCGAGGTCGTGGACGGCGGCGAAGCGCTGGCCCTTCACGGTGCGGTAGATAATGATATTTTCAAGATTGGCGAAGTCTCCTGGGCCCTCGGCTACGGCCATGACCTGCATGAGGGTCATGCGTCCGACCACGGGATAGAGGCCTGGCTTTCTGACCTGCCCCTCGACCGTGACGATCTGGCTGACGGCCTCCTTGAGGTTGACCGTGACTTGGGGATTTTTAATGTAGGTCGCGCGCAGCCTCTGCGCGATGAGGGTCTCGACTTCACTTGGCGTAAGGCCTGCGACTTCTATGGCGCCCACATAGGGGAAGGACATTTGTCCGGCGGCGTCGACTTGAATTTCACGGTCCGTGAGGCCTTTCACATCCAAGACGTCGACGATGAGGCGGTCCAAGGGGCCGACAATATAGGGCCGCGTGTTGGGCTTGTAGTCACTCGCGTCTGGCGTCGGCAGTTCGCGCGTCTGCAGGACGGTCAGGCCTGGGTCGCCGCCCACGACGAGCGTTGTGGCGCACGCGCTCAGCAGGAGCGAGCTTCCGGCGATGGCGGTCAGGCATGTGAGAGAGTGTAGTTTCATTGGAATTTCAGTTTCCTTGTCTATCCAAATCGAGGCGGTTTAGCGAACCAGTAGCATGCGATCCCTCCGTTGCCGAGGGGGCGAAGGGCATTGCCGCCCAGACTGCCGCGAGCGCGAAGAGGCAAGCCATTGCGGGCGTCCTCAGCGGGTAGTCCGACAGCGAGGCGCCTGCCAATATCAGCAGGACGATGAGCGCGCCCTTGCGGATCGCGTCATACTGATCAGGCGGGTTGCCGTTAAATATTTTGGCGGTCCGCCAAAGCCCTGTGCCCAGCGCCGCGGCCGCTGCGGTAATCGCAAGCGCGCCGCCCGTCAGCGCGAGGTCGAGCCAGTCATTGTGTGACTGGTTCATGTGCGGCGCCATCAGGAGGTGCGCCGGCTCACTCACCTTGTAGACCTCCTTGAATGCCCCGAAGCCTACACCCCATGGCTGGTGCAGCCAAATCATGTCGAACATCGTCGGCAGTATCAGGGTGCGCATGTCCTCGGCGCGGTCGCGATCCAGAAGCCGATCAATTGCGAGCGCGCGCTGAAGCCAGACGGCTAAAAGTGTCAACGCCACTAAACCGGCTGCTCCGGCCCACAGTTGAAACCGGCGCGAGGCCCACAACTTGCCGTCGCCGGCAGGCTTACTCGCGCGGGGCAACAGAATTATGAGGCTTGCAAGCGCGGCAATGCCCATCAAAAGGCCCGACCGCGAGCCGGTAATCAGCATGAGGGGCACAATGAATGCCGTCGCGGCGATTGCGGCAATCATCCGCGGCGCCAATTTACGCGCCGTAGGCTTTGCGGGTCCCGCGCCCGCCGCATGCAGCCGCACAGCGGCGAACATGAGTGGGATCAGGCACGCCAGCAGTGCCGCCTGGTGGTTGCGATTGGCAAAGAGGCCGACGGCTGAGCCAAAATTTGTCGTGTCGTACAGATAGAGGGAACCTTGCGGGTCTCCGATCGTTTGCATGAGGGCAATGAGGGCGGTCACGCCGCCTGCCGCCAATATCACGACAAGCAGCCTCGCCTGGTCTCTCGCCGCCAGCTGTATGCCAATGAGAAACATCGACAGCGGAACAAGAAGCGCCCCGAGCGCGTTTAGCGTGGCGGCCTCAGACATCGCCATGGGCCGCCAGACGGGGCCCAGCCCCGCCAACACGTCGACCTCGGCCAAGAGGCCGCGCCCCGCCAAGGAGCCGGCCACGCCTGGGGGCAGCGGGATCAGTTGCAAGGCCGCGAGCAGGACGGCGGCAATTGCGAGTGCTAGCGGCACGGCGAAATTGCGGATGTGTGCGAGGCGGAGGGACATGAGCGCGAGGCCGAGTGCGACGATCGACAGCGGCCGCAACACCTGAAGCGAGGCGACTTCCGACCGCGAGCTGCCCCCCATCGCGAAGACGCAGGCAATGAATATTGCGGCGAGGATGAGCATCCAACTCAAATTCTCACGGCCCTGCACGCGCAGGGCGGCAAGTAATCCAGAAAGTGAAAGGGATGAGTTTAAATTGAATGACATTTAATAACTTATTGCGCTTTTCATTGCGTTTTTGAAACAATCTACCCAAATTGCTGCGCGCAGGTTCGGGTCAAAATCTCGCGCGCAATTAAAAAATTTTTAAATTTCAATTCGTTATGAAATTGAAAAACCAGCACTGTACAATAGCTACCGCACGGCAGGTGAAGGCCTACCGTTTGAAATTCACGGACACGATTCTCGTGCCGTTATTTAGGCGTGACTATATGAGAGCCTGTCAAAAGTAACGCTGCATCTGCCGACATTTATCGGCAGTTTTTGCCGATAAATTGATCGCGCCAAATATTTTGCAAGTAAATCAATCGCGCGCTCTTACCCTCGACTGTGGGCCTTTTATTGCGTGCCAATATGGAACAGCCAATATCTTGGCATTGTCAAAATTGAAACGTTCTCGCACGCGTCTGCAAAATAGGAGCGTGATATGGTTGATTCCCTCATTCAAAATACAAGCCAAGTTGCCGGCAGCCCATTTGTGTCTGAGGCAATTGCCGATCAGCTTGCCGTGGAAGATACGGAATGGAGCCACCAAGTCTCTGCGAACGCGTTTAGCGATCTAGAAGGCGATACGCTGACCTACAGCGCCACGCTGGGTGATGGTTCGCCTCTCCCAGACTGGCTGAACTTCGATGCGGCGACGCGGACTTTCTTGGGCACACCACCGCAGAATCTAAACGGCGACATTAGCCTGACCGTAATCGCGTCAGACGGTGCGTTGACAGCTTCAGATACGTTCGTGCTGACCATCAACCCAGTCGAGGATGAGGCAACCGGCAGCGTAGCTGTAAACGGAACTGTAGCCGAAGGCGGAACCGTCAGCGTTGATGTGAATGTCACAGACGTCGACGGAGCTATTACTGCTACATCCTACCAGTGGCAGATCTCTGCAGACGGCGTAAGTGGTTGGACCGACCTGAGTGGTGCGACCCTCTCCAGCTTCGCAATCGCGTCAGATCAAAGCCAAGTCGGCAATTATCTGCGCGTTGTTGCAACCACCACCGATGCGCTTGGCGGGACAAGCGCGTTCACAAGCGGAGCAACGGTAGCCATTGCAAACGTTAATGATGCGCCCGTGTTGGCCACTGCGATTTTCAACCAAACGGCCGTTGAGGGTATTGCGTGGACGTATCAGTTGCCCGCCAATGCATTCGTCGATCCCGATGATAATGCACTTACCTACGGTGTCACGATGCAGGATGGAACGCCGCTGCCTGACTGGATCAGCTTTAATGCAGCCACGCGGACATTGTCGGGCACAGCGCCGATTAACTCCCTCGGATCGTTCAATGTCGTGGTCACGACGTCCGACGGCCTAGCCAGCGCGACAGATGTTTTTGCGATCAACGTTTCAGACGTCCTTGGCCAGTTGATTGACGGGACGGATCTGAGTGAGACGCTTACGGGCACTGCGGGCGCGGATGTCATCAACGGCCTTGGCGGCAGCGACATCATTTATGGGCGTGCCGGTGATGATATTCTGAACGGCGGTGATCAATATGACAACCTGTATGGAGAGGGCGGCAACGACATCCTGAATAGTGGCTCAGGTGGTGGCTATCTTGATGGCGGTACAGGCGACGATATTCTCAATGGTGGCGATGGGAACGACACTCTGAGTTCTGACGCAGGTTCAGACGTGATGCGAGGCGGGGCCGGCAACGATAGAATCTACAGCTATGGTTACGGATCTGGTTATATTACTCGTCAAATTGAAGCGGGATCAGGTGATGATTATGTCTATATAAATAACGGTCAATCAGTAAATACGAGCGTAGATCTTGGCGAAGGCAATGATCTTATAGAGCTAAACTATTATAATAATAACAGTGAAATGCAGATCACTCTTGGCGCAGGGCAGGACCGCGTCGATCTAAGAGTGTTCAATGGGGCACTGACCTTCACTGATTTTATGGCAGGCCCGCAAGGTGATGTTCTTGACTGGGCGCTACTACAAAGCGGCCAGCTCTTTGGATGGGACGGTGCGAGCAATCCCTTTGGCCAAAGCGGCTTCATGCGCTTGGTGCAATCGGGCACAGATACGCTGCTTCAGGTCGATAGGGATGGCTCCGTGGTCATCCCCCCTGCAGTGCCAGGCATGCCTGGACCGATCAGCGCGGACTTCACTACACTCGCGATCCTAAAAAACGTCAATGCCGCAGACCTCACCGCATACAACTTCGGAGGGTTCGATCCGCGGACAGTGACGTTCTTAGGAAGCGCAGCTGATGACCAGATAATCGGGAGTGATCGCGGCGATATAATCGATAGCAACGCAGGCAATGACAGTCTCACCGGAGGTGCGGCTAATGACGCTCTTGATGGCGGCACTGGGATTGATATTGCCTATTACAGTGGCGCAATCGGCGACTACACGATAACGCCAAATGCTGATGGCAGCATTGCCGTGGCTGATGTTCGTGTTGGCAGCCCAGATGGAACTGACACGCTCAGAAATGTGGAGCTGCTTAGCTTTGCAGGCATTGCCTATTCGCTGGATGGTAATCCTCTCATTATCTCCATAAATGGCGGTGACACCGCTTCAGTCAGCATTTCTGAGAACACAACGATAGTCACAAAGGTTGTGGCCTCACAGTTGAATGCGACTGCTGCGTTGACCTATTCAATTTCTGGCGGCGCCGACGCGTCGTTGTTCCAGATTGATGCCAGCACCGGTGATTTAACCTTCAAGGCGGCGCCAAATTTTGAAATCCCGGCAGATGCCGATGGCAACAACATCTACGACGTTGAAGTTCAGGTCAGCGGTGCCTCGTTGACCGACAGGCAATCTATTTCGGTGACAGTCACCAATGCTAATGATGCGCCTGTGGTTTCGACTGCAATCGCAGATCAGGCTAGCATCGAAGACGCAGAGTGGAGCTATCAGATACCCGCTGATACGTTCAGTGATTTTGACAGTGCCACGCTGACCTATAGCACCAAGCTGAGTAACGGCAGCCCCCTACCCGCATCGCTAATCTTTGATCCAACAACCCTACGATTTTCAGGGACGCCTTCCCTCAATTTCAACGGTGATCTTGGCATTACCGTAACTGCGTCTGACGGTATTGCTGCGGCGTCTGACACCTTCATACTCCAAGTGAACGCCGTTAATGATGCGCCAGTTGTATCCGCTGCGATTGCAGATCAGGCCAGTCTCGAAAATGAAGAGTGGCGCTTCCAGCTTCCTGCGAACGCGTTTAGCGATGTGGATAGCAATACGCTTTATTATAGCGCTCTATTGGACGATGGGTCTACGCTGCCGACATGGCTTACATTCGATACCGCAACCCGCACTTTTTCGGGGACGCCACCCTTAGATTATCTTGGCACGCTAAACATCGCCATTACGGCGTCTGACGGCAGTGCATTTGTCACAGATACATTTGCTATTTCGATTATCTTCAACGTTAACGATGCGCCTGTCGTCTCACTGCCAATTCCAAACAGGGTGGCTTTGGAGAATGCGCCTTGGAGTTACCAGGTTCCCGCGGCTACATTCAGTGACGTTGACCGTGACATTCTTACGTACACTGCGACGTTAGACAACGGATCACCATTACCCGCATGGCTGACCTTTGATCCAGCAACTCGGACGTTCTCAGGCACGCCACCGTTAAACTCGGTAGGCGATATAAGCCTCAAGGTCATTGCCTCAGATGGAGCCCTCACTTCTTCTGACACCTTCATATTGGCTGTCACCGATGTCCTTGGTCAGTTGATTGACGGGACGGCGGGTAATGATACTTTGGTTGGTACTGCGGGAGCTGACACGATCAATGGTTTTGGTGGTAATGACACCATCAACGGCAATGCCGGTAATGATGTTATCGACGGCGGCGCAGGATCTGATACCATTAATGGCGGCAGCGGGGATGACACCTTAAGTGATAGTGAAGGTGGCGCACAGCTGAATGGTGGCGACGGCAACGACATCATAACAGGTCGGAACCAAGTCTCTATGCCCACTGCTGGGGGAATTCTCTCGGCTAATGGTGGCAGTGGTGACGATACGATAGATTTTGCAAGTGTAAATGGTTCTGTATCCGGCGATGCTGGTAATGATGTGATTACCCTTGGGGGTGGCTATGCCTCTGGTGGTGACGGTAGCGACGTCATCAATATGAGTGGCAGTGGCTCCGTCTATGGCGGCGAAGGCAACGACACCATCACTAGCGGCAGCGGCGATGACTATATTGATACCGGCAACGGAAATGACATAGTGGACAGCGGCGCGGGCAATGACATTGTCTATTCTGGGCGTGAATATTTTAGCAATTCTGGGTCCGACACGATCCGCAGCGGCGCTGGTAACGACACCATTTATAGCTACAAGTCTATTTACGGCATGCCTATCTTTCCGGGTGCTCCCCCTGTTGTTACTCCAAATATACTGATCGAAACCGGCCTTGGCGACGACCTGATCGAATATGGAAATAATGGCTCTGCTAGTGCGGTCATTAATCTTGGTGAAGGGAACGACAGGCTTCAGCTGCGTAACACGACCAGCGGTGGCACACAGCTGACGCTTGGTAGTGGCCGTGATGCCATTGAGCTTTACAACGTCTCTATCGCAGCTCCTCTGACTATCACGGACTTTCAGGCTGGTCCTGATGGCGACAGCTTCAACCTATCTACGCTGCCCACTGGTCAGTTGTTTGGATGGGATGGTGGCACCAACCCATTTGGCGCAAGTGGCTTTATGCGACTTGTCCAGTCTGGCGCAGATACCCTGCTGCAGATCGACCGAGACGGAGCGGCCAACAGCATTGCGCCTATGCCGGGAATGACCACTGGCTTTGTTACCCTTGCCATCCTCCAGAACGTTACCGCATCGCAACTCGATGCTTCAAACTTCGGTGGGTTTGCGCCAAGGGGCATCACCTACTTAGGTTCCGCGGATGCGGACCAGTTTGTAGGCACTACCCGCGACGATGTCTTTACCGCGTTAGCCGGCAACGACACGGTGACCGGCGCTGGCGGCAACGATCGCATTGACGGCGGCGAAGGCATCGACACAGCCGTCTACAACGGTTCGCTTGGTGACTACACTGTCACCACAAATGCTGATGGCAGCATTTCAGTCGCCGACAACCGCGCGGGCAACCCCAACGGCAGCGATACGCTAGTCGCGGTCGAGCGCATCAATATTGGCGGCACATTGTACGCACTTGATGGCAAGCCGCTGATCTCGTCCGACGGTGGCGGCGACACTGCTAGCGTCACTGTCTCTGAGAACGGCACGTTTGTCACAACGGTCACGGCCACAGATCCTGACGCCAATACAATCTTGAGCTACTCAATTTCGGGTGGGGCCGACGCGGCATTGTTTGACATCAATGCGGCGACCGGTGCGCTCACCTTCAAGGCAGCGCCAAACTATGAAGCGCCTGCCGATCTGGGAGGCGATAATGTTTACGACGTTGTTGTTCAAGTTTCCGATGGCACCCTGACTGACACGCAGGCAATTGTGGTCACTGTTACCAATGCGATCAACGACGCACAGCTGTTAGCAGCCCCAATCGCGGATCAGTATGTCACTGAAGATGCAGCTTGGAGCTACCAGGTTCCGGCAGGCACGTTCAGCGACCCAGATGGTGATGCGCTGACCTACAGCGCCAACTCAGGCGATGGTTCTCCGCTTCCCGATTGGCTGGAGTTTGATACGGCAACGCAGACCTTCTCAGGTACACCGCCGCAGGACTTTAATGGCAATGTATCAGTCAAGGTCACAGCTTCGGACGGCAGCTTGACAGATTCCGATACGTTCGTGCTGACTGTGAGCCCAGTTGAGGATGAGGCAACCGGCAGCGTAGTTGTAAATGGAACAGTAGCTGAAGGCGGAACTGTCGGCGTTGATGCAAATGCCACAGACATAGACGGAGCTATCCAAGACACCACATATCAGTGGCAGATCTCTGCAGACGGCGTAAACGGATGGACCGACCTTAGCGGCGCAACCTCTTCAAGCTACGCAACCGCGTCAGATCAAAGCCAAGTGGGCAAGTATCTGCGGGTCGTTGCAACCACCACCGATGCACTTGGCGGCACCACTGCGTTCACAAGCGCAGCAACTGTGGCGATTGCTAATGTTAACGATGCGCCTGTTTTGGCGGCGGTCATTTTCAACCAGACAGCCGTTGAAGGCATTGCGTGGTCTTACCAGTTGCCATTCAATGCATTCACCGACCCCGATGGTGATGCTCTTACCTACAGTGTGACAATGCAGGACGGAACGCAACTACCCGGCTGGATCAGCTTTAATGCAGCCACGCAGACATTGTCAGGTACAGCGCCTGTGAGCTCGACTGGGAATTTTAGCTTGAAAGTTACCGCTTTTGATGGCGTCACTAGCGAGTCGAGCGCATTCACGCTCTCTGTATCGGAAGTTCTCGGTCAGTCTATCGATGGAACTACGCAAAACGACGTCTTGCAGGGCTCTGCTGGTAGCGATTTGATTAATGGCATTTCTGGCAATGACACCATCAACGGCGGTGCAGGTAATGATAGTCTTTACGGTGGGACCGGGAACGATAGGCTCGATGGCGGAATCGGCGATGACCTGATTGCTGGCGGTGATGGCGATGACACCCTCTTTTGGTCAGCCGGTTCAGATAGAATGCAAGGCGGCGCGGGCAATGATCTAATCGAGCTTCAAGAGGAAAGCACTCGCCTAGCGAACCTCACAATTGATACCGGATCTGGTGACGATCAATTCTATATTTATTATGCCTCGACCGCGGATATTGTTGCTAACTTATCAGAAGGCAACGATCGCTTCTTTCAATCTGGGGCTGCATTTAAGTCGCTGACTTTGACACTTGGAGATGGGCGAGACAGCGTTGCGCTTTCGAGCTTTGAGCCAACTAACGCGTTTCAGATCACTGACTTTCAGGTCGGCTCCCAAGGCGATGTGCTCCAGTTTCAGTTTATAAATATTGGCAACCTGGCTGGGTGGGACGGAACAAGTAACCCCTTTGGGGCGGCTGGCTATGTTCGCCTTCTTCAGTCAGGATCAGACACATTTGTTCAATTCGACCGTGATGGTGCTATTGGATCGGAGGCGTTTCAAACAATTGTAATACTCAAAAATGTTGTCGCAGCCGAACTTGATACGATGAACCTTGGTGGATTTAGCCACAGCTCCGAGACCTTAATCGGTATGACGATTGAAGGCAGTGACGCGGATGATCTTTTGAACGGAACCGCAGCTGCCGAGACCATTTTTGGGGGTGGTGGAAACGACACAATAATAGGTGGCTTAGGAAACGACAGTATTTACGGCGGCGACGGTAACGATCTAATCGAGAGCCGCGGACCAGGGTCTGACTTCATCGACGCGGGTGCGGGCGATGATACAATTATCTCAAACAGCGCCGGGTCTCACGTTTTGTTGGGTGGGATTGGCAATGACTTTATAGGTATATCTGGAACTACCACTGAATTAGACATGATTTCGGCAGACGCAGGCGCTGGAAATGATCGTATAACGATCACCGGATTGGGTAAAGGTAATATTGACCTTAAATTGGGCGAAGGTGACGATCATGTTCGATACTCTGTGAGCCTATCTGTTGCAGCTACTGGAAATCGATCAATAAGTTTTGGTTTGGGTAAAGACATAATTGAGTATATTGCTACATTAAGGCCATCAAGTTTAAAAATTACGGACTTTGAAGTCGGTTTGGCGGGGGATAGAATAAACCTTTCGCGAATTTCTATTTCCAGCTTTGTGGGCTGGGATGGTCTGTCGAATCCTTTTGCAGGCGGGTATTTGCGTTTATTACAAAGCGACACTGACACGCTGATCCAGATGGATCGAGATGGCGCAGGCGCATCATCCTCGTTTGAAACATTTATAACGCTCCAAAACGTAAACGCATTCGATCTTACCGCATACCATTTTGATGGTATGGATCCCAATGGAAGCAGCCCACTTGGTATCGTTGTCGATGGTACATCAGGCATTAGTCGTTTGTCAGGATCGTTAGGCCCGGATGTAATCAAAGGCTTTGTGCGTAGCGAGCTCATTTACGGTAATGCCGGAAATGACACCATCGACGGTGGCGAGGGTAACGACTCGATTTTCGGCGGTGCTGGCGACGATATGATTTATGGCGGTCTTGGGGACGATTTTCTTCAGGGAGAGGGCGGGAATGACATCGTTGACGGCGGCGAGGGTGAGGATTCCCTATATTGGTCCTCGGGCTCGGACGTATTGAGAGGTGGCTCTGGTAATGATTACATTTTGGCTTCCGCATCTCAGGCCATGGAAAGCGGCTTTATATTCGGCAATGACGGCGATGATACATTAGAAATAACGATTGGCGGTACCAATCTTGTTGAAGCTGACATGGGTATGGGGGCTGATTTAGTAAGATACATTTATGGAACAAATGTTTCACTAACACTTGGGGTTGGAAAGGATGTTATCGAATATAACCCCTTCAGCTTTCTGAGTTTAGCTGATTACTACAACAATAACTTTATAGTTAATGACTTTGCAGTGGGCACGAATGGAGATGTCATAGATTTCTCCAAACTTGCTTGGACCAGTTTCAATTGGAACGGCCTGACAAACCTGTTCTCCACTGGGCGGTATTTGCGGTTGGTGCAATCTGGGACCGATACCCTCGTTCAATTTGATCAGGATGGTTCGCTTGGTGCGCTTGATTTCGGTACTGTCATGACACTCAAAAGCGTTAATGCAGCGGATCTGGTTGCTGCCAATTTTGCTGGTTTTACACCGAGCGGCATAACCTACCTCGGTACAACAACTGCCGATCAGTATGAAGGAAGCAACCGTGATGACACCTTCAACGCTCTTGGTGGCGATGACACACTAACCGGTGGCGCAGGAAACGATCGCATCGACGGCGGAGAAGGTCTCGACACTGCAGTCTATGACGGCTCGCGAGACGATTACACTGTCGCCACAAATCTCGATGGCAGCATTTCAGTCTCCGACAATCGAGCCAGCAGCACGAATGGTACCGATGCGCTAATCGGTGTTGAACGAATTAATATTGGCGGCACATTGTATGCAGCAGATGGCAAACCGCTGATCACGTCGAATGGCGGTGTTGATGCCGCAGCTTTGAGCATCGCCGAGAACGGCACCGCTGTGACCCGTGTGGTTGCAACATCGCTTAATGCCAACGCATCGCTAGTTTACGCGATTTCGGGTGGTGTGGATGCCGCGCTGTTCCAAATTGACCCTGCAACGGGTGAACTGAGCTTCCGGAACGCCCCAGATTTTGAGGTACCAGCAGATACAGGTACCAACAACATCTATGATGTTGAAGTACAGGTCAGCGACGGCACAAATTTCGATGTCCAGTCGATCGCGGTAAGCGTCACAAACATTAACGACGCACCTGTCGTTGCAAACGCAATAACGGACCAGTCTGTAGATGAAGACGCCGCTTGGGTGTATCGAGTTCCAGCAGGCACGTTCAGCGACGCCGATGGCGATACACTAATCTACAGTGCCACTTCGGGCGATGGCTCTCCGATACCAACTTGGCTCAACTTTGATGCGACAACACGGACGTTCTCAGGCACACCGCCGCTGAACTTCAACGGCAACATTAGCCTGACCGTGACAGCGTCTGACCCGAGCGGACTGCAAGCATCTGATACGTTCGTGCTGACCGTCAACCCTGTTGAAGATGAAGCAACCGGCACTCTTACCATTGCTGGAACGGTGGCCGAAGGCGGCCTTGTTGGTGCGAACCTATCTGCAAATGATGTGGACGGTGCGATTACCAGTACAGCTTACCAGTGGGAGATCTCCAATGATGGCGTGAGCGGTTGGAGCAACCTGAGTGGTGCAACATCATCGAGCTACGCAATCGCGTCAGACCAAAGCCAGGTTGGCAAGTATCTGCGGGTGGTTGCAACCACCACTGATGCACTTGGCGGGACCACCGCGTTCACAAGCGCGGCCACTGTGGCCATTGCCAACGTCAACGATGCCCCTGTTCTAGTCGCGCCAATCGCAGATCAGTCTGCAACCGAAGATGCAGCATTCAGCTTTGTTGTGGCTACAGGCAGCTTGTTAAGCCTTGTTGTGCCTCCGAGCAGCTTTGCGGATGTGGACCCTGGCGATGTGCTGACCTTGAGCGCAACGCTGGCCAATGGCAGTCCTTTGCCTACGTGGCTTACCTTCAATGCGGCCACCGGCACCTTCAGCGGTACGCCGCTGCGCGGTGATGTCGGCGCTGTCTCGGTGCGGGTAACCGCAGCCGATGCTGGTGGGCTAAGTGTCAGCGATGACTTTAACCTGACCGTGGCACCAGAGACCATTGCGCCAACTGCAACCATTACGGACAATGTTCCAGGCACTTCGATAGGGACGGTTCTTTATACGGTAACGTTTAGCGAGACCGTAACCGGCCTTGCTGCCAATGACTTTGCCGTAACCAATGGAACGGTAAGCTCTGTAACCGGAAGCGGCACAAGCTATGTGGTTGCGGTTGCACCTTCAGCTAATTTTGAAGGCACGCTTGCACTGTCGCTTAATGCAGGCGCAGTGCTGGATAAGGCAGGCAACCAGAACGCTAGCGTTGCTGCTGCAGGACAAGCGGTTGATACCCGCAAGCCAGTGGTCACAACGATTACGCCTACTGCAGACAGCACAGGCGTTGCGGTAGCCACCAACATCACGCTGGCATACTCTGAAGCCATACGTGCTGGGACTGGGGTCATTGAACTGCGTACAGCTGCAGGGGCGCTCATTGAGAGCTTCAACGTTGCCACCAGCAACCGCCTGACCTTTGCAGGCAGCAGCCTTACCGTTGATCCTACGGCTCTATTGAGCGGCGCAACGCAATACAGGCTGTCGGTTGCAGATGGCGCTGTGCTGGACGTTGCAGGCAATGCGGCGGTCGCATTGACCACCTACACGTTCACAACGCTGAGTGCAGTCAACACTATCAACGGTACTGCTGCTGCCAATACGCTTAACGGTACAGCAGGCGATGATGCGATCTACGGCTTTGGCGGCAATGACACGCTCAATGGTAATGCTGGCAATGACCTTCTCGATGGCGGCACCGGTAATGACCGGATGACCGGCGGCGCAGGCGATGACATCTATGTGGTTGAAAGTGCCAATGATACTGTCACCGAGGCTGCCAATGGCGGCACTGATACAGTGCGTACCACCCGTGCGAGCTACACACTTGCCAACAATGTCGAGAACCTGACCTATATTGGTGACGCAACCTTTAGTGGGACCGGCAATGCTGCAAACAACAGCATCACAGGCGGCATCGGTAATGACACGCTCGATGGCCGGGCTGGTAATGACATCATGACCGGCGGCCTTGGTAATGACCGCTATGTGGTCGACAGCTCAGGTGATGTGGTCGTGGAACAGTCCAGCGAGGGCAATGACATGGTCACAGCATCGATGAGCTATGTTCTGGGCGCCAATGTCGAGAACCTCACTCTGTCTGGCAATGCTGCGCTCAATGGGACCGGTAACGCAGTTGCCAACCAGATTACGGGTAACAGCGGGGCCAACATCTTGCGCGGTGCAGGCGGCGCTGACACGCTTAATGGTGCTGGCGGTACTGACACAGCTGCGTTCGATCAGGCGGCATCAAGCTATGCGCTTGATCATAGCGGCTCTGCGGTCATTGTCTCTGACCTTGTGAACGGTGAGGGCACCGACACGCTAACCGCGATTGAGAACCTGAACTTCGCAGGCTCAAATTATGCAATCGTCTCGGGCACGACTGCGGTCAACACGATCAACGGTGGTGCTGGATCGCAGGCAATCTTTGCGCTTGGTGGTAATGACATCATCAATGGCGGGGCAGGCAATGACATCATTGTTGCAGGTCTTGGCAATGATGGCATTACGCTTGCGTCTGATACAGGTGGCCGTGACTTTATCGACGGCGGTGCGGGCGAGGATACCTTTACCCTTGCCACAGCAACCGGCGCTGAAGCGTTCGTGATCTACACACGCACAGCAGCGCTCCAGGCGTTGAGTGGGCTTACGCTCAACCTCAACACCGAGATCGTGGTCACACGCAATGGTGTGGTCATTGCCGAACTCGATAATATAGAGGAGATCGTGGTAAGCTCGCTTCGGGTAACGTCACCTACAGGCGCCAATGGCGGCACGGTTGCAGGCGACACCATCCAGGTTGTGGGAGACTTCAACCAGACGAGCCTCAACTTCAACACCATCACCATTGATGGGACGCAGGCCAATGACGTTGTGGACATCTCGGCGCTAGAATCCGCACACCGGATCGTGTTCACCTCCAATGGCGGACAAGACACGGTTGTAGGCGCGCTGCGTCCGCAGGACATCGTCAACATGGGTACAGGGCCAACGGCGGCTGTGGATCATGCTGCGCTTGCACCTATTGATACTGCTATGCCTGCAGTTGTGGCCACTCCAGTTGTACCCACATCATCAGCCGCGTTGCCAACGGACGATGTGGTACGCGGCACTGTGCAGCGCACAGTGGATGATAATCCGCATGCCGATGACAACATCCATGTTGATGATAAGGGCGGACTGCGACCACAAGGCGTTAAGCGTTCAGACGATGTCCCAGGCGTTGATGATCATGGCCTGTCGCACGGCAAGAACGATGACGATGCGTCAAAGGGTCGTTCAAGCGATGACCATGGCGCACGGCATGGCCAAAAGACGCATGATGTCCTCAGCATTGATCCGATACCAGGCAACACAGCCTCCGACAGGTATTACGGCAAAGACGGCGCTGACCTGTTCAAGTTCCGTGGCGGTGATACGATCCACGACTTCGACGATAGTGACGACATCATCGACCTTCGCGGGCTTGGGGTATCACGTGATAACTTCAAGCAGATGGTATCGGTGTCGCAAGACAGCGCAGGCCTATCACTCAAGATCGGTGACGCCATCATGCGGGTCTTGGGCGAGGATGACCTGTCGCTAAGCGACTTCTTGTTTGACGCAGCAGGACCCGCAGTGGACGAACCTAAGCGGACCTCGGACCTGCCAACAGACAGCAGGCGTTGGGATGATAATCCCAAGCATCATGGCATCGAGGACAACCTGAAGGTTGAGGACTTTATGGTCCCGCGCTGGACGGTCGATGCTGATCTGGTGATCTAATGAGATAGAGGCGCGAGGTGGGTTTAAACTGCTTTGCGCCTCTTGGGTTTCTCACGATGTGGCGTGGTTCGATCAAGCAATCTCGAGGCCATGATACTTAACTGGGTGGCAGCCTCGCGGCCACGTCAGCAGCTGATGCTTCTGTCTATAACGTGCAAGTTGCATCGAAGATTCCAGCATCCCTCATGGACCCACCAGATACTCATTCAACTACCGAGTGCCTAGTTGGCACTTGGATTTTTTCTTGCTAGCGTAACTGATGACTTCGAAATTACACCATACCATGCTGCGTATGCTCAACTTTATCGTGAGCTTGAGGCGACTGCCGCCGTTATCCGAACTTTCGGGTGACGAGGAGCGTATGCTGTTTGAACTTAGGGTCAGGACTCATTGATCACAACCAGAAGATGACGGTAGCGGCGATGCAGATGGCCGACATGAAGGTGTGTGCGCATCGATCGTAGCGTGTGTGGATGCGGCGCCAATCCTTGATTTTAGCGAACAGGTTTTCGACCATATGGCGTTTTTTGTAGACCGCTTTGTCATAGTGATATTGCACTTTGCGGTTGGATTTTGGCGGGATGCAGGGGGTTATCCCGCGCGCTGTCAGGGCGGCGCGGAGCCAGTCGCTGTCATAACCTTTGTCGCCCAGCAGTTCCTTAGCATTTGGTAGCGCGTCAAGCAGCAGATAAGCGCCCTTGTGATCGCTCATCTGACCTTCGGTGAGCATAGGGCGCCCCTCGCCATCGCAGACCGCGTGCAGCTTTGAGTTCAGCCCGCCTTTGGTGCGCCCGATACATCTGGAAAGAGCCCCCCTTTTAAGAGGCTTGCCGCAGTTCTGTGAGCTTTGAGGTGCGTCGCGTCAATCATGATCCGGTCTGGCTCTCCAGCCTCGCCCGCCAGTTCGGCGAAGATACGGTTGAAGACGCCCAGACGGCTCCAGCGAATGAAGCGATTATAAATCGTCTTGTGCGGCCCGTAGCTGCGCGGCGCATCGCGCCAGCGCAGGCCGTTCTTGATCACGAAGATGATGGCCGACACAATCAGCCGGTCATCAACGCGCGGAACTCCGTGCGATAGCGGGAAAAATGGCTTGATCCGGCGCATCTGCGCCTGACTCAGCAAATAGGGGTAATCCATCAACAGCGCCTCCTTGACGCCGCCATTGAATCAATCAGTCAACTATTATGCAAGCATTTTAACGGGTCCTGACCCTAGAGTGCTCTGGGAAAAGCAAGGCTCAATTTCGGTTGCCGACGCTTATAGCTTGGGCGTCAACCAATCTGACTCAACGTCATATCGCCAGCTTATTGCACTCAAAAACAAGGGTTTGTTACAAATCTCGGTAGCGGCAGACGATAAGCGTCGACGGGATGTGAGCTTTACTAAAACTGCAGAAGATTTGTTCTCGATCATCGATTGATATAATGCGAGCTTCACTTCTGCATGACGCTTTAATCAGCGCCGCATTAGCGGTGCTGTATATTGCCCTCTACTACCTCTCTGGCTGGATGGTCGGGAATGAGGCTGTGGGTGGTATTGCCAGTATCATGTTCTTACCAGCGTTTGTCCGATTGCTGGGCTTCCTGCTTGTTGGATATTGGGTAGTCCCAGCCTTATTCGTGGCAGGTCTATTTTGCGTCGACCTTGGGCTTGGGATTGAAAGCAAAGTTGTTGTGTCAGCCGCCATCGCAATCGGCGGACCACTTGGCGTTTTCCTAGCCAGCCGTTTAATTGGATTAAAACCAAGCCTTTCAAATCTCACACCTATTCGCCTACTTTTACTCTCGGCAAGCTGTTCGTTGGGCAACTCAACCACATATCACTTCTCCCTAGAGGCTTTGGGGATAGCCGATCATAGCTCTTTAGGGCACTTGTATGTTTTCTTCGGCGATATGATTGGGACTTGGTTCATTATGTATTTAATCAAGTTGGCAACGGAGTTTGCTTTAACGACCTACAGGCGTGCGCCCTGATATTCTCCTCGATTGATAAGGGCAGGCAGTGGACGAGCCTAAGCGGACATCTGGCCTGCCAACAGACAGCCGGCGTTGGGATGATAATCCCAAGCACCATGGCATTGACGATAGCTTGAAGGTTGAGGAGTTCATGGTCCCACGCTGGACGGCCGATGCTGATCTGGTGATTTAATCACATAGAGGCGCGAGGGGGGTGGAACCTGCTTTGCGCCTCTTGGGTTGCTCACGATGTGGCGGGGCACCATCAGACAACGCCGAGGCTATAATACTTAACTGGGTGGCAAATGGGGCAGCTCAGATGCCCCACTACCGTTGGTAATGACCACAAGACTAAGCATTCTTAACGATCCAGTGGGAATTGCAAATTTAGATGCGAACCTCGCACAGCGATCATATTTGTCGCACATTTTTAGCGTTATCCGGCGCCATCTTAGGGGCTTTAGGGGGCATAAGATGACGCCGGATGCCAATTCGTTATCGGCGGCGTTTTATGGGGTATGCGGGGCTAGCGGCCCAACCACCATATTCCGGCAAGACAACGATTGAAGTTAAAGTGGGATAATTGCCGGCCAAGCCGCGAGAGCCGGCAGCGTGTGGGCTATCGCAATCCTGACGTGGATTTGAACTGGCCTTGCCACTGGTGTTACTTTCTCGGCTACTGGTTGAGTATATGGAAATATCTGATTATTTTATTTCGCCAGATATGACATAACATCAACTTAAATTGGTGCCATAACGCTCGGATTAACGACACTGTCCGCAAACTTAGTGTTCAAGAAATGCTCCATATTCCTCTATTGCGTGGCCTTGCAGGATTATCGGGGGGTGAGTAATTGCACCATATGTGAAATGATTTATTTTGCGATGATGATTAGATATAGGTAATCCGCACGTTGGAGGCGGGGGAATCATTCTCCTTTTTTGGCTTGTGGCTCGGCGGCGGGTGCAGAAAGTGCGACAACAATGATAGCCATTAAGCTGTCATATTTGCGGCGCGGGGCCGACCGTTTCCCAATACGGCGATGCCCATACAGGGCATTTTTAGAGGGAAAATGCTATCATGGCTTATCTCAACTTCCGCATGTTGTTGGTCACATCCGCCCAAGCCAACGGACATCTGAGTTGTGAACGGTAAGATGTTCCCATCTGACATTTGTATCGTTGATGACGACTCAGATTTTGTTTCGTTTTTAGCGGACTATCTGCGGTTGCGCGGGTCCCGCTGCAGCACCTTTACGTCAGCCGAAGAATTGATCCGTGGTGGCAGCCTGGAAGATTATGACTTCATCATTCTCGATCTGGGCCTGCCCGGCATCGACGGCGTCGAACTGGCGGCCCTGATCCGTGGCTCTAGCAACGCAGGTATGTTAGTTGTCAGTGGGCGGCTCGGACCGGACGCCTTTAACTCCGCATTGGCCGCGGGGGCAGACATGTTCATCAATAAGCCCGTCCGGTTTGATCAGGTCACCCACGCCATACAGTCTATTTGGAGGCGATATAGAGAGCCGCGCGCGCGGCTTACACGGTGGTCGGTTACAGAGGATATGGGGACGCTAATATCCCCCTTGGGGCACGGGGTGGCCTTGAGCGCCATCGAGGGGCGGCTGCTGGAGAAATTGCTTCAGAATAAAGGCGAGGTTACGTCGCGTGCGGACCTCTGTCAGGCCGCCGGCATTTCAGGAAAAGGCGATCACCGCAATCTTGACGCAGCATTTTTTCGTTTGCGAAGGAAAATCGAGCGCGAGGCGGGATGCCCTTCGCCATTTCGCACGGTGCATGGCATTGGATATCAATTGTCCGAGGATATTGACGGCTGAAGACACGCTCTCAACGTCTCATTCCACTGGCAGCAACGGACCCGTATCCAGTTCGTAAATGAAACCCCTGACAGGTAAATTATTTGGCGGGAAGTTGCTTACTGCGGCTTTGCTTCTCTCGGGTTTTTCAACTTGCGGCGTGGGGCCATCCGACAATGCCGATGCTGTCATTCGTAACTGCATGGCAGCGGCCGATCAGCCAGTCACTTTACCCTGAAGAGGCTCGTCGACATTTGGGGATGGCAGAGGATCCTGATTGGCATCCTGACCTGTATGATCCGCAATGAGAAGTGGGCCATCATTTTGGTCTGAATTATCGGCATCCGATTGAGGCAGGGATGGGACCCACGTCCAATCCGGATTGGACGGAAGCCTCACGCCATCCTTGCTTTGCCTCATTGTCGAATAGTCAGTGACCTTAAACTCGCGCCACCCATTGTGGTCACGAATAAGTCCGAATTGGCAAATCTTACAATTTGATCGCCAGTTCATCTCATCATGCCAGTGACGCTTTCGGTCTGGCCGGTGGCGAACCACTTTGCATATAATTGCAAGGGGATGATGCATGTTGTGACTATCCATAGCAAGAAGAGCGACTCAATTATATCATATCTGAAACTTATCTTGCTTATTATAAGCATTTTGTAACCATGTTTTTCAGGGAAATGCGATTTAATCGGTAGTTTTTCACTCGTCTATGAATAGGTTTTGGATACCTTAAATTCCATAAACGCAGAAATCCTAAAGCGATATAAATTGACGATTTTATACAATGAGTACATCGGATGTATCAGAATCTATTACACACAGTTGCCTGGAAGAATTCACGGAGAGTTGGATTGCAGCGGTAGAGCTATCCCTTTGCGGAACCGATATTTCAGAAATTATGTTTCCGTGATTTCAAAATAATTTCAATAGATAAGACCCTTGGCTCTCGATACCGCGACGAGCGTTGATCAACCGTAACCAAGCCGGCGATATTTTATGGATAACCACCCAATAGTTGCGTTCACTGTGGGTGTAGTGTCCGCACATGCGAGCGACTGATGCCTCATAAAGCGGCCTCCTCGAATGACAACGAACTACCTACCGGCGAGGGCGGTAGTTTCGCACATATCATCCCGCTGCTGTTGGGCCTCAGGCAGGATTTATCCAAGAACGCCTCTGCAAGCTTTCTTAAGGCGTGGAACCCCGACGGTAGTCAGATTGAGTTAGTTGACCTTGTCATCGAACAGCTAACAGCCACAGAGACAGTGGACCCCGCGGGCCTCTCCGAAGAATTAGCTCATGCCCTGATGGACCCAGCGATTTCCGATTTATTGCCTGAGGCCGATGCCTTGCAAATTGTGGGCATGCTCAACAAGGTAAAGGCGACAGGCTCTTCCTCATGGTAACGCTCCAGTTCCATTCACTTTTGCGGCAAAACAAGGCCAGCGTTGGTGCCAAATGAGACTGCATATGATTGGCTTGCCTCATTAACCTTTCCGAAGATTTTCGTTGCTTTGAGCGCACGGGCACGCTCAGGCCCTTTTGCAATTCTCCAGCCGTTCGGCATCTTGACGCTCTAAATACAACATGCCAGTCACGCCCACTGAGGCTCAAACGTTCTGCAGACGCCTGCTCCGCATGCATTTGCAAGTTTGAAGGCAGTGCTCGGGATGAAAATAAAGCCACAACGAAAGCCCCACGGCCGCCGGCGGCTGCGGCATAAACTTCAACTTTCGTGGGGATCCTTGCGCACGCAAAGAGGCGCGTGCCACGGCTAGGTTTATTGACAATGTAACCCCTCATAACATGTAACGCTAAACAGATAGATTTCTAAAATCGTTTTTGGTAGGAAATTGTATGGAATCGTCATCCGCAATCAAACTCATCAACTTCATGGTGTCGCTGCGCCGGCTTCCACCCCTCTCCGAATTGACGGGCGAGGAGGAGCGCCTCCTGTTTGAACTGTACGAAATTTGGGAGCGTAGCGGTGAAATATCTGTCTCCGACGTCTACGGCCTCGGGCGCGGTAAGTCGGCGTCGACGGCCTACCGGACCTTCATTAGCCTGAAGGATAAGGGCATGGTCGATGTGTCCGTCGACGATAACGACAAACGAAAACGCGAGGTGTCCTTCACCAACCTTGCGCGGCAACTGTTTGCGGCAATGGGCTGACTTTCGGCGCGCCATTAAATCGCTTAAATTAAATGCATTTTTGCCGTAGAAAATGCCCTTAAATGCCTTTCTAAGGCAATAAATCGTTAGCTTTCATCGCCGAACTCATTTAACATATGAAATAATATGGAAGATGAGAAGATTAGCTACCGGGCCGTCGCAGTTACCGGCACATTTCTAACAATTGTTTATCTCCTGCTGTACCAATTAAACGCCAGCATAATCGGCACTTTTGAGACAAATGGCATTGCAGTCCTGGTCTTTCTGCCTGCATTTGCGCGCCTGCTAGGCTATTTGCTTATCGGACTTTGGGCGGCCCCATTCCTATTTCTGGGCGCGGTCCTCAGTCTCGACTTAGGGCTGGACCTGAGGGACCAGATCACTGTCGCGGCGCTAGTTGAGGTGGGGGCACCCGCGGCCCTCATGCTTATTCAAAAGGCGCGATTGGACCGGCCTCCCCTTAGGTATCTGACGGGAAGGCAGCTCTTAGTTTTGTCTTCGGTTGCCGCGCTAGGGAGCGCAATCACATACCACATTGGCCTCGCGCTGGCGGGGCTTGAGGTGTATTCTGTGCAGTCGTTTGCGACAACCGTGTTCGGGAATGCGGCAGGGGCGTGGGCCGTGATGTACGCCGCTAAGATTGTGATGACGGTAATGGGGAAAGCCTGGTCGGCCCTGCGGTGACGGATTTACAATAGCCCCGCGGCCAAAACGCGGCAGTCGCGGCTGAAATGAACACTCGTCCAGCCAGTTCCATTCACGCATCACGCCGAGCGTTCTAATTGCGCTGACGGCTTTTTAAAATCCAACGCCGCAAAGTCCAAGGGGGCGAGCCAATGCGTGTTCACCGCCCAATCGTGAGACCAAATGCGGCAGTGAAACGGTCACGTGTCAGAAACAACATCCCACACGGAATATTATTTGCGTGTCTAGTCGCCGAGGGGGCTACTCGGCGGGTTCGCGGCACCCGATCCGCCCGCGGTAAATTGTCGCTGCTGGTATTTGCGGGTCACAAGCCACGCGGCGCCGTACAGACACACTGCCGAGATCAAGCCTACTGCGCCCATTTTGGGATCGCTGAAGGCAATTAATATTGGGCCACAGACGAGGGCAAGGTAGGCCGGCAAGCCAAGCCGCCAGCCCATATAACGCTCAAACCTGTGGTGGAGGTGGTCGTGGTCGCCCGACATTGGCGAGACACCGCGCACCTGTCGGGCGAGCATCAGCCTGAACATGTCGAGACCGGGGATTGCGAATAGCGCCGCCAATTGCGGCGAGGAAATCCCCCCCTCCCCAAATGGCATCCCGTGGGCGTACAGACTGATGAGGCCAATCATTGCCGACAGTGCGTACGTTCCCCCGTCACCCAGAAACAGCCGGCCCCTCAGGTTAAACAGTCCCGTTACCAGTAGACTTGCAATGGCCGCATACAGCAGCAGTTGCAATTGAGGGGGCACGTGAAGGGTCAGCGTCAGGCACCATACAATGCTCATGCCGATAACTAAGCCATTTCGGCCGTCGGCCATATTTATCGCATTCGTCACGGCGAGGAGGCACAGCGCAGTGAACGGCGCAGTTAACAGACCCAGCGGAACCGAAATGCCGAATGAAGGGGCGGTCAGCTTGTCAATTGCAAAGCTGGGATAGCCCACAATGAACAAGGCGAAGAGTGGCGCCATAATCATGAGCCGCGCGAGGGCAGACAGGTGAAAGCGGTCGTCAATCAATCCTATCAGCATAAAAATAAGTACGAAGAACGAGAGCCAGAATGCAGAATAGCCCCCGCCGTCGGGGGCGACGAAAAACTCTGCCAGAATGGGGTCAAGTTTCGCCAGCAGTATCCACGGCACCATAATCGCCAAGCCGCCCACAAGGGGCGTAGTTTTATCGTGCAGGCTGTGTGATTTCGCGCTCGGGTCGTCGACGAGGCCGAGTGACTTTCCAATTTGGGGCGCAAAGAGGCATAGCATAAAACTCAAGAGACCCGCCGAGATGACGTAAATAATGAGGCCGGTATTCGCGTCCACAAAGGCGGATAATTGGCTCACGCGACAGCCGCCGGCGCAAGCTGGTCGGCATTTACCAAGACCCTGTGCTCGGCTCCCAGCAGGCTCAAGAGCACGCTGATGCGCCTCTGGTCATTGAGCGCCTGTATGGTGGCCATCTGTCCCGCCAGTGGCCCCGCATTGATCTGGATGCGGTCGCCTGGCTTTATGCTGTCGGAGAGCTTGGTGAGAACTCCGGCGCGGCACCTCGACCTCAGATGCTCAATCACGCGCGCGGGGACTGGCTGAGGCTCACTCTGCCGTGGGCCGACCAGTCGAAGCACGCCGCGGGTGGAATTAACGGACAGCCACCTGTCCATTTTTATGTCAAATCTGACAAAGATATAGCCTGGGAATAGGGGCGCCAATACAGTCTCAGTCTTGCGGGCGTGGCGCCGTGTCTTGTTGAAACGCGGGACGAACGTCTGAAATCCTTGCCGCCCTAGATGCTCGGCCGCATATCCCTCCTTCTGGGACAGGACCTGCGCCACATACCACATCGACCGCGCGTCGGCGCGGCGTGGAGACGGCACGTTGCCTACCAGAGATAACTTGGCGTCGGGAGAGCCAAACGCCCGCGAAGTATCTGAAAAATCAGAATAGTTTTTGCAAGCCGCAGTATTGAGAGAGCCGCCATTCCTCATACAAAAATACGCTCGCGAGTGAGTGATTGATCGAGTGTTAAAGTTACATTTCGGCTACAGAGACTAACAATAACAGCAAATAATGGCATAGGCCACCCGATCTAAATAACGCGATCACTCAATTATGTGCCAGAGGTCATTAAATTGATGATTTTATACAACAATAAATTCCCGAACACTCTAAATCATTTTAGATTTGGAGACCGAATGTCACGCTCTTTTTACAATTCATTTCGATTGTGCAAGTATATCAATCGGCAATATTTGCCGGCAAAAATATGCAAATTTTGTTGCGTTTTTCTTCGCCGCGGATAGATATGGCCCAATTAGAGGCAATTAAGCTGGGGATGGCGGGGAATTCATGACAACCGAATGCCGTGACGGTCACTGCGCAGTTTTAAAAGATACGATGCGCCTTGCAGGCAAGCCGCAGACAAATCCAAAATTATCGCTGCTCTCGGCGGAGGGCAAAATACTCTCGGCAATCGCGCGGGACGAGAAGCTTATTATGAAAGACATCCCGCACATCACTGGGATTTCATTTCGTTCTTGCTTCGACTGTGTGCGTAAATTGACAGATCTGGGCATAATTGAGAAGGCCAAGGACCCCGACGACGGGCGTTCGGTCGTCCTGAAGCTGAACCACGAGAAATTATGTGAAATGCTGTGCGGCGGCCGCGGATCAGTCTAGGCTAAGGTTGCCGTCAATTTGGATGCGTGGGTCCCAACACTCTCGGGCGAAATCTCGAGCGTTGCCTTGCGCGAATGCGGGCGTTTTTTTCAAGATGCGCCCTCTTGCGAATGACCGGCGTTATCGGGAGTTTAGATCCGCGGCATTTCCCTGTGTCCGGCCCAATAATAGGGAAATTTTGTCTCTCCGTGCGCCTGCCTTTCACGATAACGTCGCATCCGAAGGTGCCTGTGCGCAATAGGTAACGTACACCACCTGCCTCGTCTGGCCGACCCGACGACCGGTGAGGATGTCAACTTGGCCGTGCGCTGCTTGATCGCGCATCCCTTGTACAGTCTGGCCGAAGCCAAGATCATGATCGAGGCGTGGCGGCGAGATTATAACACCTTACGTTGGGCCAACGCCGACCCGCGCCGAAGGCAGTTCTGTGTGCATTGCAGTCCTCCGGATCTGCTTCGCGACACCCTCGGCCAGCATGGACCGAGGAAGCAGTCGTGCACCAAATTTTAACCATGTTCGGGTGATACGGCCGATACATAAAATGGCTAAGGGTCGGCGGATCACTTTCGGGGGAATTTATGCACAGCGATAGCTTTCGCATGCGGATCAGCGTCGCGGCAGTGCTTGTGGGCCTTTTGCCGGCGTGGATGGTGCTGGCGCCGCTCGACATCACGATGGCGCCCGAAGTATGGCAAGTGTTCGTCCGCGGCAACGCATTCGCGGTGCCGCTGGTTCAACTGGTTTTTGTACTGTTGGCAATGGGGGGGAGCTTTTCTCCGATCCGCGCGGTGCGCGAACTGCCCTACATATCCGAGCTTGCCTTGGCACTTTGGTTTGCGCTCGCGAGTTTTGTGTCGTTCCAACCCGGAAAAGAACATTTTTTTGCAAGTATCGGTATTTCCAAACTGATTATTGCCGGTTTTGTCCGTCGTCAGAACATTTGGCACTGATTGCTGCGTAAATTAATGGAGCATTGGCCTCATCAGTTGGGTTGATATTAGGCGGCGAGCTTGCGGTGTTGCAAGCGCCGATATTCGATAGTCTTTCGTTTGATCCTTTCGCGTTGTTGGATGATGGCTTGCGCCCTGCCGAAGTAGGCGTCGGCGGGCGTTACGTTGTTCAGGCTCTCGTGATAGCGCTGATGGTTGTAATGCTCGACGAACGCTTCGATCTGCTGCTCAAGGTCGCCGGGTAGGAAGTAGTTTTCCAGCAGGATGCGGTTCTTGAGTGTCTGGTGCCAGCGCTCGATCTTGCCCTGTGTTTGCGGATGCATCGGTGCACCGCGCACATGGCTCATCTTGTTGGCTTCGATATACTCCGCCAGTTCGCCCGCGATGTAACTGGGACCATTGTCGCTGAGCAACCGCGGCTTGTGCTGAACCGTCGCATGATAGCAGCCCGATGCGGCAAGTGCCATGTCCAGCGTGTCGGTGACGTCCTCGGCTCGCATATTGCTGCACAGCTTCCAGGCGATGATATAGCGCGAGAAGTCGTCGAGTACGGTGGACAGGTACATCCATCCCCAACCAATGATCTTGAAGTAGGTAAAGTCTGTCTGCCACATCTCGTTGGGACGGGTAGTCTTGGTGTGGAACTCGCTTGATGCCTTTACCACGACATAGGCCGGACTGGTAATGAGGTCATGAGCCTTCAAAAGCCTGTAAACCGTGGCTTCTGACACGAAGTAACGCTGCTCGTCGGTGAACCGCACCGCCAGTTCACGTGGTGACAGTTCTGACTGTTCCAGGGCCAGATCGATGATCTGGTCATGGATTACCTTCGGGATACGGTTCCACACACGGCTCGGGCTTGATGGCTTATCCGCCAGCGCTTCAGGCCCACCTTCTAGATAGCGGTCATACCAGCGGTAGAAGGTCCGGCGGGCAACGCCCAGCTTATCAAGTGTGATCTTTGTCGGCAGATGCGACTGCTCGACGATCCTAATGATCTCGAGCTTCTCAGGGGCGGGATATCTCATTCGTCGTCTCCCCCATCCGCGATCATGCTTTTTTTAAGCAAACGGTTCTCAAGGGTCAGATCAGCAACGCACTCCTTCAGGGCACGCGCTTCACGGCGCAGGTCCTGCACTTCACCACTGGTCGCTGCACGGGCAGTATCACCCGCCAGACGCCGCTTGCCAGCTTCCATGAACTCCTTGGACCAGACGTAATACAGGCTCTGCGCGATGCCTTCCTTGCGGCAAAGCTCGGATATGCTGTCATCACCGCGCAAGCCCTCAAGCACGATCCTGATCTTGTCTTCGGCAGAAAAATGCCGCCGGGTTGCACGCCGAATATCCTTCACGACACGCTCGGCAGAGGCCTTGGGTTGGCCAGAGTGTTTTGGTCTCATCTTCGTTCCTTCGTCACTACGATGAAACCAAAACACTCCTTAAATCACAACATCAAATCTGTGCCATTGGTGCTGACGGGGAACACCCAAGAATTACATGATTCACATTTTCAGTGCGCCGCTCTAGAAAACAAACACGCGGATTCAATATAGAGTCGGGTACGATCCAGGAGTAAATCCGCGCAGGGTTCTACACGGCCGCAATCATGCGCGCTGGCGGTTGGAAATCGACCAATGTATTGGCGCGATATCTCGAGTTTGCGGATCACAATGTTTGGGAGACGCCATAAATGCCTCCAGAAAGGCTGAGGGCGGGAAGCTATCAGGCGGCGTCCAACGTAGCCTCTCGTTCGGGCAGAGCACCCACGAACCAGAGGCACATCAACGCGGCAAAGCCCATCATCGCGGGCGTACGTAAGGGATAGTCCGACAAGCTCGCGATGGCTAAAATCGCAATGACAATACTTGCCATGCGGCCCAATCCTACCGACGTTCGCGCGCCTTCGAACCGAGCCCACAAATGGAAGGTACGCCAGAAGTAGTAAAATGCTCCGCCCAGCATCAGTAGCACTCCAGGGACGCCAAGGGTAAGGCCGACCTCAAGCCAGTCATTGTGCAGCCTATTGAGGTATGAGCCGTCTAGCAAGGCAATCGGTTCATCTACTTGGAAGACTAAAACAAAAGAGCCGGGCCCAAAACCGAAAGGAAAATATTGCCAGAAAAGCGCTACGCCCGAGGTCCAGAAATCCGCGCGATCATTTGCCATTCCATTTTCGGCAAAAATGCGCTCGATTGCCTCGGCGCGAGAGAAATAAATGGTCGCAAAGACAAGGGAGGCGACAACGGCTACGGCCACGACGGGGACAAGAGGCCTGCCGGTTTTCGACCCGCGCTGGGTTTGACCGCTGGAAACATACAGCACTACCCCACCAACCAAGCCGATAATTGCCGAGAGCATACCAGAGCGCGATCCAGTGACCAAAATGAGCGGGATCAAAACGATCGCGATGGTGGTCGCCGCAAGCTGCCGCGTGCTCCGACCATCGCCAAATTTTCCTTGAGAACGTTCGGCAAAAATGGCCAGCATGGGGAAGAGGCAGGCCAAGAAAACGGCGGCGTGGTTTCGGTTGGCGAATAGACCCACGGCGCTGCCATTATTTGTAGTATTATACAAATAGAGCGGCCCACTTGCACCGCCCGCCAATTGAAGGACGCCGGCTATCCCTGAAATGCCACCCAAGATTATGATTAGCGGCAGGGCTAGTCGCAAGTCGTCCCGCCTAAGCTGCACGGAAAACAAAATCACCGCCAGTGGAGCAAACAGAAAAAAGAGCGACTGCAGGGCGGCTTGTGGTGCCATTGCTAATGCTTGCGGAGAGCCGGATACATTGGCGGCGGCACGAATATCTGCCGCGTTACTTAGACCTTGCGAGTAATCCTCAAGATGCACGGGCATTGGAACGACGTACAATAGCCCCGAAATAAAAACGATCCCCACAATAGCCGCGAGCCACTTTCTCTCTATCCAGTGCTCGCGCCTGAGTGACATAAGGGCGGCGCCGCAGCAGATGATCATTGTCGGGTTCAAAATTGCCAGGGACTGCACGTCCCCGCGCGAGGAACCTCCTGTGAGAAACAGCACTGCGAATGCAATGAGAAGTCCCCAAAATGGGATTGAAGGCGCGGCCATGAGTTCCAGTTTTGGCAACATCTTATCCTGAAAATAGCTTTGAGTGGGAACGAACCGTGGCCATATTGTTAGCTGCTAGCAATGGAGCATCCATCTTATAACTCCGCCAGCCTAAATGTATAGGCCAAGTAAAGCGCCCCACTCGGGGAAAAAACTATGGCATTGTTTTTGTGCTTCGGGTACCTGCGACGGCGTAATGTTAATTGCCGACTGGCTGGGTAACTCACTCCCATGATGCCCATTCCAGGACAAGGAAGATAATGCAAAAAACCACTCCCCCCGCTCTTGGAATTACCAACTCAGGCGTAGCCTCACAGGAGGCCAGTTCAGAGCGCGGCTTGGCGCCGCCAATTTTGTTACAGTACTGGCAGGTTGTTCTGCGCTGGAAGTGGTTGATCGTAGGTATCACAGCCGCAGCCCTTACCTTTGGCCTCGTGGCGACGCTCTTGGCGACGCCGCAATACACGGCCACGTCGCGGATTGAAATTAGCCGCGCCCAGAAGAACGTGACAAATGTGGAGAGCCTTGAATCCGCTGAGGCGGGGCGCGATTTAGAATTTTACCAGACGCAGTATTCACTCCTGCAGGCTCGCTCACTTGCTGAGCGTGTAGCTCGTCAACTGCGGTTAGGCACAAGCGATGCATTTTTCGAGGCACATGGCGTCGACGCAAGCGATGAGGGCCTTTTTGGATCTAAATCTAGCCAGCAGTTAAGTGCCGCCGAACGGCTAAAGCGGGAAAAGAAGGCAATTGATTTGCTGACTAAAAACATTGCGATTTCGCCGATCCGCGGCTCGGCTTTGGTGGATATCAGCTATACAAGTGCCTCTCCTGGCTTGTCCGCGCAGATTTCAAACACTTGGACTGACCAGTTTATCGTTCAAAGTATGGACCGCCGTTTCGCTTCCACCGCAGACGCGCGAAAATTCCTTGAAGGCCGTCTGGCCGACCTTCGCGCTCGCGTCGAGACCTCAGAACGGGAGGTCGTGAATTACGCCTCGCAAAAGGGCATTGTTGCTCTGGGAACATCGACAAGCGCTGACGGCAAGACCGAGGTTGAGCGGACACTGGTCTCGAGTGACCTTGAGGCATTGAATGGCGCGTTGGCTGAAGCCACTGCCAGCCGCATTGCCGCCGAAAGCCGCGCCAGCGGCCGGAACGGGGGCGCTAATTCGGACGCGCTGGGAAATGTTGCGATTTCTCAGTTGAGACAGAAGAGGGCGGAGGCTGCATCTGAATATGCAAAATTGCTTGTACAGTTCGAGCCGGGCTACCCCGCGGCGAGAGCCCTCAGTGAGCAGTTGCGTGTTTTGGATGCGAGCATTGCACGCGAGGAGAGCCGCGTTCTCAATAGCCGATCGTCAGAGTATAGTGAGGCAGTGCAAAGAGAGCGTGACCTTCGGCAGCAAGTTGAGACGCTTAAGGAGCGGATGGACCGCCAGCAGCGCGACAGCATAAACTACAATATTTACCAGCGTGAGGCTGACACCAACCGCCAGCTTTATGATGGCCTTTTGCAGCGCTACAAAGAAATCGGCGTCGCCGGCATTGGCGCAAATAACATTGCCATTGTCGACCAGGCCAAAGTGCCAGAAAAACCATCAGCACCTAGTCTGCCATTAAACATGGCGCTCGCCTTGCTTGCCGGAATTGGACTGGCCGCCGTGGCTACATTTGCACTCGATCAAATCGACGAAGGCATTCGCGATCCGGGCCAAGTCAATCGCCTGTTGCAATCTCCGCTTCTTGGCAGTGTACCGGACGTTGATCAAGATAATGCGCTAGTGTTGTTGGGCGATGCAAAATCGATGATTTCAGAGGCATATTTAAGTATTCGTTCAAATTTAGCGTTCAGTACTGATCACGGAGTTCCTAGCACATTCATGGTCACTAGCACGCGACCGGCGGAAGGAAAATCTACTACGAGCGTTGCCTTGGCGACCGTGCTGGGCCGTACCGGCAAAAAGGTACTACTTGTGGATGCCGACATGCGCTCACCGTCCATGCACCAGTTTCTCGCTCGTGATAATAAAAGTGGTTTGAGCAATTTTCTCGCTGGGGACAACGAGTGGCAAAATATGGTCCTTGCGACGGACCAAAAGGGTTTGCAACTCCTTCCCGCCGGACCGATGCCTCCCAGCGCCTCGGAGCTTCTCAGTAGCGACCGCATGCTGATGCTCGTGAGGCAGTTAAGCGAGCACTTTGATCATATCGTTGTCGATGCGCCTCCAATCTTGGGTTTGGCGGATGCCCCTCTTTTGTCACGTGCGGTGGAGGGCTGCATATTTGTTGTCGAGGCAGAGGGTGTAGCGGTGAGAGGCGTCAAGTCGTCACTGGGTAGACTACAATCGGTTCATGCCCATGTTTTTGGTGTCATACTCACCAAGTTGAAACAGCGCCAAGCGGGTTATGGCTACGGCTATGGCTATGGCTATGGCTATGGCGACGGCAAATAAAAGTTATTCTTAAAGGATATCCGCAATAGGCACAGCAAGACCCAAATACTCCAAATAGGATTTGTTGACTGCGCCAACTGCATATTTTCTAACCGCCAGTGCTCGACTGTTGGCGCCCATTTCGGCGCGCTTTTGTTGGTCATTGGCCAACAATTCCATGGCCGAGGCCAAGGCATCCACATCGCGAATGGGAACCAACGTACCGTTGTAATCCTGCACCACGGTCTCACGACAGCCCGGTGCATCGGTGGTGATGATCGGGCGACCCATTGCCATTGCTTCCAACACTGAGCGTGGCGTACCTTCTCTCCAAGACGGTAGTACATAAATCGAGGCACTCGCAATTGCCGGACGGACGTCTGATAGCTTGCCGAGGAATTGGACGCCCGACTTCTGCCATAGCTGAAGCTGCTCATGGGTGACTGCATCGGGACCCGTGCTGGCATATCCCACTAGTAGAAAATCGGCATCGATCTTTTTCTGGATTAGCCGCACCGCCGCCTCGCAATATTCAGATAAGCCCTTTGTCCATAAATAGCGCGAGATCATCAGAAAGACTGGCCGAGCGGGAAGCGGCGACAGCTGAAAATATTCGATGTTGACACCCGACCCGTTGACCAGCCGGGCCTTATCTGGCTCTGCCAAGCTGCCGGCTCCAATAAAATCGTCGCGATCATCAGCGTTTTGGAAGATCACTACGCTGTTCGCCGAAGTGGCCAACCGGTAAAGTCGCTGTGCAAATTTTTGCATCATCTTGCGGACAATGCCCTTTCGCGGAATAAAAGCGAACCCCAGGCCTGTTACCATCGATATCGATTTGACCCCGGCTACTTTTGCAGCAAGGCTTCCCCAAATGTTGGGCTTTATAGTATATCCGATCACAAGCTGGGCGCTTATGTCAGTGATGACCGCGTAAATTGCTCGCGCGTATCGTAAATCTTTGATTACATTGAACCCATTGGATTCGAGGGGCACTGAATGGGGTATGGCGCCGACTAAAACCAGTTCTTCATATACTTGGGTTGCGATGTCGGGCGCCGTGACATGAACTTCATGCCCATTGGCGATCATGTCCGCGATCAGGTCCTTACGAAATAATATTAGCGATTCTGCCAGAGATGCGTTCAGTAGTACGCGGGTCATCCCAATAATCCTAAACCAGTGGAATTTTGTGTTGAGTTAAGTGGACATTCAAGATTTCGAGTGCCGCAACCACGCCTGAAACATCAAAACCGACCATAATTTGGGAGCAAGATTCTGCCGGCCAGACAGGTGCGTCTGCCACGCAGAACGGACAATGTCGACATGCCAATGGCCTTCCTCATCTAATCGCTTGGGGTCCAGCAAATCCTCGGCCCATTCACGTAACGGGCCGCGAAGCCAATCTGCCACGGGAATTCCAAATCCCATCTTGGGGCGATCCAACAGGGATTTTGGCACATAGCGGTAAAGCAATTCGCGCAACGGCCACTTTGTGACGCCATCGACAATTTTATGGCCGATGGGCAAGGAGCATGCAAATTCGATTAATGCCGGATCAAGGAATGGCACCCGTGTTTCTAAAGAAACCGCCATGGCGGCACGATCAACTTTTGTCAGTATATCGTCTGGCAAATACGTCAACGCGTCGATGGCCATCATTTGTTCGATGTCATCGAGTTTTTCGATACCGGCGGGAAGCGCGTCAAAGAGGGTGAGTGGTTCCGATCCGCCTTTTACCCAATGGACCGGCTCCGTTTCAGCGGATGCAAGCCTGTGGTGAAGCGCCTGTACACTAGACGCCGACAGCACAGCTGCTGCTTTATGAACCTTGTCGCCAAACGTCCGGAAATGCCGCTTTGCCAGCGATCCTCCCATGCTATCCCAACGATGTGGGGGAACGCGCAGTAGCAGATCCCCTAACGCCACTCGAACGGACCGTGGCAAGGCCGCAATACGCTTCCAATTTTTCGCAACGGCCAGATAGCGGTTATAGCCCCCGAAAAGCTCGTCACCCGCATCACCGGAAAGTGAAACAGTAACATGCTCACGGGCAAAGCGACTGACCAAATATGTCGGAATTTGCGAACTATCGGAAAAAGGTTCGCAATAAATTTCTGGTAATGCCGGAATAACACTGAGGGCATCTTCCGGCGCCAGTCGAAATTCGTGATGTTCGGTATTTAGATGTCGGGCAACATCTTTTGCGTAGACAGACTCGTCATAGGCTTGGTTATCATATCCTATAGTAAACGTTCTGGCAGGCTTGTTTGAAACCTGCTGCATCATCGCAACGACTGCAGAGGAATCAATTCCGCCGGACAGAAAGGCACCCAACGGCACGTCAGAGATCATCTGCAGTTCGACGGCTGCGATCAGCTTGTCATGCAACGCATCTACTGCTTCTTCGCGCGTGCCTTCAAAACGGCTCACCGAACCCGCCTGCGCCGTTTCAGTGAATGACCAGTACGTTATCACTTCACCTTCAGGCTGCTGGGCGGACAACGTCAGGATAGTTCCTGGTGCGAGCTTTTTGATGTCCGTCCAAATGCTGTGAGGGGCAGGAACATAATTATATCGCATAAACAGGGTCAGCGCCTGGCGATCGATTTCAGCCGCAAATGCAGAATGCTTGTTGAGCGCCTTGAGTTCTGAACCAAACAGGAAAACTCTGTCGGCACCGTCCCCCTGCCAACCAAAATAAAGCGGCTTCTCTCCCATCCGATCGCGAGATAGCGACAGGGCCGAAAGCTTGCGGTCCCACAAGGCGATCGCGAACATTCCGCTAGCGTTACGCAATGTCTGCTCAAGACCCCAATGTTCAATTGCAGCGAGCAGCGTTTCCGTATCGGAGTGCCCCTCCCAAACGCTTTGGCCCGTTTCGCTCTCTATGCGAGCGCGAAGCTGCAGATGATTGTAGACCTCTCCGTTAAAGGCGATGATGTAACGCCCCGAGGCCGAGATTTTGGGTTGGTGCCCGGACTGCGTGAGGTCTAAAATCGAAAGCCGGCGATGCCCCAGAAATATGCCTTCCTTTGCGTC
This sequence comes from Sphingomonadaceae bacterium PASS1, assembly GCA_002255985.1. Taxonomy (GTDB): domain Bacteria; phylum Pseudomonadota; class Alphaproteobacteria; order Sphingomonadales; family Sphingomonadaceae; genus Sphingorhabdus_B. The sequence goes on from NKIR01000008.1 coordinate 43,278, forward strand.
ATTCCACGTTCCGAAATCATCTGGTCCGCGGTGGCGTAATGCTGCTTGCATTTTATCCAGCTGTCCAAGTGCGGTTTCAATATCTGTTAGAGACGGCACCAAAAAGCCTACTATTCCGCACATTTAGGCAACTCTTTCAGACACCGAGCAAAACGGTGGGTTGATGACTCAAGCAGAACGCGATTGCATAGCTCTGCGGTGAAACCTAGCATTGAAATCGAACCATTTCCAGCGTAGCACCACTGGTATGCTAAATACTGCTTTTTCACCATGGCCCAACTACACCGACGAAGAGATCGATGCAGTTGCGGCCACATTACGCTCGAACCGGGTCAACCAATGGACCGGAGAGCATGTCCGTAGCTTTGAAAACGAATTCGCATTATGGTGTGGCACCGACCAAGCTGTTGCGGTTGCCAATGGCACATTAGCTCTCGATCTTGCGCTGAAAGCGCTCAATATCGGTGCCGGAGATGAGGTGATTGTTACTCCGCGAACTTTCATGGCGTCTGTTTCCAGCGTCGTGACCGCCGGCGCAACCCCGGTTTTTGCAGACGTCGATCCTGATTCGGGCACTATCAGCGCAAGGACAGTGGCACCCTGCATTAGTTCGAAGACAAAGGCGATCCTGCCGGTTCATTTAGCCGGCTGGCCAGTTGATATTGCCGCGATTCGGACGCTGACCGGTGGTAAAAATATCGCAATAATTGAAGATTGCGCCCAGGCGCACGGAGCTAGGGTAAGAAATGAACCCGTCGGTGGACTTGGCGATATCGGCGCATGGTCGTTCTGTCAGGACAAGATCATGACTACCGGAGGGGAAGGAGGCATGGTGACATGTTCGAACCCAAATTACTGGGAGCGTATGTGGTCATATAAAGATCACGGAAAAAGCTGGGATGCTATGTTCAATCGCACACATGCTCCTGGCTTTCGGTGGGTACATGAAAACATCGGCACCAATTGGCGAATGCTGGAAATGCAGGCAGTCATAGGCCGTATTCAGCTGAAACGTATGGCGGCATGGACGCAACGCCGCACCGCCATCGCACATCAGATTCACGCTGCGTTGCAACCATTTGCCAATACTATTCGATCGCCCTTACCGTCTTCGGAATATGTCCACGCATTCTATCGCTTTTACGCTTATGTCCGGCCATCGGGTCTTAGAAGCGGCTGGGATCGCGATCGGATTGTGGCAGAGTTTTCTAAGTTAGGTGTTCCGCTGTTTCAGGGCAGCTGTTCCGAAGTGTATCTGGAGAGGGCCTTCGACGACACCGCCATACGCCCTGCACAACGCCTTCCTGTTGCACGCGAGCTTGGCGAAACCAGCCTAATGTTTCTGACCCACCCTACGTTGACCGATGACGAAGTCGAGAAAACGTGCGATGTCATAAACTGGGTTATGTCAGAGGCTTGCGGGTAACACAGTCCATGCCACGTGCCGTTGATATTTTGATTGTTGCATTGCTTGCACCGCTTGTCTTTCCACTATGTGTCATACTGTGCGCATTGGTTGCGTTCGATGTTGGCCGGCCGATATTCTTCCGGCAACTGCGGCCCGGATTTAAGGGGTCTATATTTGCGATCTATAAGTTTCGCACAATGACGGACGCTTGCGACGGGGCCGGAGTGCCATTACCTGACGGTCAGCGTCTGACAAGGTTTGGAAAATTAATGCGCGCAACGAGTTTGGACGAACTGCCGTCACTCCTCAATCTGGTCCGAGGCGAGATCCGTTTGGTGGGACCCCGGCCACTACTAGTTGAATATCTCGAACTGTATACGTCCGAGCAGATGCGGCGTCACGATGTACCACCGGGCATTACCGGCTGGGCACAGGTCATGGGCCGCAATAAATTAACGTGGGACGAAAAGTTCTCGCTAGATCTATGGTATGTCGACAACAGAAGTTTTTCTCTCGATGTGAAAATCTTGGTGCTGACGATCTGGCGAGTCATTTCCCGTAACGGGATCAGCGCGGACGGCGAAGTAACGATGTCAAGGTTCAAGGGAAGTGGAGAACTGAAATAGTTTTGAGGGGCATATTTGGAGCGGGCGGATGTGGCCGAGGCATCATGCCGTTGTTACGTTGGCAAATGCCAGACGTAAGTTCGAGTTCGATGGTTTTTGTTGATGACAATTTGGCAGGCAAGCAGGTGAACGGGCATGCCGTTTTGAGTTTCAACGATTTCGTTTCGTCCCGAGCAGAGGACAAAGCGATCGCTCTGGCCGTTGCTAGCCCCGCTACACGCGAGATGGTCGCATCGCGTTGTATCGATGCAGGTCTCGCTTTTTTTAATGTATCGGCAAGTAATGTAATTCAAATGGACAATTTGGTTATTGGTGAGGGGGCTTTGCTTTCTCCCAACGTAGTTCTGACCAGCAACATCCTTATTGGAAAGCATTTTCATGCCAACATTGGCAGCTATGTCGAACATGATTGTGTCCTCGGCGACTGTGTGACCTTCGGTCCTGGGGTGAAATGTAACGGGAATGTCCATATCGGCGACGGTGCATATATCGGGGGGGGTGCCATCATTCGGCAAGGGCGATGCGGAAGCCCGCTGCGCATTGGAAAAGGTGCGGTCGTAGGCATGGGCGCGATTGTTCTGTATGATGTCCCGGACGGGGTTACGGTGGTCGGGAACCCAGCCACTATTTTACCACGCTAGCGAAAGCTTCAATCAGCGATCAATTGTGTGATTGTCGCTTATGGCATCGAAAAAGGCAGTTAGTCGTGGTATGTTCGATGCTAACGAGTAAAATTGTTCGACCTTCGATCGCCCTGATACTCCCATTCGTTCGCGAAGGTGACGACTTCCACCCAGCGTTGAGATGGCACGAGACCAGTCTAAATCCGTCCTCGCCAGAAAGCCAACATCTGGCGTCACTATTTCCCGATTCACGCCCACCGGAGATGCAATTACAGGTTTGCCACACGCCATGTACTGGATGAGTTTATAACCACACTTACCTCGCTCGAACGGTGTGTCAGCCAAAGGCATAATCCCTATGTCGATCTTGTTGAGCAATGTTACTTCACTATCTTCTGTCCATGGATGCGCTTCTACTGGAAACCTTGTATTTTCCAAGGCGGGAATACCGATAGTAAGCAGGCGGAACGGCGTTAAAATCGCTGCTTTGTCAAGAGCAGAGATTACGTTGACCAGAAGGTGCCTGGTGGCGGGGCTGCCGATCCATCCAAGCGTCAGCGGCCGTTCGCAGTCATCAGCGGGCAAGTGTTCGTATTTGGGCGTATCCACGACGGTAGGAAAATCAACGACATTACGTGCACCATGTTGCCGGGCGTAGTTACCAAGGTAGCGATTGCCGGCAGTTACGCCACTGGAATGCGCCAATAGTATATCAAGTCGGTTACTCAGCAATTTACGGACAAGGAAACTGGAGTGCTGATCGTAGTTATGAAAAATGGCATCGTCGAAATCAACCACGTAGGGGACACCCGTCATTGCAATCAGACGCTCCATGATTGGCGGTGCGAAAGGGAACAACTCCTTTTCGATCCACAGAATATCGTATCCACGCGCGCTGAACAACGCAGCTAATCGCCGCGAATATGCCTGCAAGACTTTCACAAACGGACGCTTACCCTCGCCGCGATAGAGCCGTTGCAGATAATCATCGTCGAAGAATGGAGAGAATTCGATATGATATCCGGCCGTGTCCAACGCAGGCTTGTAAAGGGCAAACCGAACGCGACTGCTAGCGCCCATAAGCTCATAGCGGGTGAGTGCCAGAATTTTTTTTGCCATGGAATGCTCGATTAATATTCAAAAATCAGTTTGTCGCGAATTCCTAAATAAATAGACGCCACTCCATAGGCCGCAACGAAAAATGCCGGTATCCAATCCTGGGGCGTCCTGTTCCGATCAAATGCGATGAACAACAATCCGACGGTGAAAATCTCACGAAGCCGATGGCTGAATACTGGAAATTGAAGGAAAGAAAATGCAACGCACAAAGAAGTGGCAGTCATGTAAATGTATATAATTTTGTAATTATTTTTGTGAAATCCCAAAATAAACGATGAAATCAGAACTATAAAAGGTAAAATTATAGCTACAGAATAGATGTTTACTGTATCGTTATTCATGGCATATGTTGTTGATCTCATGTAAGCATCGGCCGCAACACTGAATTGGCTAGCTAAATCAATTAAGAAGAAAGAAAATAGATAAATTACTACTGATATAGCTGGCAAAGCGAAGGCAACAAATTTCCGAATCGTGCTTTTGTCGTGAAAATAGGCTGCCATTACGAAAGGGATCATGACAATTGAAGTATAGTGAAAGTTAAATGCAATATATGTTAAAATTATTGGCGCTATTAATTTTTTTTGAAAAGATAAATGCAAAGCCAGCAAACAAAAGGACAAAGATAATGAAATTCTTATTTGTGTGTACTCATGTATCGGATAAATGATTAAAATGTAACTAAAAATTGCTAGTGGCCAGTATTTTAGATAATAACGAAATATAAAAAATTTTATAGACAGTGAAGCAGTTATAACTATTGTTGAAAATAGTTCATAAGGAAATCTCAAAACCCATTTTGCAAACCATACTGTGTAGACATATGCTGGTTCAAATCTGACATAGTTCCAGTTTATCGAGTTATCCATTTGATCATAGAACGCAACATAGTCCCAGTAATCAAATCCGTATCCTAATAAACGATAGCCAGAAATAAATGCCAGCGACATACTTAAGACAGAAATTAGTAACAATTCCCAGAGCAGTGACGTTTTGGCGGTGGATGTTTCTCGTACGATTTTTGAGACGCTGTTCATTGGGTACACCGATTTGCGCTGGATTGAGCTCCTCTTCTTTGCCTGAAAATTTTCAGGCCTTTGTTGACCTCGCTTGCTCCACAAAGACCCAAAGTTGCTAACGCATGAACCCTTCGGACCCAAGGCTCAACCGTTATCATAAGTACCTTTACGATTTTGGATTGCCACTTAGGAAGGTGCTTCTGAGCAAATCGTAACCGCCCCTCCATTGAATACGCTAATCGCTGCGCCTTGATGTTCTCGCTCGTACCGCCGCCTTTATGAAAACATTGAATTTCGGGTCTATATCTAATTCTTCCCCCAGTATCTTGAATGCGCTTTGATAGATCTAGATCCTCGAAATAGACAAAAAAATCTTCGTCAAATCCCCCAACTGCTTCAAATACACTCCTGCGAACCATGTAGAAAGCTCCGATGACATGGGGCACATCACGACTAGTCAAGTGATCGAATTCAGCCATGATTATCGGAGGAAATATCCGTGGAACAAGCGATGATAACCCCGTTGCCTCTCCGATAAGCGTCCTTAAATCAGGTATACGGGCACAATGCCGCTGAACTTTATCATTCTCGTCATGAAGTTTTATCCCGCACGCCGCGTAGGCTTTTCCTTCTGTCGAGTTCAGGAAAGCTACCGCCCGAGATATTGTGTCGCTCTCGACACGCGTGTCTGGGTTAAGTAGCAAAATTAGTTCTCCGGAACCAAGACGGGTGCCGGTGTTGCAGGCTGTGCCAAATCCGACATTTTCGGTATTTTTAATAACGACAATTCGATCGTCCATCGGGATGACCTCAATGGATTGATCGGTTGACGCATTATCGACTACAGAGATAGTCGAAACGTCCTCTGAACCACTGGCCAGAATAGATTCCACTGCTTCCTTAGCCTGCACTCCGCTGTTCCAGTTGACAAGGACCACATCAACACATCGCACTAATTCATTTCCCTACAATCAACCGGACATCCGCTACCACTAGGCTTAAACCGCACCCATCGATCAAATCCGATCACCGAATTTAGTCCGTTCATTAAATGCTTATTTTGTCAGCACGGCATCTCGCCTCTGATCGTCGGTCGGCCGTGCCATAAACATGAGTCGGATAAAGCAGTATAGTGCAAGGAGACCAAAGGCAACGACATGGGCGATTACGGGCGCAAACGAACCCCAAATTACCGCACCGAAAATCGCGATGACAACGAACCCAATATTTGAAACCACCTCAATCAGGCCGTAATGTAAGATTTTTTGCCGTGTGATTAGCGTGTGTGCGTAGAACCATGTGAAGACTCTCATTACGTCGCCGGCTAATTGATACGGCAAAAGCCTTCCTGCCTCAGTAAATTTTTTTGAGAATAAAATTTCAACCAACGTCTCAGAAAATGTCGACAATATGATACAAATTAATATGAAAATTGGCATGATAAATTTTGCAGCGTGTGCAACCGTTTGAAAAAGGGCAAAATCGTTTTTCGATGATGCAAGTTTAGGGACAAGATATACTGAAAGAACTGCTGCAATAATAGATCCGTTTAGTATAGATATTCTATTGACGGTATCCCAAATGCCTGCATGTTCCAATCCAGAGTTGTTGATGATATGACTGCGAACGGCAAACTGAGCTAGATTAATCGTAATGCCGCTTACGCCAGCCATTATTACATACCGAAATAAATCTTTGGCCAAAGGCTTCGCCACGCTTTGCGTAAAGTTGCTGAAGGCGAACCAAGGCACGCTGCGAAGCCAGCAAATAGCAACCAGAAACAGCGTGCCCTGATAAGTCGCGGTTGCGATAAGCGCACCGGGTAGATCGTAAAACCATGCCATCACTGCGGTGAAAACCAATATCAACAACGAGCTGATTACGTTTATGCAGACGAGCGAAATGACGTCTTGTTTTCCTGTGACGATAGCGGTCAGCATGGATGCGAATGCAAACAGCGGAATGGTCATCGCAGCCGCAATTATCACATAGAAGTATCCTGCGTCCTTCAATAACCAACTGGCTAGATCGTAAGAAAATATAATCCCCAGCAGCGTTAGCGGCAGACTGGTAACCATAACTGCCAGAAAGGCGGTTGCGAAAAATTTCAGTTGTTGCGGCTCATCCCCTTCGTGCCGGGCCGTCATGATTGTTATTCCATTACTCATCGCCCCCGCCGATAACGTGGAGGACAGCGCAAAGGCATTTTGTAGCTGGGAAATTAGAGCAAATCCGGCAGGCCCAGCGGTGATTGCAACGACTTTGTTGATCAGGAGCCCGCATAACAGCCTGACCCCGGTCGACAGTCCAGACAGTAGAGAGATACGTGCAAGGTTCATCTGATACAACCGGATGCTTGCGCAATCATGTTGAGTCAGCCAGCGCCAGCAAGCTTTTGCCATAAGCGGTCTTTTCGAAAAATTTCCCGCGTTGGCGCAACTGGTCCGCATCGATAAACCCTTGACGGTAAGCGATCTCTTCGAGGCAACCAATCATCGTCCCAGTGCGGTTCTGGATCACCCGGACAAATTCCGAGGCCTCGACTAGGCTGTCATGCGTTCCGGTGTCCAACCACGCATAGCCCCGGCCCATCCGCTCGACATACAACTCGCCCATTTCCATATAAAGGCGGTTTAGATCGGTGATTTCCAGTTCGCCGCGCGCCGAAGGGCGGACCTGCTGCGCAAGTTCAACGACTCTGTTGTCGTAGAAATACAGACCGGTGACGGCAAAGTTCGATTTCGGTGCCGAAGGCTTTTCCTCGATGGACAACGCCTTGCCGCGGTCGTCGAGCTCAACCACGCCGTATGCAGTTGCATCCGCCACCTGATACGCAAACACTGTGGCACCTGATCTGCGGTTTGTAGCGCTGGCCAGCAAAGCCTGAAACCCGGCACCGTGAAAAATATTGTCTCCAAGCACCAGCGCCGCCGGCTGATCATCGATAAATTCGGCACCAATATGAAATGCCTGGGCAAGACCCTCAGGCCGGGGCTGAACTGCGTAATCGAAACGCAACCCAAGCTCCCCGCCGTCGCCGAAGAGCCGGCGATAATTGTCGATATATTCTGGTGAAGAGATGATCTGAATTTCGCGGATACCCGCCAGCATCAACGCCGACAATGGATAGTATATCATTGGCTTATCATAAATCGGCAGCAACTGCTTGTTGATCGCAAGTGTAGCAGGGTGCAATCGAGTCCCCGATCCTCCAGCCAAAATCAGTCCTCGCATTTCGATGTCTCCTCACGCTGCATATATTCGGCCACGATTGCGTTTACCGCATCTTTCCAGGGCCGCAGCTTTATCCCCAGCTCTGCTTGAATTTTGTCAGTTGAAAGCCTCGAATTCTCCGGACGCTTGGCCGGAGTAGGATATTGCTCCGTTGTGATAGAACTTATGAAAGGCGCGTTATATCCGGCGTCAGCCGCACAGGCAAAAATCTGTTCTGCCAAGCCGTGCCAGCTAGTCGAGCCACCGTTAACCGCATGCCAAGTTTTACCGGTCGCTGCAGACTGCATTATTACCTTTAAGATGACCTCAGCCAAATCGTCGGCGCCGGTCGGGCAGCCGAACTGGTCGCTAACAACCGCAATATTGTCTCGTCCAACTCCTAGCCGAAGCATTGTTGTCAGAAAGTTTTTTCCACCCGCGCTGAGCACCCACGCGGTCCTCAATATAGCATGATCCGGGTTTGCTCTTCTGATCCGAGCTTCACCCTCTGCCTTGCTCGCTCCATAAATGCCTAATGGCGCGATTGGATCGCTTTCGGTGTAAGCATTGGCCTTGGCGCCATCAAATACATAGTCGGTGGACAAATGAATAATAGGAATACCTAACCGAGCGGTAAGTGCGGCCAGTGCCCCCGGCGCCTTTGCGTTTGTGGCGAATGCTTGCTCAGGATCTGTTTCGGCTTGGTCGACAGCTGTGTAAGCTGCGCAGTTGACCACATAGCTCCATTGATTTGAGCCAATGAAATCTTCCATCGAATCCGGATTGGTAAGATCGAGCCTGTCGCGGCCCGGCAGGCAAACGTCATACCCTCGCGAAGCAGCCAGCTTAGCAAAAGCGCCGCCCACCTGTCCGCTTGCGCCGGTTACAAGGATCGGGTCGATTGTCATTATCCAAGGATTGCCTGGCCTAAGCGCTCTCCACGATAGCTGCCGTCGATGATGGCCTCCCACCAATCCCGTCGCTCAAGAAACCACGCGATGGTTCGCTCCATTCCGGTCTCGAATGTCTCTAGCGGCACCCATTGAAGTTGTTCACGAAGTTTGGATGCATCAATTGCATAACGGAAGTCGTGACCGGGCCGGTCTATGACAAAGCTTATTTGGTCACGGTAGCTACCTCCATCAGCACGCGGCTGCAGGCGATCCAGCGTGTCACATATCGTTTCAACGACTTGCAGATTGGTACGCTCTGAATTCCCCCCGACCATATAGCTATCACCAATGGCACCCCGTTCGAAAACAGATTGAATCGCACGCACATGGTCATCGACAAACAGCCAGTCGCGAATATTGTCTCCCTTACCGTAAATCGGCAGCGGCTCGCCTGCGAGGCACTTGATAATCATCAGCGGGATCAGTTTTTCGGGAAAATGATAGGGGCCATAATTGTTTGAGCAGTTTGTCAGAACGACCGGCAAGCCATACGTATGATGCCACGCGCGCACCAGATGGTCAGATGCCGCTTTGGATGCAGAATACGGTGAACGCGGATCGTAAGCAGATTGCTCGGTAAAGAAACCCTGTTCGTGCAGTTCCCCGAAAACTTCATCGGTGGATACGTGATGAAAACGAAACGACGCCTTACGGTCATCCGGCATTGCACGCCAGTGAGCGGTCGACGCCGCGAGGAGCGAATATGTACCCACGATGTTAGTCTGAACAAACTGCCCCGGTCCGTCGATCGACCGATCGACATGACTTTCGGCAGCCAGATGCGTCACGATGTCAGGCTGGATTTTCGCAAAAAGTTTAGCCAGCAATTCGCCGTCGCAAATGTCGCCGTGTACGAATTGAAAGCGATCGCTTTCGGCAATTTCTGCGAGAGACGTTAAGTTACCCGCATATGTGAGCGCGTCGATTACAACGACCTGGTATTCTGTTTCGGCAATCAGGTTGCGTACAAGCGCGGAACCGATAAAACCGGCACCGCCGGTAACGAGAACGGTTCGACTAGATGTCATGAAGTAGCCTTTCAATTCAACGGCAGCAGTGGGCAGCCATCATAATGAAAATCTAATTGGATATCACCCACAAAAGGCAATTTTCCGTCTTTGTCGGACAATGTCACCGCTGGTAACCCCTGTTCAGCGAACGGCCAGATAATACCAATTGCAGAGTCGTCCCAACGAACGCCCGCGTCCGATTCAGCGGAGTAATAGGCATCGACCTTATACTGCACTTCGCAGTTTGCTTCCAAAGTCAGAAAACCGTGGCCATATCCTCCTGGCACGAATAGCTGGTGACCGTTTTCCGCAGACAACTCGGTTGCTACCCATTTCAGAAAAGTAGGCGAGCCCGAACGCAAATCAACCGCAACATCGTAAATCCTGCCGCGTGTGCATCGGACTAGTTTCGCTTGGACATAAGGCTCATTCTGAAAGTGAATGCCGCGCAAAGTTCCCGCCTTGACTGAGAAACTGTGATTGTCTTGACGGAAAACATTCGAAATCCCAACATCTGTGAGGCCATCTAATCTGTAAGTTTCCGAAAACCATCCGCGATCGTCTGCGTATCTTTTCGACTTGATCAATAAAGCTGTCATTGTTTTTCGATCGTTCTGTTTGGGAAAATAGTCTTGTAGAGCTCCTGCGCAGAGGCTCTTTACATAGCCCAATAATGTCTTTGTCCATTCTCGGACAATTGCTCCGGAAGATCTGGCCAAATACGCTTTAAATCTACGATCAAACCACCCTCATCCACCAATGCTTGCAACAAGGCGCAATCCATCAACCTATATTCATTATGCGAGACGAGCGCTATTGCGGCATCATAGTTTCGGGACAGAGCGTTGGCATCCAGATCGATTGCATATTCCCGTTTGGCTTCGGCCGGATCTGCCAGCGGATCATGAACGGTGACCAAATGACCTTTTGCTTCAAGAGCGCGGATTACGTCGATTACTTTGCTATTACGCAAATCGGGAACATTTTCTTTAAAAGTCAAACCCATCACCAGGATTCTTGCAGCTTTTTTGTTTACTTTTTGGTCGATTTGTTCGGCCAGCCAGCTTCCCATGCCATCATTTACCGCCCGTCCCGAAAGTATGACCTGAGGGTCGCAGCCCAGTTGCTGCGCCCTGTAACTCAGATAATATGGGTCAACGCCGATACAATGACCGCCAACGAGCCCGGGTTGAAACGGCAAAAAATTCCACTTCGTACCCGCAGCATCGAGGACATCCCATATCGAGAGGTCGATGCGGTTAAAAATCTGAGTTATTTCATTCATAAAGGCAATATTGATGTCACGCTGGGCGTTCTCAATGACTTTTGCCGCTTCTGCCGCCTTAATTGATCGCGCGCGAAAAACCCCGCCTGTAGTAATTGCTCCGTATATTACCGCAAGTTTCTCAGTAATTTCCGTGCTTTCACCGGCAATTACTTTTGTAATGCGGCTAACAATATGCTCCTTATCACCAGGATTAATGCGTTCCGGAGAATAACCCAGAAAAAAGTCGATCGACTGGGTGTAGCCTGATTGCGTTTCAAGCAGAGGACCACAGATGTCCTCCGTGACGCCTGGATATACCGTGCTTTCATATATGATTAACGGCTTGAGGGTAGGATCGATCATAGATGCTACTGCCTTGGTCGCGCTGATCACCGGGCCGAGATCGGGCTGATTCAGTTGATCGATCGGTGTAGGAACGGTCACAATGTACACCTCAGCGGATGGACATTTTTCAGACCTGTCGGTCAGTCGCAAGGATGAAGCGGAAAGCGCGGCTGCGTCCACTTCGTTCGTGCGATCATACCCGTCGACCAATTCTTGTATTCGTCCACGATCAATGTCCAGTCCCCAAACATTAAAATGTTTCGCTAATTCAATAGCCAATGGAAGCCCAACATAGCCAAGGCCCAAAACAACAATGTTCATAATCGATCCTAACGCTCAAATGCCGTTATAGCTGCGGTACCATTCGACAAAACGAGGAACGCCAGTATCAATCTTGGTCGTTGGCTCAAAGCCCAAATCTCGAGAAATTGCGGATATATCTGCGAATGTTTCGCGGACATCGCCGTCCTGCATAGGATACATTTCACGGACCGCAGCCTTTCCGCATGCTGCTTCTATTATTGCAATCATGTCGGTCAGCTCCTCGGTATGACTGTTGCCGATATTATAAATCCTGTGCGGGCCAGAGCTCCCGCCCGCCTTTGGTTGGCCGTCGTCAGGCGGCGGATTATCAAGACAAGCGACAACCCCGGAAACAATATCGTCGACGTAAGTAAAGTCACGACGCATGTCGCCGCCGTTGAATACCTTGATAGGAGAACCTTCGAAGATCGCCTTGGTAAAAAGCCACATTGCCATATCGGGGCGGCCCCATGGGCCGTACACGGTAAAAAAGCGAAGACCAGTCAACGGTATCCGGTAAAGGTGAGCGTAAGTTTCGCTCATAAGTTCATCTGCTTTTTTTGTCGCGGCATAAAGTGAAAGAGGATGATCGACCCGATCTTCAACGCTGAAAGGTAATTTATCATTGCTGCCGTATACAGATGAAGATGAAGCATACACCATTGGAACACTTCGCTCTCGCGCCAGTTCGAGCATATTTAGATGTCCGACGAGATTCGATTGTATATAAGCTCGAGGATTAGTTATGGAGTATCTTACCCCAGCCTGAGCACCAAGGTGGCATATTTTGTTATAACTTAAATTTATTAGGGCCGCGGTAAGTTGCTCGTGGTCCGCAAAGTTTACTTGTAAGAATTTAACATTTTCACCGTAATTCTCTATCAGATTAGAAATACGGTCCTGTTTCAAAACAGTACTATAATAATCATTTAAATCGTCAATCAGGATGACTGATTCTCCACGCGACAGCAGACGGTGTGCCAAGTGAAATGCGATAAAACCTGCACCCCCAGATATTAACGTTGCCATACCGCTTCATTCCCTATTAATTTATGGTTGCGCACTAGGGGGTCCAATCAATAACTGCAATATAAATGCTAGCCCCACAGCTCATATTTTTATATTTTTCACCGACCAAAAATTATTAGAGTGTAGTTAGATGCTGGACGGTCAAAGGTCGATTTCTGCAGCGCCTCTGCGTGGACTATATTTTACTAGGAGAGCAAAATTCTTTCGAACAATCCTTAAAGATTTTTTCAGCGGATCTTATACGGCTTTTATAATGCTGCGATCTAATACAATGCGTGAACAAAAAGTTAGTAATACTGAAATGATTTTGCTTGGGACCCATCGATCACAACCAGAAGCGGCGTGTTACGGCGATGCAGATTGCGGGCGTGACGGTGGGTGAGCATCTGTTATATAGGGTTGCGCCGCGAAGACGGTCCTTGATGAGACCAAAGACATTCTTGATCTAATGACGCTGGCGATAGAGCCGTTTGGTTTAGTAATTAGGAACCTTCCGGTTCTTGCGGGACCGGATGCCTGGTGGGGTGACGCGCTCCATAAAGAGCGATCCTGAAGCAGTTCATGTCATAAACTTTTCCCGCCATGCGCCTCGGCTCAGGTGCATTCTTGATTAATCGGGTCGCTCTACACCACCTTCCGGCATACGCTGACGTGGCGTTTGCTGCTCAGGGCGAGGTTCAGGCGGTTGTTCAGCCGACGTAACATTCTGTTGCCGGCGCGAAACGTCAAGTGGGGCGGCGGGAGCGGTATTCCTATCTGGTGCTGCGCTACCTCGCCGGTCAGGCTGCCGATAGTCGTCCCTATAATCCTGCCCTCGTCCTTGGCCTTGCGACGCACCTGTATTTGGTAACGGAGCAGCACCTGCACCGCGCCCATCCACGCGGAGCCATTGGTCATTACCATTTCTCCTGCCGTCAGGCCGGCGACCGTGTCTGTCGTGGCCATCCTGCATCCGGTCTTCTCGACGGTCCGGCGATCCTAGTCTTTCGTATCTTGGGTTGCCCTTATAATACCGCTCACGGCCTTCATAACGGTTACGGTCCAAATCACGCCGACGGTGCTCGCGATACCAATTATGCCGCCGCTCGCCCCAATAACGGCGATATTGCTCGCGCATTGGATAGCGGCGCCCGAAGGTATCGAACAAAAAGATGCCGTGGCCGGGATAATAATAATTGTCGTACCAGCCCCCGCCAAAGCCGATGTTGCTGAATGCCTGCCCATAGTCGCAGTTATAATATGCGTCATAGCCGCCGTAAGGATCGCAGCCATAAGCGCCGTCATGATAGCCGTCGCTGGCGAAGCCGAGGCCGACATCATAGACGCAGCCCGATAGGCCCGCACTTGCCGCAATGAGCAGCGCCGCCTTCAAAAATGACTGTCCCTTGATTGCCATGATCTGTGTTCCCTGCGAAATTCTTTCGGCTAATGCACCTGCATCTGGCCCGTGTTGCGATGCTTATTAATCGGCAGTTGAATTGCACATGAATACGGTTGTTTGGCGCCGTTCATATTCGGCGCGCCCATGTCGCGCTTGCACCATACTGACATCCATGGCAGTAAACATTAACCGCGCAATTAAACAGGAATGAAGCCCATGGCCCTTGCCCATAGCGAAGCTGCGAACCCGCATTGGGTCCCGCGCAAAAAGATTGATGAGCTTGCGCATATTCCTGGCGAAAACGGCCTGCCTATTGTCGGCACGACATTCCGCGTGCTGCGCGATCCGCCTGCTTATGGCGCGCATATGGTCAAAACCTATGGCAAGGTGTTCCGTACCAACGCCTTTGGCAATCCGACGATTTCCTTGGTCGGCGCCGAGGCCAACGAATTGATGCTGTTCGACCGGGAAAAGCTTTTCTCGTCTGAGCAAGGCTGGGGCCCAGTACTTAATCTGCTCTTTCCGCGCGGATTGATGCTGATGGATTTTGACCATCACCGCATGGACCGTCGCGCACTTGGCATCGCGTTTAAACCAGGCCCGATGCGCGCCTACACCCAAGACATGAACCGCATTTTTGCCGAGCAGTTGAAGAACTGGCGCGGCGACATGCTGTTCTATCCTGCGATCAAGCAACTGACACTTGATGTTGCGGCGAGCAGTTTCTTAGGGATTCCGCTGGGGCCCGAGGCCGACAAGATTAACAAGGCATTCGTCGACATGGTTCAGGCCTCGGTCGCGCCGATCCGTGCGCCTATTCCCTTTACCTCAATGGGCAAAGGCGTTGCCGGCCGCAAATATCTCATCGACTATTTCGGCCCGCAAATTGCCGAGCGCCGCCGCAATGAAAACCGGCAGGATATGTTCAGCCAATTCTGCCGGTCAAAGCGCGAAGACGGCGAATATATGTCGGACGGCGAGCTGATCGACCACATGAACTTTCTGATGATGGCGGCACATGACACCATCACGTCGTCGGTGACGTCGATGATCTGGTATCTCGCCAAACATCCTGAATGGCAGCAGAAATTGCGCGAGGAGTGCCTCGCCATCGCGCCCGCCGGCGCAGACATCGCCTTTGCTGATCTCGATAAGTTCGAACTCACCGAATATGCGTTTAAAGAAGCGTTGCGGATGATTTCGCCGGTGCCGTCGATACCGCGCCGTGCGCTCAAAGACTTCGAGTTTATGGGCTATCACATTCCGAAGGGCACTTCGGTCAGCATCAGCCCGTCTTATGTGCACATGATGCCTGAATATTGGGAGAACCCCGAAACCTTCGACCCGATGCGTTTTACGCCGGACAAGGTGAAGGCGCGGCATAAATATGCGTGGGTGCCGTTTGGCGGTGGCGCGCATATGTGCCTCGGCCTGCATTTCGCCTACATGCAAACAAAGCTGTTCATGCATCACCTGCTCACATCTGTTCGCGTGGAGATTGCAGATGGTTATGCGCCCGATTGGCAGGCGTGGCCCATCCCCAAGCCAAAGGATGGATTGAAGGTACGCTTCGTTCCCCTGTAGTTTTGGCGACAGGTGCCGCAGACCGTGGCATGTACCGCTCCGCTAAATTCACGCATTGCAAGCTATGCCTGATACCGTAAAGGTCGCCGGGCGCGCATGGCTTATTCAGAACAGACAGATTGGACCAATGAACCGCGGTGGGAGTTGGTCCGGCGGCGGGGCCTTGGTGTCGTCGTCGCGCTGTTACTCGAAGCCATCATCATACTTGCGATACTGAGCCTAAGCATGCGGTCTGGCGGGCCAGCGGCGGGAACACGCGGGTTAAACACATTTTCCTTGGAGGCTGAGGCAGATTCTGCGTCATCGGCTGATAAGAACGAAACCAAGACGCCGGTGACCAAAGAGCAAGAGCGCGCAATCACGCCGCCGATCCCCAAACCATTATTGCCGCCCGTAAACCCTGTGAAGGCCCCGCCGCCTAGCCCGGACTATATCAAAGTGAGCAAGTCCGAATTTGACGCAATGGACCTATCGAAGTTTCCAGCTAGCGGAGGCAGCGGATTGGGCGAGGGCAAAGGAAACGGACAGGGCGCCAAGGGCATGATGGGCCCGGGCCTCGGACCCGGCGGCGCGCAATTATATCCAGTAGCGTGGCTACGCGAACCCTATGACAGCGAACTCGCGCCCTATCTCGCTGCCGTTAAGCGCGTCCCATCCGGCGCATCCGCCGACATCGCCTGCCGCATGGCGGAACATAACCGCGTCGAAAACTGCCAAATCTTGGGAGAAAGTCCACGCGGCACCGGCCTCGCCAAAGCGCTTCGCCTCGCGGCTTGGCAGTTCCTTGTTAAACCACCACGCATCGACAACAAACCGCAACTGGGCGTCTGGGTGCGGATACATTTCGATTTCGGAGTGCGGGCAATTGACGAAGGGACAGCGCCGTCAGACTAGACGCTGCCCTCTCATTTTCTTACTTGCGCGACGCAATCCAAGCATCGACTTGTTCTTCAAGCACATCCAACGGAACGGGGCCCGATTTGAGCACAGTGTCGTGGAAACCGCGCACGTCGAATTTCTTGCCGAGCGCCTTTTGTGCCTTGTCGCGCAGCTCGCTGATTTTCAGACGGCCGACCATGTAAGCCGTCGCCTGACCTGGGTAGATGATATAGCGTTCGATGGCCTTCACGATGCCGCCGGGGGCGTCTGCAGAGTTATCCTCGACATATTTGATCGCCTGCTCGCGCGACCAGCGTTTGTGGTGCAGACCGCTGTCGACGACGAGCCGGATGGCGCGGTGCAGTTCCAATTGCAACCGGCCAAAATCTCGCGCGGGATCAGTGTAGAGCCCCATGTCCTTGGCGAGCTTCTCCGAATAGAGGCCCCAACCTTCGGAATAAGCCGTAACGCCGCCAAATTGGCGAAACGCGGGGACGTCTTTCAATTCCGTCTGGATCGCCAACTGTAGATGGTGGCCAGGGACGCCTTCGTGGTAAAACAATGCTTCGACCTCGGTCAGTGGCATGTCGGCCATCTTATAGAGGTTGGCATAATAGGTGCCGGGACGCGAACCATCGGGCGCGGGGCGCTGGTAAAACGCCTTGCCTGCCGATTTCTCACGGAATGCTTCCACGGGCTTCACAACCAACGGAGCCTTGGGCAGTATTCCAAACCATTGGGGCAGTAATGGTGTGACGGCGTCCTGCGCCTTTTGCGTTTCGGACAAATAGAGCGCACGGCCTTCTTCGGTTTCGGGCGCGTAGAATTTGGGCTCAGTCCGCATATATTTGAAGAAGGCGTGAAGGTCGCCCTTCACGCCCATCTTCTTTTGGACGACGCCCATTTCCTTGTGGATGCGCGCAACCTGCGCGAGGCCCAATTCATGGATCTGGTCTGGCGTCATGTTGGTCGTGGTGTAGTTGGACAGCCGTTCGGCATAATAGCCAGCGCCGTCGGGGAAGCGCCAGACGCCGTCGTCGGTGCCGGCGACTTTTTCCTGCGCCGTCATTTCGGCAATCAGCGCCTCATAGGCAGGCTTTACAGCACTGGTGAGCGCCTGCGCTGCGTCCGCAGTCAAGATATCCTTTTCGATCTGCGTGATCTTCAGCTTGCCGACCTTCGCCTTGAAATCGGCAAATAATGGCGCGTCAGGGCCGCCATCAAAAGGCGCTCCGGTGATGACGTTGCGCGAATCGGCGATGACGTAAGGGTAGACCCATTTGGGTGGCATGATGACTTTTGCGGCGCGCGTTTTGGCTTGGCCGACAGCCTCCGTCATAGCGGGGCCAATGCCGTAGAGCCGGTTCACATAGGCGCGGGCGTCGGACTTGGTGTCGATGCGGTGGATGTTGATGAGAAAGGCTGGGATCTGGCTCTGTGCGCCGTTCATCTGATCGAAGACATAGCCATAGTCGTTATATTTGTACGCACCCTCGCTGCGCGCCGCGCGCTTTTCGAAGAGGCGGTACGAGAGCTGGTTTTCTGGCGACAGCTTGGCGGGGTCAAAGCGCGCGCGCATTTCTTTCAGCGCCGAACGTTCGTCTTCATAATTGCGGGCTTCGGCCTCGTCGGAACCATCGTCCCATTTCCCATAGTCGCTGTCCTTGATGCCGCGGTAGGATTTGCCCAGCGGCGATCGCGCCAGCTGCTGCGCATCATATTCTTCGAAAAATGCCATGATCGCGGCGTTTTGGTCAACGTCGGCCGAAGCGACCGGCGCTGCATCGGCAGTCTGCGCAAGCGCAGGTGTGGCCATATATACCAGCGCCACAGCAACGGCAGAAAGGGCGGTTTGGGTTATGCGCATCGAAACTCTCCTGATATTATTTATGGCAACTTCATATCAGGCAGATGCGGCAGGGGAAGCGGCGATTTTAAAGCTTGTCGAACGGGCAATGGTTTTGGTCGAAGCGATCTACCGGTTCCCTAACCGCTATTGCGCAACGCCGTCGCTATCGCGTTAATCGTCAATTGAATGCCCTCGCCAATCCGTTCGTCGGCTTCACCGGCGCGGTGGCGTTTCATGAGTTCGATTTGGAGCAGGTTGAGGGGCTCAATATAGGGCAGGCGCAGGCGGATGGAATTGTTCAGCGCCGGGTTGGCCTCAAGCAGGTGGTTTTGGCCGGTTGCCGCTAGCAGGCTGTCGCGTGACGCGTGCCAGCCGCCCTTGATGCGGCCGAACAGATCATGCGCAAGCGCCTGATCCTCGACCAAGCCAGCATAATGTGCAGCGATGCCCATGTCCGACTTTGCCAAAACCATTTCCATGTTGGCGAGGATGGTTTGGAAGTATGACCACTCGCCCGCCATCGCGCGCAGAAGGCCCTTGTCCGCAAAATCGGCCAGCGCTTGTCCGGTGCCGTACCAGCCGGGCAGCATGACGCGCGCCTGCGCCCATGAAAATACCCACGGGATGGCGCGCAAATCTTCAATGGCGTCGGACGCGGTGCGGCTTGAAGGCCGCGATCCGATTTTCAGCGTCGCGATTTCGTTGATGGGCGTCATCTGGCGGAAAAATGTGCGGAAGCCTGCGGTATCGTACACCAAGCCGCGATAGTGGCGGAAGGCACTGGCCGAGAGTTCAGCCATCGCCGCCTTGAACCGCGCAACGTCGGCACCGGCAATCGGGTCGCTCGACAGCGTGGCGAGCATTGTCGCCGACGCGATGGTTTCAAGACTGGTGACGGCATTGTCGACCGTGCCATATTTGGCGGCGATGACTTCGCCCTGTTCGGTAATGCGGATGCGGCCCTGCACGGTGCCTTGCGGCTGCGCGAGGATTGCACCGAAGGCGGAGCCGCCGCCCCTGCCCACTGCGCCGCCGCGTCCGTGGAACAGCTGCATCGCGACGCCTGCGTCGGCGAACACGCCCGCCAAGGCGCTCGATGCCTCATATAATTCCCACGTGGATGTGAGGTAGCCACCGTCTTTGTTCGAATCCGAATAGCCAATCATCACTTCCTGATGCCCGCGCGCCTTGGCCAGCGCCTGCATCATGGGAATTTGGAAAAAGGCGCGCATGGTTTCGGGCGCAGCCTGAAGGTCGGCGATGGTTTCAAACAAGGGCACCGACATGATGGTCGCGCTTGGCTGGCCATCCTCGTCCATGCGATACAGCCCCGCCTGTTTCAGCATCACATAGACTTCGAGCATGTCGGAGACGCTGGTCGTCTTGCTGATATTATAGGTCGTGATGGCCGCGTCACCGAAATCAGCCTGCGCCTTGGCCGCAGCGCGGACGATGGCGAGCTCCTTTGCCGTCTCCGCGCTGTAGTGCGTCCAATCGCCCGCGAGCGGACGATTGTGCGACAGTTCGGCAACAAGCAGTTCGACCCGCGCACCTTCATCCAACGCAAGATAATCCGGCGACACGCGGGCAACGCGGAACAGCTCGGCGACGACACGTTCGTGCACATCGCTGTTCTGGCGCAGATCGAGCGTCGCCAGGTGGAAGCCAAATATCTCCACTGAGCGGATGAGCCGCGCCAGTGCGCCGCCGCTCGAAAGCGCACCATCGCCATCGCTGGCCAGACCAGACGCCACAGTGACAAGGTCCCTGCGCAGTTCGTCAGGGCCGCCATAGGGCTGTCCTGAGAGGCTCGAGGGGCGCGGCGGTTGATCGCCAACCAGTTTGATATGTGTCGCTGCCAGACGCGCGTAGATGCCCGACAGCGCCCGCCTATAGGGTTCGTCCGCGCGGCTTGGGGCAGTGTCGCCGCTCTTCTCGGCCAATGCCTGCACAGGCTCGGGCGTATCACTCATCAGTGATGAGATCGAAATTTCCGCGCCAAGTTTATGGATCAGCTCAAGATAATGACGAATGGCCGTGCCGCCGTTACGCGCAGTGGCATAACGCAGCGTTTCGGCATCCACGAAGGGATTACCATCGCGGTCGCCGCCAATCCAGGTGCCAAGCCGCACAAAACCGGGGGGACGTCCGCCAAGCGCCTTTTCCCAACCAGCGTAAAGCTTTGGCAGCGCGGTCAGAAAGACATCCTGCATCGTCGCGCGGGCATTCTCGATCTCGTCCGCCACAAACAGCTTTTCGCGGCGCAGTGGTCGCGTCTGCCACAGAAGCGCAATCTGCCGGTAGATGGCCGCGTCTAGCTCATCGCCATCTTCAGTCACCGTCTGCCCCTGATCACGCAGATCCATCAGCTTTGCGATCCGGTTTTTGTGGTCAATGATGCTCTTGCGCCGCACTTCGGTGGGGTGTGCGGTCAGCACGGGCACGATCAGGCTGTGGCCAAGCATCTCGCGGATGTCGGTTAGGGCAACCCCCTCCGCCATAAGCCGCGCGCATGCTTCGGCAACCGTCGCGCCGTCCTCATGCGCTAGGCCCTGCCGATCCTCTGCCAAATTGGCCAGAAGCGAGAAGAGCATGAACCCGCGGACGAAGTTGAGCGTGTCATTAAGGCTGAGCGCACCAAGGCCGCTGTCGCTCGCCTCGGCACCTTCAACTTTGCGAAAACGATCAACGCTCGTCGAGCGTATATATTCGGTCTGCCGGAATAATTTTTCCCCGCCATAGGCGCGAATGACGTCCCCCAGCATCTTGCCGAGGAACCGGATATCCGGATTTTGCGAAATGGCTTGCGTGTTTTGACCGTTCATTGCCCAAGTTGTGCACATGGGCCGCGCGTAGGCAAGCAAATGCGCTTATGCGGAGCAGGGAATAGCTATTCCCCTATCAGGCCGGAAAGGCGGCGGATTTCATCATTTTGCACGGCGACATCATCTGCCACCGGTTTTTGGGCATCGGTTAGCATTTCGGCCAGCCCCGAATCACCCGCATTGGCATCCGCAATCAAACTATCAAACGCGCGAACGGCCGCGACCGAATCATCACGCATTTTATCGAGCCGCGACAATACAACATGCGCATTGACCCACGCTTCACTCCCGGGGGCGCTTCCCGCTGCACGTGCGGCCACAGCGCGCACAGCGTCACGGCGTTCTAGATAGGCCGCGTGCGCGACCTGATGCCGCGCAAGCAATGCATCAACCTGCGCACTGAGCTCCACGGGCAGGGAAACCGGCGCTGCTTGCGGTGTTATGGGCGCGGCTATGGCGTCATTATTCTCGTAGGCGCGCCGCTCAAGCGAGGGAAACTGCCCGTCTATACTGCCGCATGATGCGAGCAGAATGAAGGGCGTCAGACGAAGCATTGGCTTGATAATCGACATATGGGGTGTCTAAACCTGCCGCCACGCCCATGCAAGGGCCGCGCAATCGGGCTTGCCGGCGGGCAAAAGGCGTTGACAGGATGAATTCCTTAGCCTAGCTGCGCCCCTTCTTGCGTGACCTCCCAAGATTCGTCTTTTGGAGTAACGCGTTTGAGCAACCGCGCTTCAAAAGGGCGCTAAGCTGTAGAAACGGATGAGTTATAGCCATGTTCGCAATCGTGCGCACAGGCGGCAAGCAGTATCGCGTAGCCGCCGGAGACAAAATCGCAGTTGAAAAACTGTCTGGTGAAGCGGGTGACAAGATCTCGCTTGGTGACGTACTGTTGGCCGGTGACGGCGACACAGTGCAGGACGTGAACGGCCTGACCGTTTCTGCCGAAATCATTGCGCAAGAGCGCGGCGAAAAGGTGATCGTTTTCAAAAAGCGTCGTCGCCACAATTATCGTCGTAAGCAGGGCCATCGTCAGTCACTGACGCTGCTGCGTATCCTCGCCGTCGGCAAGGAAGAGAAGAAGGCCGCTGCGCCGAAAGCCGAAAAGGCTGAAGCCGCGCCAAAGAAAGCCGCTGCGCCTAAAAAGGCCGCAGCTTCAACGGAAGCTTGAGCGGCAACGCTCTGAGTTAGGAGTTTAGACCATGGCACATAAAAAAGCAGGTGGTTCGTCACGCAACGGTCGCGATTCAGCAGGCCGTCGCCTTGGCGTTAAGAAATTCGGTGGCGAAAGCGTCATCGGTGGCAACATTATCATCCGTCAGCGCGGCACCAAGGTTTATCCTGGCGCAGGCGTTGGCCTTGGCAAGGACCACACTTTGTTCGCGCTCGTCGCGGGCCGCGTGCGCTTCCACGCTGGTAAACTTGGCCGCAAATATGTGTCGGTCGACATGGCAGCCGCGGCGGCCGAATAAACAGGACAATCGATACCGGGTTGTCCAGACGGATGACCCGGAAATCACATGAGGTGGTTTCCACCTTTGAACAGGGAGACGGGTCATCCGGTCTCCCTTTCTTTTTGTCTCATTCTCCCTGTTCTCAGCCTCCTGCAGAGGAACTGTAACATGGCTGTCGCTTTGTCATGCAAGGGGCGGCACAGAACCGGAGAGAAACGATGTTCGCAAGAACCGAAAGATTGTTATTGCGGCCCAGCTGGGCCGAAGATGCGGGCGAGCTTCATCAGGCCATCGCCGATGAGGGCATTGTCCGCAATCTTGCGCGCGCGCCTTGGCCCTACACGGCGGAGGATGCCGTGCGCTCCGCAACGCAAGAGCATGACGCGCAATTCCCTTCCTTTTTGATGATGCTGCGTACCAATGGCGCGCCGCGCCTGATCGGCGCGTGCGGTATTGGTAACTTAAATGGCGAGGCCGAACTCGGCTACTGGATCGGCAGGCCATATTGGGGATTGGGCTTCGCCACCGAAGCCAGCCGCGCCGTCGTCGAAATAGCAAAGACTATCGGCCACAAGAAATTGGTCGCGAGCCACTTCACCGACAACCCCGCGTCGGGCAATGTTTTGCGCAAGCTTGGCTTTCAAAGCACCGGCAAGACCGCGGTTCGCCACAATAATGGCCGCGGCATTGCCACGACATGCGCGCTGTACGAACTGTCGCTCGACGCGACGACCACTGACGATGGCGATATGCGAAACATAGCCCCCCTCGGTATGCGGGAATATATGGAGCGCCTGCAGGCGGCGTGAGCGGCATTTAAACCTGACCTCGATAGCCGAAAATCGTTGCCTTACGACATCACAAAAGTTGTTATGGGTTGGTGTCAGTAAGCTCACCGCAAAGTGGTCTGCCATAACAATGCCCCAATATAAGAGTTATTATTCTAAACCGCGCTCTCAAGTGAGCGAATAGAAATGGGTTTTTGTATTTGACCGACAGCATAACTTCCGCGACATCGTTGCGATGTGCAGATTTACTGAAGAAAGATAGCTTGTGACCATAACTCCTGTTATTTTGTCGGGTGGCGGTGGAACACGGCTGTGGCCAATGTCTACGCCGCAAATGCCTAAACAGTTTCTGGCATTGACGGGCTCGCGCACGATGTTCCAACTGACAGTCTTGCGCGTGATGGACAGGGAGCAGTTTGCGGCTCCCGTCATCGTAGCGAACGCCGCGCATGCTGAGATTGTTGCCGAGCAGTTGGCCGAAATCGGCGTTACCGACGCCATCATTTTACTTGAACCCTGCGCGCGAAACACGGCGCCTGCAATTGCGTTGGCGGCACTCGCGGGAGATGCACCAGAAAACGTCATGCTGGTGATGCCGAGCGACCATGTCATTAAAGATGAGGCTGCGTTTCACGCGGCGACGGACGCCCTTTTACCGAAGGTACAAGATGGGTGGCTCGCCACGTATGGTATCAATCCGACGGGGCCAGAGACAGGATATGGCTATATCCAAATGGGATCCAAAATTGAAAGTGGCGTCCATGAAGTGAAACGCTTTGTCGAAAAGCCTGACGCCGCCAGCGCTGCGGCCATGATAGACGGCGGCGACCATGTTTGGAATGGAGGCATATTTCTGTTTCGCGCCGATACCTACTTAGGCGCCGTTGCAGAATATGCGCCCGAGATGGGTGCGGCCGCGCGCCTTGCGATGTCCAAGGCCGAACGAAGCGGTAATGAATTACACCCCGACCATGAAAGCTTTGCCGCCTGTCCGGCGGACAGTATCGATTATGCCATTATGGAAAAGGCGCCCAAGGTTGCGGTCGCGCCGGTGGGCATGGGATGGTCAGACGTAGGCAGCTGGGACGCATTGTATGAAATCGGCAACAAAGATGCAGACGGAAATGTATCATCGGGTGCCGTTCGCATAGATACCAGCCACGGGAACCTTATCCACGCCAACGGTATTCGCGTTTCGGTGCACGGCGTTGAGGATTTACTGATTATCGCAAACGGCAGTGAGGTGATGATCCTGCCGCGCGGGACGAGCCAAAAGGTTCGGGATTTCGCCAAGGACTGACGCAAAATATTGCGCAGCGGTTGACATGAGCTTCAGGCGGCAACTGGAGCCACCGTTTAAGCTGCTGAGGCTCCGACGTTGCTGTCGACGTTCGGTTGGTACTCTGGAACCAGATCGCGCAGTAGGCTGACGGCTGCGTCGCGGTTGCCGTCGTGGACATGCTTTTCCAGCTGGTCGAGTGCTGGAGATAGGTCACGCCATTCCATGTGGCCCTCCATTGCTTGCATGATCCGCTGATGCTTGGTCGGCATCGGGTTCTCGCCAATCAGCAGCTCTTCGAAAAGCTTCTCCCCAGGACGTAGGCCAATTTCTTCAATGGCAATGTCGCCATCGGGATTATTGCCATCCCGCACCGTCAGGCCGGACAGATTTATCAACGTGCAGGCCAAGTCATAGATTTTAACGGGCTTGCCCATGTCGAGGACAAAAACCTCGCCGCCATTCGCCATGCTTCCCGCCTGAATGACAAGCTGCGCGGCCTCGGGAATGGTCATGAAGTAACGGATGATGTCCTTGTGCGTCAGAGTGACTGGGCCGCCATTAGCGATCTGCTCTTTAAAACGCGGTACCACGGAACCGCTTGAGCCCAGCACGTTGCCGAAGCGCACCATCGTGAAGCGCGTCTTTGATCCCACTTTGGCCTTAGCCTGCAAAATCTGTTCACACACACGCTTGCTTGCGCCCATGACATTGGTCGGCCGCACGGCCTTGTCGGTACTGATCAGGATGAAGTGAGATACCTCGTTTTGCTCGGCCGCCTGCACCAGATTGCGGGTGGAGATGATGTTATTCCCCATTCCCGAGAGAGGGTTATGTTCGACGAGAGGGACATGCTTGTAGGCAGCGGCGTGGAATAGTGTGTCGGGGCGATATGCGGCGAGGAGCGACGACACGGGGCGCGCGGCTGTCGTGTTGATTAGCTCTGGATGAATTTCGATGTCGGACCGGAAAATACCCGAGGCGGCATTCTCTAGCAGCTCCTGCTCGATTTTATACAATGCGTATTCTGTCATCTCAACGAGAACCAGCCTCCGCGGGCCTATCGCCATAATCTGACGGCACAATTCACTGCCGATCGAACCACCGGCACCGGTGACCATGACGGTCTTGCCGACGATGGTGCGCCCCAATAGCAGATCATTAGGCGCGACTGCGTCGCGGCCGAGCAAGTCATCCACTTCGACTTCGCGTAAATCGGCGATCGAAACCTTGCCCGCGACAATGTCCTGAATTTGGGGAAGCGTCTGCACATGGACGCTGAACTGCTTCAAGTCGTCTACTATGCCCTTGCGCTGGCTACGGCTCATCGATGGGACGGCGAGCAAGATGTCGGTAACGTCCAAGCGCTCCACTTCCGATGCAAGTTCACTCGAGTGAAATACTGGACTGCCAT
Source organism: Sphingomonadaceae bacterium PASS1 (assembly GCA_002255985.1). GTDB lineage: Bacteria > Pseudomonadota > Alphaproteobacteria > Sphingomonadales > Sphingomonadaceae > Sphingorhabdus_B. The sequence goes on from NKIR01000008.1 coordinate 69,649, forward strand.
CCAGACGCTGACCGCGTAGGCGCCTGTCATCATCGACGAACCCCAAGAGATACATGCCTGGATAGTGGCGCGTCGACAATGCAAGCTGCTGCCCCGCACTGCCCGCGCCGTAGATCAAGACACGTTTTGTAACGCCGCCAAAGGCCCGCTGTCCCAGCAAGTCACTGATTATGTAGCGTACCATAATTCGGCTGATGACCAGTGCGAGGAAGAATAATATTGGCACCAAAATCCCGACTGTACGCGGCACCCCCGACAATCCGAAAACAGTAAATATGAGCGTCATCGCGACTAGGAAAATGGCAATCGCGCGGGAAAGCTCGATGATCGTGCCCGAGCCTGCGAAGCGGAAAATCGAACGGTATACGCCGAGAGCAAAAAAGAGCGGCGGCCAGATTAAGAAGGAGGCGAGTAATACCGTTCGGATCGGCCCATTCCAAAGCTGCCAGTCGCCCAGGCGCAGTGAGAAAGCCAGCCAAACGGCAAGTATGCAAATGACTGCGTCGCTTGAAAATGCGATGATTTTTTTGGCGCGGCGATCAAGGTCTGCAACTTCAGACAGAAGCGCGATAATGGGTTCCGAAAATTTATCTGCAGACGATTTACGTTTACTCGACATTTTTATGAAACAGTCCGCTGTATCTTGCTAGTCATCTTTTCGATGGCGCACTGGTATAACAATGCGGTCCCAGTTTCAAGTTAAGTAGCGGTCAGCTTGGCCATTCCCGTTTATTCGAAAGCCATGAGAATCCCGTCTGTTCAGGGAGCCTTGTCAGCAGGCAAGTCGATTGAATTGGAATTTCGCAAAGCATTAGGGTGAAACCCTGCGCGTTCCGCGCTGATCGTGGCGAGGTTGGCTTCACCTTGCACGAGTAGCAAGCGGTCGTCTTGGTCCTAGGGATGGAAGCTGGTGCGGAAGAAGGGCGTCAAGGGACGCTGGAAATTGCGGCCAATGCCACTTTTGCAGAAGCCTGAGCGCAGGACGCCGCGTATGGATTTCCACAAGCCAACCCCACATGCAGCCCAGAATGCGAAGTACAGTTTCATTTAAAAAATTTCCGCAACATATTGATTCTTGCATCCGGAATGATAGTCGGTGCTCCGACCGTTGGGAGGTAAATAGATGAAAAAGTCGGACATTGTTTATTTGATCGCTGCAACGGCGATGGTTGCAGCTTGTGGTGGCGGTGGAAGCGGCGGCGGTGGCGGCGTGGCTCCGATCCCTGCTCCTCCTCCAGCGCCTCCGCCTCCGCCACCTCCTCCGCCGCCACCTCCTCCGCCGCCGCCGCCAACCACGGCGAACGCGGACTTGCTCAATCTTACGCAGAGCGAAAATTTTACAAATAATGCGGTCACTGGCATCGGCGACTATCCAAAGTCCGGCGCTAACGGCGCGACGGATGCCTCAACCGTGGCGCTGACCGTCATATATGACGCGGCCAGTCGCTCGTACACGATTTCCAATCCGTCGCGATCGCAGAGCTTCGCCCCGGCCACGCGCGACACGACGCTCAGCAATGCACAACAGGATGTCTTCAAGGTGGTCAACGGCAACGTCACCGACACGCTGACACTCAGCAAGCCTGCGACAGTGGGGGCTTTGACCTATCAATATGTTGGCTCGGGTTTCTGGCAGCGGACGACCGACAGCGCGACAGCGATCAGTGCCTTCATCGACGCCTTTACCTATGGCGTAGAAACCACCGACGCCGCGATGCGCAGAACGGGCGCGGCGCGCTTTGACGTCGATCTGTTAGGAACAACCGCATATTCAGACCTTCCGGCGCGGTTACAAGGCTCCGGCACACTAGAGGCTGATTTCGAGACCTTTCTGATCACGACACTGATACCGACCACTGAATATTTGCCCACCGGCTCGAGCAACCTGGGGCCCGCCTTTCAGGGCACCGCTACAATTTCGTCCAGTCTAAACGGCTTCAGTGGCCAGTTTAACATGGGGTCGTTCCAGAACGGAGCCTGGTCAGGTCGTTTTTACGGCCCTAATACAAGGGAAGTTGGAGCAACGTTTTCCGCGCGAGCAAACGGGGGCGCTATAGCCACTCTCGGCACGATAACCGGTCGCTACGCCGCAGACATTGCCTCGAAAGCGACCAACAAAAACCTCGTCAACCTCACCAAAGACACTTTCTTTGTAAACAGCGGCGCCTTCGTCGGTTACAACCGCAAGGACGGCACCAACGAGCTGGCCCAATACCCCGGCAACGGTGGCGGTGCCAATGTAAACGCGAACGTCAGTTTTAGTTACAAGGCCGATACGCAAACTTACAGCTACGGTCCTGAACCCCTGATTTTCAGCGGGGGGCCCGGAGGTCAATCTTACTCGTTTGGTCCTGGGCAATTATCGGCCGCGCTGTCAGACTCCAAGTTCACGACCTATCAGGTTGTCAACAGCGGCCAGACCTCTACGCTGAAGCTTTACAAGCCCGCCGGTTCAAACTCCGAACTGCAATTAAGCTACACCGGCTTTGGCCATTTCACCAATATCGGCACGGCAAGCGGAGGCAACCAGGCGGCATTCGAACGGTTTTTTATCTATCGTTTGCCGGATAATGCAGGCGGAACGGTAGGAGTTCCGCGCACGGGCAGCGCAAATTTCGGGGCTAAAATTTATGGCATCGCCACAGAAGGTACGGGAACCTTTGCACATTCGCTCAGCGGCGACGCGAATTTTGCATTCAACTTTGCCAACCAGAACTTCACTGGCTCGATGACACCACTCGGCACCAACCGTGATACGGGGGCTACCCGCAATTGGGGTAGCTTCAACTACAGCGGTAACATATTTGGTTTCACCAACCAGTTCGACGGGCGCATCGTTCAAGGCACAACCGATGTCGGCAGTTTGTTTGGTTGGCTGCTTGGCCCTGCGGCCGATGAAGTTGGCGCGAATTTTGTTATAGGTCCACTAAACGTCGGACAGATCGGCAACCAGTGGAGCTTGCGCGGCGTGTTGATTGGCAAGAAATGTCCTACTGCTACACCGTGTTGATCTGCGGGTCGAACTGATCGCGCAGCCAATATGTCAAAAATGGTCCTGCTCGCGGCGATGCTGGTCGCCGCTTCCCCGAGCGCGCTGCAAGCACAATCGGCTGCACCTGAAAACGTAAGCGCCGCAGGCATTTCTGCGGTGCAAATGTTCGAAATTGCAGAAAAGGCAAAACAGGAGGGAAATTTTGCGGCCGCTGAAACTGTTTACGCAGCGCTGGTGAAAGATCCCGACATCGAAATCCGGACCGAGGCGCGCTTTCGCCTCGCCCAGATGCTAACCAGCCAAAACCGGTTTTCCGATGCAGCCATTATCTATCGGGCAATATTGGATGAAAAACCCGATGCGCAGCGGGTGCGGCTCGAACTCGCATCGTTGCTGGCGCGTTTAGGCGATGTCGGCAGCGCGCAGCGCGAGTTGCGGTTGGCGCAGGCCGGCGGGTTACCACCTGATGTGGCGCGGCTGATTGACCAATTTACCGACGCCCTGCGTGCGGGCAGGCCCGCCGGAGCGTCTGTCGAAATCGCGCTCGCGCCCGATAACAACATCAACCGCGCCACGCGTTCCGAAACTTTGGACACGATCATCGCTCCATTCGACCTGTCCGAAGATGCGCAGGCTAAATCGGGGCTAGGTTTGGCGCTAAAGGGGCAGGCTTATGCCCGCGTCGGCATCGATAGCCGTGACCAACTATTGGTGAGATTATCGGGAAGCGCCGATCTGTATCGCGAAAGCCAGTTCGACGATGTATCGGTCGGCATCCAAGCGGGTCCCGAAATGCGATCAGGCAAGGACCGATTGAATTTTTCAGGTGGGTTTAGTCAACGATGGTTCGGGGGTGAACTCTATTCAGAAATTATAAGCGCATCGGCCAATATCCAGCACCCATTCGGCACCAAGACGTTAATGACCGGCAATGTCTCGGTCAGTACTTTCGACAACAAGTCGAACGATCTGCAGGACGGTACAATCTATGCGGCATCGGCGGGATATGAGCGCGCATTTTCGTCGCGCTTCGGGGCAGGCCTCACATTGGGCGGGGTTCGGCAGGCGCTGAGTGATCCCGGTTACGCCACGACGTCGGGCGCGCTGTCCGCGTTTGCCTTTCGCGAACTGAGCGGAACCACGTTGGTGGCATCGCTAGGCTACAGCCATTTGGAAGCGGACGTACGGCTATTTCTGTTTCCCCGCCGCCGGATCGACGAACGGTACACGGCTTCGCTGGCTGCAACATTCCGGCAGGTTCAATATCTGGGGTTCGCGCCGATTTTGAGATTGGAATATGAGCGTAACGATAGCAGCGTCGGACTGTACGACTACAAGCGGATAGCCGGCTCGATAGGGATTACCCGGGCGTTCTAGTGTCCGGACACCCCTTACATCTCGTAACGCAACCCCCAAACCGCCATCTGTGCGCTAACAAAGCGACATCTTGGGCTTTTGGAACAAATATTAAACAAGCTGCTGCATATCACCCACCCCTATTAGGGGACTATAATCTCAAGGGCGTCGAATTGCAGACCAGCAACGCCGACAGGTCGCCAAGCGCATTCGGCAAATTACGCGCGCTCGGCGCTAATCATCGCGAGGCTCGCTTCGCCCTGCGCGAGGAGGGGCCGGTCGTCTTGGTCCCAGGGGTGGAAATTTGGGCGGAAGAAGGACACCCAGGGGCGCAGGACGTTTCGGCCAATGCCATTTTTGCCGAAGCCTGAGCGCAAGACGCCGCGTACGGATGTCCAGAAGCCGACACCATCCTGACGCAGCAGTTCGATTTGGCCCAGTGTGCGATTGATGAAGAAGCTCGTGGTAACCACCAGCATGAAGACGCTGCGCCACGCGTAGCGGCGGACGGCGCTCCAATCGCGGGTCGCGTAGTTCCAGGCATCGAATGCGACACCCTTATGCTCGACTTCCTCAACCGCGTGCCAGAGCCACAGCTCCCGCATCTCATTGTCGACGCCCTCAAGGTGGTGCGGGTTTTTCAGAATTTCCGCGGCGATAATCGCGGTAAAATGTTCGATGCACATGGTCGCGGTCAGCTTTACGGTGTCGCTCGCGTCTTTGAAAAACGAGACAAATGCCCGAATTTTGCTGTCGAGCGGCGCGATGTCGTAGCCTGCATCCGTCAGGCCCCTGTTCATCGCCACATGCTCGCGGCTGTGCGCGGCCTCTTGCGTGATGAAGGCCTCAACTTCCGACTTTAATGGCTCAGGTACGCGGTTAACCCACGGCGCGAGGCTGCGGATCATGAAGGTCTCGCCGTGCGGGAATATCGCCGAGAGCGCATTGAAAAATGCCGTCGCAAAGGGGTCCTGCCGAACCCAGTGCCGCTGGCGCGATATGCGCGGCGTCGCGTGAAAGCGGCGCGAAGAGATGTCGGGCTTGATTGTCAGGGCCGCAGGTTGGGCGGCCAATGTCGTCTGGTCCATGGGGTGAGAATACACCGGGCGCCTAAAGTTATCGTTAATGCTGGTAGTTAATACGCCGGAAGGCATAGCCTAGCTGTTGCTTGACAATGCAGGCGCGATAGAGCGGCCAAAATATTCAATGCTATTGGATAAGCAGGGCAATTGGCCTAACATCTGTAAACAAACTGACACACAGGCACTCATGACCACACACGCTTCAAAAATTGTACAACTGAATGATCCCGGCATGCCGCGCCGGTTAAGCCCCGAGGCGAGCCGCTTGGCGGCGCTTGAGGCCGCGCGCGACTTGTTGCTTGAATCGGGTCCGCAGGCAGTGACCCTTAAGGCAGTCGCGGGGCGCATTGGCCGCACGCACGCCAATTTGCTGCATCATTTCGGCTCGGCCTCTGGGCTGCAGCGCGAGCTTGCGGCCTATATGGGCGACACGATCTGTCGCAAAATTGCCGCGGCGGTTGTGCAAATGCGCGGCGGTGTGGTCACGCCGCACGAGCTGGCCGACTTGATTTTTGACCAGTTCGATCGCGAGGGTGCGGGGGCGCTTGCGTCGTGGATGCTGCTGTCGGGCAATGAAGACGCGCTCGACCCGATTATCGAGGCGATCCATAGGCTCGTCGACGAAATCAGTGAGGATGGACAGGACGACACGTCGCTGCATGAACTCACGCTTGAGATGGTGCTGATGGCGCTGGGGGACGCATTATTGGGCGGACCGATGTCGGCCTCGCTTGGCCTGCCGCGCGAGACGGGACGGCAAATTGCGGGCCGCAAGTTGGCGGCCTCTCTAGACGAGTGGCAGTCCCAAATTAAAAGCTAATCCGCCGATGGCGCGACGGCGCGACGCGATAATATTCGCGGTACCACGCGGCAAATTTTTCCAGCCCTTCGGCCAGCATCACCTTGGGTTTATAGCCCGTCAATGCATGCAGCTTGGACACGTCGGCATAGGTTGCCGTGACATCGCCAGGCTGCATCGGCCGCATGACTTTGACGGCCTGATGCCCAATGGCCTTCTCGAGCGTCTCGATCATTTCCATCAGTCCAACGGGATGGCTGTCGCCAATGTTGAGCAGGCGGTGCTCGCCGCGCGCGGGCGGGTGGTCGAGCGCGCCAATGACGCCGTCGACAATGTCATCAATGTACGTGAAGTCGCGCGCCATCTTCCCGTCGCCGAAGACCTCAATTGCCTCACCCTTCAGGATTTTCTCGGTGAAGCTGAAATAGGCCATGTCGGGGCGTCCCCACGGGCCGTAGACCGTAAAGAAACGCAGGCCCGTTTGCGGCAAGCCGTATAATTTGGCGTAGGACTGGCTCATCAGTTCACCCGCGCGCTTGGTCGCGGCGTAAAGTGACACAGGTTCGTTGGCGGGCTCGTCTTCCTTGAAGCCCTCGCCGCCCATTGGCTTTTCGCCGTAGACTGAACTTGAGGACGCGTAGACGAGGTGCTCAAAACCCTCCGCATGGCGGCACGCCTCGATCACCGAGAGGTGGCCCGCCAGATTTGAACGTTCGTAGGCGAAGGGGTTGTCAATACTGTGGCGCACGCCCGCCTGCGCCGCCAAGTGGACCACGCGCACGATATTATTGTCGCGCACAAGCGCCGCCATTTTTGCGGCGTCCGCAATGTCGATACGTTCAAATGCGAAGCTATTGATCCCCGCAAAAGTCGCGAGGCGCGCCTCTTTCAGTGCGGGGTCGTAATAGTCATTGACGATGTCGACGCCAATGACGCGCTCACCGCGCGCCAGCAACCGATGCGCGACGGCGTGGCCAATGAAGCCGGCTGCGCCTGTTACGAGTATCGGTGCCGGCATTTCAAAAAACGTCCTCGTCTAGCGCCCATCTCACCCGTACCTGTGCGACACAATGTTGGCTTTGCAAGCTAGGCTGCAATGTCATTGCCTTTAGTTCTTGTAACGGCGGTGACCGTCGGAGTTGTCCGACTGAGGCCGACTGCCGCACCCGCGCACGCAGGTGGCTGTAAACCATCAATATTGCAAGAACTGATCTGTGCTGGACGCCAACTAGGCCCCTCAGACCTGCACGCCCTGCCCAGGCTGAGCTGACTGCCGGCGGGTTGGAAGCTGCTCTATGTGGGCGCCGGAGCGAATTTCTGCGACGCGCAGGTCATAGGTACTTTGCAGGTTGATCCAGAATTGCGCCGTCATTTCAAGCCAGTGCGCCAGTCTGAGTGCCGTGTCACCGGTAATGGCTCGCTTGCCCTGAATGATTTGCGTGATCCGATTGGCTGGAACGCCAATCTGGCGCGCTAATTCAGTCGCCGTCACGCCCAGTTCGGACAACTCTTTGGCAAGAATTTCACCGGGGTGAATGGGGGGTAGTGGCATGTGCTGCGCTCCTAGTGATAGTCTGCGGCTCGCGGTCAGGCCGCGCCCCAATCGCGCCTCGGGTGCATTCTTAAGAGACCGTAATGCATACTTATATGTGCGCAATTAGGTTTGTTATGAGCACATATATGTGTTCAAAGTGTCTCGGTCTGCACACTTATATATGTCACTCGGCCAAGCCATTTATGCCCGAGAAAGTCTCGGCCGCCGCCTCGGAACGCTGCCAGCGTAGGCAGGATTAGTGGGTCACCAGCGGCAAGCTACGCTTACCCCATAAAACCCAATACGTATTCAATTCGAGGGCTATTTAATTTCGCGAAGTGTCAGGCGGCGCGGCGCTGGTCAGTCGACCGAAGCCATGCACGCGCCTGGCGCTGTGCTTCAGCGATTTCGCGCGCCGTCATCTCGTCGGAGATATCTGCGCGGCACATCGTCGCCTCTTCGCTGCCGTTCAGGGCCGCGAGATTGAACCACTTGTGCGCCTCAATCAGGTCCACTTCGACCCCACCGCCGCCGCTAGAATACGCCATGCCCAAGTCGAATAATGCGTCCGCGTCGCCGAGCTCCGCATCGGCCAACCGGCTTTCGATCAAGAAATTCGCGTTTTTGATACTGTTCGCCATGATTACTGTCCCCACATCCTCTGTGTGAAGCCACACTCGCCGATTATGGATAACAAATGGTTAACGCAAAACGTAAAAACTGCATCCGGATTGATGGAAAAAGCGCGCGCCTAAAGTGCGCAGTTATCAATCAGTCGGTTTTTCCCAATCTTTGCCGCCGCGACCAAGCGCGCCGATTGGGTGAATAGGGGTATCAATTTGGGCGATAGCGTCCATACCCGTGCAACGCGGATGCACGCGAGCCCCAGTGAACCGCTCCTGATTGTGTTAACCCCAATTACGCCGCCCGCAGCACCTCGGCCACATGCTCAGGCTCGGCTTCAATGATGCGCAGGTATGCACGCACGGCCACCGGCGGCAATGTTCTGCCAATTTCGTACTGCCGTATATTGGCCAGCGGGATCGAATAACGCTCGGCAAACTCTGCCTGCGAAAGTCCAAGTCTAGTTCGCAGTTTCCTGATGCGCCGCCCCATCAGACCCCGTTCAAGGCCTGCGGCACTGACCGCGCCATCATCGCAATCGGCAGGGTCAGCTGGAATGGCTATCATAACTTCTTTGTTCACCAGTGTTACTCCTTCGGACTGACAGGAACCTAACCACATCCCCGCGATAAACGTGTATGGCCGTCCACAACTTGTCGCCAATCAGGCCAATCGCCTTGTAGCGCTCCTCCCGATCCTCTTCTCTGATTGTTGGTACAATCAGCACATCTTGATCGTCGAATATTTTTGCACCAACGGCGAGCGCGACACCATGCCTGGCAATGTTGGCGGTATCTTTCTCCGTGTCGAACTCAATTTTCACGTCTTGACACTATGTGATTTACATACATTTGTCAATTAGAGGGTCGCTCTTGCGATGTGTTAACGTCAAAGGGGCGACTGACTTAGTTCGGACTTCGGCTTAAGGGGCCTCACCTATGATGCTCTCGTGGCACGACTGGCTTAGGGTCTGTAGAGACAAACTCAGGAAGCTTCAGTCAATGCGGCCTCTACCAAGTCTGGGCATTTGGCGATTACTGTAAGAAGTACACGGTGCGCCACATCGATTTTTCTTCCCTGCTCCCAGCCTTCGACAGTCCGCGCTGGGATGCCAAACCGCCGTTCAAATTCTTTGGTGCTCTTGTCGAGCGAGCGGCGGATTTCTCGCACGCGTGCCGCAGGCATTGCCTCGACATGACGGCTTGTGAGCGCCAGCGTTCCCTTCCGATGGGCAAGCGCCTCGCGAAGCCCAGCCTCTTAAACCGCTGGGGTGCAAATGAACTAAACAGCGGGTTCGCTAAGCTATTAGCGTATATTGATCAATGAAGCGTTGCTGCGGTGCGGGTTTAAACTGCGCCCGCGTACCAATTTAGCTAAAATAATCTCGCCAACGTGAGTTGCGCGCTACATCGCCAGATTATCAAGAAGGCGCGTCTTGCCTATCTTTGCCGCCGCCAGCAGCCTCGCCTCGCGGCCGTCAAAGGCATGCAGTTCCTCAAGTGTCACCGCGTCGGCGAGCGCGAAATAGTCCACCGCATCAAAACCACCCGCCAATATTTTTGCAGTCGCGGCGACAAGTGTGTCGGTCACAGCTTTGCCGGCACGAATATCGCGGGCGGCGTCTTCCAACGCCCTTGGCAAAGCCAATGCCGCCGCCCTTTGTTCAGGCGTCAGATAGGCGTTGCGTGAGGACAGTGCCAGGCCGTCTGCGTCACGCACGATCGGAATGCCCAATATCTCGAGATCGAAATCGAGATCGCGCGCCATTTGGCGGATGACAGCGAGTTGCTGGAAATCCTTCTCGCCAAAGAGCGCAACGTCGGGCTGAACCTGATTAAACAATTTCGCGACAACAAGCGCGACACCGTCAAAATGCCCGGGGCGTGCGCCCCCGCAATATCCGCGGCTTGGTCCATCGACATGCACCTTGGTCGCAAAGCCCTGCGGATAGACTGTCGCCGCGGTGGGTGCCCATAAGATGTCGACACCCGCGGCACGTAACAGTTCTGAATCGCGTTCAAACGTGCGCGGATAGGCGTCGAGATCTTCATTCGGGCCAAACTGGGTCGGGTTCACAAATATAGACACCACCACCGCGTCGGCATGGCGCCGCGCATTGTCGACCAGTGCCATATGCCCGTCATGTAATGCCCCCATGGTCGGGACAAGCGCAATGCGCCCCCTCTCCTTTCGGAGGAGGGAAACATTGTGCCGTAATGGGCCAAGTTGATTGATGGTTTGCACGTATCGGCGGCCTTGTTTACTGGCTTGGAGTGAACCCGCATATGCGGGACAGCGTGGCGACATTTCAAGGCAAATGTCGGGCGTAAGCTATTTGAGACAGGTTTGGGGGAATATGAGCAAGGCACATCACATTGTTTTCGCTAATGAAAAAGGCGGAACGGGTAAGTCGACTACGGCCGTTCATGTCGCCATTGCCTTGGTATCGCGCGGAGCGCGCGTCGCATGCATTGACCTTGATTCACGCCAGAAGACAATGTTTCGTTACCTCGAGAACCGGCGCGACACGATTGCGCGGCGGGGCATTACGCTTTCGATGCCTGCCTTCGAGGTGTTCGAGCATGATTCGCAGGCGACACTTGAGCGGCAAGTCGAGCGACTGGGCGCCGAGAATGATTTCCTGATTTTTGACACGCCGGGGCGCGATGACAAATATGCCCGCTTCGTCGCCACGCGCGCAAATACACTGGTCACGCCTATCAATGACAGCTTTGTAGACTTTGACCTTATCGGACAAGTCGATCCGGAAAACTTCAAAGTGCGCAAATTGAGCTTCTATGCCGAGCTCATCTGGGAGGCCCGCAAAGAGCGCGCCAAAGCCGACGGTGTCACGATCGACTGGATCGTGGTGCGCAACCGGCTGCACAATATGGAGGCGCGTAACCAGCAGCGCATGACCAATGCCATTACCGAATTGTCCAAGCGTGTGGGCTTCCGGTCCGTGCCGGGCTTGAACGAGCGCGTCATTTATCGCGAGCTCTTCCCATCGGGACTGACGCTGATCGACAAGGGCCACTTGGGCCAACTGGCGACTGGGCATATTGTCGCGCGTCAGGAATTGCGCGAACTTGTCACAGGCCTCGCACTTCCCCAACTACAGAGTGCCACGCTCGTTTAATGGCCTTTCTCGGGCTCCTGATTATCGCGGCACTCGCGTGGGCAGTCTGGAAGAAAAAGCTGCAATCGCAGCAGCTACCCCCGATATTGCTCGGCATTGGCGGCGCCTTTCTGGCTGCACGCGGGAGCCTTGTTCTAGGGCTCGGCGCAGTCGTGATTGCCGCGGCGTGGTATCGCGGGATGACGTGGCGGCTGTTTGGGAAGGGCGCGAAAGACAATGACGCGTCGGCCCTTGATGCGGCCCGTGTTCTGCTTGGCGTTTCCCGTTTCGATACCGCCGAACGCATTCGCGAGCGGCATCGCGCCTTGATTTCGCAAAACCATCCCGACGCGGGCGGTAGCGACGCACAGGCCGCCGCGTTGAACAAGGCACGTGATCTTTTATTAGATGACTTGAACAACAAAAAACTGTAATTAATAGCCTATACTGTAATTATAAGAATATCTCCCAAAAATAGGAACCCCATGACACATAATTTCCACCCGACTTCGCTACGTGAATATGACATTCGCGGTATCATTGGTGAAACGCTTGGTGCAGATGATGCCTACGCCATTGGTCGCGGCTTCGGCACGTGCCTCGTCCGCGCCGGCGGCAAAAAGGCCGCCGTGGGCTATGATGGCCGCGTCAGCTCGCCCATGTTAGAAGAGGCGCTGGTCAAGGGATTGAACGACAGCGGTGTCGACGTTGTGCGTATTGGCATGGGGCCAACGCCCATGCTATATTATGCCGAAGCCGTTCTGGACGATGTAGACGGCGGCATTGAAATAACCGGCAGCCACAATCCAGCCAATTATAATGGCTTCAAAATGGTCCTCATCGGGAGACCATTCTTCGGCGCGGATATCCAAAAGCTGGGCAGCATGGCGGCGGCAGGGGACTGGTCCGACGGTGAGGGTACTTCCGAGCATCTGGATATCCTTGACCAATATGTCGCCCGCGTTGCCGAGGCGGCGCCGCAAAAGGCATTTCGCATCGGGTGGGACGCGGGCAACGGGGCGGCGGGGCCGGCCATTGAAAAGCTGGTCAAGATGTTACCCGGCGAGCACCATCTTTTGTTTGTGGATGTGGATGGCCAGTTTCCCAATCATCATCCCGACCCTACCGACCCTGTAAATCTGGTCGATCTGCAAAGGCTTGTCGCGGAAAAGCAGCTCGATTTCGGAGTGGCTTTTGACGGCGATGGCGACCGCATTGGCGCAATTGACGGCGAGGGGCGCGTTATCTGGGGCGACCAATTGCTTCAGATCTATGCCGAAGACGTGCTGGGCGATGTCCCGGGCGCTACGATTATCGCCGATGTGAAGGCATCGCAGGCACTGTTTGACCGCGTGGAGCAACTTGGCGGGCAGCCACTGATGTGGAAAACCGGCCACAGCCTGATTAAGTCCAAAATGAAGGAAACAGGATCGCCACTGGCGGGCGAAATGTCTGGGCACATCTTCTTCAAGCATGAATATTATGGCTTTGATGACGCGATTTACGCGGCGGTGCGTTTAATGGCCGCTTCGGCCAAGCTGGGCAAAAGCGTCACTGAACTGCGCGGCGATATGCCCGTCATGATCAACACCCCCGAAATGCGCTTTCAGGTCGATGAGACCCGCAAGTTCGCCGTTATCGACGAAGTTCTCGCGCGGCTTTCGGCAGACGGCGCCGACGTCAACAACACCGACGGCGCGCGCGTGAACACGGCCGATGGTTGGTGGTTGCTGCGCGCATCAAACACGCAGGATGTATTGGTCGCACGCGCGGAAGCGTCCTCCGAAGAGGGCCTCGACCGACTGATGGCGCAGATTGATGCGCAATTGGCGGCATCGGGACTGGAACGCGGAGAGCAAGCAGGGCATTAAGCCCTTGTGACACTACCCCCCATCATCCTCGACTGGTTCGTCGCACGCGACTGGACGCCGCGGCGGCATCAGTTGGAGATGCTGGAGGCAGCCGGTGAAGGGCGGCATGCGTTGCTCGTCGCCGCGACGGGTGCGGGGAAGACGCTGGCTGGATTTTTGCCCAGCCTGAGCGACCTGATTACCAATGCCGCCGACGGCCTACACACGCTCTACATCTCCCCGCTCAAGGCGCTTGCGGTCGATGTTCGGCGCAATCTGTTGATGCCCATAGAGGAGATGGGCCTGCCCATCCGCGTCGAGGCGCGCACTGGCGATACGCCATCGGACCGCAAGGCGCGGCAGCGGGTAAAGCCGCCGCATATATTGCTGACTACGCCCGAATCATTGTCGCTATTGCTCAGCCATGAAGACAGCGTGCATATGTTTTCCACGCTGCAGCGCGTGATCGTCGATGAGGTGCACGCCTTTGCCAATGGCAAGCGCGGGGACTTGCTCGGCCTAAGCCTCGCGCGTCTGCAAACGCTCGCCCCCAATTTGCAGCGCGTTGCCCTGTCGGCCACCGTGGCCGATCCCGACGACTATCGCGCGTGGCTCGCGCCCCATGGCGACATCGAACAAGTGCGCCTGGTCGAAGGCGAGGCGGCGGCAGATCCGGATCTGACCATCCTCCTCCCCGCAGGCCGCGTGCCGTGGGCGGGGCACAGCGGGCAGCATGCAATACCGCAGCTGATCGAGGAAATTGGCCGCAACAAAATCACGCTGATATTCTGCAACACGCGCTTCCTTGCCGAGTTTATCTTCCAGAAATTGTGGGACGCGAATGAGCCAAAATATGCCATCGGCATTCACCACGGCTCGCTGTCGATTGAGGCGCGCCGCAAGGTCGAGGGCGCAATGGCCGACGGCAAGCTGCGCGCGTTGGTGTGCACGGCCTCGCTCGATCTGGGTGTCGACTGGGGCGATGTCGATTGCGTCATTCAGATGGGCGCGCCCAAGGGATCGTCACGGCTGCTGCAACGGATTGGGCGGTCGAACCACCGCATGGACGAGCCATCGAAAGCCATCCTCGTGCCCGGCAACCGCTTTGAGTATCTGGAGGCGCAGGCCGCCTGTGACGCGGTGGCCGAGGGTGTGCGCGATGGGGAGACCTTCCGCCCCGGAAGCTACGACGTCTTGGCGCAGCATGTCATGGGCATTGCCTGCGCGGGTCCGTTTGATGAGGAACAGTTGCTGGCGGAGGTGCAATCTGCCCTGCCCTATTCCGCGATGGACGCCGCAACCTTCGCCCGCGTCATCGCCTTTGTCGCGACGGGTGGCTATTCGTTGAGGGCGTATGACCGGTTCAAGAAACTGGTCAAAGATCCCGACGGCAGGTGGCGGCTGTCGCACCCACAATTTGCAGCGCAGCACCGGTTTAATGCAGGCATCATTGTCGATGCGCCGATGCTCGAAATCCGTTTCCGCAATGGCCGTAAGTTAGGCAAAGTAGAAGAATCCTTCGCCTCGACGCTCAGCCCCGGCAACACGTTTACCTTTGCCGGCATGGCGCTTGAGGTCGAATCCATTAAGGACCTCGACCTCATTGTCCGCGCCGCGACGAAGCCTGCGACCAACATCCCAAGCTATATGGGCGCGCGCCTGCCGCTCACCACGCATTTGGCCGACAGGGTGCGGCAGATGTTGACCGATCGCGCAGGCTGGGCGCGCTTTCCCGACGAAGTGCGCGAGTGGCTGGAGATGCAGGCCTATCGCAGCCAGATGCCCAAGCCCGGCCAGCTTCTCGTCGAGACATTCCCGCACGACAAGCGCTACTATATGGTGACCTATCCCTTTGAAGGTTGGAACGCGCACCAGTCGCTCGGCATGCTGATCACCCGCCGTATGGAAAGCCGCGGGCTGATGCCCATGGGCTTTGTCGCCAGCGATTATGCGTTGGGGGTCTGGAGCCTGAAGCCGATTACCGATCCGGCCCCTTTATTCTCCTGCGACATTTTGGCGGATGAATTCGTCGAGTGGGTGGAAACGAGCTATTTATTGAAACGCGCCTTTCGCGAGGTGGCCGTCATCAGTGGCCTCGTCGAGCGGCAGCATCCCGGCAAGCGCAAGACAGGGAAGCAGGTCACTTTTTCCACTGACCTTATCTATGATGTGCTGCGCAAATATGAGCCCGACCATCTGTTACTTGAGGCGGCGTGGGCCGACGCGCGCACGCGGTTGACGGACGTTGGACGGCTTGGTGATTTGCTGGACCGCGCCGCCGACACCATGCTGCATGTCGATCTGGAGCGCGTCAGCCCCCTCGCCGTGCCGTTGCTTGTGATGATCGGCCGCGAGAGTGTGGTGCAGGGGTCGGTCGATGACGCGCTGCTGATGGAGGCCGAAAGCCTCGCCGGCATTGCGATGACGCCTTAGCCTCGACCACCACGCTTCGTCATCCCGAACTGGTTTCAGGATGACGAGACGTTAGGTCAATTCAGCAAATTCTGCTTCCAGAACATCAATGTCGACCAGAATTGATAGTCGACATTTTCCTTCTTGGCGAAGCCATGGCCTTCATTTTTGCCCAACAAATGCCAAGCGACACCGCCCCTGTCGCGGATGGCCTTTACGATTTGATCGGCTTCGGATGCTGGCACACGCGGATCGTTCCCACCGGTGACAACAAACATCGGCTTCGTGATTTCCGCCACGCGGGTGAGTGGTGATATCTCAAGCAGCTTTGCCCGCTGTGCCGGATCGCGTTCATCGCCATATTCTACGCGGCGCAAATCGCGGCGATAGCTTTGGGTGTTTTCAAGGAAAGTGACGAAGTTGGAAATGGCGACAATGCAGTTCGTGGCGCGCAATTGATCCTTAAACTGCACGGCGGCGGCATAGCACATATAGCCGCCGTAAGACCCGCCAGCGAGGCCAAAGCGGCCTGCATCAAGCGAGGGGTCTTTGGCCAGCGTCCCCAGAAACGCGCCCATGTCTTTGACCGAATCCTCGCGTTTGAACGGGCCATTGTCGAGGCCGACAAAGGTTTTGCCGTATCCGGTTGAGCCGCGGACATTGGGGTAGAATATGGCGACACCCATTTCATTCAGCATATAGTTGCTGCGCCCTTGGAAGCCGGGCCGTGATTGCCCCTCCGGACCACCATGCACATTCATGATCATTGGCCGCTTGCCAGGGAACTTTGCCGGATCGGGGCGATAGAGGAAGCCCGACACGGGCAACCCGTCAAAGCTTTTGACCGTCAGCAATTCCGGCTCGACATTCTTCGACACATCAAGACCGCCCGTCTCGCTTTCGGTCCAGCGGGTCACCTTCAGCGTTTTTGGGTCAACGCTGTACGCGTCAGCCGCGCTGCGTGCCGAGGTGAAAGTGACCCCTATCTCGCCCCATTCGGAGACTTCGAGCCCGCCGATGATGCCTGTGGGTAAGCCATCCACAACGCGGACCTTGTTGGTTTTGAGATCAAGCAATTTCAACTTGCTCGTTCCCGCCTCGTTGGTTTCGTAAACGATGAAACTGCCGTCCGGTGAAATGTCGAAGCTGTCGACATCCCATTTCTCTGCAGGACCGCGCGGTGTGAATTTTCCGGTGGCGATGTCGATGGTCCCCAGTCGCTGAAAATCCGAACCTTCGTCAGATGTAACCCACAGCGAACCGTCGGGCGCAAAAGAAGCGCCGCCAATGGCGATATCCTTGGTATGGTCGCCAATGGGGGTCATCTTGCCCGTGGCCAGATCGAGAAGCGACATGTCGACGTTGCTGACCGACAAATATTGCCCAACGACGGCGCTTTTCTTGTCGGGCGAAAACGCGCTGACATTCCAACCGCCGCCTTTGACTTCGGCAACCATCCGGCTTGTCGATGGGTCGCGCGGGTTCATCACATAGATGTCATTGTCGGTGCCGTTGCGCCGCGTAGACGTATAGGCGAACAACTCTCCGTCATCGCTCCACGCGTTGATGCTGTTGCGGCTTTTGCCGTCGGTCAGAAGCGTGAGTTTGCCATCCTTCAGCGCATAGATTTGGAAGAATTCATTCCCGCCAATATCCTTCTGCGTCAGCAAAATGTCGCCGGTTTTTGGCGCCCAGCTGCCGCCGCCAACCGGCTCCGCCTCAAAGCTAATCTGCTTACGGGCCATCATCGGCCCGGCGACGCGGTGCAACTGCGCGGTATTGCCGAAACGGGTCGCGATCAGCATGGATTTGTCGGTGGGATGCCAACCGGCGAAGCTTGCCGTACGAAACTCCATATAGGGCCGCGTCTGCACGGGAAGTTCATCCGGCACTGCAGGAATGCCGTCGGCGACGAGTGCGTCTGGCTTCGGCGCATCGGCAAAGGCGGGCGCCATGGGCAAAGCCAGCGCGGCAATCAAAAGAAGTTTCTTCATTATTATACCCTTCTCTAATTTTATAGTGCGGAGGCTAACGCAAAGCTGCCGCCGCAACAAACGACTTTGTGTCCGCTTCGAAAAAAGGCGGATGTGGTTCGGCGGGCCATGCCTTGTCGCTGTGTGTAAAGAGGCGTATTGTGGCGGGACTGGAGATTTGAAATGCAACGCATCGCGCGTGGATTCATCGGCCTATTTTTAAGCACATCGGCAATGGCGCAGGAGCTGCCGCAGGTTACGCCTGATGTGCCTTCTGATGTTGCCGCAATCACCGAACAGTTCGGCATTGACCGTAGCGACCGGATGACGGTGCAGGTGCGCGTGAACGGCAGCGACGCCGTCCCCTTCATCGTCGACACCGGCGCAGAGCGGACCGTCATAGCAAATGATCTCGCGCGCAAGCTTGCCTTAGAGGCAGGCCCAACGCTCACGCTCGCGACCATATCGGGACGATATCAGGTCAACAGCTTCTTCATTGACAGCATTTCCACCGCGTCGGTTAACTTGCAGGGCGTTGAGGCACCCGGTCTGGAACGCGCGAACCTCGGCGCATATGGGCTCTTGGGTATCGACAGTCTGGAGGACAATCGGGTGCATCTCGATTTCGTACATCAGACAATGGATGTGCTGCCGTCGCGTAAAACGCGCGGCAAGACAAAGCTCGAAAATGGCATGATTGTCGTGCAGGCGCGGCGCAAGGCGGGCCGGATGATACTGTCGAGCGCGCGGATTGATGGCATTAAGGTCGACATCATTCTCGATACCGGCGCGCAAAGCAGCATGGCCAATTTTGCCCTGCGCGATAAGCTGCGCAGGCGCCACCGCGTCTTTGACTTCATTCCAGTGAAGCTGCGCAGTGTGACCGGCACCATCCTGAACGGTGACTATACCCAAATTCGCGAAATCGAGGTCGGCGGGCTGACCATTAAAGATATGCCGATGACCTTCGCCGACAATTATGCCTTCACGGCACTGAACCTTCAGGATCGGCCAGCGATCTTGCTCGGCATGGACGCGCTGAAACTTTTTGACCGCGTGCTGATTGATTTCAGCAACCGGCGGGTGGGCTTCGATCCGCCAAAGGGCGTTTGAACGCGTGTGGCACTCGCTTTATAGGAACGCGGCCCACAACGGCTTGCGCCACAGATAGACAATCCGCATAGGCACAGGCGATGTCGCATACTTTTGAATTTGGGGGTCAGTCATTCGAGGTTGCCGGTGGGGCCGCCTTATATTGGCCTGCCCAAGATGCGCTGCTGGTGTCCGATCTGCATTTGGAGAAGGCCAGCGCCTACGCCTCAAATGGCCAGATGCTGCCGCCCTACGACAGCATCGCAACGCTTGAGGACATCGCGGCGCTCTGCGCCAAATATAAGCCAACCAAGATCATATCCTTGGGCGACAATTTCCACGACGATGACGGGGAGGCCCGACTGGCGGAACCGGCAGCGGCATTGCTAATCGACTTGGCCCGCGACACCGAATGGCTCTGGATTACCGGAAACCATGACCGCGCGGTTTCGGGCATCTGGGGTGGCAAAACGCACGACGAAATATGCCTGTCAGGCATCACACTGCGGCACGAGGCGCAACGCGGTGATCCCAATCCCGAAATATCGGGGCATTTTCACCCGAAGTTCCGGCAGGTGTTGCGTGGGCGAATGGTCGCGCGGCGGTGCTTTGTCAAAACTGCGCGCAAAATCATCATGCCCGCATTTGGCGCGCTCACCGGAGGCCTTGATGTGCAGGACAGCGCCATCACGCGCGCCTGCGATTTGGCGGATGGCGAGACGGTTGAGGCCTTGGTCGCGACCAAGGCGGGCTATGCGCGCTTTGCCTTAAGCGGGGCTGCTGCGCGCGCCAAATAAGGCTGTGCCAACGCGCACATAGGTCGCGCCCATCATGATCGCCGTGTCGAAATCTTCCGACATGCCCATGCTCAGTTGCGGCAAATCGTGGCGCGCCGCGAGCTCGGCCAGCAATGCAAAAAATGGCGCGGCCTCAATGGATGCTGGCGGTATGCACATCAGCCCCGCCAATGGAATGCCGCTATCCTTTGCCGCCGCAATCAATGCAGGCAGTTCCGAAACCGCGCAGCCACCCTTTTGCTCTTCAGCGCCGATGTTTACTTGAATGAAGCACGGAATGTAGCGCGCCTGCTTTTCCATCGCCTTGCCAAGCGCGTTAACCAGCGAAAGCCGGTCAACCGAATGGATCATATCGAACAAGGCAACCGCTTCGTCGGCCTTGTTGGATTGAAGCTGCCCGATCAGATGCAATTGCACGCCGGGGTGGCGCTGCTTCAACGCTGGCCATTTGGTCGCCGCCTCCTGAACGCGGTTTTCACCGAAGAGCATTTGGCCCTGGTGAATAAGCGGCTCAATGTCCTCCGCGGCACGGGTTTTCGACACCGCAATCAGATGGATGTCGTCTGGCGCACGCCGAGCCATCTTGGCGGCTGCCGCCATGCGTTCACGGATTGCGGTCAAAGGACCGGCGGTTGTTTCTGGTGTCGCTTCCTGCATAGCGCGACGCTATAGGCAGAACTATGCCGCGAAGCCACCCCCTGCCGAAGATCTGGCTGATGACCGACGAACGTCTGGGGGGCGACCTGTTGCCCGCCATTCAGCGGCTTCCCGCACGATCGGGCGTCATCTTCCGGCACTATCATTTGGACGCGGCGGCACGAAAATTTCTGTTCGGGCAGGTCATGCGCATTTGCCGGCGGCGCGGGCATGTTGTCCTGCTGGCGGGGGACGAGCGAACGGCGATGCGCTGGCACGCCGATGGTTTTCATCAAAGAAGCCGTCGCGCGTCGCAATTGCTGCACAGCGCGCCAGTCCATGATGCGCGTGAAATTGCGGGGGTGAAGGCGGCAAGCCCAGACCTTGTGTTCCTATCGCCTATTTTCGCAACAAACAGTCACCCCGGCGCGCGACCGCTGGGGCCATTACCCTTTAACCGGCTCGCAAAACTGGCGTTGTCTGGCCGCATCATCGCCCTGGGCGGCATGAACCGCCAAAACGCACAGATGCTTCCGCCGCGGTTGGTCCACGGTTGGGCGGCGATTGATGCGTTTAAGAAAAGGACCGCTTAGAAGCGGATTTTGGTTCCAACATAGACAGCTTCGCTGTCCTTGCGGTTGTCAGCCAACGGAATGACGCGGTCATTTTCGCTGGCATAGCGAACACCGGCGGTCACATCGATTTTACGGCTGATTGAGAAGCTTCCGCCAACATCAAGCTTGTAGTCGCCCGACGCTGCACTGCCGCGCGCGGGAGGCGCCAATTCGCGGCTCTGGTCCAATTTGATATTGGTGCTGAACTTGCTTGGCTTGCTTGCGGTCTCATCCAAAGAGAAGCCGCTTTTTCCAAGTTCGCTCAGAGGTGTTTTGACTGCGCGACGCTGTGCGGCAGGCAGTGCAAAGCCTTGCCAGCCCTTTGATGCGGTCAAACGATAGTCGACCGCCGAAAGACGAAGCCCCTTGCCCGCGCCGACTTCGCTGGGTGCCAGAGCATTACGGATCGAAACTGCGCCGGCCGTCAAACGCGAATTGACGCGCGCTGCCACTGTGATTGTACGGCTGTCACCGGCGTTTGCAGGCGTAAATGGGAAACGCGCATTTGGTTCAATGCGTGCCGCCGAGAATTTCTGCGCCAAAATGCTGTCACCGCCCGCAGGCGTGAACATCGAAATCCAGTTTGGTCCAGCTGACGGCTCTTGCGAAAAAGCCTTTGCGGCAAAGGCAGGAACAACGAGGGGCGAAACCGCGAGCGAACCTGTTGCTAGCAATACTGCCGCAATGGTCGCGTATTTCCGCTTATATGCCCGCTTCACGTCCATGATACTCGTTCACCGACTCCCCTGTCTGCATTTTCTATAGGCCGGCTTTGAAAGATTCAAAAGGGGCCTATCTACTTTATCGTTCCAATAACACGATTTTTAGCCAAATGTTGCATGATGTCCACAATCGCATAGCTGGACAAAGATGAGCGCAGCATTAATTGCGCGCCGTTCAGCAGCCAGAAAGCTTGCTCCGGACAGCAAGCCGCTATAGAGGTTTCAGATATTTCATTGTTCAAGGACATTTTATGCGCACCACCCGCTTGGCACTCATTATTGCGACCGGCAGCCTGTTAAGCTTGGGGCTGCTGTCCGGCTGTGGCGGAAGGGAGCGTCCGAAGGCGGATCTCGCGGCCAGCCAAGTCACCACGATCGGCGTAAACAGCTATCTGTGGCGCGCATCGCTTGATGCCTTGTCCTTCATGCCGTTGCTGCAAACCGACTCGTCGGGCGGTGTCATTGTCACCGACTGGTACGTGAACCCGCAAAGCCCTGGCGAGCGCGTTAAGCTGACCATTTCGATCCTTGATCAAGATTTGCGTGCAGACGCACTGCGCGTCGCCGGCAGCCGCGAAGTTTTGCAAAATGGCCAGTGGGTCGCAGCGCCGCTGCGTGCCGCAACCGTTCAAAAGCTTGAGGCGGTCATCCTCACCAAGGCGCGTGACCTTCGCCGGTCTTCAATCACCGGATAATTGTTATGACGAATGTTGAGCGTTTTAACCCGCACGTCGCCGACGCGCGGTGGCAAAAGATTTGGGAAGAACGCAGCAGCTTTGTTGCGGACGATAACTCGACAAAGCCACGCGCCTATGTCCTGGAAATGTTTCCCTATCCATCGGGCCGCATCCACATTGGCCATGTGCGCAACTATACCATGGGTGACGTGTTAGCGCGATATAAGCGCATGACCGGACATGAAGTGCTTCACCCAATGGGTTGGGACGCCTTCGGCATGCCTGCCGAAAATGCGGCGATGGAGAAAAAGGTCCACCCCGGCGGTTGGACGCGCGACAATATTGCGAACATGAAAGCGCAGCTGAAGCGGCTTGGCTTTGCGATTGACTGGACCCGCGAACTCGCGACCTGTGAACCCGAATATTACGGCCATGAACAGGCGTTGTTCCTGAAGCTGTATGCCGCCGGGCTCGTGTATCGCAAAGAGTCGGCTGTCAATTGGGACCCTGTCGACATGACGGTGCTTGCCAACGAGCAAGTGATCGACGGCAAGGGCTGGAGATCAGGTGCGCCCGTTGAACGCCGCAAGCTGAGCCAATGGTTTTTGAAGATTACCGACTTTGCAGAAGAATTGCTTGTTGGCCTTGGGTCGCTTGACCAATGGCCCGACAAGGTGCGGTTGATGCAGGAAAACTGGATTGGCAAATCGCAAGGTCTGAAATGCCGCTTCCGCTTTCCGGGCGGTGACGACGGCATTGATGTGTTTACAACGCGCCCCGACACCATGTTCGGCGCGAGCTTTATCGCCATTGCCGCCGACCACCCAGTCGCACAAAAGATGGCTGCCAACGCGCCTGATTTGCAGGACTTTATCGCGGAATGTCGCAAGGGCGGGACGACAGCGGCAGACATTGAAACCGCTGAAAAGCTTGGCTTCAATACGGGCCTAACCGTCGAGCACCCGCTGGATCCAAGCTGGCACTTGCCCGTTTATGTCGCCAATTTCGTCTTGATGGATTACGGCACGGGCGCGGTCTTTGGTTGCCCAGCACATGACCAACGCGACCTTGATTTCGCGCGCAAATATCATTTGCCCGTTACGCGCGTCGTTGCCGATGGCGATTTGACCGACAGCAGTTTTGACGGAAATGTCGCCTACACCAACCCCGGTGTTATCGTGAATTCGCACTGGATGAACGGCATGACCGTCGATCAGGCGAAGGCTGATGTGATCGCAAAGGCCGAGAAAGAAGGCTGGGGCCAAGGCCAAACGCAATATCGCCTGCGCGACTGGGGCGTTTCGCGCCAGCGTTATTGGGGCACACCAATCCCGATCATCCATTGTCAGGCATGTGGCGCGGTCCCCGTGCCGAATGACCAGCTGCCGGTGAAATTGCCCGAAGACGTCAGCTTTGACATCCCCGGCAACCCGCTGGATCGTCACCCGACCTGGAGCAAGGTCGACTGCCCCAAATGTCATCAAGAGGCGCGCCGCGAAACCGATACGCTCGATACTTTTGTCGATTCCAGCTGGTATTTCATCCGCTTCGCCAGCCAGCCGCACGACAAGCCCTTCGACCGTGTGACGGCTGAAAAATGGCTGCCGGTTGACCAGTATATTGGCGGTGTCGAGCACGCGATTTTGCATTTGCTCTACGCCCGTTTCTGGACCCGTGCGCTCAGCCATATTGGCATGATCGATGTGAAAGAGCCGTTTGCCTCGCTGTTTACGCAAGGCATGGTCACGCACCAAACCTATCAGGATGCCAAGGGAACATGGCTGAGCCCCGATCAGGTGCGGCGTGACGGCGACATCTGGACCATTATCGACAGCGGCGCCCCTGCGGTCGCCGGTCGCATCGAAAAGATGTCCAAGTCCAAAAAGAATGTCGTCGATCCAGACGATATTGTGGACCAATATGGCGCCGATGCCGTTCGCTGGTTCATGCTGTCCGACAGCCCGCCCGAACGCGATCTTGAATGGTCCGAAGCAGGCATTGAGGGTTGCTGGCGATTTGTGCAGCGCCTGTGGCGTCTGACAAGTCAGGTCAGTGGCGCCGAAGGTGTCGACAAGGCACTGGACCGCAAAACGCACCAGATTATCGCTGGCGTCGGCACAGACATCGAGGCGCTCGCGTTCAACAAGGCGGTCGCAAAAATCTACGACCTTGCCAATGCCATTGAAAAGGCTGCGCCTTCGGCCAGCCGCGATACAGCGATCCGCACTATTGTGACGCTGTCCGCGCCAATGGTTCCGCATTTGGCCGAAGAGGCATGGACCCAGCTTGGCGCGGCATCAGGTGGTGGCCTTATCGCCGACGCACCTTGGCCAGAGGTCAACCCTGCGCTGCTGGTGGAAGACGAAGTGACCATTGCCATTCAGGTGAAGGGCAAGCTGCGCGATACGCTGACCGTTGCCAAGGGACTGCCACAAACCGAAGTGGAGGCGCTTGCGCTTGCCAGCCAAAAGGTTCAGCATGCCATTGACGGTGCCGATATCCGGAAAATCATCGTCGTGCCCGATAGGTTGGTCAACATCGTCCTATGAACCGTTTCCTCGCCCCCATCTTGCTTGCCTTGATGCTGTCCGCATGCGGATTGCAGCCTCTGTACAGCGGTGGATCAAAGGGCGCGGTGGCAACGACGCTGGGTTCCGTATCGGTCGCTACAATCGAAGGCAAAAGCGGTTGGTTGATGCGCAATGCGTTAACGGACCGACTTGGGGCTCAAGACAGCAACGTCGCCCAATTCCGCTTGGTCGTCACACTTGATGACCGGATTGAGGGCTTTGGCGTGCGTGCCGACGATACGGTCACACGAGAACGCCGAACATTGCGCGCACGCTATCAACTGATCTCGGTCGCTACCGGTGAAACCGTGCTTGATGCAACCGCGGGGTCCGACGCAGGTATCGATGTCGCCGGTTCGGAATATGCCACCATCGCTGGTGAAAACAGTGCGCTGGAAAATCTGGCGCAGAAGGTCGCGGATCAGATTGTCACCCGGCTTTCGATCTACGCCCGCGGCGAATGAGCAACGCAAAAGAACGCAGCTTTATAGGTGCCATTGGCACACGTCCGGAGATCCGGCTGTTTTTCATTTTCGGGCAGGATGAATCGGCGGCCGCTGACATCGCATCCCAAATGTCCGCTGCGCTGACGGGTTCGGAACGGATAGATATCGACAGCGACCGTATTCGTAATGACCCCGCGCTTCTGGCGGACGAGGCGTCAGCGCTTTCGTTATTTGGCGATAAGCGCCACATCCGGCTGAACTTCCGACGTGAAGAAGGCGTTGCTGCCGTCGAAAACCTGCTCGCCCTTGAAGGCGAAGCCAATCCTGTCATCGCGACCGCAGGCAATCTGACCAAGGCCAGCAAGTTGCGCAAGCTTGTCGAGGCCCATCCCCGCGCGATGGTGCATATTTGTTACCTGCCAGAGGAAGGCGATGCTGCCGCCGCCGTAATGGCGTACGCAGCCACGATGGGGCTGAAGATTGACCGGCCACTGGCAGCGCGGATTGCGCGCTACACGGGTCAGGACCGGAAACTGGCGCAGGCCGAAATCGAAAAGCTGTCCTTATATTATGATTCGTCGCCGCAACGCCCCGCGACCGTTGAAGTTCCCATATTCGAAGCCTTGTCCGCGGAAACGGGCGAGGAAAATATCAATGGCCTCATCCATCAAGTCATGGGCGGCGATTTGCGCGGCACGGGGCGTGAACTTGTCGCCGCGCGCGACATGGGGGTAGATGCCATCCGCATCATCCGCGCGATGCAGCGGCGGGTGACGTTGCTCTCGGCTATGCGCACAAAGGTCGACAATGGTTCGAACCCCGGCGCAGTCGTAAAAGCGACCCGTTCGATATTCTGGAAAGACGCCGACATGTACGCGCAGCAACTTACGCGCTGGCCATCAGCGCGGCTTGCGGGATTGAACAGCCATCTGCTTGAGGTGGAATCCAAGCTTATGCATGTCCGCGATGGCCTGGCTGGCACGATATTGGAAGAAGAGCTTGTCCGCATTGCTCGTGCAGCATCGCGCCGCGCCTGATTACTGATATTGCGCAGTGACGGGAATGGCCCCAACGCCTCCATAGCGCCTAGCTTACGACCTGGTCTTGCGTTAGAGCTTCGTGCATTTAATCTGCAACATAGCCGTCGTGCTTGAGATAGTTCCAGCATTCCTCCGGGGTGTAAAGGTCGCAGATTGATCCAACGGCCTTCCACAGGTCATCGATGCTGCGTGCTTTTGCTTTGCGCAGGTGCGCCTTGAGTTTGGCGAACGCCATCTCGATTGGGTTCAGGTCTGGACTGTAGGGCGGCAGAAAGAGGAACCACGCCCCGCGCTCTTTGAGGATGGCTTTGGCCTTCTCGCTTTTGTGGCTCGACAGGTTATCAAGGATGACCATGTCACCGCGCTGGAGCGTCGGAGCTAACTGGGTTTCGACGTAGGTTTCAAAGATTTTTCGGTTCATGGGACAGTCAATGACCCACGGAGCGGTGAGGCCGTCATGGCGCAAGGCCGCGATGAAGGTCTGTGTTCCCCAGTGACCGAACGGGGCCTTCATCTTCAGCCGCTGTCCCCGGCGCGCGCGCCCCCGCAGCCGTGTCATCTTGGTCGTGGTCCCGGTTTCGTCGATAAAGACGAGCCTTTCCGGTCGTCTCTTCATCCAGGGCTGCCGGTGCGACTGCCATACGCGCCGGGCACGAACAATGTCAGCGCGATCGGTTTCGCTCGCCAGCAGAGTTTTTTTTGACGGTAAATCCGTGCGCAAGCAGCAACCGGGACAGGGAAGCTGGATGCGCCTTCACCCCGTGCTCCTTAAACAACCGGACCGCCAGTTCCGGCATCGTAATGTCGCCTTCGGCATCGATCCAGCTGATCAGAACATCCGCATGCGCCGACAGCGGACCCCTGCCAGGCGGGCGACCTTGCCTCTCCGGCGTGATCGATCCCGTCCGCGCCTTGCGTTGCGCCAACCGAACCGCAGTGGCAGCACTCACCCCAAATCGGCGAGCTGCTGCCCGGCATGAATGACCGCTCTCAATCTCTCCAACGATCCGAACCCGTAAATCCGACGAACTGCTTTTGCCCATGATCCACCTCCATGAGCAGTGAATCACAGTTCTCAATCAAAGGGAATCCCAAGAATTACATGATTCACATTTTCAGTGTGCCGCTCTAGCCTGCATTTCATATGTCGAACATCTTAAAGCGTCCGTTAAACAGGGCTCTTGAACACGATGGCAAACAGCCCCACATCCGCATCAACGAAAGGCCGTTTCATGGAAAAAATTATTAAGTCCGAAGCCGAGTGGCGCGCAGAATTAGACCCGGTTCAATATCACGTCCTGCGCGAGGCCGGAACCGAGCGGGCCTTTGCGGGCAAATTGACCGATGAAAAGCGCGAAGGCGAATTTCGCTGCGCCGGATGCGGCACGACCCTATTTGCATCTGACACCAAATTTGACAGCGGTTCGGGTTGGCCAAGCTTTACCGCGCCTGCAGACGGTGAAGCCATTGATGAGCACACCGATGTCTCGCACGGCATGGTCCGCACCGAGGTGCGTTGCGCGGCGTGTGAAGGGCATTTGGGGCATGTATTTCCAGATGGTCCGGGGCCCACAGGGCTGCGTTACTGCATCAACAGCGCAGCGCTTACATTCGACCCCGAATAAGAACGCGCTTGTCGGCGAGTCCGTGACCGATTAACACCCTTTGCAATGGCACGCGCGCGCAAAATTTCGAAAGAACGTCGCCCAATGAGAACGTGGATTTTACGTATCATCAAAGGCGGCGTTATCGCGGCGGTGCTTGGCGTCATGGTGTTGGGGATTTTTGTCGCCATTGCCCGCGGCGAAATCGACAGCTTTGAAGATTTAAAGGCATCGCCCAATGGCCAGATGATCCGTGTCCGTGCTGCCGATGGCACAGTTATACAATCGCTTGGGCCAAGTTTCGGGCGATGGCTGAGCATTGATCAGCTGCCGTCTGAAATGAAGGACGCGATGGTCGCGGTTGAAGACCGGCGCTATTATATACATCCGGGTGTCGACCCTATTGGGATCACGCGGTCACTTTATGTACGCGCAATTGATGGGCGCTGGACCCAAGGTGGCTCAACGATCACGCAGCAGCTGGCACGCAACATTTACCTGAACAGCAACAAGGAATTCGGGCGCAAAATCCGCGAGGTCATCCTTGCGCTGGCGATGGAAACGAAATTCTCAAAGGACCAGATACTCGAATTATATCTGAACAAGGTCTATTTCGGCGGCGGTGCTTATGGTGTTGATGCGGCGAGCCGGAAATTCTTTGATCATGGCGCGGAAGATCTAAACCTCGCCGAAGCCGCAATCATTGCAGGCCTTGTAAAGGCGCCATCGCATTATTCACCAACAGCAGATGCGCAGGCTGCGATTGACCGCGCCACGGTGGTGGTCGGGGTCATGCAGGATGCAGGGATGATTTCTGCTGCCGAAGCCGCACAGGTGAAGCCGGCTGATGTGAAAATGGCGAAACAGCAACCGCAAGACAGCGTCCGTTATTTCACCGACTGGGCTTTGCCACAATTGGATGGTCTGATCGACGAGACCGAAAAACCCATTGATGTCTGGACCACGCTTGATCTGAGAATGCAGCGCGCGGCAACGGCAGCCATCGCGACAAACGCACCGCGCGGCGCGCAAGGCGCGCTGGTGTCGATTGACCGCGACGGCGCGGTTAAAGCGATGGTTGGCGGGACCGATTATGTAACCAGCAATTATAACCGTGCGGTCACAGCAGTCCGGCAACCCGGCTCAGCATGGAAGTTGTTTGTCTACCTTGCCGCGTTCGAAGCCGGGTTCCGTCCGGAAGACTTGGTTGAGGATAAACCCGTTGAAATCGAAGGCTGGGAGCCCAAAAACAGCAACGGCAATTACGCCGGTGAAATTTCACTGCGGACGGCGTTTGCCTATTCGAAAAATACGGTCGCGGCGCAGCTGGGGCAAGAGGTTGGCACCAGCAGCATTGCCAACATAGCGCGCCGTTTTGGCATTTCGACACCCATCAACACGCAGCCTTCAATGGTGCTTGGGACATCGGAAACCCGCGTGATCGACATGACGCAGGCCTTCGCATCCGTGGGTGCCAATGGCCGCAGCATTACCCCTTATGGGATTTCCAAAGTCACCACCATTGATGGTGAGATTTTATATGCAGCAACGCCCGCTAAATCGGTGCAATTGGTAGAGGGTTGGGTCGCCGCCGCCATGACGGATCTCATGCAGACGGCAGTTGCAACGGGCACCGGTCGGGCCGCCAATATCGGTCGTCCTGTCGCAGGAAAGACAGGCACCACGACCAGTAATAAGGACGGTTGGTTCCTTGGGTTTTCGAGTGGTTTGACAACAGGGGTCTGGATGGGCCGCGACGATGCGCGCTCGATCGGCGGATTGGAAGGCGGCCGTGCGCCAGCGCAAGCGTGGGCAGCCTATATGCGGGTTGCAGTATCCGGCCGACCCGTTGAAAATTTTGCGACGGAAGTAACCTTCCCTGAGCAATTAGAAGGCGAAGACCTTTTGCTTGGCGAAGGGGGCGAGGGACTGCTGCTCGACGAAAACGGCATGCCGATTGAGGGCGACCCTGCGCTTGGCGATCCCGGTGCAATGCCAGCGACTGAACCAGAACCTTTGGATGACGCATTTATCGAGCGCGCTATCGGGCGCAGGGAACCCAGATCGTCACGGGATGAAGAAGGCCCGCAATAAGGTTCAAATAGCCAGGTCCTCGAACATCCGGACATCAGAAACATACTGCAATTTGCGCCAGATGTTCCGTCTGTTTCAACTAAAGCCCCCGACTTGCGGCAAGCAGCTAAAGCGCGTGACCCGTGCGGCTCTTTTTCGTTTCGAGATAATGTGCATTATGCGGGTTCGCCGCGATTTTTAGCGGTAATCGCTCTTCGACAGATATGCCTGCGGACCTAAGGCCTTCAACCTTTTCAGGATTGTTCGTAAGCAACCGCACGTTGGATACGCCAAGCAGTTCAAGCATGCGGGCGGCGACCGAAAAATCGCGTGCATCAATGGCAAAGCCCAATCGGGTATTTGCATCGACGGTATCAAATCCCTGATCCTGCAGCGCATAAGCACGCAGTTTGTTGATCAGGCCAATGCCACGGCCCTCCTGACGCAAATATAAAAGTATGCCCCAATTTGCGTCGGAGATTTGTTGTAACGCTTCGTGCAGTTGAGGGCCGCAATCGCATTTCAGGCTTCCAAGGACATCGCCCGTAAGGCACTCGCTATGCAATCGGACGACAGGAGGCGTACCATCGCGTTTGCCCATTAACAACGCGACATGGTCTGACGCGTCCACGTCCGTTCGAAACGCGACGATTTCAGCATCCGCGTTCGCAGCAACCGGTAGCCGCGCACGCGCCGCAATATGCAGCGCCCCGCTATCATCAAACGCAGCGACATCCTGCGGGGATAGGGTCGCAGACGCACGCTCCGAATCGGGCAAGACCAAAAAGGCGGGAAGCAGCCCTGCGAGCCGCGCAAGCTCAATGGCCGCAGCAGCAGAGGGCCCATCGGCGAGGGCCAATGCTTCAAACGGGCCCTTCATCGGGTAACGCAAATCGAGCGTTGGATCCGCCACCGCCAACGCAAGGTTGATATCAACGTCCGCTGGCGCCTTTATCATCACCGGCAAAGCGGTATCGGCGGCGGCGCGCTGGTTCATGAGTTTCAATGTAGCCGCGCGGCTCGCGGAAAGCAGGATCGCGTGCGTACCCGCAACGTCGCGTGCGGTTTCTATCGGCAAAAGGCAAAGGTCTTGGCCGAGATGTTCGACGGTGATAGCCCAGCCACGACGCAGCGCATCAATGGCCAACGCCGCACGGCGCGCATCGCCCTCGATTGCGGGCTTACCGCTCAAAAGGCAAATTCCGTGACGATAGGCGCATGGTCAGATGGCTTGCCCCATCCGCGCACATGCTTATGCACCACATGCGACTTGGCCTTATCCTTCAAGTCAGGCGTCACCCACATATGGTCAAGCCGGCGGCCACGGTCGGATGTCTCCCAATCCTGCGCGCGGTAGCTCCACCATGTGTAAAGCTTCTTCGACGGCTCGACAAAATGCCGCGCGATATCGACCCAGTCTGCTGCTTCCTTGATCGCGGCAAGATGTTCGCATTCAATCTTTGTGTGGCTGACGACATTGACGAGCTGCTTATGGCTCCAAACATCATGCTCAAGCGGTGCAACGTTAAAATCACCCGTCAATATGGTCGGGCTGGTGACCGCACGCGACCACTCGGTCATGCGCGAAAGGAACCCAAGCTTTTGTCCGAATTTTGAATTCACTTCGCTGTCGGGAACTTCGCCGCCAGCGGGAATATAGACATTGTCGATCCGCACACCTTTTGCGGCATCGACATTAAGTTCCGCACCCACATGCCGCGCTTCGCCATTCGCTTGCCAATCTTCAACGCGGCGGTTGATTAAAGGCAGCTTGCTTACAATTGCCACGCCGTGATGCATGGGTTGGCCATTCAAAACCATATGGCGATAACCAAGCTGCCGAAACAATCCTTCGGGAAACAGGCTGTCGATGACTTTGGTTTCCTGCAAGCACAGGACATCAGGCGCCTCTTCTTTCAGATAGCGTTCGACGATGTCGATGCGGGCGCGAACCGAATTGATATTCCACGAGGCGATACGGATGGTCTGTGACATAAGAATATGGCCCTATATGCCAGAAGCGGCAGGGGCAAGTCGGTGAAGTGAAATCAGCGGCAAAAAAGCAAAGCCCTCACCCCGGGGGCATTTGGGATGAGGGCTAAGCTTGCGTTCGTCACGCGGGTATCAGCGACGATTTAACGTCGTGGGCAACAGGGGGAAAACCACACGAACTCTCAATCGCTGACCATCAAATTATAGGATGACTTTCCTGTCGTTCACATGAACGAATCCATTCAGCTAGGGAGCTTGTCGATCATGAGCATCGGTTCGTCGACCAATTTTAAGATTTCCGTCTGACAGGCCGTGGATCTTTCCATGAAAACGCGCTGTCGGCGATTGCGCCATTATAAGTGACGTTGCTGAGTCGGATACTTGTGCGATTGTTTTTGGAATCAAGCGCAACCCATCCGTTCAGCGTCAACCCACCCGGCGCGCCGGCCTTGCTGACAAATATCATTGTTATCGTTCCATATTCAGGCCGTTTCGGGTCGCGAACTTCCACGCTGATGACATCGTCTGTGGATGTGGGGACCAGTTTGCCAAAGAGCGCCAAGTCCTTGCCCGGATCAAGCAACGCGGCGAGCGGGCTATTACGGATTGGCCAGCGCTGCACTTGTTTGACTTCATAGTCGACCATGGTCAGCGCGCGCCCATCGGCGACGATCAACAACGGCACATCTTTTTGATATTCAAAACGCACATGGCCCGGGCGCTTGAGCAAAAGCTTACCCGTCAAAGCCCCGCCGTTGCGATCCGTCTGGGTGAAGTTGGCAGTCATTGTGCCAACCGTCTTCATATGCGTGGTTACCCGCGCCATACGATCGGACTGTGATTGCGCAGTCGACGGCGCGGCTGCAATGAGGGCAACGGGCGCGAGCATTAAGACATAATTTCGAAAGGTCATTCTAGTTTCCTTGGGAAGGGTTCAATCGCGGCTACGGCAACCGCCTTGAACCCCGTCTTAACGTCTAAAGCGGCTCGCCGGTCCGGTCACGAAGCACTTCGCGGCGGCCAATATGGTTCGGCGCGCTAATGAAGCCGTCTTCTTCCATGCGATCAATAAGCCGTGCTGCGCTGTTATAACCAATCCGCAGCTGACGCTGAATCCAGCTCGTTGATGCCTTCTGGCTTTCAAACACTATCTGGCACGCCTTGCGATATTGCGCATCTTCCTCGCTGTCATCGCCGCCCATTCCGCCAAAGTCGAAACCGCCGTCTTCGGGTTCTTCGGTCACCGCCTGGATATACTCGGGCTGCCCTTGGCCACGCCAATGGTCTGCCACGCGACGGACTTCATCATCGGAGACAAACGGACCATGGATACGCGTTAGCCCGCGACCGCCGGCCATATACAGCATGTCACCCTTACCTAGCAGCTGTTCGGCACCCTGTTCGCCCAATATGGTGCGGCTATCGATTTTCGAGGTTACATGGAAAGAAATGCGTGTGGGCAGGTTGGCCTTGATGACGCCGGTGATAACATCAACAGATGGCCGCTGCGTCGCCATGATGAGGTGAATGCCTGCGGCACGTGCCTTTTGCGCGAGGCGTTGAATGAGGAATTCGACTTCCTTGCCAGCGGTCATCATAAGGTCGGCCAGCTCGTCCACGATGATGACGATCTGCGGCATTGGCTCATAGACCAAGCTTTCTTCCTCATATTGTGGCTGGCCCGTCATCGGGTCATAACCAATTTGCACCTTGCGACCCAATGGCGAACCCTTTGCCTTTGCGGCGCGGACTTTCTCGTTGAAGTTTGCAAGGTTGCGTACGCCCAGCGACGACATCATCCTGTAGCGCTCTTCCATCTGTTCAACCGCCCATTTGAGCGCGCGAATAGCTTTGGCAGGCTCGGTAACGACAGGTGACAACAGGTGCGGAATATCGTCATAGCTGCTCAACTCAAGCATCTTGGGATCGATCATGATCATCCGGCACTGGTCAGGCGTCAGACGATAGAGCAACGACAATATCATACAGTTCAGGCCGACCGATTTACCTGATCCGGTGGTTCCGGCGACCAACAAATGCGGCATCGGGGCGAGATCTGCGATGACGGGATCGCCGGAGATATTCTTACCCAAAATTATCGGCAGGGCACCTTTTTGATCGGCGAAGGCGTCTGATCCGACCATCTCCTGAAACACCACAGCCTCGCGATGTGCGTTGGGTAGCTCAATACCCATGACGGTGCGGCCCGGTATCGTCGAAACACGCGCGGACAAAGCGGACATGTTGCGTGCAATATCTTCTGCCAGCTGGATAACGCGACTGGATTTGATGCCCGCTGCAGGTTCCAACTCATACATCGTGACCACGGGTCCCGGACGCACCGCAACAATCTGTCCTTTGACGTGAAAGTCATCGAGCACCGATTCCAGCAAGCGCGCATTTGCTTCAAGCGCAGTCTTATCGAGCTTTGGCACTGAAATGGCAGGCGGCGGATCAAGCAGATCAAGCGACGGCAAAATAAAGCTGCCAAAAAAATCACCCTGCCGCGCACCGGTTGAGAACGCCGCTTTTTTCGGCGCCAGCGTGCGGTCTTCAATCACGGGTGGCTTGCGTTGTTCGGGCTCAACAGCCTTACGCGGCGGCTTTGGCTCGATAATTTGGGCAACATCCGAATCGCCTGCGTCAAAGGCACCTAGATCGTTTTTCAGGCCTGAAAATTTAGGCATGGCCAACGAAGGAATACGGAACAGCGGGCGCTCAAGCTCAAGCGCGCGAATAACCAACGCCACGCCGCCGCTTAAGCTGCCTAAAATCAGCAGAACACGCAATATAGTGCCAAGCACCCCCTGAATTTGACCAACAAGGGCGACCGCAGCATTGCCCAACATCAAGGCAATCGCGCCGCCCCATCCTGCGGGCAAGCCGATGTCGCTGCCGTGCTGCCAATAGGCCATGCCAAACCCGATCAGCAGCATACCGCCAATGCATAATGCCAGCTGCCGTTTCCATTGCGGCTGCGAGACTGCACGCCACAAGCGTCTTGCAAATACCAGCATCAGCGGGAGAAGAAAAATGGCAGGAACGCCAAATAGAAACAGGACAATGTCGGACACATAGGCGCCGCTTTGGCCCATCCAGTTGTGCTGCACATCTGCAGCTGCGCTATTGAACGCCGCATCGCCGGCTGAATAGCTAAGCACCGCCAAGCCATAAAATACCGCAAACAGGCCAAGCACAGCCGCGCCAAACAAGGTGCTGCTGCGGATCAGCGACGCGCGCATCATCTGGCGCCAGTTGGCCATGTTCGTTTTTGAGGTTAATTTTGAAATGCGCGAGGCCATGATTATAATGCCATATATGGGTGGCCGCCAACGGCCGAACGCCCCCTTTTCGCCTTCGCTGGACTCGCCGTCAAGTATTACAGGTTGAAGATTGCTGCCAACGCGGATGGGCTACGGTCAAAATCCTCCTTTGAGTCCACCCATCTGTTGCGGCATAGGGGCAATATGAATCACAAAGCAGACGTCATCATTATCGGCGGCGGGCTCATCGGGCTTACGCAAGCACTGGCATTGGCTGCACATGGCATCACCACCCATGTCATCGACCGCGCTGACCAGGCCAGCATGTTGCAAGCAGGCTTTGACGGCCGTACTTTTGCCATATCGAGCTCCAGCTATAAACTGTTCGAAGCCATTGGATTGGGCGAAGCATTGGCCGGAAAAGGCTGCCCGATTGAAAAGATTTGGGTGAGCGACAGCCTAAAGCCCGGATCGCTGGATTTCGCACCCGCCGAAGATGATGGCTTCCTGGGGCAAATGTTTGAAAGCCGCTACTTGCGCGGCGTGTTGTACAATGCGGCGCGGGAAAGCGATGCGATCCAGTTGCACATGCCAGCCAACATCATCCACAAATCACAGGATTCAGGCCGCGCCTCCGTGCATCTCGAAGACGGCAAAGTTTTGACTGCTGACCTGATGATTGTCGCCGAAGGGCGGCAAAGCCAGACGCGCGAGGAAATGGGGATCAATATTGCGCACTGGCAATATGACCATAGCGCAATGGTCGGTGCGATCTTCCACGAACATTCGCACAACAATATTGCTTACGAGATTTTTTATCCATCGGGCCCATTTGCAGTGTTGCCCATGTTGGATGCGGACGACGGTCGGCACCGTTCAGCAATCGTTTGGTCGGTGGATGCCGCAGATGCGCCGGGATATATGAAATTGTCGCCGCGTGGATATGCGGCGGAGCTGGAAAAGGCGATGGGCGGCATATTGGGTGCAGTTGAGATCGCCGCGCCTTTATCCTCGTACAAGCTTGGGTTCCACCATGCGGCCAATATCACGGCTGAACGACTGGTGCTGATTGGCGACAGCGCGCATGGCATTCACCCTATCGCGGGTCAGGGGTTGAACCTTGGCCTGCGCGACGTTGCGGCGTTGACGGAAGTATTGGTCGACGGGATGCGGCTTGGTCTTGATTTTGGCGATGCGCAATTGCTCGATCGCTATAGCCGGTGGCGCAGCATTGATACGTTGTTGATCGCGGTATCTACCGATGGCTTGAACCGGCTTTTTTCCATTCCTGGCAAAACCGCGTCTGCGGTGCGGCGTTTCGGGATGGCAATGGTGCAACGCGCTGCACCGGCCAAGGCCTTTTTCATGGCCGAGGCGCGGGGCGAAAGCGGCGCGCTGCCCAAATTGCTTCAGGGTGTTGCGGTCTAAATCCGCTTTAGCCCTGGGTAACAGGTACCAGACGGATTTCGACACGGCGGTTTGCCGCGCGACCGGTTTCGTCCAGATTGCTCGCCTTTGGCTGGCTCTCACCATAGCCACGCGTTGCTAGGCGCGCTGACTGCACGCCACGGGCGCCCAGATAGCTTGCAACAGCCGACGCGCGGCGTTCCGACAACGACTGGTTATAGGCATCCGAACCGGTGGAATCGGTATGACCCATGACGTCGACATAGGTTTTTTCATATTGCGTCAGCGTGGATGCAACCTGATCCAGCGTATTGCGGAAACCCGCATCGATATTCGCGCTATCGAGGCCAAAGGTCACTTCGGAAGGCATATCGAGGACGAGATTGTCGCCATCACGAATAACGTTGATACCCGTACCTGCGGTTTGCTGACGAAGCTTTCTTTCTTGTTCGTCCATATAATAGCCAACGCCCGCACCCGCCAAAGCGCCAATACCTGCGCCAACAATCTTTTCCGTGCGATCGCTGCGCCCGCCGATGAGGTCGCCAAGCAAATATCCACCCAATGCCCCGCCGACACCGCCAAGCGCAGCCTTCGAAATCGTGCGCTGGCCCGTTTCGGGGTCCGTCACACATGCCGATAGCGGCAGAATCGCAGCGATCAGCGACAGCGTTATCAATTGATTTTTCTTCATCATTTTCCCTTTCAGCTAGGATGCCCCATAAGCGACAGCCATGATGAACCTGAGATTATCTTTGGATCGGTTACATCTTTTGATTATAACAGATTTTGCGGCATTTTGTTGCCAAAGCGCTGGCGTTGGCACTATGGGAAGCAGGTCCCTATGGAACCTCTTCATCCTTTCCCGTGGTTTGATGCCGCGACGATATTGGCTCTCATTGCCCTGAACGGTGTGTTTGCTATGTCCGAACTCGCCATCGTTTCGGCACGCACAGCGAAATTAAAGGCGATGGCGGAAGACGGAAAGCGCGGCGCAGCGGCCGCCCTTCGGTTGGGACGAGACCCGGGCAAGTTTCTGTCCACCGTACAAATCGGCATTACACTTATTGGTATTATCGCCGGTGCTTATTCGGGGTCTACGCTGGGTGGGCCAGTTGCCGAGCGCATCGCACTTTTGGGCATTGGCACGGAATGGGCTGAAACTTTGGGTTTCGGGATCGTTATCAGCATCACGACCTACGCATCCCTGGTGGTTGGCGAGCTGGTCCCCAAGCAATTTGCG
Organism: Sphingomonadaceae bacterium PASS1; assembly: GCA_002255985.1. Lineage (GTDB taxonomy): Bacteria > Pseudomonadota > Alphaproteobacteria > Sphingomonadales > Sphingomonadaceae > Sphingorhabdus_B. The sequence continues at coordinate 107,565 of NKIR01000008.1, forward strand.
CTCATTGCGCCCGAGAGAATAGCCGTCATCATGGCTGGGCCAATGGAGATGCTTGCACGCGTGACCGCTCCGATTGTCTGGACCCTTGATAAATCCAGCGCGACCATATTTCGTGCACTTGGGCTTCGCCGCGATTCCCGTGACGCACTGAGCGCCGAGGAACTGCGGATGGTCTTTGCCGAGGCCACCCACGCAGGCATCATTGAAGAGCATGAACATAAGGTCATTGCCGGCGTGGTGCGGTTGGCTGACCGTCCGGTACGTGAAGTCATGACGCCACGTACTGACGTTGACCGTATTGCAGCCGACGCATCTGAAGATGATGTCAGCGATTCGCTGTTAAATTCACTGCACACCCGCCTGCCCGTCACAGGCGAAGACGGTGACGATATCATCGGTGTTGTCCAATCACGCGACATAGTTGCTGCGCAGATTCGCGGGGAAAGCCTCGATATCCGCAGGCTGATGCGTCGGGCTGAAATCATTCCTGATCAACTTGACGCTATGGACGCACTCGAAATCCTGCGTTCGTCCGATGTGCCGATGTTGCTTGTCCATGACGAATATGGCCATTTTGAAGGAATCGTAACGCCAAACGACCTTTTGGCGGCGATTGCGGGCGAATTTGCATCGGATCAGGCGCAAGGTAGCGCGCCGAACATCATCACATTGGACGATGGCTCCATGCTCGTCTCGGGCGCAATGTCCGCCGACGCAATGGCAGACGCACTGTCGATTGATCTGCCTGAAGACCGCGATTACGCGACCGCTGCGGGCCATGTCCTGCACATATTGCGACACTTGCCCGTAGAGGGCGAATCCTTCCGCGACCAAGGTTGGCATTTTGAAGTTGTGGATATGGATGGCCGCAAAATCGACAAGCTGCGCGTCCGACTTGCAGAAAAAGCAACTCGAACGGAGGTAGTTGAGGGCTTGTGATTGCGCAAACGCTTGGTTAGGGCGTTTGTCAGATATGGAATTACACGTCACGACGACAACAGGATATTGATATGGCCGATTTCTTCCTCCCAAAGAACAGCAAGGTCCAAAAGGGCACTGTTCACGCTGCGAAAACCGACGGGAAAGTCAAGAAATTCAAGGTGTATCGTTACGATCCCGATAGTGGCGAAAACCCGCGTTACGATACCTTCGAGGTCGACACCGAATCCTGCGGTCCAATGGTCCTCGACGCGCTGATCAAGATGAAGGGCGAACAGGATTCGTCGCTGACCTTCCGCCGTTCGTGCCGCGAAGGCATTTGTGGTTCGTGCTCGATGAACATCGACGGCAAAAATGGCCTCGCTTGCACCACGGCTATCGAAGATTGCAAAAGCGAAGTCACACTAACTCCGCTGCCGCATATGGAAGTTATCAAGGATCTCGTTCCTGACTTCACCCATTTTTATGCGCAATATGCGTCGATCAAGCCATGGCTGCAGACAGTTACGCCTGAACCATCAGGCAAAGAGCGCCTTCAGTCGCCTGAAGACCGCGCAAAGCTGGATGGTCTGTATGAGTGCATCTTGTGCGCATGTTGCTCGACAAGCTGCCCGTCTTATTGGTGGAATAGCGACAAGTTTTTGGGCCCAGCCATATTGCTTCAGGCCTATCGGTGGTTGGCCGATAGCCGTGACGAAATGACCGGTGAGCGTTTGGATGAGTTGGAAGATCCATTCCGTCTGTATCGCTGCCACACGATCATGAACTGCGCGAACGCATGCCCCAAGGGTCTGAACCCTGCAAAGGCCATTGCTGAAACAAAGAAGATGGTTGCCGAACGCCACCTTTAATTTACGCGACGGCAGTTGGACACCCCCGCTTTTGACAGCAGTCCGGATCCGGACAATCCCGGTTGGCTAAACTGGCGAATGACCGATGCCACGCGCTATAATGGCACGGTGCTCGGCAAAATGATTATTCGCAGCGAGGGCGCAAATAAAGCCCGTCTGCGTATGTTTCCGGAGCACAGGCACAGTAACTTGCGTGATTCCGTGCATGGTGGCGTCACGCTCGGTTTTATCGACGTTGCGATGTTCGGCACATCACGGATTTTGGGGCTGATCGAAGCAGGCACTGCCGTTACGCTGGACTTGTCGGTGCAATTCATTGGCGCTGGTGTAATCGGCGCACCACTTGAGGCAGAGGTTGAACTTCTGGAGGAAACGGGACGTTTGCTGTTCATGCGCGGCATTGTCTCGCAAGGTGAATCCCGCGTCGCCGCGTTTTCGGGCACGATTCGGAAACCAACCAAGAAATGATAGCCGCCTCGGTCACGGATCGGCACGCAGCCCTAGTTAGTGCAGGGGAACTGAAGCCCGATGTTGATCAAGCCAAGGCCGTTTTGGCGCTGGCAAAAGTGCAAGCAGAGCTTGAAGCGGTGCCGCCTCGCGGAAGCACAATGTGGCGCTTCTTGGGACGCAAGCCTGACCCAGCCCGTGGGCTATATTTATGGGGCGGTGTTGGGCGCGGAAAATCCATGCTCATGGACCTGTTTTTCGAGAGCGTTCAAATACAGCGGAAACGTCGTGCCCATTTCCACGAGTTCATGCTGGACATCCACGCGCGGCTAAAGGTTGAGCGCGAAAAAGAAAAAGGCGATCCTATTACGCCCGTGGTCGCGGCATTGGCGGATGAAGCACGGTTGCTTTGTTTTGACGAAATGGTGGTCAACAACATGGCCGATGCAGCAATTATGTCGCGGCTTTTTGCGGGATTGATTGCTGCGGGCGTCACGGTGGTAACAACATCGAACCGGCACCCCGATGACCTGTATAAGGATGGCCTCAACCGCCAGCTGTTTTTGCCGTTCATTGCGTTGATCAAAGACAGGCTAGATATTTTTGCGCTCGATGGCCCTACAGACTATCGGCGCGACCGTTTGGGCAATGCCAAAACCTGGCTCGTACCCAATGGCGCCGAGGCGACGGCCGCGCTTTCGGAAACATTCTTCCGGATGACGGATTACCCGCCAGAGGACCGCGCACATGTCCCCACGTTGGAGCTAGACGTGGGCGGCGGTCGTACGCTGCATGTGCCAAAAGCGCTTAAGGGCGTAGCCGTTTTCTCGTTCAAGCGTCTTTGCGCCGAGGCTCGTGGTGCCGCTGACTATCTGGCGATAGCGCGGCGTTTCCATACGGTGCTAATGGTGGGCATACCCGTGCTTGGGCCGCACAACCGCAATGAAGCCGCGCGATTTGTGACGCTGATCGATGCGTTGTACGAATACCGCGTAAAGCTGCTTGCAAGCGCCGATGCTTTGCCCGATGCTCTATACACGCAGGGCGACGGACGTTTCGAATTTGAACGCACGGTGTCTCGATTGTTAGAGATGCAGTCAGAAGAATATCTAGCACTGGGGCACGGTGCGGACGAATAGTGGGAGTATTTATGCGCTTGAAGACCTTGTTGATTTCGACAGTTTTGTTAGGCGCTATGCCTGCGATGGCTGCAACACCCGCAACCGTGACCGTGTCGCCGGAGCGCCAGAAGGCGACGCACGACATGTTCGAGCACGTGGTCAATATCCCTACCGTTTTTGGCCGTGGTAGAGTTCCTGAAATGGCGAACTATCTTGCCGACCAATATAAAGCCGCTGGTTTTCCTGCAGAAGATGTCGAAGTTGTTTCGTATGACAGCACGGATCCGATCGCCAAGGTAACCGAGAAGACAGCTGCACTCATCGTTCGCTGGCGGGCGCCGGGCAAAGCCAAGGCGAAGCCGATCATGTTGATGGGCCATATGGACGTCGTCGAGGCGAAGCGTGAAGATTCAACAACCGATCCCTTTGTTCTGACAGAGAAGGACGGTTATTATTACGGTCGCGGTACCATCGATATGAAGGATGGCATCGTTGGCATTACGCAGGCGCTGATTGACCTGAAAGCATCCGGTTTCAAGCCAACGCGCGATATCGTCGTCTTTTTTACAGGGGATGAAGAAACCAATGGCATCGGCGCCGATAAAGGCGCGTCCGAATGGAAAGAGAAATTGAACGTCGAATATGGCCTGAACGCAGATGGCGGCGGCGGCGGATTTTTTCCAGACGGGCGGAATGCCGGCTTTATGATGCAGACTGCTGAAAAGACCTTCGCCGGATACACGCTTACGGTGCGCAATCGTGGTGGTCATTCGTCCAAGCCACGCAAAGATAATGCGATCTACAGTCTGGCACATGCCGTGGAGAAAATCGAAGCGCACCGGTTTGAGCCAATGCTCAGCGAAACAACGCGCGCATATTTTACGGAACGACAGAAGCAGGAAAAGGGTGCATTGGGCGATGCCATGCGGGCTTGGTTGGCAAACCCGAATGATGGTGCCGCCGCGGACATCATTGAGGCCGATGAAGCCGAGGTTGGCCTGACCCGCACACGCTGCGTTCCGACACGGCTTTTTGCCGGTCACGCTGACAATGCGCTGCCGCAATTGGCGACCGCGATGATTAACTGCCGCATTTTTCCCGGCATTGATCCAAACGACGTCCAAAAGAATTTGGCTGCAATCGTTGCTGATCCAGAGGTCATAGTGTCGCGTAACGACGATTATGTTGCGTCACTCTCTTCGCCATTACGGCCAGACGTCGTGAATGCGTTTACCAAAGCCATCCATACATTGCATCCCGGAGCACCGATTTCGCCCGAGATGTCGACCGGGGCGAGCGATGCACGTCCATTCCGTGTCGCGGGCATCCCGATTTACGGTGCAAATGGTGCTTGGGTCGTCGTTCCCGTTGATTTCAGAGCGCATGGCAAGGACGAGCGTCTTCCGGTGAAAGCCCTTCAGGACAACGTGGTCCACTGGAAGTTGATGCTCTCTGAACTGGCGGGAAAATAGACGCTATCGCTATTGCGAACTGTTATCAGAAAAAGCCTTAACTTTGGGCCTTTATTGGGTTGTTATCCACAGCGATTCGGCGTAACGACGCCGCAATTCCGCTAAAAAGCCCTAAGGGAAGGACAGTTTTATATGGCTCGCAAAAAAATTGCGCTTATTGGCGCCGGTAATATCGGCGGCACACTTGCTCACCTCGCAGCATTGAAAGGCCTCGGCGACATCGTCTTGTTCGACGTTGTTGAAGGCGTTCCCCAGGGCAAGGCGCTTGACCTGTCGCAATGCGGTCCCGTCGAAGGCTTCGATGCCAAGATTACGGGCACCAATGATTATGCCGACATTGCTGGCGCCGACGTGATCATCGTCACCGCTGGTGTAGCGCGCAAACCCGGCATGAGCCGCGATGATTTGCTTGGCATCAACCTGAAGGTCATGAAGGCTGTGGGCGAAGGCATTGCCGCGAACGCGCCAAACGCATTCGTTATCTGCATCACCAACCCGCTCGACGCGATGGTCTGGGCGCTGCGCGAATTCTCCGGCCTGCCACATCACATGGTTGTCGGCATGGCAGGCGTTCTCGACTCGGCCCGTTTCAGCCACTTCCTCGCGGACGAATTCAATGTATCGGTAAAAGACGTCACCAGCTTCGTGCTTGGCGGCCATGGCGACACGATGGTACCCGTCATTCAATATTCGACCGTATCGGGTATTCCGGTTCCAGACCTTATCAAAATGGGCTTTTCGACCCAGGAGCGCATTGACGCAATCGTTCAGCGGACACGCAGCGGCGGCGGCGAGATCGTTGGTCTCCTTAAAACCGGATCTGCTTTCTACGCGCCGGCAACAAGCGGTATCGCGATGGCCGAAGCCTATTTGTACGACCAAAAGCGTGTTCTGCCAGCCGCAGTGCATTTGACCGGCCAATATGGCGTCGACAATCTGTATGTCGGCGTACCCGTCGTCATTGGCGCTGGCGGCGTTGAAAAGGTCGTCGAAATCGCACTTGATGACGAAGCCAAGGGCAACCTCGCGGTCAGCGTCGATGCGGTCAAAGAACTGCTTGTCGCATGTAAGGCAATTGATTCATCGCTTAACTAAGCGAGCCCCCGAATTCAGGAGACGTATGTGAGCATCCTTATCAACAAAAACACCAAGGTCATCACGCAGGGTATGACGGGTGCCACAGGTACATTCCATACCGAGCAGGCGCTTGCTTATGGCACGCAGATGGTTGGCGGTGTGACGCCGGGCAAAGGCGGAACAACGCATATTGGCCTACCGATGTTTGACACGGTGCTCGAGGCCAAGCAAACAACAGGTGCGGATGCGTCGGTTGTCTATGTGCCACCGCCCTTTGCGGCTGACTCAATCCTTGAAGCCATCGACGCGGAGATCCCGTTGATCGTCTGCATCACCGAGGGCATTCCTGTGCTCGACATGGTGAAGGTAAAGCGCGCATTGTCGGGTTCGAAATCGCGCCTGATTGGCCCGAACTGCCCTGGCGTTCTGACACCCAATGAATGCAAAATCGGCATCATGCCCGGCAGCATTTTCTCCGCAGGATCGGTCGGCGTCGTCTCACGTTCAGGCACGCTCACCTATGAAGCCGTGTTCCAGACCACCGCGGAAGGCCTTGGCCAGACGACAGCGGTTGGCATTGGCGGTGACCCCGTCAACGGCACCAACTTCATTGATTGCCTTGAGCTGTTCCTTGCCGATGATGCGACCAAGTCGATCATCATGATTGGTGAAATCGGCGGCAGTGCAGAAGAAGAAGCTGCACAGTTCCTGATCGACGAAGCCAAGAAGGGCCGCAAAAAGCCAATGGCTGGTTTCATCGCCGGACGCACGGCACCTCCCGGACGCCGTATGGGCCACGCTGGCGCCATCGTATCGGGCGGCAAGGGCGACGCAGAAAGCAAGATCGCAGCAATGGAAGCAGCCGGCATCCGCGTATCGCCGTCACCATCATTGCTCGGCAAGACATTGGTCGAAGTGCTGAAGGGTTGATTTTGATCCTCCCCGTTCGCGGGGAGGGTGCAACTGGTGCGTAAGTACCGGGTGACGGAGGGGCCTTCCGTCTGACGCTGGGTTAGAGCGGCAACTCCCCTCCACCATCCTGCGGATGGTTCCCCTCCCCGCATATGGGGAGGATTTGGAGAAGTAACATGGGTCTTGAAAACCAAGATTTTGAAACTGAGCAAGGTCCAAGCTGGGCACGTTCGAACTGGCCTTTGTCCATCACCGATGATCTGACGGCTTCGCTTGATCCGACGCAGATGGCGGTCGAAGTCAAGGCCGCGGCAAAGGCTGCTGGCAAGCCCATGGCAGAGGCCGACGCTGTTGCCGCAGCGAGCGATTCCATTCGCGCAATGATGTTGGTTCGCACCTATCGTGTGCGCGGGCATCTGGCGGCAAATCTGGATCCGCTTGGGCTTTCCAAGCAGGATATTCCCGCCGACCTTACCCCCGAATATCATGGCTTTTCTGGCGCAGACCTCGACAAGCGGGTCTATGTCGGCGGCACGCTCGGTCTCGAATGGACCACGGTTCGTGAACTCGTCGATACGCTGCGCGCCAATTATTGTGGCCCAGTTGGCCTAGAATATATGCATATTTCCGACGTGGAAGAGCGCCGGTTTCTTCAAGAACGGATGGAGGGAAAAGATGCCGCCATCCAGTTTACGCCCGAAGGCAAAAAAGCCATCCTCGCTAAAGTTATCGAGGCGGAGCAATACGAAAAATTCCTTGGCCGCAAATATGTAGGTACGAAGCGGTTCGGCCTTGATGGCGGCGAATCGATGATCCCCGCGCTCGAAGCCGTCATCAAATATGGCGGTCAGCTGGGCGTGCGCGAAATCGTTTACGGCATGCCACATCGCGGCCGTCTCAACGTTTTGGCCAATGTGATGGCAAAGCCATACCGTATCATCTTCCATGAATTTTCCGGCGGAAGCGCAAACCCCGACGATGTTGGTGGTTCGGGCGATGTGAAATACCACCTCGGCACCAGCACCGACCGCGAATTTGACGGCATCAAGGTGCATATGAGCCTTGTACCAAATCCCTCGCACCTTGAAGCGGTGAATCCTGTCGTACTCGGCAAGGTACGCGCGAACCAAACGGCACGCGACGACCTTGGTAAGCATGAACAAGTGTTGCCCGTGCTTCTGCACGGTGACGCGGCCTTTGCTGGTCAGGGCATCGTTTGGGAGTGCCTCGGTTTTTCTGGCATTCGTGGGTACAACACCGGCGGTTGCTTGCACTTTATCGTGAACAACCAAGTTGGTTTCACAACCAGCCCGCAATATGCGCGGTCTTCGCCTTATCCATCCGACGTAGCCAAGGGCGTTCAGGCACCAATATTCCACGTCAATGGTGATGATCCCGAAGCGGTGACCTTCGCGTGTAAAATTGCGATCGAATTCCGCCAGACATTCCACCGCGACATCGTCATCGACATGTGGTGCTACCGCCGCTTTGGCCACAATGAAGGCGACGAACCCGGTTTCACGCAGCCATTGATGTACAAAGTGATCAAGGGCCACCCCGCTGTCAGCAGCTTGTATGCCAAGCGGCTTGAGGCCGAGGGTGTTATCGATGCGAACTGGGCGGACGAACACGCCATGCGCTTTGTGCAGACGCTTGAGCAGGAATTCACCAGCGCAGCCGACTATAAAGCCAATGCCGCTGACTGGTTTGGCGGACGTTGGTCGGGCCTGTCGAAGCCAGCCGATCCGGAAACCGCACGCCGGAATGTGCAAACAGGTGTTTCCAAAAAGCTATTCGATAGCTTGGGTCGTACACTGACCACTGTGCCCGAGGGTCATAATATCCACCCGACACTCAACCGTGTGCTCGATGCCAAAAAAGCCATGTTCAGCACAGGCGCGAACTTTGACTGGGCAACAGGCGAAGCGCTTGGCTTTGGGTCTTTGCTTTCCGAAGGCTATGGCGTGCGCCTATCGGGCCAAGATTCAGGTCGCGGTACATTCAGCCAACGCCACGGCGTATGGATCGACCAGACGACTGAGGCAAAATACGTCCCGCTGGCAACCTTGCCGCATGGCCGTTTTGAAATCCTCGACAGTCCATTGTCGGAATTCGGCGTGCTGGGTTTTGAATATGGCTATGCGGGTGCCGAACCAAAGACACTGGTGCTTTGGGAAGCGCAATTTGGTGACTTCGTGAATGGCGCACAGACCATGATCGACCAGTTTATTGCCGCCGGTGAAGCAAAATGGTTGCGCGCCAATGGCCTCGTGATGCTTTTGCCACACGGCTATGAAGGACAAGGTCCGGAACATAGCTCGGCTCGGCTTGAACGCTTCCTGCAATTGTGCGCCGAAGACAATATTCAGGTCGCAAATTGCACGACGCCTGCAAACTATTTCCATTTGCTGCGCAGGCAGATGGCACGGCCATTCCGCAAGCCGCTTATCGTCATGACGCCAAAATCCTTGCTGCGGCACAAGCTTGCGGTTTCCAAGGCAGAGGATTTCCAAGGCGAAAGCCACTTCATGCGGATCCTGTCAGACATCAATGCGCCTGCGGACAAGGATGTCAAACGACTGGTCCTATGTTCGGGCAAGGTTGCGTATGACCTGATGGAAGCGCGCGATGCATCGGGCGACAAGAACACCGCCATTGTCCGCATAGAGCAGCTGTATCCGTTCCCGGCCGAACCGTTGATTATCCGGTTGAAGCGTATGACCAATTTGGAAGAGGTCGTTTGGGCTCAGGAAGAGCCGCGCAATGCCGGCAGCTGGAGCTTCGTCGACCCCTATCTGGAAGAATGCCTCGCAGAAGCCAATGTCGGCCCCGTACGCGCACGTTATGCCGGACGCAAAGCCGCAGCCGCGACAGCCACAGGCCTTGCCAAGCGCCACCAAGCCGAACAGGCCGCGTTGGTTGCAGAAGCACTGGGCCACAATGTCCGCGAAGAAATCCGCCGCCAACGCACTGGGGGAGCCAAGCCGGTCACCCCTCCATCCTCCTGAGGATTGAATTATGAGCACTGAAGTTAAAGTCCCCGTACTGGGCGAGTCCATCACTGAAGCGACCCTTGGCCAATGGTTGAAGAAACCGGGTGAGCCGGTTGCGGTCGATGAACCGATAGCCAGCCTTGAAACCGACAAGGTCGCGGTCGAAGTGCCGTCGCCTGTCGCTGGTATCATGGGAGCCTATGCCGTTGAGGAAGGCGCGACCGTTAATGTCGGCGCGGTCATTGGTTCGATCGATACTGGCACCGGAGCCGCCACAGCACCTGCTGCTGCCGCTGCCGCTGTGGCCGCCGCCGTTACGAGCACCGCTGCGCCTGCATCGGCTGCTGCTTCTGAAAATAGCGATCTGCCATTGTCGCCTGCGGTCCGCCGCCTGGTGCTTGAGCTGGGCATTGACCCAAGCAAGATCAAAGGCACCGGCAAAGACGGCCGCCTGACTAAGGAAGATGTTGTTGCTGCTGCAAAGGGTGCGCCTGCGGCTGCAGCCACTTCAGCATCAACGGCAACGCCAGTTGCGTCTGCACCGACAGGTACACGTCAGGAAGAGCGCGTGAAGATGACGCGTCTGCGCCAGACAATCGCAAAGCGTTTGAAGTCTGCACAAGACACAGCCGCCCTACTGACGACATTTAACGATGTCGATATGTCCGCCGTGATCGAAGCGCGCGCAACCTACAAAGACCTGTTTGAAAAAAAGCACGGCGTACGCCTCGGCTTCATGGGCTTCTTTACCAAGGCTGTTGCTTTGGCAGCGCGTGACGTTCCTGCCGTAAATGCGCAGATCGATGGCGACGAAATCGTCTATCACAATTATCTCGACGTCTCGGTCGCGGTAAGTGCGCCAAATGGCCTCGTGGTACCCGTCGTACGCAACGCGGACGCCATGAGCTTTGCACAGATTGAAAAGGCGATTGGTGATTTTGGCGCAAAGGCAAAGGCCGGCACGCTCACCATGGAAGATATGTCGGGCGGAACCTTTACCATTTCCAACGGCGGCGTGTTTGGCAGCCTGATGTCCACCCCGATTATCAACCCGCCACAGTCCGCCGTGCTTGGTCTTCACCGTATCGAAGACCGCGCCGTGGTCCGCGACGGACAGGTTGTTGTTCGCCCAATGATGTATCTGGCGTTAAGCTACGACCATCGACTCATTGACGGCCGCGAGGCAGTGACTTTCCTAAAAATCGTCAAAGAGGCGATTGAAGACCCGACCCGGTTGTTGATCGACCTTTAAGGAGCTGAGCAATGGCAGAACATGATTATGACCTGATCGTTATCGGTGCAGGTCCCGGCGGTTATGTTGCCGCCATCCGTGCCGCACAACTCGGCCTGAAAACAGCCTGCGTCGAAAGCCGCGAGACATTGGGTGGCACGTGCCTCAACGTCGGCTGCATTCCGTCGAAAGCTTTGCTGCACGCATCCGAAATGTACCATGAGGCACAATCGGGTTCGCTGGCGAAATTTGGCATCGATTTTAAGGGCGTCTCGCTCAACCTCGACCAAATGCACGCCGAAAAAGCGAAGGCCGTGTCCGAATTGACCGGCGGCATCGAGTTTCTGTTTAAAAAGAACAAGGTTGATTGGCTCAAGGGCCGCGCCGCGTTCACATCAGCCAACAGTATTGATATCGCAGGCAAAAATTACACCGCCAAAAACATCATGGTGGCGACAGGATCATCGGTAACACCATTGCCCGGTGTCGAAATAGACCAAAAGGTTATCGTCGATTCCACCGGCGCGCTGGCTTTGCCAAAGGTGCCAAAGCACATGGTCGTCATTGGCGGCGGTGTTATTGGACTTGAGCTTGGAAGTGTGTGGTTACGTCTTGGCGCGCAAGTGACTGTGGTCGAATATCTTGACCAGATCCTGCCCGGCATGGACGGCGAAGTCCGCAAGGAAGCCGCCAAGATCTTCAAAAAACAGGGCTTCAACCTGCGCATGGGCACCAAGGTTACCGGCGCAACAGTAAAGGGCGGCATGGCCACGCTGACGGTTGAACCATCAGCAGGCGGTGCAAGCGAAACAATCGAAGCGGATTGCGTACTTGTGGCGATTGGTCGCCGTCCCAACACCGACGGCCTCGATATGGAAAAAGCGGGTCTCGCGGTCAACACGCGCGGACAGATTGAAATCGGACATGATTTCCAGACCAATGTCCCCGGCATCTACGCGATCGGTGACGTTTGCCCCGGTCCAATGCTGGCGCACAAGGCCGAAGACGAAGGCATTGCCGCGGCTGAATTTGTTGCGGGCCTGACGGGCATCGTCAACCATGACGTCATCCCGAGCGTCGTCTACACCTACCCTGAAATCGCCAGCGTTGGCCTGTCCGAAGAAGCAGCGAAGGAACATGCTTCTGCTTCGGGTGGCGAGATCAAGGTCGGCAAATTCCCGATGATGGCGAACCGCCGTGCGAAAACAAATCGCACCACGGACGGCTTCGTCAAAGTCATTGCCGATGCAAAAACCGACCGTGTGCTTGGCGTGCATATCATCGCATCCATCGCCGGAAGCATGATCGCTGAAGCAGCCGTAGCTATGGAATTCGGTGCGACTTCGGAAGATATTGCATACACCTGCCATGCCCACCCGACCCATGCCGAAGCCTTGAAGGAAGCGGCCATGGCAGTGACCGGCAAACCGATCCACATGTGATGATTACCCAAGCGGCCCAAATAGCCCCGGCCATGATTTCATGGCTGGACCTATTTGGAATCGCTGTATTCGCGGCATCGGGCGCTCTCGCCGTCGCGCACCGCAAACAAACGCTCGTGACGTTCTCCTTCTTTGCGCTGGTTACCGGCGTGGGCGGTGGTACTGTTCGTGACCTGCTTATTGGTGCGCCCGTTTTCTGGGTTCATGATTGGCGTTTTGCGGCAACCTGTCTTGTGACCGCAGGACTAGTTTGGGTAACGCCGCAGCATTTTTGGAAGCCGCGTGCGCTTGACTGGTTTGATGCCGTGGGCATTGCCATTTACGCTGTGTTCGGCACATGGAAGTCGCTTACGCTAGGCGTTCCATTGTTACCGGCCATGATGATGGGCGTCATCACGGCATGCGTCGGCGGTATCATTCGCGATGTGCTCGCAGGTGAGCCATCAATCCTGCTTAAACCCGAAATCTATGTGACAGCTGCGGCGCTGGCATCAGGCCTCTTTGGCCTATCATTGTTTATTGGCATACCCGTTCTGCCCGCCGCGATTTTCAGCGCGACTGCCGGTTTTGCATTGCGGGCAATGGCGATTTGGAAAGGCTGGGCGATCCCCGCATATCGGGGGTAGTTACCTAACGCGGTTCGGGAAAAGCTTATTCAAATTCGCAATTTTTGGTTTGTCCCATTGCACGATGTAAGGGTGCTTCGGGTTTTTTGCCATGAAGTCCTGATGGTAGCTTTCGGCAGGAAAAAAGCTGATGGGTTCAAACGACGTAATGATTGGTTTCTTCCAATAACCCGCCTTGTCGAGTTGCGCCACATAGGCACGCGCCGCTTTTTGCTGCGCTGCGTTCGCGGGAAATATCGCTGATCGATATTGCTTGCCGCGGTCGGGGCCTTGACGGTTCAACTGAGTCGGATCATGCGCCACCGAAAAGAATATATGCAGCAACTCGCCATAGCTTACCACGGCAGGGTTATATTGAATGCGGACAGATTCCGCGTGACCAGTAATGCCAGAGCTGACGAGATCATAGTCAGCCGTTGACCGCGTCCCGCCGGAATAACCCGACTCCACACGCGTCACGCCTTTTACGCGCTCGAACACAGCCTCCACACCCCAGAAGCAACCACCGGCAAAAACCGCCGTCTGCATGCCCTTTGGTTCAACAATTTTCGCAAGTGGAGCGGCGATCCGAATGCCCTCTTCGGCATGCGCAGTGCCGACGGCGGATCCAAAGTCGGAACCGCATCCTGTAACCAAGCCAAACAGCAACGCGACATGTACCGAGCGGATAAGGAATTTAGGGGTTCGGGGTAGCAGCTTCATATGATGAATCTCCAACAGACACAGACCGCGTTGTTTCTGCGCTATGATCATTCGCGCTGGCTGGTTTGATGATTGCCAGCCCAGCCACACCTAGCGCAAATCCGCCCGCCAGACTGAGGAAAAGATCCGAGCGCACGAAGTTATAAAGACGGTCCATATTTTATCTCTAACATGGTGCACAGACTGACGCCGAAACAGCAACGTGCTTAGCTTCAGGGGATTTCAACATAAAACACATTAAAGGTGCATGAACGCCGTTCGGCGTGACGCCCGTGTTGCTATCAAGTGAGCGCCGCGCACGCTGCTTGGATACGCGTGCACGCCTCCTTGAGGATATCCGACGATGTTGCATAGGAAATCCGGAAGCCTGGCGACAGACCAAAGGCCCCGCCATGCACCGCAGCCACGCGATAATCATCAAGGAAATAATCGATGAGGTCCGCATCGGTTTCAATCTTCTTACCCTTGGGCGTCGTCTTGCCCATCACACCAGTGGCATCGGGGTACACATAAAATGCGCCCTCTGGTGTTGGGCAGCTCAGCCCCGGTGCGTCGTTCAGCATCGCGACGACAAGGTCGCGGCGTTCGCGGAAAGCAACATTACGTTCACGCAAGAAATCCTGTGGCCCGTTAAGCGCGGCAAGCACGGCATATTGTGAAATGGAACAGGGATTGCTCGTCGATTGCGACTGCAAATCAGCCATCGCCTTAATCAACCATGCAGGGCCGCCAGCATAGCCAATGCGCCAACCGGTCATGGCATAGGCCTTAGACGCACCGTTCATGGTGAGTGTACGATCATATAGTTCGGGGCACACTTGAAGCATCGTCGCAAAGGGTGACTGCGCATACCAAATATGTTCGTACATATCGTCGGACAGCAGCATCACGTGCGGATGGCGCAGCAGCACGTCGCCCAGTTCTTTCAATTCAGCCGCATCATAAGCTGCGCCGGTAGGGTTGGAAGGCGAATTCAGGATCAACCAGCGCGTCTTCGGCGTAATGGCTGCCTCCAGTTGTTCTGGCGTGATTTTATAATTTTGCGCTGCGGTCGCCATAACGATCACTGGCGTTCCGCCGGCAAATTGAACGATATCGGGATAGCTCACCCAATAAGGTGCAGGGATGATGACTTCATCGCCCTTATCAATCGTTGCGACCAGGGCGTTAAACAATGTGTGCTTACCACCGGAGTTTACCGTGATCTGCTTTGGTGTATATTCAATGCCATTGTCGCGCTTGAATTTTGCAATGATGGCCTGCTTGAGCGGGGCGATACCGTCCACGGCGGTATATTTCGTCATGCCATCACGAATAGCCTGAATGGCGGCGTCTTTGACGAATTCTGGCGTGTCAAAATCGGGTTCACCCGCCGACAATCCAATGACATCGATGCCCTGCGATTTAAGGTCAATCACACGTCCGGACATAACAAGCGTTGCTGAAGGGGCAATCCGGCCGAGCGCGGCCGACAGACGGTCATTCATCATCAAAACTTTCGAGCAAAAATTGAACAGAAGTTGCGCGCTTGCCCCTAAAGCCTCGCTAAAAGTTACGCAACCCTATGCGCTCTTATTAATCCACGTGCGCTGTTGCCGATGTGAAATCCATTGGCCAAATCGTCGATCGTCAAATCCGCTTCTTGGGCTTCGCCAGCGTCAATAAGCGCGCGACGAAGCACAGAAGGCAGTAGCCCAGTCTCAAGCCGCGGTGTAAGCAAAACGCCATCCCGTTCAACAAACAATGCAGTGATGCTACCCTCGGTTAAGCGGCCATCTGCACCGACGAAGATAACTTCGTCACAATCGGTTCGCGCTTTTCTGGCGTTATCGTAAAAAGCCCGATCGCTAATCTTGTGCCGAAGCCGGAAATCTTCCGCTGGGACGGGGAGTGGTATAACCGCAACGCGCCATTCGGTAACATCCTGAAGCGGGTTGATCTCAATCGCGACTGCGCCATGTCTGGAAACCATCAGCCGGATTTTCGAAAGCTGATCGAGATGGAAAATGCTTGCGTGCAGGCGATTGCGCAATGCGTGTCGGTCAAATTCAAATCCGAACAACATTGCGCTGGTCTTCATGCGCTCAAGATGTAGCTCCAGCCGAAGGATTCCGGCCATCGGTTCAAAACGCATGGTTTCGATCAGATCAAATCCGTAATCGTCCACCTTGGCAAAATCCCCCTTGGCCAAACATTCTGCCCATTCATCTGCTTCATTAGAGTCGGCAACGACGCCTGATCCTAGCCCAAGTGAAAGCGTCTTTGTGGAATCGCACAAGGTAAAAGTACGAATGGCAACGTTGAAGGCGGCATCGCCATTGGCATCAATGCGCCCGATGGAGCCACAATATATTCCGCGTGGCGCGGTTTCCAATTCTTCGACGACCTGCATCGCACGGATTTTAGGCGCACCGGTAATCGATCCGCATGGGAATAAAGCTGTTATGACATCGACCGCATCCACGCCCTCGTTCAGCACGCCCGTAACGGTCGAGGTCATCTGGTGAACTGTGGGATAGCTTTCGACATGAAACAATTCAGGCACTGCGACACTGCCCGCGGCACACACACGGGACAGATCATTGCGGAGGAGATCGACGATCATCAGATTCTCCGCCCGTTGTTTCGGGTCGGTGCGCAAGATTTCTGCAACCGCACTATCACGTTGCGGGTCGGCTTGCCTTTGTGCCGTGCCCTTCATCGGTTTTGTCGTTACGCGTTGGTCTTTAAGTGCGAAAAACAGTTCGGGCGAAAAGGACAGATAATGCGCATCCCCCGTATAGATAACACCGCCATAGCCCGCCTTCGCACGGCTGCGCAGCGCCGCATATAAGGCTAGCGGACTGCCGGCATAATCGGCCGAAAGCGGAAAGGTTAGATTGGCCTGATAAATGTCTCCGGCGTGGATAAAATCCTGAACCGCTACAAATGCTTGGTGATATTCTGCGCGCGAAATCGCAGGGCGCAATTCAGACAACCACCCACCCGCCGGATCGGGTAGATATGACGGCACGGCGTCTGCCGAAATTGTGCTGTAGCTTCGAAACAAGCCGAACCACGCCAGTGGGCCGCTGCGTTCCTGCCCAAGATTGGGGAGGAAATGCTGCCCACATTCATACCCAAAAAACCCCGCGGCATGAAGCCCGCTGCGCTGCGCATAACGTAGCGCATCAACAACAGCATCGACTTCATCAAAGCTGTTGGCCGTCAATATTTCAACCGGGTCGGTATATAGCCGTGCTGGCGACGCACCGTGAATGCGGGCATCGTCGAGCAGCACATATGGGCGATCTGTCGGGATATTCATATGCACAGCTGAATCGACATTGCCCAAGGCTTTAGCCGTTTAGCCGTTCCGCATGCCAAGCAAGATGTTCGGCCATAAAGGTCGAGATGAAATAATAGCTGTGATCATATCCGGGCTGCATGCGAATTTCGGCAGGCTGCCCAACCGCAGCACATTGTTCGACGAGCAGATGCGTCTTGAGCTGCGACTCGAGGAAATTGTCAGCCAGGCCTTGGTCGACCAACAGGTCAGGCAAGCGTGCGCCATCTGCCAACAACGCAACACTGTCATACGCGCGCCATTGCGCGCGGTCATCGCCAAGATAGCCGCCCAAAGCCTTTTCACCCCAAGGACAATTTAACGGCGAAACGATCGGCGAAAATGCTGATGTAGACTTATACTTGCCCGGATTACGCAGACTGATCGTCAGTGCGCCATGCCCGCCCATGGAATGCCCCATAATGGCTTGCCGCTGCATATCCGCCGGAAAGTGCGCGGCGATGATATCAGGCAACTCACGCTCGATATAATCTTGCATCCGATAATGCGTATCAAAGGGCGATGCGGTGGCGTTTACGTAAAATCCGGCACCCAAGCCAAAGTCATATGCGGCATCGATATCATCGGGAACACCTTCGCCGCGCGGGCTGGTGTCCGGCGCCACGAAAATCAAACCCAGCTCTGCACATGCGCGGCGGAATTCGCCTTTCTCGGTCACATTTGCATGGGTGCAGGTCAGGCCCGACAAAAACCATACCACTGGCAAAATTTGGCCTTCTTCGTGCGGCGGGACATAGACTGAAAAAGTCATGTCGGTGCCGGTGGCTGATGAATGGTGCTTATAAACACCCTGCACGCCACCAAAGGCGATATTTTGAGAGACGGTTTCGAAAGTCATGCGGGCTCCAATGTCGGGACGGAAATAATTTGGGGCGGGTGCTGCCAATAGGTTTGCGCGCGAATAAGATCGCTGGTCGCAATGCTTAAAGTGGCGCTGTTTCGCAGTGGGTGGCAATTGATAATGTCGGCCTGCGCTAACGCAGCATCAAGCACGAAATGGACAGCACAATCGCTATCATTGATTGCTGCCAAGGCCGTGACGGATCCTGGAGTAATGCCGAGCAGTCGTTCCATATCTTCGGCTTTACCAAAACTGATGCGGCCGCAGCCAATAGCCGATGGCAACGCCTTTAAATCAACGCTGGCTTCGGCGGGCACTGTGACCAGAAAATATGCGCCGTTCTTGTCTTTCAAAAACAGATTCTTGGTATGCGCGCCTGCAATGTCGCGATTATGCGCATCACTCTCCGCAACCGTGAATACCGGCGCATGTTCGTGCTTTTCATAAGCAATGCCGAGCGCGGCTAAGTCTTTATAAAGCTGCGCTTCGGCATCGTTCATGTTGATAACACTATCAGTCAGTAACACGGTGCAGAGCGCACAGCTTGTTACCATCCGGATCACGCAGATAGGCAAGATACAACTTCATGCCATTGCCTTCGCGGATGCCGGGTGCATCTTCAATCGCTTCACCGCCATTTTCGACGCCCGCCTGATGCCATGCATTTGCCAACTCAGGTGTCATCGCAAAACCGATGGTGCAGCCATTGCCATGAGTCGCCGGGTTGCCGTCAATTGGTGGCGTTACCAAGAACATTGATCCGTTATGCATGTAAATCAAACGACCCTTGGGGTCCTGCATGCCCGGCTTTCCGCCCATTGCAACGAAGGTTGCGTCGTAGAATTTTTTCGAACGGGCAATATCATTGCTGCCCACCATCATATGACTATACATTATTACGTCTCCCTAGTTTAAAACACCACGACACTGCGGATGCTTGTCCCCGCGTGCATCAATTCAAATGCCTTGTTGATCTCCTCAAGCCCCATGACATGTGTAATCATTGGGTCGATTTCGATCTTGCCGGTCATGTACAT
>NKIR01000009.1 GCA_002255985.1 Sphingomonadaceae bacterium PASS1
GACAGACTATCGAATATCGGCGCTTGCAACACCGCAAAATCGCCGCATAATATTAACCAACCGGATGAGCCCAAACACTCGCCTGTTTTAAACTGCCATATGTCTCAAATTATCTGACGACGGACAGCGGAACAGATCCGTTACATTTTTAAGCGCTATCTTGAGCTAAACTCCCTCATCTCTCTCGCCAAAGATCTTGCCCAAAACAACATCCGATCCAAACGATGGACAGCGCGAAGCGGCAAGGAACGAGGTGGATATCTTTATGACCCAAGCGGGCTTTCTTATCTACTGCGCAATCGTATCTACTTGGGCCAAATAACCCACAAGGATAAGTCTTATCCCGGCGAGCATGATGCCATCATTGAGGCTGACCTGTTCCAGCAAGTGCAAGAACGACTTACTGCAAACCACCACAAATTTGTGAATAGGCAAACGCGCTCTGCAGCCTGTCCGCTTCACAACAAAATCTTTGACGCCCAAGGGAAACCGATGCGACCCAATTTTGGATATGGGCGGGGCAAAAAGATATATCGTTATTATGTAAGCGGCACATTGCTTCCGCTCGGTAGGCTCAAAGCTGGAAGTACAACTCCCCTTGGCGATAGGCTGTCGGCGGAGCGCACTGAACGATTTTTGCAGGATAGGCTTAGTAGTCTTAAACCCGACTGCCCTGACTTCAAGATCTTCGAGGCCATTAAGAATGTAATGTTCTCCTCCAACAAACTGAAAGTGACGTTCCGAATTGCAGCGTTGATTGACACTAATGCCTGCGAAGATACGCTGCTTGCCAAAGCACAGCAGATCGACCCGACAGCTAAAATAGACAGTGACGATCTCGTATTGTCTCTTGATGCGCGGCCGTTACGACGCGGCAAGTCGGTACGGTCCACCGACTGCTTCTTGGATGCCCCGGAACAAAGAAGAGTGTTGGCCGAACTGGTACGAACCTCGCACCGCAAGCTGACAGAGTTAAACGCCTCACCACTTCATCCCGAAATGCACGAGCACATGTCCACGCCCATCAACGAATGGACACGCGAGCGCATTGCCATAGGATTATTGGCACCAGATATCCAGAGAGCCCTGCTTACTGGAAAGGCACCTTTAGGGCTCGATCCGGAGAAGCTGCTGTCTCGGGATATGCCTCTGGACTGGGAAGGTCAGAGGAAGTTTTTAGGCATCCGGCACGCCGCATAGAATACACCTACTATCATAAGTGTCACGGGCTATTGCGCGTAGAGACTGAGGGTCAAATCAAGGCGATTTGGCCCTCTTTTGGTCTCCGCAGAGACTTTAGAGCAGCGGCATTAAGCCCGGAGGGGCCCAGAAAGGCGCCATTTCTGGACTGAAGATGTCGTTGGGGTTTTATCTGTGTTGTGTATGGAGGCCCGAGCCGGAATCGAACCGGCGTGCAAGGATTTGCAGTCCTCTGCGTCACCACTCCGCCATCGGGCCCCTAAACAACAACCTGCCTAATCAGCAATGCCGCCATGTGGTGAAGGCGGGCACTTAGCGGCTTGAAGAATTCATTGCAACCGGCAATCTGGAATGCTGTGCCATGTGCGCCACAAGCCATGGAAAAAGTTGCTATTTGCATCCTGAAATAGGCCGTTTGTCTGAATCCAGCTTGGCGGGAGAGGTTCCGGTAGCTAGAACCGGAATGAAAGGCTGTATTGTGTTTGCAATACAGTTGTGCCACATGGCCAGCAGGTTAATGGAAATATCCCGATGGAATCAGGTAAATTTGAAGATATGCGGCGTTCAATGGTGGACAGCCAGCTGCGTACAAGCGGTGTAACTGAAAGTTGGGTCCTTGCCGCAATGGGCAGCATCGCGCGTGAAGATTATGTCCCCGGCTCGCACCAGACGACAGCCTATATGGACCGGTCGCTTGAGTTGGAAAGCGGTGAGATGCTAAATCCGCCGGTCTCAACAGCGTTGTTGTTGCAGGCCGCTGACGTACAGGCGGACGATAATGTCCTGCTCATTGGCCAATCCGATGGATATGTTGCAGCGGTATTGAAAACGCGTACCGCGCATTTGACCACGGCAGCCGCTGACAATCTCGGCGCTGCCCGCGGCGGCGCGCCTTATGCCTGCATCATCGTCGATGGCGCGGCTGAAGAACTGCCGGATGCGCTCTTCACGCTCGCGGCGGATGATGCACGTTTGGTTACTGGTATTGTTGAAGGCGCCGTTACGCGCCTCGCAACAGGATTCATACAGAACGGGAAAGTTGCTTTGAAACCAATCGCCGATAGCGAGATCGGGCATTTAGCCGCATTTGCCCGCAAACCGGAGTTTGTGTTTTGAGCGCGCGTCATTTTATCACTGTCGCGCTGCTCGCGTCGGCAGCATGTTCGGCGCCGGCCAAGGCGGACACGCTCCGCGATGCGCTCGTCTCGGCCTATGAAACCAATCCGAACCTGACCGCAGCGCGCGAGGGACAGCGTGCGACAAATGAAGCTGTGCCGCTGGCCAAGGCCAATGGCCGCCCTGATGTCACGGTTCAGCCAACCTATGTCGAAAACGTGCTTCAGGACAACGGCGCATCGGTTGTGCAAGCGCGTGGCGTCAGCATCAACGGTACCATTTCCGCGCCTCTTTATGCAGGCGGTGGCATTAGAAACGCCGTGCGCGCTGCTGAAAATCGCGTCGAGGCAGGATTTGCCAATTTGCGTGGCACCGAAAGCGCAATTTTCTCGGCTGTTGTCGGCGTATATATGGACGTCATTCGCGATGAATCGATTGTCGACCTGAACCGCGCTCAAGTTGGTGTACTCTCGGTCAATCTGGATGCCACGCGCGACCGGTTTGAAATCGGTGATCTTACCCGAACCGATGTCGCCCAGTCCGAAGCACGTCTGGCATTGGCAACGAGCAATTTGGAAACGGCACGCGCCAACCTCATTCGTTCAAAAGAAATTTACATCCAACTTGTCGGCCGCGAACCCGGGGAATTGCAGGCGCCGCCGCCTCTGCCCAATTTACCTGCCACCCCCGACAGCGCGGTAACCGTTGCGTTGGAAAGCAACCCCGACCTTATTGCGGCACGCGAGTCGCGCGAAGCGGCGCGGTTTGACCGCCGTGCGGCCAATGCATCGCGGCTTCCGACCGTAAGCGTGTTTACGTCGCAATCGTACAGCAATGCGCTTGGTTCTGTTTCGTCGAATATTCCAGGGTTTCGGGCGGACAACAGTTCGTTGAATGCACAAGCCGGCGTTCGCGCAACTTTGCCATTATATCAAGGTGGCCAGCCTGCAGCGCAAATCCGTCAGGCGCAGGCGCGTCTCGGCCAGGCGCAGGAACTCGAAATTGCGGCTGAGCGCGAAGCAATTGCGCAGACACGGGCGTCTTATGCCAGTTGGAAGGCTGCGCTTGATGTCATCGCCGCTTCGGAACGTGCGGTGTCAGCAAACGAGTTGTCGTTAGAAGGCACGCGTGCCGAGAACAGCGTCGGCAACCGGACGATCCTCGACATCTTGAATGCTGAACAGGAATTGCTGAACAGCAAAGTTCAACTCGTTGCGGCACGCCGCAATGCATATGTCGCTGGCTTCAGTTTGCTTGCAGCTATGGGCAAGGCAGAGGCGCGTGATTTGGGTCTCGAAGGCGGAATTTTGTATGATCCCGTCGCTGACTATCAGAAGGTTGAAGGCGCTTGGAGCGACTGGTCGTCGCAGCCTGATCCCGTCGCCAAATCGACCCGTACCGTTGACACGCAGGCGCAAAAGGCAGAAATAGAACCGATTCCTGCCGACGGCAGAACGCGCTAATCCAACGCAGCGGGGCAATTTTTATGGCAGACAATCGCAGCGAACCGTCAATGGACGAAATATTGTCGTCGATTAAGCGCATTATCGCCGCCGACGACAGCAGCCGTCCTGCGACCAAACGCGCCAAGTCTGTTACGCGCGGAGAGGAAGAAGTCCTCGAACTGACGTCAGCTGATGAAAATAGCTTGCTGGACGATAGCAAAGCGCAAAGCCTACGTCATAGCTTTTCAGCTTTACAAACCCTCTCTGAACCCGGCGTAGCGCCGCAAATCGTTCGGTCAGGGGAAACCTCGCTTGAGGGTCTAACGCGCGAATTGCTGCGTCCCATGCTGAAGGATTGGCTCGACACGCACTTGCCGCCGATTGTTGAAGCTATGGTTGAGCGAGAAATCACCCGCATAACGAAAAAGGGTTGATGCGCGCTGCGTTGATACTCGCAATGGCGCTGGCGCTTTCGCCAACGGCTTCCTTTGCGCAAAATTTCTATATTGAAGCAGGTAGGCTGTTGGACGTTCAGGCCGGCCAAGTCCTGACAGGGCAATGCATTAGCGTCGCTGCGGACAAGGTCACCGCGGTCGCCCCGTGCGGCCCGACGCCAGCGGGCAGCGAACGGCTTGATTGGTCGGCCTACACCGTGCTGCCGGGTTTAATCGATTTGCACACCCATCTGGCCGACGCGAGCCAAAGCGCAGATCTTGCGCTTCCGCTGAAAACGTCGCCTGCTGCAACCGCGTTGATTGGCGCCCATAATGCGCGGCTCACGCTTGAGGCCGGCTTTACCACCGTGCGTGATGTCGGCACCTATCGCGGGCTAACCGATGTTGCGTTGCGCGATGCCATCAATGCCGGCAGCGTTCCTGGTTCACGCATGTTTGTCGCTGGCGCCTATGTTACGATCCCAAAGGGCGGCGGTGAACTCAACGGCGTCGTTCCTAACGAGCAGCTTCCGGCCGACATGCGTCTGGGTGTTGCGAGTACAGCCGACGAAGCCGCCGCGAAAACGACGTTCCTGATAGACCAAGGCGCAGATTTCATCAAAACCATCGCCACGGGCGCGGTGCTTGCGATTGGCACCGAACCCGGCGAACCGGAATTGACCGAAGATCAACTGCGCGCCGTGGTCACGACCGCCAAGGCACGCGGCAAATTTGTGACGGCACATGCCCACGGTGCGGTCGGGATTAAAAACGCCATTCGCGCTGGCGTGCGGTCCATCGAACATGCCAGCCTGATCGATGACGAGGCGCTCAAAATGGCCAAAGCCAGCGGCACATGGCTGGTCATGGACATCTATAATGGTGATTATATTGACGACGTCGGCACCCGCGAAAAATGGCCTGAAGAATATTTGCGCAAGAACCGCGAGACGACCGATATCCAGCGCGCTGGCTTTGCCAAAGCGGTGAAGATGGGCGTGAAGATTGCTTATGGAACCGACAGCGGCGTGTATCCGCATGGCGATAATGCCAAGCAATTTGCGTATATGGTCCGCTATGGCATGACACCGATGCAGGCCATTCAAAGCGCGACCATCCGCGCTGCGGAACTGTTAGACAAAGAAGAAACGCTGGGAAGCGTGCAGCCAGGGCGCTTTGCCGATCTGGTGGCCGTTAAGGGCGATCCGCTTCAGGATATCCGCGTGTTGGAAAATCCGACCCACGTCATGAAAGACGGCAAACTGGTCCGCTAATTTTCTTGCCTGCCTGCCTTGCGCTGACTAGCGTGTGGCCATGAGAAAAACCATCCTGCTTGCCGCAATCATCGGCACTTCCGCCCTTTCCTCCGCTGCGTTTGCGCGCCCGATGACGGAGACCGACCTCGCAACAATGAAGCGCCTTTCGGGTGCAACGGCATCGCCCGACGGGACAGTGATCGCCTTTCAGCTGCGCGAGACCGATTTGGCCGCGAACAAGGGCAAGACCGACCTCTATATGCTCAAAATCGGTGCCAATCCGCAGCCAATGATGTTCGCATCAAAACCAGACAAGAATGAGCATGACCCCGCCTTTGCCCCCGACGGCAAAAGCATTTTTTACATCAGCAATGAAAGCGGATCGGACCAGATTTGGCGCTACGACATTGCGACAGCGACAACCACGCAAGCGAGCAATTTCAAGGCCGATGTCAGCGGGTTCAAAATTTCCCCCGATGGGCAGAAATTTGCCGTCTGGGGTGATATTGCCCGTGATTGCATGGGATTTGGATGTGAAAAAGATGGTGACACGTCAAAGCCTGGCCCCGGCACCGGTCGTGAATATGACCAGATCATGATCCGCCATTGGGACCAATGGGAAACACCCGGCAATTACAGCCGCGTGTTCACGGTCATGCTGGGCGCAGATGGCAAGCTTGGCACATCGGGTACGGCGATGGACGGTGCCCTTGTCGGTGATGCCCCATCCAAGCCCTTTGGCAGCGGTGAAGAGATCAGTTGGAGCGCGGACAG
This sequence comes from Sphingomonadaceae bacterium PASS1, assembly GCA_002255985.1. Lineage (GTDB taxonomy): Bacteria > Pseudomonadota > Alphaproteobacteria > Sphingomonadales > Sphingomonadaceae > Sphingorhabdus_B. Next base: position 6,226 of record NKIR01000009.1, read on the forward strand.
CAGCGGCATTGCCTTCACCCTGCGGTTGGCCGACAAAAATGAAGCAAAGTCGACCAATCTCGATATCTACGGCGCGTCGCTAAAGTCGAAGGAGCCGGTCAACCTGACGGCCGACAATGCCGGGACGGATACGACACCCGCCATGTCGCCTGATGGCAAATGGATGGCATGGACGTCGATGCCGCGCGCGACCTACGAAGCCGACCAGCTGGTTGTAAAGCTGATGGATTTGAAGAGCGGCAAGGTTACCGCGCTGACCGAAAAGTGGGACCGTTCGGTGTCGTCGCTTGCATGGGCTTTGGATAGCCGAAGCTTGCTCGTAACGGCGCAGGATGTTTTGGAAACGCCGCTGTATCGCGTCGACCTGACAGGCAAAGTCACGCGGCTTACAGACCGCGGTAGCATCGCCGAGGCCGTGCCGCTGAAAAATGGCGGTGTCGTCTACGCCATTAACAGCATGTCTGGTCCATCCGACCTTGTGTATATGGATGCCAAGGGCAAAACGACACGACTCACAAACGTAAATGCGGACGCGCTCGCAACGCTCGATCCCATCAATTATCAGAAATTCGATTTTGCCGGGGCCAACGGCGAACAGGTATTTGGCCAAATCGTGAAACCGCAAAATGCGACGGGCAAACTGCCGGTGCTGCTGCTGGTTCATGGTGGACCACAAGGCTCGTTTAACAACAGCTGGTCCTACCGGTGGAACCCTGCGGTCATGGCGTCACAAGGCTATGCCGTTGTCACCATCGATTTTCACGGGTCGACGGGCTATGGTCAGAAATTCACCGACAGCATCAACAAAAACTGGGGCGGATGGCCGCTTGAAGATTTGCAAAAGGGCATGGACGCCGTTGGCAAAATCGACACGCAGCTTGATACCGCCAACGCCTGCGCGCTTGGTGGATCCTATGGCGGTTATATGATGAACTGGATTTCTGGCAACTGGCCCGATCGTTTCAAATGCCTCGTCAATCATGCGGGCATTTTCGACCTTCGTGCGATGGCCTATGAAACCGAAGAATTATGGTTCGACCAATGGGATAATGGTGGGCCATGGACAACGCGGACCGATGGCGAAAAATGGAACCCTGTAAACCATGTCGCCAAATGGAAAACACCGACTTTAGTCATCCACGGCGAGAAGGATTATCGTATTCCTTATTCGCAAAGCTTGGCAGCCTTCACAGCATTGCAGCAGCAGGGTGTGGAATCGAAGCTGTTGGTATTCCCGGATGAAAACCATTGGGTGCTGAAACCAAAAAATTCGATCCAGTGGCACCAGACTGTGTTCGCATGGCTGGCCAAGCATTTGAAAGCCGAGAAGTAACGGGCGCAAGACCGGTCAGCAGGGAGTGATCGCCATGCGCGGCGTCATTGCTGCTGTGCTTTTTATTGGCTGTTCACGCACATGTCGTGTGGTGAGGGTTTCCCTTTCCGGTAAGGCTCGTTAAGGCACGAACCTATGACTATCGACAAGACTTTCGACCCCGCCGCAATTGAAGCAAAATGGTACGCCCATTGGGAATCCACTGGCGCGTTCCGTCCCGCACGGCCAGATGCAGAGCCCTATACAATCGTGAACCCACCGCCAAATGTGACGGGTTCGCTGCACATTGGCCACGCGCTCGACAATACGTTGCAGGATATCCTCATTCGCCATGCGCGTTTGCAGGGCAAGGATGCACTGTGGGTGGTCGGAACCGACCATGCGGGCATCGCCACGCAAATGGTGGTCGAACGGCAATTAAACGCGCGCCAGCAAAAGCGCACCGATTTCACCCGCGACGAATTCATTGCCAAGGTGTGGGAATGGAAAGAGGAAAGCGGCGGCGAAATTACCGGCCAGCTGCGCCGGCTTGGTTGCTCAATGGATTGGGAAAATGAACGCTTCACAATGGATGAGGGCTTTTCAAAAGCGGTCATCAAAGTGTTCGTCGACCTGTATAATCAAGGCTTGCTGTACCGCGACAAGCGCCTCGTCAATTGGGACCCCGGCCTGAAAACCGCGATCTCCGACCTTGAGGTGGAAACCCGCGAAATCAACGGCAAGTTCTGGCACTTCAAATATCCGCTCGAAGATGGCAGCGGATTTATCTCGGTCGCGACCACGCGGCCCGAAACGATGCTCGCCGATATGGCGGTGGCGGTAAACCCGTCGGATGAACGTTATGCGGATCTGGTGGGCAAAAATGTACGCCTGCCAATCACCGGCCGCTTGATACCGATTGTCGCCGACGAACATGCCGATCCAGAATTGGGCTCAGGCGCAGTCAAGGTGACGCCGGGGCATGATTTCAATGACTTTGAAGTGGGCAAGCGCGCCGGATTTAAAGCCAGTGAGATGTTCAACATGCTCGATGGCGAAGGCCGCGTTGTGCAAACGTCGGATGGCCTCATTCCGCAAGAATATATCGGCCAATATCGCTTCGGCATCGAAGGCGAGCCGACCAATGCGCGCAAGATGGTGGTCGAGGCGATGGACGCTTTGGGCTTCCTCGAAAAGGTCGAAGACCGTGTCATCCAAACACCCTTTGGCGACCGTTCGGGCCAAGTGATTGAACCATGGTTGACCGACCAATGGTATGTCGACGCAGAAACATTGGCCAAGCCTGCAATCGAAGCGGTGCGTTCGGGCGCAATCGATATTGTCCCGAAATCTTGGGAAAAAACATATTTCAACTGGATGGAAAATATCCAGCCATGGTGCGTGTCGCGCCAATTATGGTGGGGCCACCAGATACCCGCTTGGTTTGATGCGGATGGCAAATGCTATGTCGCAGAGACCGAAGAAGCTGCGCAAGCGCTTGCGGGCACAGACGTTGCATTAACGCGCGATCCGGACGTGCTCGACACATGGTTCTCGTCTGCGCTTTGGCCATTTGGCACATTGGGTTGGCCCGACCAAACGAGCGAACTCGACCGCCATTACCCCAATGACGTGCTCGTTTCCGGTTTCGACATATTGTTCTTCTGGGACGCGCGCATGGCGATGCAGGGCATTCACTTCATGAAAGAAGTGCCGTGGAAGACGTTATATCTGCACGGCCTCGTCCGCGCCGCCGACGGCAGCAAAATGTCGAAGTCCAAGGGCAATACCGTCGATCCGCTCGGCCTGATTGACCAATATGGTGCCGATGCTTTGCGCTTCTTCATGGCCGCCATGGAAAGCCAGGGCCGCGACATCAAGATGGATGAAAGCCGCGTGGCCGGTTATCGCAACTTCGCGACCAAGCTATGGAATGCGGCACGCTTTGCGCAGTCCAACGGCATCAGCGGATCACACAGCATCAACGCCCCCAAAGCCGAGCTCGCGGTTAACCGCTGGATTATCGGCGAGGTGGTTAGTACCGTCGAAAAGCTGAACAAGGCCTTCGCCGAATTCCGCTTCGACGGCATGGCGGATGTGATTTATCACATGGTCTTTGACCAGTTCTGCGATTGGTATCTCGAACTTATCAAGCCCGCTTTTGTCGATGGTGAAAAGGGCGAAATGGATGCTGAATCCATGGTCGTCGCGGGCTGGGTGCTCGACCAAATTTTGGTCATGCTGCATCCATTCATGCCGTTCATCACCGAAGAATTGTGGCACGCATTGGGTGATCGCCCTTACGACATCATCCATGCCAAATGGCCCGAGCCGAACGCAACCGTTGACGCAGACGCCGTTCGCGAAATCGACTGGGTGATTGACACGATCAGCAAGACGCGTTCGTTCAAAGCAGAGCTGAACATTCCGCCCGGCGCGCGGCTAACGGCGAATATTGCCGACCCACAGCCATCCACGATCGCAATCATCGAACGGCAGGCCGCGGCATTGTCGCGATTGGGCCGCATTGACAGCTTTGCTTTTACGCCTGTCGAGACCAACAATGTCGCGCAGATTGTGGTCGGTGGCGATACGGTCGTCTATGCGCTCGACGGCATCATCGATCTCGATGCAGAACGCAACCGCATCACCAAAGCGATCGAAGCTGCAGCCAAAGAACGTGATGCGCTTGCAGGGCGTCTGTCCAACGCGGCCTTTGTTGAAAAGGCAAAGCCAGAGGCAGTGGAAAAGGCCCGCGCCGATCATGCGGAAAAGGCTGCCGAGGCCGAACGGCTGACGGCGGCATTGGCACGACTGGGGTGAGCGGCGCACCCGCGCATCAACGCGACCTGACTGTGGGTCCGGTTGCCAAAACATTGTTTTTGTTTGCGCTGCCTTCGCTGGGCGTGAACATTCTCCAGTCGATCAACAATTCGGTCAATTCAGTTTGGATCGGAAAGTTTCTGGGCGAGGAGGCGCTGGCGGCGTCGGTGAACGCTGGGCTCATCATGTTCTTGATGTTCTCCACCCTGTTCGGTTTCACCATGGCGACAACCATATTGATCGGCCAAAATATAGGCCGACGCGATATTGAATCGGTGCGCCGGATTATGGGAACCGCAATCAGCGTGTTTTTCGCCGCTGGCTTATTGTTCGCAGCGGCAGGCTGGATTTTCGCGCCGCACATGCTGCGGCTCATGTCGACGCCTGAGACGGTCTATCCGCTCGCGCTTGCCTATCTGCGCGTGATTTTTCTGACGATGCCCGCGTCATTTGTAATGGTTCTGATATCATCATCGCTGCGCGGCGTCGGTGATTCCGTCACGCCATTTTGGAATACGGTATTGAATGTCGTGCTCGACATCATCCTCAATCCCGTCTTCATCATTGGTTTTGGTCCAATCCCCGCAATGGGTATCGCCGGGTCTGCTCTCGCGACAATCGTTGCGGGAATCATCAGCCTCGGCCTGCTGCTGCGCAAGGTCTATGCGTTTGACCTGACCATTCGCCTGCGCGGGGCTGAACTCAAATGGCTACGCCCTGACGCCCGCTTTCTGAAGCCGATAGCGCGTATGGGTCTGCCCATGGGCTTGTCGATGATTATCATGTCGGGTTCTACAGTCGTGATTATTGGCCTCGTCAATGTTGAGGGCGTCGATACCACTGCAGCATTTGGTGTGATGAACCAGCTGTGGAGCTATGTGCAAATGCCCGCGGTTGCTGTTGGTGGCGCGGTCAGCGCTATGGTCGCGCAAAATATCGGCGCGAACAAATGGGATCGCGTCGGTCGCATCGTCTGGTCAGGGATCGGCATCAACCTGCTCATGTCGGGCGTTCTGATTTTGCTGATAACGTTGTTTGCAACGCCGTTGCTTCAGTTGTTCCTGCCCATCGGCAGTCCGGCGATCGATATCGCGATCCACATCAACCACATCATTGGCTGGAGCTTCATATTGATGGGTGTGTCGGTCGTTGTGACCTTCGCGGTGCGGGCAAATGGGGCCGTGGTCGCGCCATTGCTTATCCTGATATTCAGCGCCGTTATCGTCCGCTTCAGTATCGGATTTACCCTTCATGACCGATTTGGCGCGGACGCCATTTGGGCTGCCTTCATCGCGACATCGATCGCCTCTTGTGTGTTGTCGATCGCTTATTATCTGAACGGCAGCTGGAAAAAGGCGAAGGCGATGCCGACAATGGATGCGCCACCCTTGCAAACGGCACCGGAATAAAATGGCTGTTCTACACACGCAGAATATCGGCACGTTGGCATTGGTCCAGCGACCGCTGCGTCTGCTGCTAACACTCAGCGCGTTTCTGCTGGCGTTAACGCTGTTGGTTGGTGGCGCATATGCGCAGACGCCCGCCAACGTATCGCCGCAAAATGTGCGCGCATCGATAGATATCGAAACCAATCGCCCCTCACCCGGCGATGTTGTGACGGTCGCCATTGTCATGGACCCCAAATCCGGCTGGCACGATTATTGGGTAAACCCCGGTGATGCGGGGACGCCGCTTGAGCTTGCATGGCAATTGCCAAATGGTGTGACTGCCGGAACGGTGCGTGCGCCGGTGCCCGAGACGCTGATCGTCAGCGGGTTTATGAATCATATCTACAAGACAAAGCATGCCTTTCTGGTGGATGTCAAAATACCCAAAGACGCGCAGCCGGGCCAAAGCCTGAACGTCAAAGTTGATGCCCGCTGGTCGGCCTGTTCGGACTTGGTTTGCGTTCCGGAGAATGCAACGCTTACCGTGCCAGTGACGGTCGGGTCGGGCACCATTACCAACGCTGACCGCGCGCGCTTTGACGAATGGCGCAGCGCCCTGCCCGTGCCGCTTGACCGTGCGGCGCTGTACCAGATTGAAGGCAAGCGTATTGAAATCGCCATCCCTTATCCGCGCAGTGCCAAGGCCGAACGCATCTGGTTCTTCGCGCAGACCGACAAACTGTTTCGCTATGCATCACCGCAAAGCGCGCGCCGGGTCGGTGACTGGCTGGTGGTCAGCGGTGAGGTGAAAGCGGACTTTGACGGGCAAATTGATGGCCTTTTACGCTTCAATGACGCGCAAGGGCTTGAGGTGCGCGCTATGCCGGGCGCGGTGCCATCGGGTGGTGATGCGGTGTCTGTTTTGGGCGAAGGTGCGCCTGCCGATCCAGAACAACCACCGCTTGGCTTTGGGTGGATATTGGCATTCTCGGTGCTTGGGGGCTTGTTGCTGAACCTCATGCCCTGCGTCTTTCCCATATTGGGGCTGAAGGCGCTGAGCCTTGCCAAAATGGGCGGTGATGAAGGCGAAGCACGCCGCGATGCGGTGGCCTACACGGTCGGTATCATTGCCAGCTGCCTCATTCTCGGCGGCATCATGCTTGCCTTGCGCGCTGCCGGCGAAGAGGTGGGCTGGGCATTTCAGTTACAGGACCCTGCGGTCGTGTTGATCCTCTTGTTGCTTATGGTCGCGGTCACCGCAAATCTGGCCGGGCTATTTGAAGTCGGCGGCATTGGTGCGGGCGAAAAGCTGACGCGGCAGGGCGGCCTTTCTGGATCGTTCTGGACAGGCGTGCTGGCCGCAGTCGTCGCGACACCGTGCACTGGGCCGTTCATGGCCGCCGCAATGGGCGCCGCACTTTTGCTGCCAAACGGTTTGGCATTGCTGATTTTTGCGGGGCTTGGATTTGGTCTCGCCCTCCCCTTCCTCGCGATTGCGTTCATCCCCGCCTTACGGAAGCGGATGCCGCGGCCTGGGCCATGGATGGTGCGGTTCCGGCAGTGGATGGCCCTGCCCATGGCGCTGACATCATTGGCATTGCTGTGGCTGACATATCAACTGGCTGGGTTCAACGGTTTGATGATCGGCAGCGCTGCTGTGCTGATGATCCTCGTGGGGCTGTTTGCACTCGGCCGGAAACAGAAAGATGGTGCGCCCTATAAATGGGTCGTGATGGCCTTGTTCGGAATAGCTATCGCCGCCGCACTGGTAATCGGCAAAGTGACGATTGAGCCTACGGGTAAGGCGTCTAAGGCCGGCAGCATAAACTTTAACGAAGCCCGCCTGAACGCGCTGCGTGCCGAGGGCAAGCCGGTATTCCTCTATTTCACCGCTGACTGGTGTGTCACCTGCAAGGTAAATGAACAGGCCGCCATTGACCGGACGGAGACCAATGACGCATTCCGCAAGGCGGGTATGAACGTGATGGTGGGGGACTATACGCGCAGGGACCCCGACATTACACGCTATCTCGCGAAATATGGACGCTCCGGCGTGCCATTATATCTGTACTTCCCGCCGAACGGAGAGGCGCAGATACTTCCGCAAATATTGACGGTCGATGACCTGACTGCGCTGACAAAATAGACCAGATCAGGATCCTTTGGCCATTTGCTGAGCGGCGATGATAGGTATCGGGCCGTGTCTCGAGAGCCACTGTCGCTAACAAAAGCGGATAATCCGGCGCTAAGGCCTTTATCTGTCAGCGATTTGGCTGTAATGGCGCTGCAGATCATCACAAGGAGTATCGACTATCGCCACCCCGCCGACCCGGCGCGCAATGACCCCACCTGTTAAAAGTGGTCCGCGCTACAATAATCTCATCACAGCTGAAAAAGTACGAGTCATTGATGATGACGGCGAAAATTTGGGTGTCCTGTACACCCGCGAGGCGATAGCGCAGGCCGCTGAAGTCGGTCTTGATCTGGTTGAGGTATCACCGAACGCTGATCCCCCAGTCTGCAAGTTTCTGGACATCGGCAAGTTCAAATATGAGGCCCAGAAAAAGGCCAACCTTGCGCGTAAGAGTCAGAAAACGCAGGAAATTAAAGAAATTAAAATGCGTCCGAACATCGATGACCATGATTATATGGTCAAGATGAAGAAGGTTGCCGAATTCATCGAGGAAGGTGACAAGGTGAAAATCACCTTGCGTTTCCGTGGTCGTGAATTGGCCCACCAACAATTGGGTATGCATCTGTTGCAACGCGTTCAGGCCGATACGACCGAGACCGCAAAGGTTGAGGCGCATCCCCGCATGGAAGGCCGTCAAATGCTTATGGTGCTGTCGCCCAAATAGGGCGCAGTCACCAGATGGCTTGGCGAATCAACTCTACGCCAACGACCACCATCAACAGCTGTATGATGATATTGAATCGTTCGGGTGACACCCGCTTGACCAACCGCACGCCTGCCACTGTGCTGAGCACGGCCAATGGCAGGAAGATGGCGGTCAACGTCATGTTTTGCGTGTTGAATTGGCCCAGCGCCGCATAAGCCGGCACTTTCATCCAATTGATGATCGCAAAGAATATCGTCGACGTTCCGACAAAGACGAGATGTGGGAAGTTGCGCGACAGGGCCCAAATCTGAAATGGTGGGCCGCCCGCATGGGCAATTTGGCTGGTGAAGCCTGAAACCCCGCCCATGACGACCCCAACCCACTCGGGCGCGGGGCCAGCCAACTTAAGCTGCGCACCGAACAGCGGAAGCAACCGGTAGACGCCAAATGATAGCGCGATGACGCCGACGAACCCGCGAACGGCGTCTGCATTAATCGAGGTCGCCAAAAACCATCCGAAAAAGATGCCGACGACTGCGCCCGGCAAGGTGATCAACAACGTCCGCCGATCAAAATTGCGCCGAAATGCCCAGACGCTCACAATATCCTGAACCATCAAGATGGGTAGCAACATGCCCGCACCGGCGACTGGGTCCATGACCAAGGCGAGTATCGGCATGGCAGCAGCGCCGAGCCCTGCAAATCCGCCCTTGGCAAGCCCCACCAATATGACGGCGGCACTTGCGACGATGTAGAAATAGATATCGACGGGCAGACTCAAGGCGTTTTCAAGCGCTTTCGCACCGCGAGGATATAAATAATCGACGCCGCGGCCGCGAAAATGAACCACTGGATGGCATAGAGGAAATGGTTGTTTGGAATTTGCGCTGGCGATGGCAATGCAAGCTGTTGCAGGCCATCTGCGCGATCGGTCGACACCAACTTAATCAACTGCACCCCATCGGGCGCTATGATGCCACGGACCAGTCCGCCGTTCCAGCTGGGCGATTGCGGACGTTCGGACCAACCGATGGCAACTTTCGCGTTCACGCCGTCAGCGCCGCCTGTTTGGCACGAGGCAACATGGGCAAAGCCTGCGTCACCGGCACGATTGCTGCCGGACACCGACTCGATTTTAGCCACCTTGACGCACATGACCGTTGAGCGCCGAAACAACGGCAATGCCTTGGGATCAGGAACGACCGGCCACGCTATCGCCGGTAGGCCATCAGCGGCGTTATAGCGCGCGAGCATCGCTTCCTTTTCGGCCTTTCGCTGAAGCTGCCAAACGCCGAGGCCAATCATGATACCGACCGCGATGATCACAATGATCGTTGGAATAATCGGCCAGCGTTTCATAGCAGATCGTCCTTCCCGGCTTCATGTGCTTTGTTGCGATACTCCGATGCCAGCAATGCGGCTTTCGCCATCCGCAGCGTGATCACGGTTAACGCGGCAGTCACCGGAACCCAGATAATGACGTGCACCCAAAAGGGCGGTCGGACAGCGGAATCGAGCAGCAAAGCGAAGACAATGATCAGCGCACCAATAACCATCGTTAGTAATGCCGCAGGGCCATCGCCTACGTTAAACGCACCATAATCAAGTTTGCATTGCGAACATGTGTCCGCAAACTGACCCAGCCCCGCAAACAAAGTTTTGCCGCCGCATTGGGGGCAGAGACCAAAAAGGGCAGCCCGCAATATGCTGGGCCGCCCTTCTGGTGATTGCTTTGCTGTCATTTAAGCGTGAACTGGTGCGCCCCAGCCACCCCAAATGTAGATGGCGATGAACAGGAACAGCCACACCACGTCGACAAAGTGCCAGTACCAAGCCGCAGCTTCAAAGCCGAAATGCTGCTTTGGTGTGAAATGGCCTTTGTTTGCACGCACAAGGCATACTGCCAAAAAGATTGTGCCAACGATCACGTGGAAACCGTGGAAGCCAGTCGCCATGTAAAATGCGGTGCCATAGTTCAGGCCAGCGAATGGAAACGGTGCTTCCAGATACTCATAAGCCTGAATCGAGCTGAACAGCAGGCCCAACAGGATCGTGGCCAACAGACCTTTTTTCAAACCTTCGCGGTCGCCATGGATCAGCGCATGGTGCGCCCAAGTGACGGTGGTGCCCGAGCACAACAGGATCAAGGTGTTGAGTAAAGGAAGCTTCATCGAATCGAGAACTTCGAGGCCCTTTGGCGGCCACTGCATCAATGCGGCGGCGCCTTCCTGGCCGATCAGGTTGGTGACCGTAAATGCATGCGTTTCGGCATCCTTTACGATTTCCAGCGGCACAGGGAACAGCGAGAAGTCAAACCACGCCCAGAACCAGCCCACGAAGAACATGACTTCAGACGCGATGAACATGATCATGCCGTAACGCAGGTGAAGCTGAACCACAGGGGTATGATCGCCCGCATGCGCTTCGGTCACGACATCGGACCACCATGCGAAAAAGGTGTAAAGTACACCCAGAAGGCCAAGGCCAAAGACGAGGCTACCATAACCGAACTGCTCGGGATGCATCCACATCACCAGACCGAAGAACATCGTCAGAGCCGCGAACGAACCCAATATGGGCGTGATACTCGGCGGCAGAATATGATAATCGTGATTTTTGGCACCCGCCATGGTCAATTCCCTGTAGTCTTAACGTTGTAAGTTTGCCTTAGCTTCCGTTCGCCTGCGGGTCCACCGTGTTTGGCTTTTCCACTGGGTAGAATGTGTAGCTAAGTGTAATTTCTTCAATGTCTTTGGTTTCTGGATCGGTCATGATCTTTGGATCGACATAATATAGGACCGGCATTCTAATCTGTTCACCGGGCTTAAGTGTTTGTTCGGTGAAGCAGAAGCACTGTATTTTGTTGAAATATTTACCCGCGAGTTCGGGCGTAACGTTAAACGTTGCCGTCCCCGTCACAGCTTCGCCCGACAGATTTTTTGCCAGGAAGATCGACATGTCCTTCGCGCCGATGCTGACTGTGTCGGTCGGACGCTCGGGCTTAAATTCCCACGGCAGGTCTCCGCGATGATTGGCGTCAAAGCGGATGACGATGGATTTGTCTGTAGCGGACACGGTAGCCGCCTGCGCAGCATCGACCCGCATCGTTGTTCCACCGAAACCCGTCACCTGACAAAACAGGCGATAAAGCGGAACGGCCGCAAAGCCGACGCCAACCATCGAAATAGCAAGCGCACCCGCCAACAATCCGGTTTTAGCGTTCGATATGGCCATCAGCCCCAGACCCCAACTTTTACAATAGTGATCAGGAAGAACAATATGCACAGCCCAACGAGGGCGACGCCCATCAAGCGAGACCGCGCCGCCTGGCGTTTCCGGATAAGCGCGGTTTCTTCGACGGTATATGGCGATTGTTCAGGCTGGGTCATGCGATCACCATACGATCAATTGCGAATAGAGCGAACAAAAGAAACAGATACAGGATCGAGAAGGCAAAAAGCTGCTTCTCGGGCTTCATCGCCGCGGCATCGGTTGCTTCATTTTGCCACACACGGAATGCGAGGATAAGGAATACCCCGCTCAACAACATCGAAGTCGCACCATATAGCCAGCCGCTATCGCCCAAGATGAAAGGCAATATCGCTGCACCGCCCATGGGGAAGCTGTAACCAAATATCTGATTACGAGTGACGCGCTGACCCTTAACATTTGGCAGCATCGGGATGCCCGCTGCGCCGTAGTCCGTCTTCATGAACAGCGCCAGCGCCCAGAAATGCGGCGGGGTCCATAAGAAGATGATGGCAAAGAGCAGGAACGGCAGGAAAGTCACATCACCGGTGACGGCGGCCCATCCAATGACCGGCGGAAATGCGCCTGCAGCACCGCCAATAACGATATTTTGCGGCGTATTGGGCTTAAGCCAGATTGTGTAGACGATGGAATAAAAGAATATCGAGAAAGCCAGCAAGCCAGCCGACAGCCAGTTTACGGCGACACCCATGATACCGACGGAAAAGGCAGCAAGGCCGACGCCGAAGTGTAACGCCGCCTCACGATCCATTCGGCCAGCGGGCAATGGCCGCTGTGCTGTCCGTGCCATTTTGGCGTCGACATCGGCTTCGTACCACTGGTTAAGCGAACCACATGCACCGGCGCCCAGTGCAATGCACAGGACTGCCGTAAACGCGATTATGGGGTGGATGTTGCCGGGCGCGGCCAGCAGACCACATAAAGCGGTGAATACGACAAGCGACATAACTCTGGGCTTGGTTAAAGCCCAGAAGTCACGCCATTCGGCGGGCATTAATATGTCACGCGCTGCGGTTGTCATGTCCGTATCCAAACGCCTTAAAGCTTTGAAGCGGCGAACCGCCACCGGTTACTTGATAACCGGCAGCGTCTCGAACTGGTGATATGGTGGAGGGCTTGTCAACGTCCACTCAAGCGTTGTTGCGCCTTCACCCCAATAATTGTCTTCCGCGCGGCGACCGGCCAACAAAGACCAGATCACGTTGACGAAGAATATCAGGATACCGACAGCCATGATGGCATAGCCAGTCGACGCAACGCCGTTCCAATAGGCAAATGCCTCTGGATAATCGGGGTAGCGGCGTGGCATGCCGGAGTTTCCGAGGAAGTGCATTGGGAAGAACAATACGTTCACGCCAATGAAGAACACCCAGAAGTGCAGATGGCCCAAAAATTCGTTCAGGTGACGACCCGACATCTTGCCAAACCAGTAATAAAAGCCAGCGAAGAGCGAGAAGACCGCACCAAGCGACAACACATAATGGAAGTGGGCGACAACATAATATGTGTCGTGCAGATTGTCGTCGAGACCGCCATTGGCGAGCACCACACCCGTCACGCCACCAACGGTGAACATGAAGATGAAGCCCATTGCCCAAACCATTGGCGTTTTGAAGCTGACTGAACCGCCCCACATGGTGGCAATCCAGCTGAAGATCTTAATGCCGGTTGGCACCGCAATCACCATCGTTGCCGCGGTGAAGTACATCTTCATGTCAACGCTCATGCCCGTGGTGAACATGTGGTGCGCCCAAACGACGAAGCCAACGACACCGATTGCGACCATGGCATAAGCCATGCCGAGATAACCGAAGACAGGCTTGCGGCTGAACGTCGCAACGATCTGGCTGATAATGCCAAAGCCTGGCAAAATCATGATGTACACTTCGGGATGTCCGAAGAACCAGAACAGATGCTGATACAATACAGGGTCACCGCCAGCAGCGGCATCAAAGAATGCGCCGCCAAAATTACGGTCAACCAAAAGCATCGTGATGGCAGCAGCCAATACGGGCAATGCGAGCAACAGAAGGAATGCGGTCACAAGCACGGACCATACGAACAGCGGCATTTTATGCAGCGTCATGCCGGGGGCACGCATGTTAAAGATGGTCGTGATGAAGTTGATCGCACCAAGGATCGATGCCGCACCTGCAAGGTGAAGCGAGAAGATCGCCATATCGCCCGCAGGTCCAACGGAGCCGGACGTCGAAAGCGGCGCGTACACTGTCCCGCCCGTACCGGCACCAAGTCCTGTACCACCGGGTACAAAGCTGGAACCCAGCAACATGATGAACGCAACAACCGTCAGCCAGAAGCTGACATTGTTCATACGTGGGAACGCCATGTCTGGCGCACCAATCATGAGCGGCACGAACCAGTTGCCGAAACCACCGATGATGGCTGGCATGACCATGAAGAACACCATGATCAGGCCGTGGGCGGTGATCAGGACGTTCCACATGTGATAGGCTTCGTCCAAAGACGCTTCCTTGCCGGCCATCATGGATGCCCAGCCCTGAAGATACTGGATACCCGGCGCAGCAAGTTCAAGGCGCATAAGGCCCGAAATCGCGCCGCCTATGATCCCTGCGCAAATCGCAAAAATCAAATAGAGCGTGCCGATATCCTTGTGGTTGGTCGACATAAACCAGCGTGCGAAGAAGCCTGGCTTATGATCCGCGTCATGATGGTCATGCGCGTGGAGGTCTGTACCTGTTGCGGCAATCGTGGTCATCAGTCTGGCCTTTTTACTTGGTTGGCGCTGCGGCAGGGGCAGCGGCTGTATCAGTGGTTGGTGCAGGTGCCGCAGCAGCTACAGGGGCAGCTACTGCTGGTGCTGCTGCTGGGGCAGGCTTTTCCGCGCCGGGCATCGTGCCGCCCTGCGCCTTAACCCATGCAGCAAACTTTTCTGGCGGCAGGGCTTCTACGACGATTGGCATGAAAGCATGCCGTGCACCGCAAAGCTCCGAACATTGTCCGAAATATACGCCTGGCTTCGTGATCGTCAGCGACTTTTCGTTCAAGCGGCCGGGGACGGCATCAAGCTTGAACCAAAGCGATGGTACGGCGAAGGCATGGATTACGTCTGCGGCCGTTGTCTGAATGCGAAGCGGAACGCCGGCTGGTACGACCATACGATTGTCTGAGGCCATCAGCTTGGGACCGTCATTGTCGGAACGGAAGCGCTCGCCCTTGGCAACGTCGCCCTGCTCTTTGAGCATGTTGGACACGACTTCAAAGCCGCCATGGTCAGGGTATGTGAAACCCCAATACCACTGATACCCGGTTGCCTTAATGGTCACTGCGTCTGCCGGCGCTGGCTTGAACTGCTTGGCAAGCAAGTCGAGCGATGGGTAAGCAATGCCAAGAAGGATGAGGACTGGAACCAAAGTCCAAACAACCTCAATGAAGGTGTTGTGCGTCGTCTTTGAAGGGACGGGGTTTGCGCGGCGATTGAACCGGACGATTACCCAAAGCAGCAAACCAAGAACGAACAGCGAAATGATCGTGATGAGCGGCAACAAAATGGCGTTGTTAATCCATTTCGCATATTGGCCGTTATCGCTGAACTGTTCCTGAAAATCGACTTCCTTCGCCTTTGGCATACCGACGCTGTTGGCGTAGTCAGGACGCATTGGCGTGTAGCCAGGAAGCGAGCCATCCATCGATTTCGGCGCAGCAGCAGCAGCAGCGGCTGGCGCTGGCGCTGCTTCAGCGGCAATAGGTGCTGCTGCGGCTGGCGTTGCTACAACCGGTGCAGCCACTTCTTTCGTGACCGGCGCAGGCGCGGGATTCGCAGGTTGCGCCAATGCCAATGACGGCATTGCCATGGCAGCCACTACAACCAGAAATTTCTTCAACATAATCATCAATTTAGCCCCGTATTCTTGGTGCGACGCAGAAATATTGCGTAGGCCTGACCCCCCGCTGGAGGGCCGGACTCGCGCGACCTATAGGCGCGCTTATCTGAACCCTCAAGCGGTCGATTCATGATTTTTAGCATTTAATTGCTCCACTTTTCTACCTATTTGCGTTGCAATCCGCTAAACGGAAGATGCAAATCACAACATTCGCCAGCTAGGAAAAATCTCCCCATCATGACCGAAGATGAAATATTATCAGAATTCCGTAGCGTCGACGCACTGCTCGAAGGACATTTCCTGCTGTCGTCCGGCCGCCATAGCGCTTATTATCTTCAGTGCGCGCGCCTGCTGATGAACCCCGAGCGTGCGGGGCGCATTGCCTTGGCACTAACACAAAAAATGCCGCGCGAGCTGCGAAACGAGATCCAAGCTGTCATTTCCCCGGCCATGGGTGGCCTGATCATCGGCCATGAAATGGGTCGCGCGCTTGGCGTGGATGCGATGTTCGTGGAACGTCCCGATGGCGTTTTTGGTCTGCGCCGCGGCTTTACGATCGCACCCGGCACCAAAATCCTTATGATGGAAGATGTCGTAACGACCGGCCTTTCATCGCGTGAGGCTATTGCGGCGATCGAAGCGGCAGGCGGTCATGTCATCGCAGCTGGCGCAGTGGTTGACCGTTCAGCAGGCACGGTCGACCTCGGCGTGCCCTTCTTCCCGCTGATCCAGTTGAACTTTCCAACCTATGCACCTGATGAATTGCCGCCGGAATTGGCTGCGACCGAGGCGATTAAGCCCGGTAGCCGTAAGCTGTGAACACAGAGCAGTCGTCCCGCCTGCGCCTTGGCGTGAATATCGACCATGTTGCAACGATCCGAAATGCGCGTGGTGGGATGCATCCCGACCCGATGCGCGCCGCCCATATGGTGGAGGCAGCGGGCGGCGATGGCATCACCGTCCATTTGCGCGAAGACCGCCGGCACATTCGCGATGCTGACCTCGACACGATTATGCGGGAAATTCGCTTGCCAATTAACTTGGAGATGGCGGCAACCGACGAAATGCTCGAAATCGCGCTTCGGCATAAGCCGCACGCCGCCTGCATCGTCCCCGAACGGCGCCAAGAACGCACGACCGAAGGTGGGCTGGATGCCGCCGGGCAGCACAACCATCTCGCGCCCATCGTGACGCGGCTGGCGGACGCGGGCATCCGCGTGAGCTTGTTCATTGAACCCGACGCGCGGCAGATTGAAGCAGCCATCCGCCTGAAAGCGCCCATCGTTGAATTTCATACCGGTAAATATGCACATGCCGAAGGCGAAGAACGCGAAATAGAGCTTCGTCGCATTGCAGACGCTGCCGCGCTTGCCGCTAAAAATGGCATCGAACCGCATGCTGGCCATGGCCTGACATTTGAAAATGTCCAACCGATCGCCGCCATTCCCCAGTTCGCGGAGCTGAACATCGGGCACTATCTGATTGGTGAGGCGATCTTCATCGGCTTGGAGGAAAGCGTCCGGAAGATGCGGACTTTAATGGACCTTGCGCGGTGATAATCGGACTTGGCTCTGACCTATGTAATATCGAACGCATCGCACATTCGCTTGAGCGCTTTGGCGAACGATTTGAAAAGCGCGTCTTTACTGACATCGAACGTGCCAAAGCTGGCAAGCGCCCATTCACCAAGTCCGGCACATATGCCAAACGCTTTGCGGCCAAAGAAGCTTTTTCAAAAGCCGTTGGAACCGGATTCAAGCATGGCGTGTTCATGAAGGATATTGGCGTGGTCAACGCACCGTCGGGCGCGCCAACGCTGTCGCTGACGGGCGGCGCAAAAGCGCGGCTCGACGCAATGATTCCTTCGGGCTATGAAGCACATATTCATCTGACACTTACTGATGACCACCCATGGGCGCAGGCATTTGTCATTATCGAAGCGTTACCATCGCAAAAGGCATGACCAGTTTGACCACCGACAATATCGAACCCAATGTCCCGTCCACTCCAGCCCCTGAAAAACGCGGCTGGGCGTCTGCTGCATGGGCGGAAATCAAAGGGATGTTCTGGCTGTTGATGGCCGTTCTTGCGTTTCACAGTTTCATTGCAAAGCCGTTTTATATCCCGTCGATATCGATGATGCCGACCTTGCTGGTGGGTGACCGGTTGTTCGTGAGCAAATATCCTTATGGCTGGAGCCATGTGTCGCCCACCATTCCCAATCCGGTCGCGATATTTCGCTGGTTGGTGCTGCGCGAAGAAGTGGAGGCGCTGGCCGTCCCGCTTCCGGCAAGCCAGACGCGGGTCTGGGGCAAATTGCCTGCCCGTGGCGATATTGTCATTTTGACGCCGAAGGGCAAATATCAGGACTGGATCAAACGCGTTATTGGCCTGCCCGGTGACACGATTTCGCTACGCGAAGGTCAGATTTTCCTCAACGGCAAGCCCGTTAGACAAGACACCCAGCCCAATCTGATATTGCCTGTCGATGCCAACAATCCATGCAATGATTATGATTTCCCGGGCGCTCTGACGCGCGGTGATGACGGGGTCATGACATGTCATTTGCCGATCATTCGCGAAACGCTGCCTAATGGCGTGCAATATGACACGATCGATGCCCGCAGACGCGAGACCGATGATATGGAGCCCGTAAAAATACCTGCGGGCCATGTGTTCTTGATGGGCGACAACCGGGACAATAGCTCGGACAGCCGCGTACCCGAAGCACTGGGTGGCCTTGGCGGCCCCGTATCGTGGGATCGCCTCGGTGGTCGCGCGGAAATCATTACCTTCTCTGTCGATGGCAGCACTGGTTTGAACCCGGCAACGTGGATTTCATCGCTTCGTGGTGACCGCGCAGGTACCAGTCTGCGTCCCAAAAAGGTCCGCTAAAGTGAGTGATGTCGCGAAAGAACCAACTGCCGCAAAACCCGCCAAGGCGCGGCGCGCCCGCAGAAACCCGTTACTGCAGGAAGAAGTATTTCGCGAAGAGGTAGGCCCGACTGAACTTTACGACCCCATAATCCGCACCGAGATCAAACGGGCGGCGGTCTGGATTGGCATGACCGCACTTGTTGTCGGACTTGTCTGGCTGGCCCAGCCACTGCTGCTCATCATGGGCGGTCTTGTCCTTGCGGCGATGTTTGATGGCGGCGCACGTTTGCTTGGCCGGGTGTTGCCCATCCCGCGCGGTATCCGCCTGACCATCATTGTCCTTGCGGTATTTGGTTTCATGTACTGGACATTTGTGTTCACAGGATCCGAGCTTGCAGCGCAGGCCGCCAGCCTTCAGGCAATTGTCGAAACGCAGATTGAATCCATCGGCAACCGCATCGCTGCGGCCGGGTTCAACATATCGGCTGAAGATGTCAAAAGCTTCGGCACGCAGATTTTGAATTCAGTCGGCCGGGTAACTGCCGCCGTCTCTTCCGTGGTTGGCACCGTGACCAACATGGCGATGATGCTCGTGCTCGCAATATTCATCGCCGCCGAACCGCGTATGTATGAACGCGGCGTCGCGTGGATGTTGCCGCTGGCGGAGCGCGAGCATTTCTATGTCACCGCCGCCAAAATGGGCAGCGTGTTGCGCCGCCTGATGGCGGGCCGGTTGCTCGGTATGGCCGTGGAAGGGTTTGGCACATGGATATTGCTCAGCCTTGGCGGCGTACCCATGGCGGCGCTTTTGGGCGTGCTGACGGGGCTGTTGGCGTTTTTGCCCAACATCGGCGCTATCGTATCGGGCGCACTCATCATCCTCGTCGGATTTTCGGCGGGTGTTGATGTTGGCCTCTATGCCATCTTCGTATATTTCGTCGTTCAGATGGTCGACGGCTATCTGATTGTGCCCATGGTCGCAAAACGGGCGGTGGATCTGGCGCCCGCGCTTGTGCTTGGCGCGCAGATCCTTTTCGGCGCTTTGTTTGGCATATTGGGGCTTGCACTGGCGGACCCCATCATCGCGATGATCAAGGTCGCGCTTGAGCGGCAATCGGAACGCAATGAAGCCCGCGCCATCCGCGAAGGACCATAAAGCAACGTTATGCTGCTAACTTTCTGCTTCTTTATGGGCATTGCCAATTTTGCCATGCACAAGGCAGTTTCAGAATCCGGACATCCCTTCGTTGAAGAAACCAAGCTTTATTTCAGCCCGCATTTCAGTCCCTATGGCAGTTACGCCATCGAACTGGCGTTGCTGATGGGCGCGCTGTGGTTCGCAAATGACGGGTCGTTGGCGGTTTCGCTGACCTATTGGGTATATACGGGCATTAATGCGGTCGCGACATGGTTGCTGCTTTCGGGTCGCACATGAAGGACGTTTGCGCTTTCGCTTAATCTAATTATACGGCCCCTGTGCCACCATTAGCTCCCACTTCAGATGCCAAGCCCGATTTCGCCGTGATGCGTCGGTTCTTGCCATATTTATGGCCAAAGGGTGAGGCCGGCCTGCGCGCACGTATTGTATTTGCGCTTTTGCTGGTGGTGGTGTCCAAGCTTATTCAGTTGAGCATGGCGTGGGTCTATGGCCAGGCCATCGACCGCATGGTTCCCGGCATGGAAGACAGTGTCGCGATCGCGATTGCGCTCGTGGCCGCTTATGCTGGCGCGCGTTTTGGCGGCGTCTTGTTCGACAATCTGCGCAACGTTGTCTTTGAACGCGTTGGACAGGAAGCCACCCGCCGCTTGGCCGAAAATGTCTTCAGCCATTTGCACAATCTGTCGATGCGCTTTCATATGAACCGCCGAACAGGCGCGGTTACGAAGGTTATCGAACGCGGGACCAAGAGCATCGATATCATGCTCTATTTCCTGCTGTTCAACATCGCGCCGACGTTGCTTGAGCTTGTTCTCGTCTCCGCATATTTCAAGATTGAATTTGGTTGGGGCATGGTTGCGGCGACGCTTATCATGGTGGTCAGCTACATCGCCTACACCACCGTCATCACCAACTGGCGCAACAAATTGCGCGAGGAAATGAACGAGCTGGATACGCAGACCGTCGCAAAGTCGGTCGACAGTCTGCTCAATTATGAAACGGTCAAATATTTCAACGCCGAAAAGCGCGAAACGCGGCGCTATGCTGAGGTGGTCCATCATTATGCGAACGCAGCCGTCAAATCGGAAAACTCGCTTGCTGCGCTGAATATCGGGCAGTCGCTGATCACCAATTTGATGATGGCGGGTGCCATGGGCTATGTTGTGTGGGGCTGGTCGCGCGGGCAGTTTACAACCGGCGACGTTGTCACCGTTAACACCTTGCTGGCGCAGC
Source organism: Sphingomonadaceae bacterium PASS1 (assembly GCA_002255985.1). Taxonomy (GTDB): domain Bacteria; phylum Pseudomonadota; class Alphaproteobacteria; order Sphingomonadales; family Sphingomonadaceae; genus Sphingorhabdus_B. The sequence goes on from NKIR01000009.1 coordinate 26,991, forward strand.
TTTTCCGGCCGCTGGATATGCTGGGGATGGTGTATCGCACCATTCGCCAAGGCCTGACAGATATGGCCGCGATGTTCGACCTGATCGATACGCCCGCCGAAATCACGGATAAGCCCGGTGCGCCTGCCTTGGCCGTGTCGGGCGGCGCGGTGGCGTTTGAAGATGTGCGCTTTGCCTATGACCCCGACCGGCAAATCCTGAATGGCGTCAGCTTCAAAATTGAACCCGGTCATACGCTTGCGGTGGTGGGGCCGTCGGGCGCTGGCAAATCGACCATCGCTCGGCTTCTGTACCGATTTTACGACATCACCGGCGGCCGCATTACCATCGACGGGCAGGATCTACGCGATGTGACGCAATCAAGCCTGCGCAGCGTCATCGGCATTGTGCCGCAGGACACCGTGCTGTTCAACGACAGCATCGGCTATAATATCGGCTATGGCCGTGAGGGATCGAGTCAGATCGAAATCGAAGAAGCCGCGCGCGGCGCATCGATTCACGGCTTTATCGCGTCATTGCCGGAGCAATATGCCGCGAAGGTCGGCGAACGCGGTTTGAAACTGTCCGGCGGCGAAAAGCAGCGCGTCGCCATTGCCCGCACCTTGCTGAAAAATCCGCCGATCCTGATCCTTGATGAAGCGACCAGCGCGCTGGATAGCCGCACCGAGTCCGAAATTCAGGCGACGCTTGAGCGCATTTCGGAACGGCGCACGACAATCATCATCGCCCACCGGCTGTCGACCATCGTCGATGCCGACCAGATCATGGTTTTGGATGCCGGACGCGTTGCCGAACAAGGGACGCATAACGAACTGCTGCGCAAAGGCGGCCTCTATGCCGAAATGTGGGCACGGCAGCAAAGCGAAGCCGAAGAAGAAGCCGTCCCAGCAGCATAATCGCGCGCGCTATCCACAAGCGACTTGGTTTGAAGACAACTGCACTCTGTCACTGGCACTTTAGTCACGCTAGGGCGTGGCATGGCCTCCGTCGCTCCGTCTCCCACCCCATCTGATGTGTTGCACCGCATTTTCGGTTTTCCCGAATTTCGCGGGCAGCAGGAACAGGTGGTGTCGCGGGTGCTTGCCGGTCAACGCACCTTGGCCATCATGCCAACGGGTGCCGGCAAGTCATTATGTTACCAATTGCCCGCAGTCATCATGGACGGCACGTGCATTGTCATTTCGCCGCTCATCGCGCTGATGCATGACCAGATGCGCGCGGCTGACGCCGTTGGCATTCGCGCAGCAACATTGACATCGGCGGATGACAACCGCGCAGAAACGATCAGCCGGTTTGGTGCTGGCGACCTCGACCTGTTATATGTCGCGCCGGAACGGGCATCGGGGCAAGAGTTTCGCACCCTGTTGCGTGAGACCAAAATCGCGCTGTTTGCCATTGATGAAGCGCATTGCGTTTCGGAATGGGGGCATGATTTCCGCCCGGACTATCGCTTGCTGCGTCCATTGCTCGACGACTTCGCCGATGTCCCGCGTCTCGCGCTGACCGCAACGGCAGACACCCACACGCGCGACGATATTGCGGAGCAACTAGGTATTCCGCACGATGGCGTCATGGTGGCAGGTTTTGACCGGCCCAACATACGTTATGCCGCCGAGGCTGCGCCGAACAGCGGCATCGCTGCACTGGTGAAAAGCCTGCAGGGTGCTGGCATAGTCTACGCGCAGACCCGCGACCGCACCGAAAAGATTGCGGCCCAAATCGCGGAGACCGGCCGTAAGGCGCTTTACTATCACGCCGGTATGGAACCGCAGACACGCGCGCGGGCGCAGGCGGAGTTTGTGTCGTCCGAAGACATGGTGATGGTAGCGACGGTGGCGTTTGGCATGGGTATCGATAAGCCCGATGTACGCTTTGTCGTGCATGCTGGCCTGCCGAAATCTATTGAATCCTATTATCAGGAAAGCGGCCGCGCCGGACGCGACGGCGACCCGGCGGTTGCACATATGCTGTGGTCCGCCGGCGACTTCACCCGCGCCCGCATGCGCCTGAGCGAGCTTGCCCCCGAACGGCGCGAGGCGGAGTTGGCGCGTGTTGCTGCTTTGTCATATCTTGTGGAAACAGCCGGGTGCAGGCGCGCGGTGCTGCTGCGTCACTTTGGGGAAAGCCCGCCCGAATCGTGCGGCAATTGCGACAATTGCCTGAATGCCCCCGATGTTCATGACGCCACCGAACTGTCACGCAAGCTCTTGTCCGCCGCCTATCGCACTGGGCAAATGTTCGGCATGGGCCATTTGGAAAAGGTCCTGACGGGCAGTAAAGATGACCGCATCTCCCAATTGGGGCATGACCAGCTTTCGGTGTTCGGAATTGTAAGCAAGGCAGAAGCAGCGATGCTTAAGCCCTTGTCTCGTGCCTTGCAGGCACGCGGGGCAATGGTGGCAAACGAACATGGCGGTTTGAAATTGGCGGGTGATGCCCGCGCCATCATGCGCGGCGACCAAAATATACAAATTGCGATCGTAAAGCCGGACACCAAACGCCGCGCTGGTCGACCGGACAATCCCATTGGCAATCCGTTGTTTGAGGCGCTGCGTGCCAAACGTCGCGCGCTGGCCGAAGATGTGGGCGTGCCGCCTTATGTCATTTTTCACGACGCGACTTTGCGCGAAATGGCATTAACCAAGCCAGCCGACATCCAAGCCTTAGGCCGGATTAGCGGTGTCGGCGCCCGCAAGTTGGAAGCCTATGGCGAAGATTTCCTATCGGTCATCGCGCAGTTTTAGCGGGCGTTTCGGGCCAATGCGCGGTCCATTCTTGTTATCGATTGCAGATTAAAATAAGGCGAAGGACAGATGACCGCGTTGTGCGGCAAATAACAGGATTTGCTGATGTTCCGTAAGTTGACAGACACGTTTTTCGCCGCGCCGCAAATCAGCCATTCAGACGTGGAAGACGCGAAAGCCGCGGGCATTTCGTTGATCATCAACAACCGTCCGGAAGATGAATCCGCCGATCAGACATCAGGCGCTGAAATCGCCGCCGCGGCGCAAGCGGCCGGTATCGCTTATGTCGCCATTCCTGTGACACATGCGGGCTTTGCCGAATGGCAGGTCACGGCAATGGCCGATGCCATTGAACAGGCCGACGGCAAGATATTGGCCTATTGCCGGTCGGGAACCCGATCGACTTTGTTATGGGCATTGGCCCGCGCGGCGAAGGGCGACCATCCAGCCGTCCTTTCGGAACAGGCCGCTGACGCAGGCTATGATCTGTCGTCCGTTGCGGCGATGATGGACATGTTGCGCGGACGGGCTTCTTGATGGCAGAATTGCTGCAACTTGCCGGGTCGATTGTGTCGATCTTGTTTATCGCATGGCTCGCACGGTTTTGGCGCTTGGGCGGCGACGTCCGCATCCACAGCGAAGCGCAGGCGCGTGACATTGCCGAAGAGACGCTCTGTGGGTTCAATCCCTTAGATATCGCAATCGACAAAGCGGGTATCGCGGCATTGCTGCGCGACGATCAGGGACGGCACCTGCTGATCCGTCGTCACGGTGTGCAATGGGCAGGACGTTTGCTCGACAGGCACAGCGAATCCCGTTTGGACCAGAATTTTCTCACCATCGGAACAGGCGAGAAAACATTTGGTACCATAACGCTCAATTTGGGTGAACAAGCACCGTCATGGGCATCTGGCCTTCGGCATTTGAACAACGGTCCGCATAACATGGGAAATACGCATGCCTGAACTTTTCAGCCCAGTGGATTATGCCATTCCGGCGTTCATCATCCTCATCATCGCAGAAATGCTGTGGGCACGCAGCCGTGCGCCAGAGAAATATGAACCGCGCGATACTTTGACGTCACTCGCGCTCGGCACCGGCAGCACCGTTGCAGGCGCGCTCACCGGCGCGTTGGTGTTCAGCCTGGCGATGTGGATGTACGAGAACCGGTTGTTCGAGATTGGCTGGGTGTGGTGGGCGTGGCCCTTATGCTTTGTCTTGGACGATCTGGCTTATTATTGGGCGCATCGCACCGGACACCGCGTCCGCTGGTTTTGGGCCAGCCATGTAAACCACCACTCAAGCCAGCATTATAATCTCTCCACGGCGCTGCGTCAGACATGGACCGGTTTCATTGCCCTTGGCTTTATCTTCCGCATTCCGTTGGCACTCATCGGATTTCACCCGGCCCTGCTGCTTTTCGTGGGCGCATTTAACCTCATTTATCAATTCTGGATCCATACCGAAGCCATCGGCAAATTCCCGCGCTGGTTCGAATATGTGATGAATACCCCAAGCCATCATCGTGTGCATCACGCGACCAATCCCCGCTATCTCGACCGCAATTATGCGGGCGTTTTCATCATCTGGGATCGCATGTTCGGGACCTTTACCGAAGAAGTAGATAGCGAGAAAATCCGCTACGGGATTGTCCGGCAACTCGGAACCTTCAACCTGTTGTGGAGTGTGTTTCACGAATGGGTCGGGATATTCCAAGACCTCTGGTCGGCACCATGGCGTCACAAATTGTCTTACCTTGTGCGCGAACCGGGATGGAGCCACGATGGCAGCCGTGAAACATCGGACACGATCCGTGCACGCTGGCTTGAAGCGCAAGAGGCAAAGGCCGAATAGCGCTATTTACACTCTTGCCAGTATTTAATCGTCTGCTTAAACCTTCGCATCAGAGGAGCAGGCAATATGGACGAATTTGATATCATCGTGATTGGTGGTGGGTCAGCGGGGAGCGCTGCAGCTGGTCGTCTTTCCGAAGGTGGCAAATATAAGGTCTGCCTGATCGAAGCTGGCGGCACCAACAACAATATGTTGATCAAAACGCCTGGTTTCATGCCGTTCATTCGTAACGGGTCGAACTATAAATATGAAACCGTTCCGCAAAAGGGCCTGAATGGGCGCACCGGATATCAACCGCGCGGCAAAGGCCTTGGCGGGTCGAGCGCGATTAACGCGATGGTCTACATCCGTGGCCACAAATATGATTATGATAATTGGGCCGCGTTGGGTTCCGATGGCTGGTCCTATGACGACGTGTTGCCATATTTCAAACGCTGCGAAGACAATGAACGCGGTTCTGATGCCTTTCACGGATCAGGCGGACCGCTTTCGGTTTCTGACCAACGCTGGCCACAGGCCGGCAGCCTTGCCTTCATCGAAGCGGCAGCGGAACTGCAGTTGCCGGTCAATAACGACTTCAACGGCGCGACACAGGACGGCTTTGGCCTGTATCAAGTCACGCAAAAGGGTGGTGAACGCTGGACCGCCGCGCGCGCCTATGTCGAACCGGCACGCGACCGGATGGAAGTCATTACCGGCGCACTGACCGAAAAGATCATTGTCGAAAACGGACGCGCCACAGGCGTTGTCATTCGCCAAGGTCGCAGCAAAAAGCGCACGATTAAGGCACGCGGCGCTGTCATTTTGTCTGCAGGCGCATTTGGATCGCCGCAAATATTGATGCTGTCGGGCATTGGCCCGGCCGACCATCTGCGCAGCGTTGGCGTGGATGTCGTCCACGACAAACAATCCGTCGGCGCCGACCTGCAAGACCATATCGATTATGTCTCCAGCTTTGAAACCCAGTCAAAGGACGACTTTTTCGGGGATTCGCTGGCCGGCACCGCAAAGATGGTAAAGGCGATTATCGAACATCGCCGCAAGCGCACAGGCGTCATGACCACCTGCTTTGCCGAAGCGGGCGGATTTTGGCGTTCGGACGCAAGCTTGCCGGCACCCGACATTCAATATCATTTCGTCCCCGCAATGTTGGAAGACCATGGCCGTTCCAAAGTGAAAGGTCATGGGTTCAGCTGCCATGCCTGTGTCTTGCGTCCGGAAAGCCGTGGCACGGTTCGCCTCGCATCGACAGATGCAAGCACGGCCCCGCTGATTGACCCGGCATTTCTGAGTGATGATCGCGACATGGTAACACTGCGCAGCGGCGTGCGTGCGATGCACCGGATTTTCGAAGCACCCGCACTTGCCGGATACGGCGGAAAGAATCGCCATCCTGTCGATCTGAATGACGATGCCGCATTGGATTATCTGATCCGCAGTCGCGCAGATACCGTATACCATCCCGTTGGCACGTGCCGCATGGGGCCCAATGCGGACGATGTTGTCGACTCGCGCTTGAAATATCGTGGCATCGAAGGCCTGTATGTCGCGGATGCCAGCATCATGCCGCGCCTTGTTTCCGGTAACACAAATGCGCCAAGCATCATGATTGGTGAAAGATGTGCCGAATTTGTCCAGGCTGATTTGCAATAATCTTGCCTAAATGCAGCGTCGCGGGTAACCGCGTGCGCGCTATGACGATTAACGGAACAGATTATATCAGCACCCGCGGGAACGCGGACGCGCTGGATTTTGCAGGTGTCACACTGACGGGTCTGGCCCGCGATGGTGGGCTATATGTCCCGCGCCACTGGCCGCAATTTTCGACAGAAGACATGAAAGCGATGCGCGGCCTGTCTTATGTCGAGTTGGCTGCACGCGTTATGGCGCCGTTTACAGCGGGTGTATTGAGCGAGGCGGAACTCAAGGGCCTGTGTTCGACGGCTTATGGCTCATTTGCCCATTCGGCGATCACGCCGCTGGTGCAACTTGATGGTCAGCACTGGCTGCTTGAGCTGTTTCACGGGCCAACCTTGGCGTTCAAGGACGTTGCGCTCCAATTGCTTGGGCAATTGTTTGAACGCTTCCTTTCGGGCACGGATAAAAAACTGACCATTGTCGGCGCGACATCCGGAGACACGGGATCAGCGGCAATCGACGCCGTTGCCGGACGCGCACAAATCGAAATCTTCATGCTGCACCCGCATAACCGCGTCTCGGACGTCCAGCGGCGGCAGATGACAACCATCCTTGCGCCCAATGTCCACAATATCGCGATTGAAGGCAGCTTCGACGACGCGCAAGCGATGGTAAAGCGGATGTTCAGTGACAAGGATGTCAATGGCCCACTCACTTTATCCGCCGTAAACTCGATCAACTGGGCGCGCCTCATGGCGCAGGTGGTTTATTATTTCTACGCCGCGCTTCGATTGGGTGGACCTGAGCGCAAAGTTGCGTTTTCTGTCCCGACCGGAAACTTTGGCGATGTGTTTGCCGGCTATGTTGCCGCGCAAATGGGCTTGCCGATTGAACAGCTGATCGTCGCCACCAACATCAACGACATTTTGCATCGCGCGTTGTCAAAGGGTGACTATTCGGTGTTGGGCGTAACGCCGACCGCAGCGCCATCGATGGATATTCAGGTGTCGAGTAATTTTGAGCGGCTGTTGTTTGACCTTGAAGGTCGCGATGGATCGACAACCGCAGCGCGGATGAAATGGTTCGAACAAATGGGCAAAATGGTTCTGTCGCCCGACATGCGGAAAAAATCTGCTTTGTTGTCGAGCGCGCGCGCCGATGCGGACCAGATGTCAGCCGCCATGCGCTGGGCCTATGGCGCGGCGGACCAGATTATCGATCCCCATACCGCAATCGCACTGCACGCGGCGCGGGCCTCGGGCATCAAACCGGAAACGCCGGTCGTCACATTGGCAACCGCGCACCCCGCCAAGTTCCCGGACGCAGTAGAAAACGCAACCGGCGTTCGCCCCGCTTTGCCTGCGCGTGTCTCGCATCTGTTCGACCGTGAAGAACGCTTTGATGTCTTGCCCGGCACATATGACGCCGTGCGTGACTATGTGCTTGCGCGCGCCGTTCGCTAAAATATGGAACAGAATTTCGTCACCCTGATCAGCGAGCCGCGCAGCGATTACACGCTGATCGATTCAGGCAATGGGCGGAAATATGAATCCTACGGTGACCGCCGCTTCATCCGGCCAGAACCGCAAGCGATGTGGGCGCCTGCGCTCGACGAATGGCCTGCAGATGCCGAATTCGTTCCCGGATCCGACGATGATGGCGGCGGACGTTGGTATAACAACAAACCTGTTCCCATGGATGGTTGGCCGCTCGCATGGAATGACGAGGTGCACTTTACCGCATCCTGCACACCTTTCCGTCACCTCGGCTTTTTCCCGGATATGGACCCTGTGTGGCGGTGGATGCGCGGACAGTTGGCAAGGGTAACCGATCCCGTCGCCATGAACCTGTTTGGCTATACCGGCGTTGGCACCCTCGCACTGTCGGCAGCGGGCGCGCAGATGGTGCATGTCGATGCGTCCAAGAAATCGGTTGCGCAGGCACGGTCCAATGCTGAAATGTCGGGTATGTCCGAACGTCCCATTCGCTGGATCGTCGACGACGCCGCCAAATTCGTGGCACGCGAAGTGCGCCGCGAAAAACGTTATGATGGCATATTGCTCGATCCACCCAAATATGGTCGCGGTCCCGACGGCGAAGTCTGGCGGCTTGAGGAAGACTTGCCCGAACTGATCGCCAATTGCCGCAGGTTGCTCGATGCGGAATCAAAGTTTCTGTTTCTGACCGTCTACGCGGTGCGCATGTCTGCGCTGGCGTTGGGCGGGTTGCTGGAATCCCATTTTGCCGACCTTGGCGGCAAAGTTGAATTTGGTGAACTCGCGGTGCGCGAACAAGGCCGGGGCATGCTTTTGCCTACGGCCATTTTCGCCCGCTGGTCACGTTAAGGAGTGATATGACCGATAGCCTCATTCTCGAAGTACATGACCTTGTCGTCAATGTGCTGACAGGCATTTACAGTCAGGAAACGCACCTGCCCCAGCCGCTGCGTATTTCGATTAGCGCAACGCTGGATATGGCTCCGCATTATGCGCCAGACACGCCGTTGTCGGCGTCGAAAAATTATATGACGTTGAAAGAGGCCGCGACGCTTTTGCCCAACGATGTGCACTTCACGCTGATCGAAGCGGTCGCCGATCATATCATGGATAATTTGTTTGCTGACGACCCACGCATCAGCCACCTCGTCGTCAAAATCGTGAAACTTGCCATCGCCGAAGATAATGAATCGATTGGCATTACAATGTCGCGGAGCCGCAAGTGACAACGGCGCCGCTTGCAATTGTTACAGGCGGCAAGCGTCGGCTAGGTGCCGAAATCGCGTCAAAACTTGCGGACGCGGGTTACGCGTTGGCACTGGTTAGCCATCTCGATTCACAGCCCGAAGAAAAGCTTCTGGCGACACTGCAAGAAAATGATAGCGAATGGCATCGTTTTACCTTTGATTTGAGTACCGGCAACCCGGCGCATCTTATTGACACCATAAAAACGCACTTTGGCCGCGTACCTCAGCTGCTGGTGAATAACGCCGCGATGTTTGGGCAGGATGATTGGGAGTCGATGTCGTTCGAAACGCTGGAGGCGCATTTCCGGCTGAACCTGTTTGCGCCGCTCCTGCTTGCCAAATCCGTTGTCGATGCGGCGGGCGCGGACGTGCGGCCATCAATCGTCAACATCCTAGACCAGCGCGTCGTCAATCCGCACCGCGACCAGATCAGCTACACGCTCTCCAAGCAAGCGCTCGCGGCGTCGGTACGGTCCATGGCTGCGTCATTTGCAGGGCGCGCACGCTATAATGGCGTCGCACCCGGGCTCGTCATATCAACCGATGACTATACCGAAGAACAAGAGGTCCGATTGGCAGGCATGATGCCACTGGGCGCGCTTCCATCGCCATCCGCTGTTGCAGATGCCGTGGTCTATTTGGCAAAAGCGCAAGACGTCACCGGGCAAATCATCTTCGTTGATGGCGGAGCGCATCTCAAAAGTTTCGACCGGGATTTCATGCACCTTTAACGTACGCGTCAGACCATGATCCCCTTGCCTTTTGTGGGCAGCGGCTCAAGATCCGCCTCACCAGAGCAGAGTGCAAGATGATTAACGCTCTGCGGAACCTGTGAACGAAATGCCCTCATAGTTGTTTAAGGGCGCGTTCTGGACGGTCATTCTCGGCGTCGTCGTCGCGACTGATTATTGCGCAAAAGCACAAATAACTTGCGTTTGGTGCTACATTAAGACAATAGGCGGCCAAGCGCATGAGGCGAGCGGACGATACCGCCGCAGTATTGGCAGCGTGAGGGCCGCAACAAGTGGCCTCGCCAATCGAACAAGATGCGTAAGCTTAGAGGCTTCCCATATCACGCAGGGTTGTTTCCAACGGGTCAGCATAAGCTGCTCCCGAACACCTGCTGTTGCGCCCGTGCGGTCCTGTTTCAAGGATCTGCATCATGGGGCTGCGACGACTATTTGAAAGTATGTATATGTCTTTTTTCCAAGACCTGGGCCTTGCCCAACCTATCCTTAAGGCGCTTGAAGCGGCAGGATATGATACCCCGACGCCAATCCAACAACAGTCGATCCCGCCATTGCTGCAAGGCCGCGACCTGTGCGGTATCGCACAGACCGGAACCGGCAAGACCGCGGCATTCGCCTTGCCATCGCTGCACCATTTCGCAACGAAACCAAAAGCGCGCCAGCAATATAGCTGCCGTATGCTTGTGCTTTCGCCAACCCGCGAACTTGCGGCACAGATCGCCGACAGCTTCCGCACCTATGGCAAATTCCTTGGCCTGAAGGTTGATTGCGTCTTTGGCGGCATGCCAATTTTCAGCCAGAAAAAACGTCTCGCTGGCGGCGTTGATATTCTGGTCGCGACACCGGGCCGTCTCATCGATTTGATCGAGCAACGCGCGGTAACACTCAAGGACGTCGAAATCTTCGTCCTCGATGAAGCTGACCAGATGATGGACCTTGGTTTCATCCACGCATTGAAGCGTATTGACCAGTTGCTGCCAAAGCAGCGTCAGACATTGTTCTTCTCGGCAACCATGCCAAAGGCGATTGCTGAATTGGGCAACCGCTTCCTCAACAACCCTGTTCGTGTGTCGGTCGCACCTGCGGCGACCACTGCAGAGCGCGTTGAGCAATTCGTGACCTTTGTCGAACAGCGCGAAAAGCAGACTTTGCTGACGCTCAAGTTGCAAAGCGAAGAGATTGATCGAGCACTTGTGTTCACGCGCACCAAGCATGGCGCCGACCGCGTTGTGCGTGGGCTTGCTGGCGCCGGCATCCAATCCGCCGCCATTCACGGCAACAAAAGCCAGGGCCAGCGTACCGCTGCGCTGCAGGCATTTCGTGACGGCAAGATCAAAATCCTCGTCGCGACCGATATTGCCGCGCGCGGCATTGACGTTCCCGGCGTAAGCCATGTGTTCAACTTCGAACTGCCAAATGTGCCTGAGCAATATGTGCACCGCATCGGCCGTACCGCACGTGCGGGCCGTGAAGGCATTGCGATGAGCTTCGTCGCGGGTGACGAGCGTGGCTATATGAAGGATATTGAGCGCCTGACGGGTGTACGCGCCATGACGCTTGGCTTGCCTGAAGGTTTCCGTGCGGCTGTTGCCGCACTGCCACCCCCGGTTGCCGACAAGAAACCGCAACAGGCCCGTGGCGGTCGCGGTGGGGGTCAACCCGGCGGCGGTCGTACCAACTATGCTGGCAAGAAATTGGGCGGCAACAATGGCGGCACTGGTTTGAACGGCGAAACGCGCAACCGGACGCATGCACCGCAAGGTGGATGGCAGCCAGCCATCGGGCCACGTGACGGCAGCCGGGAAGGTAGCCGCGATGCGCGTCCACGTAACGATAATGTCGCAAGCGGTGAACGTCGTCCTACAGCCGACCGTGCATTTGCCGCGCGCAGCGAAAACCGTCGTGATCCGGGCGCACCGGCGCGGAACTACGGTCCTAAAAAGGGCGGTAACGGAAACTACAAAGGTTCAGCAAAACGCGCTGGGTAAACCGCCGCAACAACGACTAACCGTCACCCTGAAACCGGTTCAGGGTGACGGCTTAGTTATCAATGCCGGAAGTGGCGCATGCCGGTGAAGACCATGGCCAGACCAGCCGCATCAGCAGCGGCAATCACTTCGTCGTCACGCATCGATCCGCCCGGTTGAATGACCGCCGTTGCACCCGCTTCAGCGGCAGCAAGCAAGCCATCGGCAAAAGGGAAAAACGCATCTGAGGCGACTGCGGATCCAACTGTACGCGGCGTTGCCCAACCATAAGTCTCGGCGGCTTCTTTTGCCTTAATTGCCGCGATCCGCGCACTGTCGCGTCGGTTCATTTGGCCTGCGCCAATACCCGCGGTTGCGCCATCCTTGGCATAAACAATCGCGTTCGACTTTACATGCTTGGCCACGGTCCAGGCAAAGCGGCAATCGGCCAGTTCCTGCACCGATGGTGCACGCCTTGTCACCACTTTGAAATCGCTGTCGGCAACATGGCCGTTATCGCGCGACTGCACCAGTAGCCCGCCCGTGATCGGCTTAATCGACAGGCCGCCGCGCTTTGGATCGGGCAAATCGCCCGTCAACAAAAGCCGCAGATTCTTTTTCTTTGCGAACACCGCCTTTGCGGCATCATCCGCCGATGGCGCGGCAACGACTTCCGTAAAAATTTCGGTCATGGCCTCCGCAGTTGCACCATCCAGCGGGCGGTTAACGGCAACAATGCCGCCAAATGCCGACACGCTGTCGCACTCGAGCGCCGCGCGGTACGCATCAATCAAGGTTTCGCCGGTTGCTACACCGCAGGGGTTGGCATGCTTGACGATGACGACGGTAGGCGGTCCGTCGCGAAACTCGCTGACCAGTTCGAGCGCCGCATCAGCGTCATTATAATTGTTATAGGACAGCTCTTTGCCCTGCACCTGTTCGGCTTGGGCAATCCCTGATCCATGCGGCCCGACGGGCAAATACAGTGCCGCGCGCTGATGCGGGTTTTCGCCATAGCGCAATTCGGTTTCGCGATTTCCGTTCACGGCAAGCATATCCGGGAACAGCTGCTGCTGATCCGCAAAAGCGAACCATTGGCTGATCATGCTGTCATATGCCGCTGTCGCCGAATAGGCTTTGGCCGCACATTTACGGCGGAAGTCATAGCTTGTTTTGCCGCCGCTTTCTTCCAACTCCGCGATCAGATTGTCGTAATCGGATGGGTCGGTAAGGATCGTCACATACGCGTGGTTCTTCGCGGCGCTGCGCACCATCGACGGTCCACCAATGTCGATATTCTCGATAATTTCGTCGCGTGAGGCGCCTTTGGCCACGGTTTGCGCAAAAGGATAAAGGTTCACCACGACAAGATCGATTGCGCCAATGTCATGTTCTTTCATCGACGCTGCGTGTTCGGCATTGTCGCGTACAGCAAGCAATCCGCCATGCACTTTTGGATGCAGCGTTTTGACGCGGCCGTCCATCATTTCGGGAAAGCCTGTAAGCTCGCTAATGTCCTTCACCTGAAGCCCTGCATCACGCAGCGTCTTGGCGGTACCGCCGGTGGAGACCAGTTCGACATGGCGCGCGGCCAAAGCATGACCAAGTTCAACCAATCCCGCCTTGTCCGAAACGGACAGAAGGGCACGCTTAATGACGACGTCTTGCATAAATTTATCCTAAATGGCGGAGCTGCCAGCCGATGGTGACGCCGCCTTTACCAGTGTCCGTGGCAATCACAAGTTGGCGGGTGGGGTGAGGACGACCATTTTGGTCAACCCATAGACTGTCATCCACAGATAATTGACCGCCAGATGCCATAAATGCCCAATTGCTGCCTTCGGCCATCCGCAAAAACACCGCTTGTGGACTGTCGGAAGCGACGATTTCGATTTCTGGACCAAGGTGAAAACGGATATGCACCGGCACGCCTTCTTTTGGATTGCCCTGAGGGAGCAAAGTGTCTTCTCCGCGCAGATCCATGCCGTCGGAACGCAGGATCAACAATCGCGCGTGACTATAGCCAAAGGTGCGGACGTAACCGTCATGGCTTGCCTCAATACGGGTCGCCTGATCAATATCGCGGCGCTCAAGCCCCACTTCGACAACACCTTTGCCCAGCTGGCCGCCGGGCAGGATGGCCGTCGAGTTGGTGTCATTCACGCATAATGTCGAATGCGCCGCCGTGGTCCGAAGCCCGCGCGCCAACGCAGCCGGTATCGTTGCACCGACAAGCGCCGCACCACCGCAGTTAACAATCACGCGCTGCCCACCGTGCGACAATTCAAACGCAAGCGTTGAGGCGCAGCCTGACGCGGACTGACGCGCCAGTGGCGGGGGACCTGCATCCAGCAGCAGCACGGACTTACCTGCCGAAACGCGCTGATAACCCCAATCGAGCGCCTGCCGATGTGGTCGCGCGCGCACTTCGCTGGCGGCCACCAGCGCATCGATATGCTCCGCACCAATATGCGCTGACCCCTGCCAAGCCCCAAGGCCGCCATCGGCATGGGTAAGGCCAAGCAACGCTGGCACGGCCCGTCCGAGCGCTTCGAGCAGGAATACCGGTACCATCTCGCTGCGCGCCGCATAGCATTGCTTGAGCAGGCTTAGCAGGCCGATCAATTCCATAAGCTGGACAGGCGAACGCGAGACGACGCCGCCGTCTGGGAAAATGGTTGCCCGCAGCGATTCAGCCAAGCCGTTCTCGCCAACGGCGCGGCGCACCTTGCCCTCTGGCAACAAAAGCGATGCCGCCACGACGCCTGCCCAGCCCACAGTCTTGCCGAAATGGCTTTGTGCACGCGGGGCTGTTTGATCGAGATGGCGCGCAACCCGGGCAAAATGATTAATGACGCGCGAACGGTAAATGGGGTCCGCACTGCTGAGCAGAAACGGCGAACCCGCTGCCATATTTAACAAGCGCCACGCGCAATTGTCGACGCGCCATGCCGGCTCGCGCGTCTTCATGCCATTGGCCAGCAACCATGCATCGGCTATATGTGCTGCGACGGGTGCACCTTCGCCGCGATTGGTCGCCGCGGACAAATCACGCAGCCAATCAAATCGGTGAATATAGTCGGTCAGCGATGGCTGAAGCGCGAGCTTGTCATAATCCAACCCGTCGAACGCCTGTTCAAAACCCTGATAATGGAATTTGCCCATGCGCAGCGCCTGCCCGCGCGCGGCATCTCCCTGCAGGGGATCGCTCGGCACCGCAAGCAAGCGCATGGGAACCTTGCCCATGAGCCTGCCGCTATGCAGCGGCGTGCGCCATGTTAACTTGTAAAATTCGAGAGAAAGCCGCTCGAGAAGATTTTGGCCCGCGCCTTGGGGCCTGACGATCAACGCCGTTTGCCGTTGCCCATTGTCGCCTTCATCGTCGCCGGTCATTCACCCCTCAGCGCCAGAATGTTGGCCGCATATTGGCCTGCGCCACCCTTGAAGGTAGCGGTTCCAGCAACCAACGTGTCGGCCCCTGCCGAAATCGCCAGGGGCGCCGTTTCGGTTGTGATGCCGCCGTCAACTTCCAACCGAATATCGCGGCCTGTTTTGTCGATCATCTTGCGAATGGCTTCAATTTTGCGCAGCTGGCTTGAAATGAAGCTTTGGCCACCAAAACCGGGGTTGACGCTCATCACCAGCACAAGGTCGATTTCGTCGATAAGATAATCCAGCATTTTGGCCGGCGTGTGCGGATTGAGCACGATACCCGCCATTTTACCCAGCGACTTGATCAACTGAACGGTGCGATGCGGGTGCGGGCCTGCTTCGGGATGGAATGAAATAATATCCGCGCCAGCCTCTGCAAAATCCTGCACATACTGGTCGACAGGCGAAATCATCAAATGCACATCAAACGGCTTTGCGCTGTGTGGGCGAAGCGCCTTTACGACAGCAGGGCCAATGGTGATGTTGGGGACAAAATGTCCATCCATGACATCGACATGAATCCAGTCACATCCGGCGGCATCAATGGCCCGCACTTCTTCTCCCAATCGGGCAAAGTCAGCGGACAAAATCGATGGCGCAATGCGTACTGGGCTGGTCATATATTTCGTTTAGACGTTGGACTGCGCATGGGCAAGCGAGCGGACGGCGTTATGCACAGCTTATCGCACGCTTTGGCGCGGCTCACGGCGGTAAACAAACAGGTCACCGATGACATCATGTGACTCCGCAAATTTGGTGAAGCCAAGCTTCGCTGCGACATTATGGGAAGCTGCGTTACCGCGGTCAATGATGCAGCGGATTTCGCCCAAGTTCGTTGCGTCTGCCCAGCCAAATATAGCGGTCATCGCCTCGGTCGCATAACCCTTTCCCCAAGCATCGGGCGTAAACGCCCAGCCAGCTTCGGGAAAGCCTTCGAGATCGCTGATGCCGCGTTCAAATTGCGCCAGCCCGCCATTGCCCACAAAGCGTCCACTCTCGCGTTCGACAAAGGCCCAATAGCCATAACCGAACAGCGACCACATTCCGATGCCCTGAAGCATTTTCATCCAGCTTGTATTGCGGCTGCGCGGCTCGCCACCAATAAACGCGGTCATGCGCGGGTCAGCCCAAGCCGTCGCATAATCTTCCCAATGCGCACGCGTCATGGGTTCGATGGAGAGGCGTTCGGTTACAAGCGTCGGGACTGTCATCGGGTAAACCTATGCTGAACGTGTGAACCGCGCCACGAAAAATCCGTCGAGGCCACCCTGATCGGCAAGCATTGGGGGCATCGTGCGGACATGGCCATGTGCATTGGCAACGACGCCCACTGGCAATTCTTCCGCGGTCGCCGCCAAGGTTGTATATTCCGGCTGCCGCGCAAGAAACGCCTCTGCCTGCGCCTCGCCCTCATGCGGTTCAAGTGAACACGTCGCGAAGACCAAGGTGCCACCGGGCTTCAGCCATTGCGCCGCACGGTCAAGCATGGCGCTTTGAATCGCCGCCAGATTGTTGATGGCTTTCAAATCAATGCGCTGCAGCACATCGGGATGGCGCCGCATCGTGCCCGTCGCACTGCATGGCGCATCCAGCAGAATGGCATCGAACAGTTGTGCCGGCTTCCAATCCATGACGTCCGCATTGACCCGCTCTGCATTCAATTGTGTGCGTTCCAGATTGGCCATCAGCCGGTCCATGCGCCGGGCGCTGTTATCAAGCGCGGTCACGGTAAAGCCCGCAGCCGAAAGCTGCATCGTCTTGCCGCCGGGGGCAGCACATAAATCGAGCGCCCTTTTGCCCTGCCCGTTGCCCAGCAAGCGCGCCGGAAGGCTGGCGGCGAGATCCTGAACCCACCACGCGCCTTCGTCATAGCCATCCAATTCTTCAATGGCGGTTCCGCGCGGCAAGCGGACATGACCGGGCATCAGGCTGACGCCGCCCAGTCGCTCTGCCCAGGCCTGCGTGGCTGACGCATCCCGCAAGGCGAGGTCAAGCGGCGGCGGTTCTGACAATGCGGCCTGTGCGCCTGCAATCATCTCGTCGTCCCATGTGGGATGCCAGCGCATCATCACTGCCTCTGGCAGCGACGGCAGATCGGGCAGCGTGGCTTCGGCGCGCAAGAGCGACCCCAACACGCCATGCACCAGCCGCCGTGGTCCGCCATCAACCAGCGGCAGCGCGGTCGCAATCGCGGCATGGGCGGGTGTGCCCAGCCGCAATATTTGCGCCAGCGCCAGCCGCAATACCATGCGTGCTTTGGCATCATCAGGCAGTGCCTGCTTGGTTTTGCTGTCAATCAATTGGTCCAGATCAACCGACCAACGCAGCGTTTCTTGCGCAATCGCGATGGCGAGCGCGCGGTCCGGCGGCGACAGCCCTTTGGTCGCATTTGCCGTCGCCTGATCCATCGGTGTGCCCATGCGCATGACGGTATCAAGCAGCCGCAATGCGGCTCGGCGGGTCGGAAGTCCGGAAATTTCTTCAGTCATGCAAAGCGCACTAGGCGTCTGCGCCAAACAAGGGAAGAGCGGTTCGATGCCACGCCATTGCCAAGCTTCACCTTGCAAACCGGCCTATCTGCACCGATGTAGGGAATAACCGAACGCGCTTTCGAAGGAGAAGCTTCATGGGCACGCGCCCTTCACATGTCAAAGCACCCGATTATTTGTCGAAAAGCCCGCCTGTGCCGGCACCGAAAGCGGTCGATCGCGAACCTGAGCCAGATGCGGAAAGACTAGACCCTGTGCGCTATGGCGATTGGGAATTGAAGGGCGTGGCGGTCGATTTTTAACGCACTTGCTGGCCAAAATTTGTGCAGTTGCGAAGTAACTTGTTTTCTGCATTTTTTTTAGGCAGATACTGAAGCAATGGCATCAAAACCGCCCTGCTTCGACGAAATGCTGAAAGAGGATGGTTCGCCACGCGCCGCGTACGCAGCCTATCATAAATGGTTTGCCGAGCAGGACAGCACCCATCTGAAACAAAAGGCGCGCGATGCGGAAGAGTTCTTTCGCCGCACCGGTATTACCTTTGCCGTCTATGGCGAGGATGAAGCCGAAGAACGCCTGATACCCTTTGATATCATCCCGCGTATCGTCACCTCACGCGAATGGACAAAATTATCGCGCGGCATTGAACAACGCGTGCGCGCGATCAACGCATTCCTTCAAGATATTTACCACCGCCAAGAAATCGTACGCGCTGGCCGCTTGCCTGTTGAGCTTCTGGAAAAGAATGACGCCTTTGTAAGCCAGATGATTGGCTTCACGCCGCCTGGCGGTGTCTACACGCATATTGTCGGCATTGATCTTGTCCGCACCGGGCCTGATGATTTTGTCGTGCTTGAGGATAATGCACGCACGCCGTCGGGCGTTTCATACATGCTCGAAAATCGCGAAACGATGATGAACATGTTCCCCGAACTGTTCAGCAATATTCGCGTCCGCAACGTTAGCGATTACCCCAAAAACTTGCGTGCATCGTTAAGCCGCGTGGCACCACCGGCGTGCAAGGGCGATCCCGTGGTCGCAGTCCTAACGCCCGGCATCCACAATAGCGCCTATTTCGAGCATGCATTTCTTGCGGACCAAATGGGCGCGGAACTTGTCGAAGGGCATGACATACGGATTGTCGACGGCAGGGTCGCGATGCGCACCACGCAGGGCTATCAGCCCATTGACGTCCTCTACCGCCGCCTCGACGATGATTATCTAGACCCGCTGATTTTCCGGTCCGATTCCGTGCTCGGCATTCCCGGCATCTTCGACCTGTATCGCGCAGGGCGGATCACGATCGCGAACGCACCGGGCACAGGCATTGCCGACGACAAGGCCATTTACAGCTACATGCCCGACATCGTCGAATTCTATACGGGCGAAAAGCCGATCCTCAAGAACGTTGATACGTGGCGCTGTTCGGAAAAAGACTCGTTGGCCTATGTCCTCGACCATTTACCGGAACTCGTCGTCAAGGAAGTGCATGGTTCAGGCGGCTACGGAATGCTGGTCGGTCCAGCCGCGAGCAAGCGCGAACTGGCGGACTTCCGCGCCAAGCTTATCGCCAAACCGGCAAACTACATCGCACAGCCTACGTTGGCGTTATCCACCATCCCCGTCTTCGCCAACAGCGGCCTTGCCCCGCGCCATGTTGACTTGCGCCCTTTCGTGCTCGTTTCACCTGACAAGATCGACATCACCCCAGGCGGCCTTACGCGGGTTGCATTGCGCAAGGGATCGCTGGTCGTCAATTCAAGCCAAGGTGGCGGCACCAAAGACAGCTGGGTCATTGATGATGATTGATCCATGCTAGGCAAAACCGCATCCGGCATATTCTGGCTTTTCCGCTACCTTGAGCGTGCGGAGAATATTGCACGGCTGATTGAAACCGGCCACCGCTTTACGCTGACCCGCAACAGCGGGCGTCAGGACGAATGGCGCTCCATACTCGCCGCGCTTGGCATGGACGCTGCTTACCGCGCCACGCATCAGGATTATAACGCGGCGCAGGTTGTGGACTATCTGCTCCGCGACAAGCGGAACGCGGGTAATTTACGCAACCTGATTGATAACGCGCGGCAAAATGCGCGAACAACGCGGACCGCCATTACCCGCGAATTGTGGGAGGCGGTCAATGAATGCTGGATCTGCGTCAATGATGCGCTGAAACGCCAAGTGCGCGAGGCGGATTTGCCGGCGACAATCGACCTGATTGAACGGCAAACCGCGATGGTGCGTGGCGCGCTTGAAAACACAATGCTGCGCAATGACGGGTATAATTTCAGCCGCGTCGGCAATTTCATTGAACGCGCGGACAGCATGGCGCGGCTGCTTGACGTCAAATATTATGTGTTGCTGCCGTCGGTGTCTTTTGTTGGATCGTCGCTCGACAATATCCAGTGGGAAACAATCCTGCGCTCAACCTCAGCCTATAGTGCCTATCGCTGGCTGTACCCGGGACGGGCGAGTGCGCTGGGGATTGCAGAGTTTTTGATTTTGGACCGCCGGTTCCCGCGCAGCCTTGCCTTTTGTTATGGCAAATTGACTGACAATTTGCGGCACTTGGCGATGTCCTACGGCGCACAATCCGAAAGCCTTGCGGAGGCCGAACGTATTTACGCGAGCTTTGCGTCGCGAACTGCGGCGTCCATTCTGGAAGACGGGCTGCACGAATTCCTCATCGAGTTCCTTAGCCAGAACCGGAACCTCGCAAGCTTGGTCGAGCAAGAATATAGGTTCAACAGCTGATGCTTCTGTCGATCCATCACACCACCGAATATCAATTCGACCAACCCGTCCGCTACGCGTTGCAACGCCTCATGCTGCGTCCCAAGAGCGGTGCGGGACAAACAATTCTCGATTGGCAACTGCACGTGGACGGCGGCACGATTGAGGCCGAGCATGATGATCCGCACAATAACCACATCACGCTGATTTCGGTTGAAGAAGGCCGAACCGCGATTACGATCAGCTGTCATGGTCAGGTCGAAACCGCCGACAATCACGGCATATTGGGCCGGCATCGCAGCCATGTTCCTTTATGGGCGTACAGCCGCCCCACCCGCTTAACCACATCGGGTCGCGGGGTTCAGAAATTGTTGGCGGGAATTGACCGGTCCGCGCCTGACAAAATTGCGATGCTGCATGAACTGTCGGCACATATTCTGTCGACCGTCGAATATCGCACAGGTGCAACGGGCGTTGATACCAATGCCGAGCAAGCCATTACAGCAGGTGCAGGGGTATGTCAGGACCATGCCCATATCTTCATCGCTGCATGCCGTTCGATCGGCATTCCGGCGCGCTATGTCTCGGGCTATTTAATGATGGATGGCCATATAGAACAGACCGCCAGCCATGCCTGGGCAGAAGCCCATCTGGATGGCCTTGCCTGGGTTGGTTTTGATATCTCCAACGGGATCAGCCCCGATGGCCGTTATGTTCGGGTCGCTACCGGCTTTGATTATCGGGACGCCGCCCCCATTTCCGGCATGTCATTCGGCGCACGCGACAAGAGTATGGTTGTATCCTTGCGTGTCGAACAGTAGGAATCTCGAAACAAGGCGGGGGCCAGCGGTACAAGAATGACATATTGCGTGGGAATGTTACTCGACAAGGGCATGGCGTTCATGTCCGATACGCGCACAAATTCCGGCGTCGACAATATCTCGACGTTCCGCAAAATGTTTAGCTGGTCGGTTCCCGGTGAGCGGCACATCACCATGATGACGGCGGGCAACTTGGCCACGACGCAGGCGTTGATCAGCCAACTCGAAGAACGCACCAAAGCCCCAAATGACCGCAAGCCATCCATCTTGGCTGCACCCACAATGTTTCAGGTGGCGAACATCGTCGGCGCGACATTGCGTGACACGATATCGGCGCGGGCGCTGACTGGCCCCTCTGCCGCCAGCCCCGTCCCCAATTTCAACGCAAGCGTCATTTTGGGTGGGCAGATCAAGGGCATGGAGCCACGGCTTTACCTAATCTATCCCGAAGGCAATTTCATTGAGGCCAGCCCCGAAACGCCGTTTTTCCAGATTGGCGAAACCAAATATGGTCGGCCGATTTTGGTGCGCGGTTTTGAATCGCATATGTCCTTTGCCGACATCACCAAATTGCTAATGGTGTCGTTCGATTCTACGCTGAAGGCCAATCTGTCGGTCGGCATGCCGTTGGATTTGATGCTTTACAAGAATGACGAATTTCAGGCATTCCACGAACGCCGCATCACATCAGATGACCCCTATTTCGAGAATATATCCGACAGCTGGAGCACAGCTCTACGCAATGCGTTCCATTCGCTGCCGGATTATGAATTGGGCGAATAAACCGTTTTCGGTTCGACCGAAGGCGCGAGGCTAGGACAGTACACGCCCAAACCGTCACCCTGAACTTGTTTCAGGGTCTTACTTAATCGGGGTTCAAAGTAAGATGCTGAAACAAGTTCAGCATGACAAGACGGTGGCGCTTTCGGCGATCGCTTTTATCACCCCATAAACGGCGCCGACACCTCGGGCCGCACGCGTACCAATCGCCCGGTCGCTTTATCGATCATCGCCCAAGTCGTATTTGCCCGCACAATGACCTTGCCCGCGGCATCAACAAAATCCACCCGCCGGTCAAATTGCGCACCCTTTGGTTCGCTTTCAATCCAAGTATTGGCGGTAACGCTTTCGCCTGCAGCAATATTCCCGCGGTAGTCAATTTCGTGCCGGGTCACGACCCAGAAATAGGCCGCGATATGTTCAGGCGCGGCAACCGCCTGCCAGTGCGATGTCGCCATGTCCTGAATCCACCGCACCCAGACGGCGTTGTTAACGTGGCCGAGCTCGTCAATGTCATCTGGTTGCGCGGTAAATGTGCGCGTAAATGGGGTCACTTCTGCGATGATGCCATCCCCATTTGCCAGATGATAAACGCTGCCTCCTCGGCATTTTCGCGCAACCTTTCAAACCGCCCCGACTTGCCGCCATGGCCAGCACCCATATTGGTTTTGAGCAAAAGCAAATTGTCGTCGGTCTTCATATCGCGCAACTTGGCGACCATCTTTGCGGGTTCCCAATAAGTTACGCGTGGGTCGTTCAACCCAGCGGTCCACAACATGGGCGGATAGGCCTTCGCCTCGACATTGTCATAGGGGCTACATTCTGGCCATTCGCCCGGCGTCAGTGGTAGATCCTTGTCGAGCATCGTGTTGAGCACATCGACAAAGGCCACATGGCTGACAACGGCGCCAAATAATTCAGGTGCCTGATTGACCACTGCGCCCATCAATTCACCGCCAGCCGAACCGCCGCTTGCGGTCACCTTGCCTTTGCCGGTGAAGCCCAAATCGATCAGGCCTTTCGCCGCATCGACAAAGTCGTTGAACGTGTTGGTCCGCTTGGTCAGCTTGCCATCCAGATACCATTGATAGCCAAGGTCGTCGCCGCCGCGAATATGCGCGATGGCATAGGCAAAGCCGCGGTCGACCATCGACAGCCGGTTGGCGCTAAAGCCCGGCGGCATCGCGTAACCATAGGCGCCATAAGCATAGAGATGCAGCGGCTGGCTGCCGTCTTTTTTAAAACCCTTTTTGGTCAGAATGGACACCGGCACCTTGGCACCATCGCGCGCCGTGATCATCACGCGTTCGGTCACATATTGCGCAGGATCATATCCGCTGGGGATTTCCTGAACCTTCAATGTTTCCAAGCGGCCATCGGCCAGATGATAATCAAACACCGTGTCGGGCGTGACCATCGATTCATAACCCAGCCGAAGCTTCGTCACATCATATTCGGGATTATCGCCAAGGCCCGCATCATAGCTGGATTCGGGAAATTTAATTGGCTGCACCTTGCTGGCATCCGCATAATCGCGGATTTCAACTTGATCAAGGCCATCAATCCGGCCTTCGGTGACATAGAAATTTTTGAACAGGGACAGCCCCGTCAAATAATGGCGGTCAGACCCGGCGATGAGCGTTTTCCAATCGCCCGGTGCCTTCATGCTGGCAGTCGCGACGCGGAAATTGACGTGATCGTCATTGGTCAAAACATACAGCGTACCATCGCGGACATCGACGCTATATTGGCGTCCCGTTTTGCGTGGAGACACCATGATCGGCGTTGCAGTCGGGTCGCTTGCTGGGACCAGCCGCACTTCGCTTGTCACATTGTCGCCCGTACCAATGACGATCCAATCCTCTTGGGCGGTCAGGCCGACACCAACGCCGAAGCCGATGTCCTGTTCTTTATAAAGCAACTTCGCTTTGGTCAGCTCGTCGCCAATACGGTGGTACCATGCATTGTCGGTGCGCCAGTTTTCATTGGCAAGGCCATAGACAACGCCTTTGCTGTCCGATGACCAGACGATGCTCGACAATGTGCCCGGGATGATGTCGCGCAATTTTTCGCCGGTTGCCAGATTGCGGAAATGCAGGTCAAACCGTTCCGACCCGTTATCGTCGTACGCATATGCCAATATTTTGCCATCAGGGCTGATCTCTGCGGCACCAAGGCGGAAATAGGCTTTGCCCTTGGCGAGTTCATTTTCGTCGAGGATAAGCTGATCGGCAGCGCCGGCAACTGCCTTGCGATAATGCTTGCGATATTGCGCGCCTTCTTCGAATTTTGACCAATAGATATAGTCGCCATCCTTTTGCGGGACAGAGCTATCGTCTTCTTTGACGCGGCCTTTCATTTCCTGAAAGGTCGTTTCGGTCAGCTGCGCTTGTGGCGCCATCTGCGCTTCGAAATAGGCGTTCTCGGCATTCAAATGCGCGAGTATCTCTTTGTCATCAATCGTCGGATAACCCGAATCGCGCAGCCAATGATAATCATCGGTAATCGTAACCCCGTGCCAAGTGGAACTGTGCGGGCGCTTTTCAGCAACTGGGGGCTTAATTTCACCGGTGGTTTTTTCAGTCATAATGTCTTTCTGGGCAGATGCAGGCGAGGATATTGCAGCAATCGCAACAATGAGTGGGAGCAGTGCTTTCATGAGAAGACTTCCTCGCTTATATGGTCTGCACAACCATATGAACGGAAGTCAAAGATGTCCACCTACGAAGCCCGCCTTACCGCCTTGCGCGTCCAACTGAAAAAAGATCAGCTCGACGGATTCGTCGTTCCGATTTGCGACGAACATATGTCCGAATATGTAGGGGACTATGCGCAACGTCTTGGCTGGCTTACGGGCTTTGGCGGGTCTGCAGGTTCTGCTGTGGTTCTGTCGGAAGAAGCGGCCATCTTCACCGACGGACGATACACGCTTCAGGTACGCGAACAGGTGGATGGCAACAATTGGCAATATGTCGGCGTGCCGCAAACGAGCATTTCTGATTGGTTGAAAGAACACACCCCCGCAGGCGCGCGGATCGGTTATGACGCATGGGTGCATACCAAGGGTTGGGTCGAAAGCGCGACCGTGGCGTTAAAAGCCAAAGGCGCGGAATTGGTCGCGGTTAAAAGCAACCCGATTGATGCCGTATGGGCGGACCAGCCGGGCAAAAGCGACGCCAAGCTCATGGTCCATGACGACCGTTTTGCCGGACAAAGCAGCGCCGAAAAACGCGCAGCGGTTGCCGAATGGCTGACGGCCAATGGTTTGGACAGCACCGTGATTTCGACTCTCGATTCAGTGGCATGGCTCCTGAATGTCCGTGGCTCCGATGTGGCGAATACGCCCGTCGCGCTCAGCTTTGTGCTGGCCCATGCCGATGGCACGGCGGACCTGTTTGTTGCCCCGGAAAAGGTCGGAGATGACGTCCGCGCGCATTTGGGTAATGCCGTGCGCTTGCGCACCCCAGAGGAGTTTGTTCCTGCATTGAAAGCCATGAACGGCCAGCGCATCGCCGTGGATCCGGATCGTGCCGTTGCGGGGATATTCGGCGCACTGAAGGATGGCGGCGCAACGATCGTCGAAGCGCGCGACCCGACAATTTTGCCAAAGGCCGTTAAAAACCATGTCGAGCAAGCCGGTCATCGCGCGGCGCAGGCGCGTGACGGCGCAGCGCTTAGCCGCTTCCTGCACTGGATGGCCGAAACGGCGCATCAAGGTGGACTGGACGAATTGTCGGCGGCAGCGCGGTTGAAATCCTTCCGCCAAGATACCGGCATGCTGCACGATCTGTCGTTCGACACAATTTCGGCGACTGGTCCCAATGGCGCGCATTGCCATTACAAAGTTGACGAAACAAGCAACCGCGCGATTGAACCCAACAGCATCTATCTGGTCGATAGCGGCGGGCAGTATTTGGACGGCACCACTGACGTAACCCGCACGATCTGGGTAGGGCCCGGACAGCCAACAGCGGAAATGAAGGACCGTTTCACCCGAGTGCTTAAGGGCCACATCGCGCTTGCACTGGCGGTATTCCCGGAAGGCACCCGCGGCGCGCAACTCGACACCATGGCGCGGGCCTCGCTCTGGCAAGCTGGCCTTGATTACGCCCACGGCACGGGCCACGGCGTCGGCAGCTTCCTTGCTGTGCATGAAGGGCCGCAACGTATTGGGAAATTCTCTGGCGGACAGGCTGGCACAGACGAACCTTTGCAAGCGGGCATGTTCCTCTCCAACGAACCCGGCTATTACAAAACCGGCGAATATGGCATCCGCATCGAAAATCTGGTGCTGGTCGAGGAACGCGAAATCGCCGGCGCGGAAGGCCGCTATTTCGGTTTCGAAACGCTCACCTTCGCACCAATTGATAAGACCTTGGTGGATGTCAGCTTGCTAAACGGCGAGGAACTGCGCTGGTGGAATGATTACCATGCCAAGGTGCTATCGATTATCGCGCCACAACTGGACGGCGACGCGCTGGCTTGGGCACATGAGGCTTGCGCGCCCTTATCATAAACCCCGCCTATCAACCGACACCCTATGATTTCACCTAAGGAATACCACATCCATGACCCAGACTTTTTCCGATTACACGCCAGCTAAGGTCTGGGAATGGAATACCGAAAACGGCGGCCAGTTTGCGAATATCAACCGGCCCATCGCCGGCGCGACGCATGACAAAGAACGCCCCGTCGGCGAGCATCCGATGCAATTATATTCACTTGCCACGCCCAATGGCGTGAAGGTGACTGTCATGCTCGAGGAGTTGCTCGCGCTTGGCCATACAGGCGCAGAATATGACGCGTGGCTTGTCAATATCCGCGACGGCAACCAGTTTTCGAGCGGTTTTGTCGAAGCCAATCCCAACTCCAAAATTCCGGCATTGTTCGACCATTCGACGCCGGAACCTACGCGCGTCTTTGAGTCGGGTGCGATCCTTTTATATCTTGCCGAAAAGTTCGGCGCGTTCCTGCCGACCGAACATCACGCGCGCACGGAAACGATCAACTGGCTCATGTGGCAAATGGGCAGCGCGCCCTATTTGGGCGGAGGTTTTGGCCATTTTTATGCATATGCGCCGTTCAAATTTGAATATGCCATCGACCGATTCGCGATGGAAGTGAAGCGACAGTTGGACGTGCTGGACCGCAACCTTGCCGACCGCACCTATATGGCTGGCGACGCATACACGATTGCCGATATGGCGATTTGGCCATGGTATGGCGCGCTCGTCAAAGGGCTGATTTACGACGCCGGCGCGTTTCTGTCTGCCCATGAATATAAGAACGTTATCCGCTGGACTGACCTGATTGCCGAGCGGCCAGCTGTGAAGCGTGGACGCATGGTCAATCGCGTCATGGGTGATCCCGCTAGCCAGCTGCACGAGCGGCATGATGCGAGCGACTTCGACACCAATACGCAGGATAAGGTTGCCGCTGCAAAAGCGTGACCTGCGTCACACGCGAAGGAAAAATGAAGCCTATACGGGTCCTGCGACCCGAGGGCTTCTCACTTTAGGAGAGGTGCCCTCTCCTAAAGCGCTTGGTCGAATGCACTCTCGGCCAAGCTCCATTTTTCAAATCAACGCTTGCTGATGTTTACCGCGCGGAGCGTGAATTCTGCGCCAAGCTGGTTGCTACCGCCTGCGGCTTGCAGCACGAGCAATTGGTTGCGGCAATCATTGCCGAGGCTGAAATCCTGCGATTGTGTGAAATTGCCTTGGCGGACGGGACTTGAAACAAACCATTTACTGACGTTCCCGGCCGGTGCAAAACATTGCAAGTCCCACCGGACTTCGGCGTCGGAAACACCTTCCTGAGCCGAATACAGCGCTTGGAAACGGTAATTCCCGGGCGGAAGGATTAGAATTTTCCGCATCACTTCGCCGCGCTCGCCCGAACCGGCAAATGCTGAAAGGCTAAAGCGCCCCTTGCTATCAGGCTGAGAGAACGCGCCGCCAATTGCGGGGTTTTCAACGACCTGCCATCCAGCGGACGTATAAGGCAAATTGACCGTATCTTTCGTCAGCGAAGCGGACTGAAATGTCGCGGCACGGGCGCCTTTCAACGTCAGATAATATTGCCGGAATGCCGGAAACTTATTCTTGGCGGCAAGCTGCGCCAACAAAGCATTTGATAGATTCCGGTAGCTTTCATCATCAGGTAGTCCGCCAGCCTTGACCAAAACTTCCGCAATATTGGCTGGGTTTTCCGCCGTGTTTATGGCGTCGCCCAGATATGCAGGCAACCAGACCGGCGCCTGCCGAACGATTGGCGCCAGCGCAACGCGGACCTCTGGATCGCTTAACGCGCCTGTGAGTGTGGGGAACAATATCGGAAAGCTGCTGGGCGTGGTCCGCATCGCGATGTCATAATGATACAGCGCCTGTTTCTTGTCGTCGCGTCGCACGGCATCTTCAATAAGCCACAGCTGTGTTCCAAAATCACGCCGTGACACCTTGTGCGAAAGCTGCATCAGTTCGCGGGCTTTTTTAATGTCGCCGCGGGCATCCGCAACATAACCCAACAGCCGAATAGCAACGGGGTTAAGCGCACCGCCACGAAGCGACTGCTTGGCCATCGCCTCGACCTTTGCGAGCGTGGCCGGGTCCTGTTTTGCGGCAAATAATTCATCCGCCTTGCGGGACAGGGCCAACGGATGGTCAGGTACGTAATAAAGCGCAGTGTCGGGATTTTGGTCCCAAGTGATGTTTGCGACCGCATGGATGAAGGACAACCATGCCAGCCACAATGTCACTGTTATTATCAGGCCATTTTTGATCCAAAAAAACGGAGGCTTTGCCTTCAGTGTCGCAAATCGCGAAGGACCTTTTCGTTTTTTCGACATAGGTTCGCGTGTTTCACCTGAAATAGGCCATATTGGCGGAGACGGAGGGATTCGAACCCTCGGTACCGGATTTACCAGTACGACGGTTTAGCAAACCGTTGGTTTCAGCCACTCACCCACGTCTCCTGCGCGTTTGGCATGGCTGGCCTATAGCGTCGCCTGCATTTGGCTGCAATGGTTATTGACACACGCATGCTATAAGAAGAAAATTAACGAAATAGGGTCGCTCTGGCGCGCACTGAACGCAGATTTTAGGCTGTTCATCATAGGCTCATCCAGAGGATTCATACAGTGGCGCTTGATTTTAAGAGGGTGGGATACGCATGCTATCAGTCAACCGGGGCCTGAAACGGTCAATACATCATTTTCTGATGCTGCTCGCAGCCGGAGCACTTGTCGCTTCGCCAGCGATGGCGCAGATTAATGCCGTCGATCCCAATGACGTCATCGATTCAGATCTTGGCACACCTACGGCAGCCCCGACCACCGCCTCGGCGGCGGATGCCGCGTCCCCTGTTCAAGATGGCGTTCCGACTGAAGCCCCTGCAGCATTGCCGCAAAAGTCCTCCGCGTCGCCTGCCATCCCGACGGATGACACCTATCAGCAAGATGATTTGATTGGCGCAGCTGAAGGCGTCTTTGGCAAGAGTGCCGAAGGACTGGGCAAGCTGATTGAAGACATTCTGAAAAAGCAGGGTCGGCCAAATGGTTATATCGTTGGCCGCGAAGGTGGTGGCGCGTTTATCGTTGGCCTACGTTACGGCTCGGGCACGCTGAATCATAAGGTTGAAGGCCAAAAGCCCGTCTATTGGACTGGTCCGTCGATTGGACCCGATGCTGGCGCAAATGCCGGCAGCACCTTTGTGCTTGTCTATAATCTTTACGACACTGAGGACATCTACAAACGCTATCCCGCCGGTGAGGGCATCGCGTATCTCGGTGGTGGTTTCAATGCGAGTTATCTGCGCCGTGGCGATGTCGTGCTCATTCCCATCAGGGTAGGCGCCGGAATTCGGTTGGGCGCCAATGTCGGATATATGCGCTTTTCCAAAAAGCAGCGCTGGCTGCCGTTTTAACGGGCGCGCATATCTTCCATGCGTTTCAGGTAACGGGCGAGCACGTCGATCTCCAAATTGACCTGCCGCCCCGCGCGCAGCGTCCCTAATGTCGTCATCTGCGCAGTGTGCGGAATGATGTTCAGCATGAAATGCGCCGAACCATCGGCCTGATCGGAAATGTCATTGACGGTCAGCGACACGCCATCAACGGTTATAGATCCTTTCGACGCGATATAAGGCGCAAGGCTGCCCGGTGCGGCGACGGTGACTTTCCAACTGTCACCGACGGTTTCGCTGCCAACAATATGTCCGACGCCGTCGACATGGCCCGTCACAATATGCCCGCCCAATTCATCGCCAACCTTCAGCGCGCGTTCGAGGTTCAGTTTGGTTCCGGCTTCCCACATGCCCGTAGGGGTGCGTGAAACGGTTTCTGCCGACGCATCGATTGCGAACCAGCCTTCGCCCTTGTCGACAACGGTCAGGCACACGCCAGAACAGGCGATAGACGCGCCGATGGCGACCGTGTCCATGTTATACCCGCAGTCAATAACCAGGCGCAAATCGCCGCGCTGTTCGGATGAACGAATATTGCCAACGTCCGTGATGATACCTGTGAACATATATATCTTGCCTCTTTAATTGGCGCGTTCGTAGACTTCGAGACAGTCTTTGCCAAGACTGCGGGAATCGCTCAGCTCCCAAAGTCCATGCGCATCCGAAAGCTGCCCAAGCCCAATGTCGCCAAGGCACGCTTTGCCTGCCCCGATGAAAATGGGTGCGCGGTACAATAACAGCCGGTCCACCAGACCAGCTTTCAAAAAAGCCGTGGCTGTTGCAGCGCCGCCTTCAACCATCACATTATTACAATCCAGTTTTGCGATATCCGCCGGCGCAGAAATAACTTCCCACCCGTCGGGGGCATCACCGCTGCCCAACATGACCTTGCGTGGTTGCCGTTGCGCGAGCCCTGCAAGCCGCACATTTAATTGCGGCGCATCTGCCTTTACGGTGCCGGATCCGACTAAAATAGCATCCGTCCGCGCGCGTTCAATGTGGCTATGCGCGCGCGCGATATCACCCGTAATCCATCGGCTGCTGCCATCGGCCATGGCGATTTGACCATCAAGCGATGTCGCGATTTTTAACGTTACAAATGGCCGCCGCAACTGCATGCGGCTCAGAAATCCGGAGAGACTTTTGCGCGCCTCGGACGCCATGACGCCAGTTTCGACAGCGATGCCCGATGCCATGAGCGCCTTGATGCCTTTGCCCGCAGTCCGTGGATCGGGATCCTCCAGCGCAACGACAACGCGTGCTGGCCGGGCGTCCATCAGCAATACGGCGCACGCCGGTCCACGGTCGGATTGATGCGCGCAAGGCTCAAGCGTGACGTACATAACGCTGCCTTGCGCTGCAGAACCAGCCTGTGCCAGCGCCATGGCTTCTGCGTGGGGACGACCCCCCTTTTGGGTCCAGCCGCGTCCAACGACGATGCCGTCCTTAACGATGATACAGCCGACCGACGGGTTCAGCCCCGTCTGGCCAACGCCACGTTCAGCCAGTGCCAAAGCTACGGCCATGAAGCGGTGATCAGCGGTGGCTATGGTTTTGCTCCCGCAGCAGTGTCTTTGGCTTGTGCATCTTTTTGCGCACGCTCAAGCTGGGCCTCGCGCTCAATCTTTTCCACGTCCATCCCAACCGCACGACCAAATGCTTTATATGCCTCTTTCTCGCGGGCGCGCATTTCGTCTTTTCGCTTTTGATATGCAGCAATCGCCGCTTTCGATTCCTCGATTGTGCGTGTCGCGGGCCAGCTTTCGAAATAGGTCACTGTGGGTGGCGGCGGCTTCGCCTTTTCAAGCGTGTCGATATAAAATGTATAGATGATAATCGCCGTCGGCACGCAGGCAGCGAGAAAAAGCCACGGACTATGCGTGCCCGTTGTGCGGAAAAAGCTGATCAGATCTGTGCCCGCACTGCGCAGCGAGACATCTTTAAAAAACGACATGACTATCCAATAAGACGGACATCGCGCGATTTCCAGTGCCCGATGTAAAGAGGCGCGGCTTATCGCCCACTTCGGAACGCGTTTGTAATGGGGTAGCGGCGATCCCGCCCGAAGTTTCGTGTGCCAAGCTTTACCCCCGGGGGCGCCTGCCGCCGTTTATACTCCGCAAGATAGAGCAGCCTTTCAATCCGCACGACTATGTCGCGATCAAAGCCTTGCGCAACAACCTCATCGACAGAGCGCTCTTCCTCCACCAAGGCATGCAACATTTTATCAAGGACAGGATAATCCGGAAGCGAATCGCTGTCCTTTTGGTCCGGCCGCAACTCCGCACTGGGGGGCTTGGTAATGATATTGTCGGGTATCACTGGGCCATCCCGGCCGAGACCAATGCGGGGCTTGTGCGCATTGCGCCATTCGGAAATGGCAAAAACGGTCATTTTATAGGCATCTTTTATCGGGTTATAGCCACCGGCCATATCGCCATAAATCGTAGCGTAGCCGACGCTCATCTCGCTTTTGTTGCCAGTCGTCAAAAGCATATGTCCAAATTTGTTGGACAGAGCCATCAACGTGACCCCGCGGATACGCGACTGAATATTCTCTTCGGTAATGTCGACATCGCGGTCGGCAAAGCTGCCCGAGAGCATCTTATCGAACGCCATTACGGCGGGTGCAATCGGGATCGTGTCAATCCGGCAGCCAATCATTTCAGCGCATTGCGCAGCATCGTCCAGACTGGATTGGCTGGTATATCGACTGGGCAACATGACGCACCAAACGCGGTCCGGTCCAAGCGCATCAGCGGCAATTGCGGCGCATATCGCACTATCGATTCCGCCCGACATGCCCAACACAACGCCGGGAAAGCCGTTGGTGTTGACGTAATCGCGCAGGCCCGTGACCATAGCGCTATAGATATCCGCGGGATGGTCTTCCCAAAGCGCCTTTGGCCCATCCGCACATTGCCAGCCATCGTCACCGCGCGTCCAATGCGTCATGCGCAGATGCTCTTCCCAGTCGGGCAAACGGTGTGCCGCCGCTCCATCCGCGTTCAGGACAAAAGAACTGCCGTCGAACACCAACTCGTCCTGACCACCGACACGATTTAGAAACATCAGCGGCAAACCGGTTTCGCGCACACGTGCCGCAAAAACCTCTTCCAAACGCCGGTCATCCTTATCGATTTCATACGGGCTGCCGTTGGTCGAAATAAGCAACTCAGCGCCGCGTTCCTTCAAATGGATGCTAACCGGGGCGAGCCAGCCATCTTCGCAAATCGGAACGCCAATGCGCACGCCTTTAAACAGCACGGGTTCCGGCATGGGGCCAGATGCAAAAATCCGCTTTTCATCAAAGGTTCCGTAATTGGGCAGCTCATGCTTGTAACGCACGGCAGCAATCTGACCGCCATCGAGCAATGCAATTCCGTTGTACAACGCGCCATCGTCGAGGAATATCGAACCCACAAGCATGGCAGGCCCGCCATCGGCTGTCGCCTCTGCAAGCTTCGCAAGCTCCACCGCAGCGCGCGCTGCAAAGGCTGGCTTCAGCACCAGATCCTCGGCCGGATACCCAATCAATTGCTGTTCGGGAAACACGATCAGGTCGGCGTCTGTCGCTTTTGCACGCCATTCAAGCATCTTGCCGGCGTTACCTGCCAGGTCACCCACGCGCTGGTTAAGCTGCGCCATTGCAATATTGAGCCGATTTGTCATTTCACCACCCTATTGTCCACAATGTAGCGGGGCAAGCCGATTGTCAGGCCAGTTGCGCGTCGCTAAGGCGATTGGCGAAACTTTGGCGCACAATTCGAAGCTCAGGGGTCCGGGGACACGCACATGAAATTGATGACAGGCAACAGCAACCTTCCTTTGGCGAAGGGCATTGCAGATTATATGAACTTGCCGCTGACCGACGCCAGCGTGCGCCGTTTCGCCGACAATGAGATTTTCGTCGAGATCCATGAAAATGTCCGCGGCGAGGATATGTTCGTTATCCAGTCCACCAGCCACCCTGCCAATGACAATTTGATGGAATTGCTGATCATGATTGATGCGTTGCGCCGTGCATCGGCAAAGCGCATCACCGCGGTTCTTCCTTATTTCGGCTATGCGCGGCAGGATCGGAAACCAGGGCCACGCACGCCAATTTCGGCGAAGCTTGTGGCCAATCTGATTACCCAGGCTGGCGCTGACCGCGTGTTGACCGTGGATTTGCATGCAGGCCAGATTCAGGGCTTTTTCGATATTCCAACCGACAATCTTTACGGCGCGCCTGTCATGAGCGCCGATATCTTGGAGCGCCACGGCGACAAGAATATCACCGTCGTATCGCCGGATGTTGGCGGCGTTGTCCGCGCGCGCGCACTTGCAAAGCGTCTTGATGATGCGCCACTGGCGATCGTCGATAAACGCCGTGAAAAAGCCGGTGTTTCAGAGGTGATGAATATCATTGGCGACGTTAAAGACCGTTTCTGCATATTGATTGACGACATCGCAGACAGCGCTGGCACGCTGTGCAACGCAGCCGACGCGTTAAAAGCCGCTGGCGCGTCAGACGTCGTCGCTTATATTACGCATGGTGTATTGTCGGGCGAAGCTGTGAACCGGGTCAACGCGTCCTCACTGCGCAAACTGGTTATCACCGACTCCATCATGGCGTCCGACGTTGCCAATGCCAGCCCCAAAATACGCCAGCTGCCCATCGCGCCATTGTTGGGCGAAGCGATTAAGCGCATTGCCGACGAAAGCTCTGTCAGTTCTTTGTTCGATTGATGACACCGGCGGATATCCTTCTGGCCAACCGTTTGGCCGAGGCAGCGGGCCACGCTATCCGGCCCTTTTTCCGATCAGCCTATAGTCATGAGGCAAAGGCCGATGCGTCCCCGGTGACAGAAGCCGACCGCGCCGCCGAAAGCGCCATCCGCCGCATTCTTGATGCCGAATGCCCCCGCGACACGATCATCGGCGAGGAATATGGCGAAAAAACCGGCAGTTCGGGCCGAAGCTGGATTATAGACCCGATCGACGGAACTGTAAGTTTCATGGCTGGGCGCCCGATATTCGGAACATTGATTGCGCTGCTCGAAGACGGCTGGCCTGTCCTTGGTGTCATCGACCAATGCATCAATGGCGAGCGCTGGGTCGGCGCTGCCGGGTATCCGACGACGCTGAACGGAAATCCCGTCACGACAAGAGCATGCGCCGCGTTAAATCAGGCCACGCTGGCAACGTCAGGGCCACAATATTTTACCCAGCATGACGGCGATCATTTTATGGAGCTCGCAGCGCAAACGGCACATAAAAAAATGCTGTTTGGCGGCGATTGTTACAACTACGCCCTGCTCGCCAGCGGGCATATCGACATCGTCGTCGAAGCCGGCTTAAAGCTGCATGATTTCGCTGCCTTAATCCCCGTCATAACAGGCGCGGGGGGGATGATGAGCGATTGGTCGGGGGATCCACTGCACGGTGTTTCCGACGGCCATATCATTGCGGTGGGCGACCCAGCCCGGCTCGATGACGTGCTCGAAGCACTGGCGTGCCAACACTAAAACGCAGCAGTCCTGTCAGTTTCATTTTAGTTTCCCGACGCGTGATGCCCAATATTTCGACCAAGCACATGCCCGCGATCTTGGTTATTTGCTGCAAACTCTTAAGGGTCTGGGCCGAATTACCGGCAATAAGCTTGCAATCCAGCGCGAATCCGGCTAGGCGCGCCGCTTCCGAATAAGCAGGCTGGCCAATAGGGCTGCCATGTCGGCTTGATACGGACTCAACAAAGGAGACCAAAATGCCCAAGCTCAAGACCAAGAGCGGTGTGAAGAAACGCTTCAAAATCACCGCAACAGGCAAGATCAAGCATGGCGTCGTTGGAAAACGGCACCGTTTGAGCAGCCATAATGCCAAATATATCCGCCAAAACCGTGGCACCAGCGTGATCTCTGATCCCGATGCCAAGACAATCAAGAAATGGGCGCCATACGGTCTTTAAGACTGCGCGTACGTTTTAACGAAAAGGATATAGATTATGGCACGTGTCAAACGTGGTGTGACCACCAAAGCCAAACATAAAAGAATTTTAGAGCAGGCGAAGGGCTATTATGGCCGTCGTAAAAATACCATCCGCGTCGCACGTCAGGCCGTCGAAAAGGCCGGTCAGTACGCATATCGCGACCGTAAGGTAAACAAGCGGAACTTCCGCGCATTGTGGATCCAGCGTATCAACGCCGCAGTCCGCGCCGAAGGCATGACCTATGGCGTGTTCATGCATGGGCTGAAGCTTGCTGGCGTCGAATTGGACCGCAAGGTCCTTGCCGACCTCGCGATGAACGAAGGCGCAATGTTTAGCACAATCATTGCGCAGTCGAAGGCAGCGCTCGCGAAAGCGGCATAAGCTCCTAAAACTTCGATATTGCGCAAAAGGGCGTGGGCGGCACTTGCCGTTCGCGCCCTTTTGCTTATTCAGGCGAACCATGATGACAGATATTGCGACACTCCAAACCGAACTGATGGCAGCGATTGATTCCGCGGATACGCTGGATGCGCTGGAGGCTGTTCGGATATCCGCCCTTGGTAAGCAAGGCAGCGTTTCGGCGTTGCTCAAGACGATGGGCGCCATGTCGCCCGATGAACGTCAGACGCAAGGCCCCATTATCAACGGTCTGCGCGAAAGCGTTACCGCGGCGCTGGCCGCGAAAAAAGCAGCCTTGGAAACAGCCGAGTTGAACCGGCGTCTCGCAAGCGAATGTGTCGACATGACATTGCCTGCGCCCGAAATGCCGCGCGGAACAGTGCATCCGGTTAGCCAAGTCATGGACGAGCTTGCCGAAATCTTTGCCGACATGGGCTTCGCCGTTGCCGAAGGGCGTGAGATCGAAGACGATTGGCACAATTTCACCGCGCTCAACATTCCCGAAACGCATCCTGCCCGCGCGATGCATGATACATTCTATTTCCCGGATGAAATGGCGCGCGCGGGCAGCAAAATGCTGCTGCGCACGCACACATCGCCTGTGCAAATCCGCACCATGACGTCACAGGAACCACCGATCCGCATTATCGCACCTGGCCGCGTCTACCGCAGCGACAGCGATGCGACGCACACGCCGATGTTCCACCAGATCGAAGGCCTTGTCATCGACAAGGGCATTCACCTTGGTCATCTGAAATGGACGTTGGAGACATTTCTGAAAGCCTATTTCGAACGCGAAGATGTCGTCTTGCGTCTGCGTCCAAGCTATTTCCCGTTCACCGAGCCATCGGTCGAAGTCGACGTCGGCTATTCGATGGTCAACGGCAAGCGCGTCATTGGCGGATCGGAAGGCTGGATGGAGGTTCTTGGTTCCGGCATGGTCCATCGCAAGGTTATCGAGGCCTGCGGGCTTGATCCCGATATATGGCAGGGCTTTGCCTTCGGCACCGGTGTCGACCGCCTCGCCATGCTGAAATATGGCATGGACGATCTGCGCGCCTTCTTCGACGGCGATAATCGCTGGCTGCAACATTACGGATTTGACGCGCTCGATGTGCCGACGCTGAGCGGAGGAGTAGGCGCATGAAATTCTCATTGTCATGGCTGAAAGAGCATCTCGAAACCGACGCCGATATGCAGGCGGTTGCCGATTGCCTGAACCGTATCGGGCTTGAGGTTGAGGGCATCGAAAACCCGGCAGACAAATTGTCCGCTTTCCGCATTGCAAAGGTGCTGAGCGCGGCGCCGCATCCGCAGGCGGATAAATTGCAGATACTGTCCGTCGATGCGGGCGGCGAACCGCTTCAGGTGGTCTGTGGCGCACCCAATGCGCGCGCAGGCATGCTTGGCGTATTCGGTCCAGCTGGCGCCGTCGTTCCCGCAAATGGCATGGTGCTGAAAGTTGCGGCGATCAGAGGCGTCGAATCCAACGGGATGATGTGTTCGATTGCGGAGCTGGAATTGGGCGACGATCATGATGGCATCATCGAACTCGCGGCCGATGCGCCGGTGGGGAAAGTCTATGCCGATTGGGCTGGTTTGGACGACCCCGTCATTGATGTCAGCATCACCCCCAACCGTCAGGATTGCATGGGCGTTCGCGGCATCGCGCGCGATCTCGCCGCAGCCGGCCTTGGGGCATTGCGCCCGCTGAACGAAGTCTACCGCATCAATTTGGACGCACCCAATGAAGGCAGTGGCCCCGCGCCGGTCGTACGCACAGACGACGCCGCAGGCTGCCCTGCGTTCTACGCACAGGCTGTATCGGGTGTCCGCAATGGCGACGCCCCCGAATGGATACGCAGCAAGCTGAAAGCCATTGGCCAGAAGCCGATTTCAGTGCTCGTCGACATCACCAACTTCATATCCATCGATCTCGGTCGGCCGTTGCACGTTTATGACCGTGCGAAGCTGAACGGCGCGCTGGTGGCACGCAAGGCTGTTGACGGGGAAGACGTGGTCGCCCTCAACGGCAAGACCTATACGCTCGACGCGAGCATGACCGTCATTGCGGACGACAGCATGGTGCATGACATTGGCGGTATCATGGGTGGCGAGCATAGCGGCGTTTCGGAAACGACCACGGATGTCCTCATTGAGTGCGCCTATTTCGATCCCGAACATATTGCGCGCACCGGACAGAAGCTTGCGTTGACCAGCGATGCGCGGCAACGTTTTGAGCGCGGCGTTGACCCTGCGTTTTTGGAGGACGGATTGGCGATCGCGACCAAGCTCGTGCTCGACCATTGCGGCGGGACGCCAAGTGCCATCACTAGGTCCGGCGCTGCACCAGTTGCGCCGCGCAACATTTCGTATGACACCCAATATTGCCAGCAACTTGGCGGCGTTAATGTTGCACCGGACGAACAGCGCAATATCTTGGAAAGACTGGGCTTTTCGGTAAGCGACGACTGGCGCGTTACCGTGCCGACATGGCGTCGTGACGTCGATGGCCCTGCAGACATCGTCGAAGAAGTTGTGCGTATCGTCGGCCTCGACAATGTCGTGTCCGTGCCATTGCCCCGTGGAGACGGCGTCGCCAAACCAACCGCAACGCCTGTCCAGTCGCTGGAACGCAAAGTGCGCCGTGCAGCGGCGGCACGTGGCTTGAACGAAGCGATCAACTGGTCGTTCCTGCCGCAAAAGGCGGCAGACGCATTTGGTGGCGGCACATGGACCCTCGCCAACCCGATCTCCGAAGACATGAAGGTCATGCGCCCTTCATTGTTGCCGGGTCTGCTCTCTGCCGCGCAGCGAAACATGGACCGCGGTGCATCATCGGTGCGGCTGTTTGAAATCGGACGGCGTTATTTTGCCGCAGCGGATGGCACAAGCGACGAGCGTCTGACGGCGGGCATCGTTCTGGCTGGCGACAAATCCGTGCGCAATTGGGCGACGGGCAAATCAGCAAAATTTGATGCTTTTGATGCCAAGGCAGACGCCATCGCGTTGCTCAAGGCAGCGGGTGTTGCAACCGACGGCTTGCTCGTGATGGACGATGCCGGTGCGCATTATCATCCCGGACAATCGGCAACACTGCGCATGGGACCAAAGAATATTCTCGCGGCATTCGGCACACTGCATCCAGCAACAGCAAAGGCCTTTGACTTGGATGGCAGCGTTGTCGCCGCGGAAATCTTTTTGGATGCAATACCGCTCAAAAAAGCCGCTGGCTTTATGCGCCCGGCCTTCACACCGCCTGCATTGCAAGCCGTTACCCGCGACTTTGCGTTTCTGGTTTCGCAAGATACGCCGGCCAATGATCTGGTTCGGGCCATTAAGGGATGCGACAAAGACAATATCGTCGCCGCGCGCTTGTTTGACCGTTTTGCCGGTCAGGGCGTACCCGAAGGGCAAGTCAGCCTGGCGGTTGAGGTCACGCTTCAACCGACCGACAAAAGCTATAGCGATGATGATCTGAAACTGATTTCAGATAAGGTGATTGCGGCCG
This sequence comes from Sphingomonadaceae bacterium PASS1, assembly GCA_002255985.1. GTDB lineage: Bacteria > Pseudomonadota > Alphaproteobacteria > Sphingomonadales > Sphingomonadaceae > Sphingorhabdus_B. The sequence continues at coordinate 66,784 of NKIR01000009.1, forward strand.
CGGCCAAACTTGGCGCGGTGCTTCGCGGATAAAAAGAAAGGCCAGGCATGATGGCCCGGCCTTTCTTTTTTCAAACGCTTTCGCGCCGCTTTTTAGAACTTCACGCCAGCGGTCAGAAACACCTGACGCGGGTTGCCGTAGAGGCCAATGCTTCAACAATATTCGGGCGGATCAAAGCCGCCGCCCTTGCCGAAGTTGCCACTATCGCCGCTGACCTTCTGACAAACGGGTTGAAGCGATAATCAATCATCCCTAAGCCGCGCGGTATGACGCTCAACCGCCGAACCTTTGCCATTATCTCCCACCCCGATGCGGGTAAAACAACGCTGACTGAGAAGCTTTTGCTTCAAGGTGGCGCAATTCACTTGGCCGGCGAAGTAAAGGCGCGCGGTCAGGCACGCCGTGCGCGCTCCGACTGGATGAAGATCGAACAGCAGCGCGGAATTTCCGTTACGTCATCGGTGATGACGTTTCAAAAGGACGGCATTGTCTTCAACCTGCTCGACACGCCGGGGCATGAAGATTTCTCCGAAGATACCTACCGGACGCTGACTGCGGTCGATTCTGCCATCATGGTCATCGACGCGGCAAAGGGTATTGAGCCGCAGACCCGCAAACTTTTCGAAGTCTGCCGCCTGCGCAGCGTTCCGATCATCACCTTCGTCAACAAGGTGGATCGTGAAGGTCGCCCCGCATTTGAGACCATCGACGAAGTCGCAGATGCGCTGGCGCTCGATGTATGCCCTATGAACTGGCCAGTCGGCATGGGCGGAGAGTTTGAAGGCCTCTATGATTTTAACAGCGGTCGCCTTAGCCAGCCATCGGGCGACAGCAAGGCGTTTGAAGGCAAAGTCAGCGACCATGCCGGCCTGAATGCGACGAGCCTTGAAGATGTGCTCACCCCCGCGGGCGTAGCGCGGCTGCGCGAAGAGGCGGAGCTTGCCCAGGCTGGATATTCCGATTTCGACCTAACCGCGTTCCAAAATGGTGACCTAACGCCAGTCTATTTCGGCTCCGCGCTGAAAGAATTCGGCGTAATCGAACTCATCAACGCCATCGCCAAATATGCGCCGGCTCCACGCCCGCAACCCAGTTCGAAGGGCGATATTGATCCGTCTGAAAAAGAAGTGACTGGCTTTATTTTCAAGGTGCAGGCCAATATGGACCCGCAGCACCGTGACCGCATCGCGTTCATGCGATTGTGTTCCGGCACATTCAAACGCGGCATGAAACTGACGCCTTCAGGGCTTGGCAAGCCCGTCGCGATTCATTCGCCGATCCTGTTTTTCGCACAAGATCGCGAGATTGCCGACAGCGCAGAACCCGGCGATATCATCGGCATTCCAAACCACGGCACGTTGCGCGTGGGCGACACTTTGTCCGAGCGCAATGACGTGCGCTTTACGGGCCTACCCAACTTCGCGCCGGAAATTTTGCGCCGCGTTGTGTTGCGTGACCCCACGAAGACAAAGCAGCTGCGCAAGGCGCTGGATGACTTGAGCGAAGAGGGCGTTATTCAGGTGTTCTATCCGGAGATTGGTTCAAACTGGGTAATTGGCGTCGTCGGGCAACTTCAGCTCGACGTTCTGATTTCGCGGCTTGAGGCGGAATATAAAGTCGATGCGTTTCTGGAGCCTGCACCTTATGACACCGCGCGCTGGCTCATCGGGTCCGATACGGCGCTGGCGCAATTCATCTCGTTCAATGGCGGAAATATGGCGAAGGACCGTGATGGCCATCCTGTGTTTATGGCGCGTTCGTCATGGGATGTTGGCTATCAGCAGGAAAAGCATCCGGACCTGAAATTCAGCGCGACCAAAGAACGTTAACGCCAGACAGCAACGCCATAGGGTTCGATGTCCGAACCGCCGATGACAAACTCTGCGCCTGCGGGTGCAGGGGCGCGCGCGTTGGCGCTATCCAGATTGAACGCGAAAGTCAGTTCACCGCGGCGGCGCAAGCGCAGCGTGGGTGGCAGCGGCGTAATCTGCAGGTCCACCTCCGCACATAAATCGACCAATAAGTTAGTCAGAAAGGCATCGTCCGTGAGCGTCGCAAGATAGATGCTTCGACGTGTCCGCACCGCTGCTGGCGCCCCGTCTTCATAGGTTGCGATGATGTCCGCATCGCCAACTTCAATCGTCTCGCGCCAACGGCCGCTTTCATAGTCCGCACCTTTATACGCGATGCAACCACCGCAATCCGCGCGCAGCGTTTCCACCGAAGTGACTTTTACCGGCACAAGTTCACGCAGCCGTCCAGGCGGCAGGCCATCGCTCATCGAGAACTCCTCGGTCTTCGCACCCGCGCGTGGCCCGAAAAGCAATATGCCATCGCTCGCGTTCAACGCGTCGAACGCGGCATCGCCAACCACCGCCATGGTCGGCACGATGACCAGTCGATATCCAGCCAGCTGCGCTTCGCCCGCGGACACAAAGTCGACATCCACGCCCAGGCCACGCAACGCACGATAATATTGGAAGACGACCGCATCGTAGCGATAGCCAACACCCTGCCGTTCAATGTCGTCGACCCAGCCGGACACCGGATCAATCACGATGGCGACGGGGGACTTGGCAGCGACAACGGACAAGTCGCCAAGCAACTGCATTTCCGATGCGGCCTGTTCCACTTCCGCCCATGCCGCGGCTGGCATATCATCAGGCCGCCTGAGCCCGGCGTGCATTTGTTCTTGGGCAAAGGGCACTTGCCGCCAGCGGAAATAGGCCACGCAGGCCGCGCCATGCGCAAATGCCTGAAGCGTCCAGTGGCGCACCATGCCCGGCGCGGGATGCGGATTATGCGGCGCCCAGTTTACCGGCCCGGGCTGCTGCTCCATCACCCACCACGCACCTTTAGAAAGCCCCCGCACCGAATCAAAATTGAGCGCCGCCAAATCCGGGTGCCCCGTACGCATGAATGGTTTCCATTCATCAGCCGATGCTTTGGCCATGAGCTGATCGGAAAAACCGAGCGGATAATTGTCATAGCTGACAAAATCGAGGTCGCGGGTCAGCGCTGCATTGTCGACACCGGTTGTCGCTGGCGGAATGATATTGTGCGTCACCCACTGGTGCGGCGCGGCGTGGCGGCGAATGGCCGATATCATGACGTCATGAAAACGAACGACCTGTTCCGACGCAAAGCGCCGATAGGCCAGCCGATGCGCGGGGTTCGTTTCGCACACCGTAAAAAAGGGCAGGTCGATCTGGTCAAAACGGTCATATTCCATTGACCAGAACACATTGCCCCATGCCGCATTCAGCGCGTCGATCGTGCCATAACGCTGCGCACAATAGGCCCGGAATTTTTCCAGCGCCGCTGGCGATGCGCTCATGGTTGTATCGTGGCAGCACAATTCATTGTCAGTCTGCCATCCTGCCACATGCGGATGACCGCCATAACGCGCAGCCATTGCGGCGGTGATGCGTTCCGCCTGCATCAGATATGTTTTGCTCGAAAAGTCATAATGGCGGCGCGATCCGAAGCCACGGACTTGGCCGCTGTGAATATCGACAGGCAAAATGTCGGGATATTTTTCGCACAGCCATTTGGGCGGCGTTGCAGTAGGCGTTCCAAGCACGACTTTCAGTCCGGCCACGCCCAGCACGTCGATCGCGCGGTCCATCCATGCCCAATCGAATATGCCTTCAGCCTTTTCGATACGGCCCCACGCAAATTCGCCAATCCGGACATAACGCAGCCCAAGATCATGCATTCTTTGTGCGTCGCGTGGCCAATGGTCCTCGGACCAGTGCTCGGGAAAATAACAAACACCTAACATAAAGGTTTGTTTAGCGCCGCACCCACGGCTTGCAAGCCTTCGGACGCATCCAGCTGAAGTGAGCCAATGGTGCCTCGATGTCGATTTTGGGAACATCGCAGGCCGTAGATGGTTGTCGCCAGACAATAGGGGCACTTCAGTTACCCGAGGCTGCTGTATCCTCGCGCAATCATAAAAAGGAGGAACGAGCATGGAGAATGTTGCCCGCGTTCGCAATATCACTGACTTGGCGCATTTGGCGGGTGTCTCACCGGGCACTGTGTCGAGAGCCTTGGCAGATTCGCACTTAATTGCGCAGAAAACCCGTGATCGTATTCAAGCGATTGCGCGAGAACATGACTTTCGCCCCAACGCGCTGGCGCGCAACCTGCGCACGAAACGTACAGGCGGGATTGCGGTCGTCATTCCCCTCACGCAACAGGGTAAGCCGAAACCATGAGATTCGGAGTGCCTTTCGCTCTTGGCGCCAATCAGCGCAGCATTATGCACCCGCGACTATGATCTGTTGCTTCTGACGGCAGATGAAATGGACTCGAGATGGCTGATCCGCATTGCAGAAGCAGGCCGCTGTGATGGTATTCTGATTTTAGGATATCCTGATTTGCATGGCGCACTGGAATGTGGCGCTGTTCGGCATCCCGTTGTTACCATGTCTGATTTGCAGCCCGGAAAGGGAGCACAAGACGAAGGGGCATATCTTGTCAACTTGCTGCTTTGCCAGATCACCAACTCACTTCCGCTCATGCAACAACCTGTTTTCCGCCAGGCGCAAAGCAACGTGTAGCGACGACAGTTGCGGGAAATCCGATTAGTATCAGTGATAGAAAGCGGTCATAATTCCTATATTCTGCCATTTTATCGCCACGACTAATGCCTATGTACAATCAAATAGGTCCGACAGGCAGATTGATACGCGCATGAGTGAAATGTTACTGACCCCGCACACACACGCAGACGGCGCCATGTCTAGCGGTGATCTCGTTGCCCGTGCAGCGCGCCTCAAACAGGTTCCTGATGACAAAGCGATGTTGCGTGCGGTTACCGAACTCACGCGTGATCTTGCCGCGCCGAACCCGCGCATTTTCTGGTCGGATTTCCTTTTGTCTGCGCTGGTTGGCTATGCCGGGCTTGCGGTAGCCATCATGTCGGGAACCCTGTGGGTTCAGTGCGTTGCGGCGTTGGTCTCGATCCTTGGCCTGTATCGCGCCGGTGGCTTCATTCACGAAGTGACGCATGTGAAGCATTCCGCGCTTCCCGGTTTCCGCTTTGGCTTTAACGCCGTGATTGGCGTGCCACTGCTCGTGCCGTCTTATATGTATGAAGGCATCCACAACCTGCACCACGCGCGCACGCGCTATGGCACCGATCAAGATCCGGAATATCTGCCCTTGGCGCTGATGAAGCCATGGACGCTGCCTGTCTTCATCATCGTTTCGTTGCTGGCGCCGATTGCCTTGCTGCTCCGCAACGCGGTGCTTGCCCCGCTTTCGCTGTTTATCCCTGCATTGCGCAAGATCGTGGTCGAACGTTATTCGGGTCTTGCGATCAACCCTGCATTCCGGCGCAGACCCGCCGAGGGCGACGCACATCGCAACTGGATCGTGCAGGAAACCGCCGCAAGCATCTGGTCGATTGCGCTGCTGACCGGCGTATTTACAGGCTTCATCCCGCTCCAGTCCTTCCTCATCTTCCTTGCCATCGTCGCGAGCGTTGCAGTGCTCAACCAAGTCCGCACACTTGTCGCGCATTTATGGGAAAATGATGGCGAGCCATTGAGTGTGACTGCCCAGTTCCTCGACAGCGTTAACGTTCCGCCTCCTGGTTTGCTGGCAGAGATCTGGGCGCCTGTGGGCCTGCGTTACCATGCATTGCATCACTTGCTACCCAGCGTGCCTTACCATTCACTTGGGAAGGCGCACAAACGCCTGACAGAGCAATTGGCGCCAGAGTCCGTTTACCACCGTGCCAACTATGATGGGCTTGCCGGATTGGTATACCGTCTCGCGCGCAGCACATTGGTGCGCGGCGCCTGAAACGCCTTAAGAAAAGTCAAACCGTACGTTGTTGATTGTCGTTGAGAAGTGACCCGTTAGGGGCATAAGTTTTCACTGAGATTTGACCCATGTTTGAACCACACCCTGACCGACCGGTTGGGGGGATGAGGAGTGATCAACATGGATTTATTGAGTGTGATACGTCGCTGGCGTTTTCGGCAAGGGATGCCGATCCGTGAGATTGTACGGCGGACAGGATTGTCGCGGAACACGATCCGCAAGTATTTACGTGCAGACACATTAGAACCGGTATTCAGGGCTTCTGTTCGGCCGAGCAAGCTTGATCCGTTTGCAGAGAAGCTGTCGGGGTGGCTGCGGATTGAGGTTGGCAAGTCGCGAAAGCAGAAGCGCACAGCTAAGCAGATGCACGCTGATCTTGTGGTATTGGGCTATGACGGTTCCTACGAGCGGGTTGCAGCCTTTGTGCGCGCTTGGAAGGCTGAACGCCAACGCGAGCAGCAGACCAGCGGACGCGGCACTTTTGTGCCCTTGGTGTTTGCGGCGGGTGAAGCCTTCCAGTTCGACTGGAGCGAAGACTGGGCCATTATAGGTGGCAGGCAGACCAAGTTGCAGGTAGCGCATACCAAGCTATCACACAGCCGGGCGTTCATTGTTCGGGCATATCCACTTCAGACCCACGAGATGCTGTTCGACGCGCTTGCTGAGGCGTTCAGGGTGCTGGGCGGTGTTCCCCAGCGGGGTATTTTTGATAATATGAGGACGGCGGTCGATCGCATTGGCCGGGGCAAAGTCAGACAGGTCAATGCGCGCTTTGCCGCTATGGCAAGCCATTACCTGTTCGAAGCAGACTTTTGTAACCCAGCCTCGGGGTGGGAGAAAGGACAGGTCGAGAAGAACGTGCAGGATGCGCGGCGGCGGCTATGGCAGCCCCTTAGTACCTCTGGGCCCAGCTTCCCCGATATCGATGCCCTGAACGCCTGGCTAGAGGAACATTGCATTGCACAATGGGGGCATATCAAGCACGGTAGCCTGCCTGGTACCGTGGCTGATGTGCATGCCGAGGAAGTCGCCAGCTTGATGCCGCAGGGCCGTATCTTCGACGGCTTTGTCGAACACAGCAAGCGGGTATCCCCGACCTGCCTCGTGAACTTTGACCGTAACCGTTATAGCGTGCCGGCATCGTTTGCGAACCAGCGGGTAAGCCTGCGGATATACCCAAACCGGGTCGTTGTTGTTGCCGAAGGGCAGATCGTGTGCGAGCATGTCCGGATTATTGAGCGCTCGCACCATATGCCAGGCCAAACGGTGTATGACTGGCGCCACTATCTGGCAGTAATCCAACGCAAGCCCGGTGCCTTGCGTAACGGGGCACCCTTCACCGAACTGCCGCAAGCGTTCCGGCAGTTGCAGGGGCTGATCCTCAAGCGGCCTGGCGGCGACAGGGAGATGGCCGAGATACTGGCGCTTGTGCTGCATCATGATGAGCAGGCAGTGCTATGCGCGGTCGAACTTGCTCTTGATGCTGGGGTGGCGACCAAGACCCATGTTCTCAATATCCTGCATCGTTTGACCGATGGCAAAGCGATCCCGCCAACCCCTATAGATGCACCACAGGCTTTGCGCCTTGCGCGCGAGCCTCTAGCCAATGTCGGGCGCTACGATGCCCTCCGGAACAAGGAGGCGCGTCATGCGTCATGATCCCGCCAGCGCCGCGATCGTGGTCATGCTACGCGGCCTCAAGATGTACGGCATGGCTGGCGCCGTCAGCGACCTGATCGAACAGGGTGCCCCTGCGTTCGAAGCGGCTGTGCCGATCCTCTCGCAGCTGCTCAAGGCGGAGATGACCGAACGCGAGGTCAGATCCATCGCTTACCACATCAAGGCAGCCCGGTTCCCGGCCTACAAGGATCTGGCCGGGTTCGACTTTGCAGCCAGCGAGGTGAATGAAGCCCTCATCCGTCAACTCCATCGTGGAGATTTTATAGACGGTGCCGACAATATCGTACTGATCGGCGGTCCCGGGACGGGCAAAAGCCACATGGCTACAGCGCTTGGCGTGCAGGCTGTTGAGCATCACCGCAAAAAGGTCCGCTTCTTCTCCACGGTTGATCTGGTCAATGCGCTGGAACAGGAAAAGGCTATGAATAAAGCTGGCCAGGTTGCCGAGCGCCTGCTGCGCCTTGATCTCGTCATTCTCGACGAGTTAGGCTATCTGCCGTTCAGTCCATCAGGCGGCGCGCTGCTGTTCCATCTGCTCTCCAAGCTTTATGAGCAGACCAGCGTCATCATCACCACCAATCTATCGTTCAGCGAATGGGGCGGTGTGTTCGGTGATGCCAAAATGACCACAGCCCTCCTCGATCGACTTACGCACCACTGCCACATCCTTGAGACCGGGAATGACAGCTTCCGCTTCCGCGCCAGTGCCGCAGCGCCCAAAAACAGAAAGGAAAAACCAACCTCTTGACCCAAAACCCGCAACGCGGGATATGACAACCACCCGGGTCACTTCTCAGTGAAAATAACGGGTCACTTCTCAACGACAATCAACATGACATCAGACTGAACTCAAAACACAAACAAGCACCCAAAATCAATTTAACTATCTGTAAAACCAATAGAATATGTCAATTTTTACATAGCTAAAAAATGCACAAATCGTGCACACGACCCAGAAATGCACCATAAGTTATTGATTTATAACGATTATTTTAATCGTTAAGTGCCCTCCGAAGGCAGAGGCCAGAGGTTCGAATCCTCTTGGGTGCGCCATAACTTAGCATTATATTTCAAAAGCTTACGCCTATAAATATGGGCGATCGCAATTCATTATCTCCATCCACGATTGATAAACAGATCTCTATGGTGAATCGGCGCTAGATTGCTGTGACTTGATGCAGCTGGCACGGTACTCGGAACACGGTGCTTTTGATGGTATCGCGAATGGTCGTGTGGCACGACTGATTGTCAGTAGCCGGAAGTCTGGGCTTGCAGGACATGCAACGAGTAAGCATTATGCTCAGTCCGTCTTTCATTATTGTCCATTTGCAGCAGGATGCCAGATATGCACAATAATTCATCATCAGCAATCATCGGCAAGCTGGGTTTGCTGCCCCACCCTGAAGGTGGATGGTATAAGGAAACCTGGAGGTCTGCCGCTGCATCCGGCGAGCGGGCGGGAGCAACTGCGATCCTGTTTCTGCTAGATGAGGGGGAGCGTTCGCACTGGCACCGGGTGGATGCTGCTGAATTGTGGTTGTGGCATGCAGGTTCACCTTTGACTTTGAAGATAGCGGAGACTGCGGAAAGTGCTCCGACGCGCCTGAGGTTAGGAGGCGATGTCTTGAACGGCGAAATGCCACAACTGTTGGTCCCGCCTTTTCATTGGCAAGCGGCTGAACCGGATGGTGGTTGGGCTTTGGTCAGCTGCGTTGTGTCGCCAGCGTTCGACTTTTCGGGTTTTGAACTAGCTGCACCGGATTGGTCGCCCGGTTAATAGTCATTCGGGGCAAGCACTGATCCACTTGATTATAGTCGCAGAGGGTGTGTCAGCTACGCTGACCTTACGTGACTTTCTGAAATTCGTTTTTCGTGATGCCTCATGCCCGCTATAGGCGAGCGCCGAAGCCGTTGAGTGCATTGAGTTGAAGGGTGCCATGCCGATGAAGTTACGTCGCCAATTGGGTCTTGCCGAGGCAGCAGGGTTGTCGCTGTCCATCGTCGCTCCCACCATGGCTATGGCGTTCAACGTTACTCTGGTTGTTGGCGCAGCGGGTCAGGCAGCCCCCCTCGCCTTTGCCATCGGAACGTTGTTGCTGGCGCTGGTCGGCCTTTCCTTTGTCGCTTTTGCCAAACGTGAAACATCTGCCGGATCGGCACAGGCCTATATCAGCCGCCATTTCGGTCATCGGGCGGGCTTTCTCGCTGGATGGGTGTTGTTGCTCAGCTATCTGTGTTTCGGTTCGGGAACCGCAGTGCTGGTTGGAAATTTTCTCGATACCGCAATTCGCCCCTTAGGCTTGCCGGTTGAAGCCTTATGGGCCCCCATCAGCATCGCATCCATCGGGATTAGTTTGTTCCTATCCTGGCGCAACGTGCAGATTGCGGCACGCTTGATGTTGGCGCTGGAGTTGATCTCCATGGTCGCCATCCTCGTTCTAGGGGCCAACATCCTTTCTACCGTTGCGCAAGCTGGCCCCCTGCCATTGACGCCGTTTCGTCCCGATCCCGCCATGGGCTGGTCGGGCATCGGCCTGGCGCTGGTATTTACAGTGCTCTCCTTCGCAGGATTTGAAAGCGCGACTACACTTGCCGAGGAAACACGCAATCCGCATCGCGCAATTCCGCTGGCCGTTCTGGGAACGGTGCTATTTGCAGGGATCTTTTACGTATTTGCGGCCTACGCCCAGGTGGTCGGCTATGGTGCAGAGGGGATGGGCAATCTAGCAAAGGATAGCGCGCCCCTCGACACTCTGGCGCGCCGCTATGGATCTCCGACCCTAGCAACCGCCTTGAACCTGGCGGCGGCTCTGTCGGCCTTTTCATGCGTCCTTGGCAGCATGAACGCCGCCGCCCGCATGACAATGGTGCTTGCGCGCAACGGCAACCACCCATTGGCGAATATACATGCGGAGCACGGCACACCAACGACAGCGCTGATGATATCCGCCAGCATCATGACGACAGGAATCCTGCTTTGGGCTGTATGGGTAGGTGCTGGGGCCTATTATGGCTTTATTGGAACGATTGGCACCTTGGCACTGATCCTAGTATATATGGGCGTGACCGGCGCGCACGCCATCACCGCATGGTCAGCTGCCCGCTATGTAAAGTTCATCATCGGACTGCTTGGTACCGGAGTGTTGTTATGGCCAATGTACAACTCGTTATACCCCGTTCCGAACTGGCCAAACAACCTCTGGCCCTATGTGGTGCTCATATGGGGCCTGGCAGGAATTGTCGCAGCCCGGCTGTATCGCGGTTAGACATTCAACAGGCACAACCGTTGTTTTATACGAGAAACCTGGCCTGAAAAAAATATACTCAATGGGCCTATGTCGTCCAATTTCGATGCTGAAAATCAATCCATCTCTCGGCAAGGATGCAAATCACCATCGTAACCAGCATCACCACAATTGCTGCAATGGCATGCCATTGCAGCAGAGGTGCACCATATAGAATCAACAGATCATTTCCGCCAGGTACCAGCCCGGACCCCGCCGCCATCATTGCACCGCCAATGAAACACAGCATGGCCTTGGCTAGGCTGATCGTTTCAGACTGTGCCGAACGCCGCCCCCCAAGCAGCGCCCCGATTAGCAGCGCTGCAACTATAAGGAGATGCATCCAATCGAGTCGGCCACTGCCATGTGCATAGCGGCTCATCAACTCGCCATAGGTCCAGGCACCGGCAATGCCCGCCGTCAAGGTAAAGGCCACGGCATGGATAACGAGCGCTTCACGATTTCCGAATTCAACGGTCGGCGGAACATTCCGGTTCGTCTGGATAACTCGCCATGCATGACCCAGCAGGCTTGCTGCAAACATCAGGCCTGTAACCAGCATTACAGTGCTGCCAGGTTGGTAGGACCGTGCAACAACCAAAGATCCAGCGAACAGCTCGGCATGAGCCAGAAAACCGACATACAAGCCGAACAGCGTGAAAAGATAATTGGGGTTCCGCCGTCCCAATTGTACCAATGTTCCAAATAGACACGCTTTATTGAGCCACGCCCCAAGTCCAAGAAGCACACCCCCGACGATAGTATAAGCCGTTACCGGAAGGTCAGCGACCGGCGGCAGTGCCCAGCCGGCCATCTTCAGAACAAGGCTGATTGCGAAGGCCCATAAACCGGCTTCCGCCAAAGCAATAAGGCGATCGGGCTTGCGGTTTAAAGCATCGCCGACAGCCGCAACCGTACATGTCCCGCCATATTGGTTTACAAAGCCTATGATCGCCGCAAGCAGGACGGCCATCACCAGTGATAATGGCCCGTCGATTTGCACCAAATTGCCCCCTTTTAACCCGTTGCGTCAACGCCGCGACACCACATCGAACCAGCGCCGTAATGGCCTAAGGCATTGCAATTAGCGAGTAGGCACCCTGCCATCAGTGCCAAATGTTCTGACGACCCGCAATACGCAACAATCCATTAATCTGGTGCACGCCGACCAATCAATTCAACGTAACCGCGCGTAGTTGCTACACCGTTTTTACGTATCAGATAGTCTGCGCGATATGTCGCCACCGCATATTCAGTTTCGCGGCCCAACCATTCCAGCTGAGGGGTGAACGGGCTTGTTCGGCGTGCACTCCAGCTCAGGATATGCTTGTCTCCGAGGGAGCGCGACCCAGATGGCTCTGTTACGGGGTTTACCTTTCGCAGCAGGACCAAAGCGTTGCTTTCCTGAACCAGCATATCGACTTGGCCCAGTTGCCGCTTTTGACGGTCAAGCATGCCGACCTTGACCTCCAGAAGCGCAAACAGCCCAATCGAAAAAATGGCAAGCGCCACGAGCAATTCAACTGTTGTAAATCCGGCCTCGCGCATTTTACGGGTCACTGGCCAATCGTTTCGTAGACGCTCGTCAATGACGAGATAAGACCATAGACAATCAGGCCGACAAACATGGCCACCGCAACAATCACGGTTTGCTCTAGAACGACTGTCGCGCGCTTCAGATTTTCCTGAAGGTTTATTTCGCTTTCAACCGCAATTTTTCGGAACATTTCCGCAAGTCCCCCGCTGTCTTCGCCGGCCCTAACCAAACTGATTTGGGTATCATCAAGCAAACCGATGCTCGCAGTCGCATCGCTTACCCTTGCGCCGAGACGTAACTCGCGAACCGCAGCGGATGACCGCTCTCGCAATGCCAGGTCGCCTAAACCTGCTGACGCCAAGTGAACTGCCTCTACAATAGCGATCCGTGCGAAAAGGGCATATGCCATGATCCGGCACCAGCGTTCACGTTCGCGGTGGAGCGAAATCGTCCGAAGCCATGGCAAATGTTGTGTCAAAATATGCCGTAACATCGGGCTCTGCTTGCTCAACGAACTCGTCAAGAACAGCACCAAAATGATGATCAAGCCAACAGGCACTATGCCATATGTGAGCTGCGCCAAATCCCCGAGCATGAAAATGAACTGCGAAAGTCCGTCCAGTTGGTCGCGGCTATCACCAACGATTGATGCAAAGCGGGGGATAACAAAGGTCAGCATTATCAATGCAGCGAGTAAGCCTGCGATACTGAGGAACACTGGGTAAATAAGGGCGCTTTTAATAGAGCTTGTGATGCGTTCTTCAGCCTCAAGCTGCTGAATGGCATGGTGAAGGGTATCTGCTAAGCACCCACCCGCTTCCCCCGCGTTGATAAGCGCCAGCACATTTGAAGGTATTCCCGGGATTGCGGTTTTCAGGCACGCACCCAAGGGTTTACCGCTGCGCAGATCGACAGACGCGGCCTGAATGGCATTGCGAATTGCAGGACTAGGTGCGCCGATACGCATGGCGTCAAGCGCCTGCATAACATCCACACGCGCCTCAACCATCATGGCCAATTGCCGCAGCAGTGCAATTTGTTCGCGCCGGGATGCCAAATTTTTTGATTGCGCTTGGCCGCTTGGCAGTCGCTTCAGTTGGACAACAGTCACGCCCTCCCCGGCAGCACGGGCATGCGCTTGTGCGTCATTGCGCGCGCGAACCTGACCTTTCTTTTGCCGTCCGTTCCCGTCAAACGCCAGAAACTGATATAAGCTCTCTTCGTCTGCCATATCTACGTTCCCAGCACGCGGAATAGCTCAGCCATGTCCGTTAGCCCGGATGAGACTTTGTCTTTCGCATCGTCCCGCATAGGGCGAAAGCCATCCGATTGAGCGATATCCTCAAGCACAGATTGAGGTTGGTTGTCCCGGATCGCACTCCGCAGATCGCCATTCATTTCCATAATTTCGTAAACACCGATGCGTCCCGAATATTCTTCAACGGGCACTTGGCTGCGCCGGCGCAGTAACCGCTGTGCTATGACGCCGTTTAAGGCTTCCGCCAAAAGATAACTTTCGACGCCAAGGTCAAGCAACCGCGCGACAGATGCTGACGCTGAGGCCGTGTGCACTGTGGAGATAACAAGGTGGCCCGTAAGCGCCGCACGGGTCGCCATCAGCGCGGTATCGGAATCCCGAATTTCACCAACGAAAATGATATCGGGATCTTGCCGCAGCATTGAACGAAGGCCAGTGGCAAATTCGAGCCCGATATCTGGCCGCACATTCACCTGAATGACTCCGGGAAGGTCGATTTCTACCGGATCCTCAATCGTAATTATTTTATGCGAGCCATCGTTAAGCTGCTCCAGCAATTTGTAAACCGTGGTGGTCTTACCCGATCCTGTAGGACCAGCGACGAGCAATAGCCCAGAAGGTTGGTGGATGAGTTTTTCAAGCGTGCCAATCATGGCATCGTTCACGCCGAGTTTTGCAAGCGTCGGAAGATCGGAAGCGCGCCCAAGGAAACGCAGCACGATCGACTCTCCCCAGACGCCGGGCAAGCAGGATGCGCGAATGTCTACATCTCTTCCGGAGATCCGAAGACTGTGGCGCCCATCCTGCGGAATACGGCGCTCAGCGATATCCATTCCGCACAGCAATTTGATCCGCGAAGCTATCGCTGCAAAACGAAGCGCTGGAATACTCTTCCAGAGATTTAAAGTGCCATCAATGCGGAGACGGATTTGCATGTCGCCTTTGAACGGCTCAATGTGAATGTCGCTTGCCCGCCGCGCCATCGCTTCGGAAAACATCGCGTTGATAAATTCGATTGCGGGTGCGTCTTCGGCAAGCTCGGCAAGCTTCGAATGTCGCCCCGGCGCGGGTTGGGCGTCAAAGTCTTTAACTTGATCTTCCAAGTCAGAAAGTAGCGCGGTCAACATTCTGTGTGCGATTATGAACTGGTCATCGGGTGATATCTGCCAATGCTCTATCGCTTCTTGGATATTGCTGGTCATCCCGCTGGCCAGCGCCATAAAAATATTCCCAGTCAGGTCCTTCCAGACAACAATATCATTTTCGCTTAACCATTTTTCAGAAAAACGAAGACTTTTCTGCGCAGCCAAAACCTGATCAATTGCAGGCGCTGTCTTCAGCAATGGCAGCTTTGAAGCATCAGCAATTGTCTCTGCTAATGTTTCATCACCGATGACACCGAGCCTAATAAGCGCGCTGGCTAACGAACCGCCGCCATGGCCTTGGAACGCAGCGGCCTCGTCTAGATCAGCTTGTGCGACCAATCCACGGTCGAACAGCAATCCAGCGATACTGTTGTTCAAATTACGGTGGCTTGAGAAAATCAAAATAATATTCTACCCATGAATATAGAAGAGGCCGATTTTTGGCGGCGAACTAGGTTTAATTCGCACGAAAAGTTAGGGAAACAATGAAGATAACCAAAAATCGCAGTGAAAAAGGTTTCACCTTGGTGGAGATAATCATTGTTCTCGCAATTATTGGTCTCATAATGGCGCTAGTTGGACCCAGACTAATTGCGCAGTTTGATAAATCGAAATCGGTTACTGCGAAAGCACAAGCAAAGTCGATTGAGTCTGCCGTCATTTCGTTGCAGATCGATATCGGCCGTTACCCGACAAATGCAGAGGGATTGGCCTTACTGCACAAGCCTAGCGCCGACGTCGTCGAAAGCTGGCAGGGCCCGTATCTTTCGTCAGATTTGCCCGAGGACCCGTGGGGCCGGCCTTATATCTACCGTGAACCCGAGAGCGAAGGCCTTCGACCCACGATTGGCACGCTTGGCAGCGACGGCGTGCAGGGTGGAACGGGTGCGGCCAAGGACATTTTCATTGGTGACAATAAAAATGCCCCCAAGCCATCATGAAACCGGTTTCTCGCTGCTTGAAGCTTTGATTGGATTAGCATTCAGCGCAGCGTTAATGGCACTGGTGATCGATGCACTCGGAACGGATGCCAAACAAAACCGTATGTTCGTTTCGCGCAGTGATCAGGCAGTGCAACATATTCGGGGCAAAAGAACGTTCACCACTTTGGCAGCGCAAGCCAAAGGCCAGGGAACATCACAACAGGTTGGCGTACTGCGCATATCGGGGCAACGGTTGGTGTTATCCCACAGAAGCACGCCAGAAGTCCTCATGGAATGGGCGGATGGTAAAGGCCGACTATCATACAGCACCGATGGACAGCGATGGCGATCGTCAACTGTCGATGCGGGGCCTGATCTGATCCGTTTTTCTGTCGAGGGCAACAAATCCGCGATCGTTTGGATTGCACCGTGAATAGCAAATTGAGTCAGGGATTTGCAGTGCCTTTCGCTGCCCTGGCCATTGCACTTTTGGCATTAGGATTAGCTTTATCATTGCCAGTTAACGAACAGCTTACGCGCGAGTTGCGTCACGCAAAAACGCGGGTCGAACTCGAGCGAGCAGCTATGTCAGCAGAAAGCCGCGTTGCATTTCTGTTACTGACACAACCAATTGGCATCTACGGCCCGGAAATAGGCGGAGTGCGCTTGGCTGCGGATGGAACAGTAAAGAGCGGACGAACAGGCTCGACTATAGAGCGAATGATACTCGACGGGCGACCATATCGGTTCCAGTTCGACAAAAGCACAGAGGTTATCGTGCGGGCTCAGGAGGAATCCGGGCTGATGCACTTCGAAAATACATCATCCGAGCTCATCGCCCGGTTGCTGCGGGCCTGCGGAGTACCACAGACAGAATCAAGGCCACTGGCCCTGCAAATGATGCGCGCAGAACAGACAGCCGCAAAGGGCCGGCCAATGCAGCGCCAGGATATGGCTTCAAACGGAGGCTGGCGTAGCTTTTTAAAAGGTGATCTTCAACGACGGCTCAATACTACCATTTCAGGATTATCTAGCACGACCGGGATGCATGAGGCGACTGCACCAAGGGCGGTTCTCATGGCCTTACACAAAGGAAATCAGAGGAAAGCTGATGAAATATTCGGGGCGCGAGGCAAGCCAATTAAAACTACCGAAATGGCAATAAACTACTATCAATTTGCGAGTAGTGACTCTGAATTACCGCAATTTAATAAAATAATGACTGGAAACATTAGGCTGTCCGTAGAGATAAGAAGAACAAGCTTAACCATGAATTTACCTTTTTATTATTATCAGTCGTCCATGCAGATGGATCGAGACAATCCATTAACCGCCTTTAATGCCGAAAGTCCGATCTTTAATGCTGGAAACGCACCCAAGTGCTACCAACCGTTGGAAGAGTTCGTTGGAGAACTTCCTAAGGTTATGGAGAATTGATGCCGGTTCCGCTTGGGCAACTGTCGGCTCATACCTTTTTTCTAAAAACGAGATCATCCCACGCTATGTATGCCGCTTCGAATATATCAAACGACCACCGGAATTAAAACGACATCAGTTTCAGGCATCGTGCCTGTTGCAGGCGCAATACAGCGCCCCATTCCTCAATTCGGAATCTATCGTCATCCAAGACAGCGATGGCGCCGCGATATGGTGGTGGGATTCAGCGACGGGCTCAAATGATCCGCGCACGGCCGCTGTAACAAAACGCAATTCCCTACCCGAAAGTGTTTGCGTGCAATTGCCGGACGGGTGGCATCATATCCGCCTCGAATGCGGTTATGAAGCGCGTCACGTGCAACGCGGCATGGTTATCCAGTCGATGTGGAAGCGAACACCGTTCGAACTATCCGATTGGGTAAATCTACAAGGTCGCGACATAAACGGCACCCAATTGGGCGGTATCGTTCCGTCGCCTACCGATGCACCACCCCTGCCGGAACCACTCCGACCTCGCGGGGGGCGGGTGCTGTCACATGTCATTAGCACGCGTGACTCTGTCATCATCACCGCTGCAGTGCTTTCTGCAGCGTTAGGCGGTTGGTGGTATGGAAAAGCAGAGGCCATCAATCAGTCAACGGAAGTCGCCAAGGCCGAAGCAGACCGGCTTGAACGCTTTGTCTCAAGTTACGACCTTTTTGCTCGGGGACGAGCGCAGCAAGCACACATCAAAGTCGCAAACGATATCCTTGGCCCAAGTCGCGCTCCGACCGATCTGATGGCCGCTTTGTCAATTGTCGAAAACAGCAATCTGCAGGTTTCATCTGCCAAAATTGACAGCAAGACATTTGAAATTTCGATTGTTCCCGATGCCAATCCTGACAAGCTGCGTTCAATTGCAGCAAGCATCGAAGCGATGCCCGGAATTGCACAAGTTGTCTCTCGCGACGCAGATGGTGCGAGCGAAATTATGCTAACCGCGGATGTCGGCTCATGATCGGTAACGCAATTGCTGCCATCCGCGAATGGCAGCCAACTGCGCGTGAGGCGCGGCTGCTGCAGTTGCTGCCCGCGCTGCTTGCCGGCGCTTGGCTATATAGCGCGTACACCGGAATGCAGTCGGCAGATGAGATCGGATCGGCGACGCAAATGCGCCTCGCCGATGCGCGGGCAAAGTTCAAGCGCATGTCGGACAATGATTGGCGTAACGATTTGGCTCAGCAGCATGCGCGCCTTGAGGGTTTAACGATGTTAGATCCGACACCTGCCATCAGCCTGCTTCGGATGCGTGGCGAAGTCAGCGAACTGGCCATGGCCGCCGGACTGACTGACGTAAAGTTTATCGAAGCAACATCCTCAAGCGAGTTTGACGTTAAAAAGGCAAATGCGCGGGGATTTTCAAAGCTGACGACGACTTTTGAATGCGACTTCGACTGGGCAGGACTTGGCGCTTTACTGGACCAGATCGAAGCCAGTGCACGTGCCTATCTGATTGAAGGCATTGAAGTGCGGAACGACGGCGAAAAGCAACGGATGCGGATCAGCCTGAAGGCGTTGCATCGCGTCGCGGGGTCAGCGTCATGATGCGGACCAGTCTTATCGTCGCGTGCGCCGCTGCTGCGCTTTTTGCATATGTTGGTGGACGCGTGTTCGGCGCGCCAACGTCGGCCTATGCGGCAGGCATTAGCTTATCTGCGCTAAAGGTGGCTTCGCTTCCCGACGCAAGTCGACTTGCGCGCGAAACACGCGCGCAGATGGATTCGCTGCCCCCGACAATTTGGACGCAATCGGGCTCACCGGCATTAGACGAAAACAGCTTTGCGCAGGCCGATCCGGTGACGGCGTATCCCGAGGTTGCGGTGGTTGCACAATATGTACCCCCACCTGCACCGCCAAAGCCGGCTGAACCCAATCCAGCTGACATTGCCACCGCGTTTGGCAAAAGCATTGCGGCCATTGCCAGAACGAACGGGCGTTACGAAGTCGTAATCGTAGACCGCGACGCCGGTGAACGCAGAATATTGGCGGTCGGCGATACCTATAAAAACGGGTGGAAGATCGCTGGCATACAAAATGGTTCGGTCACGCTTCGCAAGCGATCCCAAAGCATATTGGCTGTAGCCCGTCGGGCCGGAACGGAAGGACGCCAAGTCATTATGGCAAATGTAGCCGGCCAATATCGCAGCCAAGCGGCGGCGCGATCCAGTAACTTGGAATCTCCGCCCTCACTTTCGCGCAAAAAAATTTCACGTCACGATGCCGCCAGGAATTAGGACTGATCATGCATAAGTTACAATATACAGCGGCATTGCTATCGGTAGCGGCAGCGTTGACGGGCTTCGCCGAAAAAGAACAGCCGCGGATCGTGTTCGAGCCGCTGCCATTGTCGAACGACCTGTCTTTCCCAAGGCCTGATGCTGCGCTTGATAAGCGTCCTGACGTGTCGCGCATCGAAGTCCTGATTGAAGGCCCAGTCAACATTGTCGACCAGGCACCGATTTCCGAAGCGGACATAGCCGCGCTTATCCCCGATCAAACCGTGGCAGCTACTTTGCCGCCCCAACCGCTCGGGCAATTTGCCGAGATAATGCTCGGGCAGGTTTTGAACGTCCCCTACATCCTTGGTCCAGGCGTTGCCCAACGACGCGATATCATTAGCATGAGCGGCCCCAAAGATATGTCTTCGCGGAAATTCTTTCGCCTCGCGGAAAAGGCCCTCAATCAATATGGGCTGGTATTGACCCAGCAGTCCGGCGCCATCGTCGTAAGCGAGGGCTCCGTCCGCAAGACAGTATCGTCACCCAATAGCGTCGTTCATGTCGCCGCACTTAAAGACGTATCGGCAGTACCAGCCGCCGGGGTGGTGTCAGACGTTATTGGTGGCGGATCGGTCACGGTAGAGACGGTAGCAGACGTGAATGGCATCATCCTTTCGGGAGAGGCCGGCAATGTTTCAGACGCGAGCCAGCTTCTGTCGGGTATCGACCGCCCGGAATTCGTCGGGTCACGCGTCGCACGTATTACCCCGGTACTTTGGAGCGCAGATGTGCTCGCAGAGAAGCTACGTGAATTGCTGGCCAGCGAAGGCTTTGCAATCGGAACAAGCGGATCAGGTGGAACCAATCTTGTCCATTTGGAAAAGCCAGACTGTCTCTTGCTGTTTTCAGATGACGCGCGCCTCTTTAATCGCGTGATGTATTGGGTGAACCAGCTTGACTCACTTGATGGCGCAGGCGGCGATCATGCCGGGTATTTCGTTTACAAGGCGCGCAATGCGACCGCGTCCGAACTGGGTAATCTGGTCTCGCGCACAAACGCAGGCGGCGAGGAAACGTCCATTCAGCCAGCTGATGGCAATATGGATGACGGGTCCCAATCCACGTCGGGTCCGCGAAAAGGTCGTCCTGCTCTTGGCTTGCCGGGTACAGCTGGTGGTGACACAAGCAGCGCGAGTGGCAAGATTGTCATCGACAATGCCGGAAACCGCATCCTATTTCGTGGAACCCGAAGAGAATATGCCCAGCTATACCGATTGTTGAACGAACTCGACGTTCCCGCCAAACAGGTGCTGGTTGAAATCACGATTGCTGAAGTCGCACTCACGGATGAAACTCGGTTCGGGATGGAATGGTTTCTTGACCGACAACTGTCGAATGGTTCCATTCAGGGCACAACGACGGGCGGGCTGTCGCGTGAACTTGGCGGGCTTGGCGTGACTTTTGCCCGCGGCTTTTCACAAACCTCGGTAACCGCGGCCCTGAGCGCGATCGCGACCAACCAGAATCTGAATATATTGTCGACACCAAGGTTGCTCGCCCGATCAGGTGGAGAAGCCCAGATCCTGATTGGCAATGACATTCCCATCATCAGTTCGCAACGCGCCGGTGGTGTCCAATCGGGTGGCGACACAGATATTCTGCAAACGGTCCAATATCGTCAAACGGGCGTCATCTTGAACATTCGTCCGGTTGTCCTGAGCAACGACCGGATTGATATCGAGATTTTCCAGGAAGTGTCCAGCCAACAGCCCAACGTCACGTCATCCATCGGTAGCCCAGTGATCAGCAACCGATCGGTCACGACGCGGCTTTCACTGCGTGAAGGCATGACTGCGGTATTGGGCGGGATGATACAGGACAGCACCTCGGTTGGTCAGCGCGGTGTTCCTTTGTTGAAAGATATCCCCCTACTTGGCCGGGCATTCCGCGTCGACAGCGCGACGAAACGCAAGACCGAGCTGCTGATATTAGTAACACCGCGTGTCATCAAAGAAGACAGGGACATGCAAAACATCACCGCTGCATTCAGCGGGTCGATGAATAACATGATGAACGGCCGCGGTCAGAAAACCTTCACATTGATCCCCTGGCTGCCGGGACAGGCGATGCCCGAACACCGCCATTTCCGTTTTGCCAAAGAAAATTCAAAGGAGTGAATACAATGTTTCTCAAAAATGCTGCAATCGGCTTGCTGCTAGTTGGCGGAGTTGTATCCGTCCCTCAAATCGTCCGGAGTGACAGTGCGTCGCTGCAAGTCAAAGATGCATGGGCAAATCCGACGGCGTCTGGCCAATCGGTGGCCGCAGGCTATTTTGTGGTGCACAACCGGACAAATCGCGCTGAAGTATTGCGTGGTGCCTCAAGTCCAGCTGCGCAGAACCTTCAATTCCATACATCGTCGCTGGTCGGCGGTGTTGCGCGGATGCGCAAAGTCGAGCGTTTCAATATTCCCGCTGGCGGACAACTGAAGCTTGCGCCGGGCGGAAATCACCTGATGCTGATCGGCGTTAAACAGCAGTTTAAAGTCGGCGAAACAGTGCCCGTTACCTTGCATTTCAACAGCGGCGCATCCGTCAAAGTGAAGCTAGAAATCAAGAATGCAGACAAGTCGTCTTCGTCAAATGGGGGCCATCATGGCCATCATTAAATCTGTCGTAAATCGGCTGCGGCATCCCGTCGGCGCCGCAGGCCTTGCGCTCGCGGTGACCGCAATGGCGTACACAGGCTATGCGAATATTGCAGGCAATGCACAGGCACCATCTGCCTTTTCGGGCCTTACACTGACTGATGACAAGGGCCGGGACTTTGATTTCGCTAGTCTGTCGGGGCGGCCGGTTGCCGTATTTTTCGGTTTCACACACTGCCCTGATGTCTGCCCGATGACTTTGCATCGCCTTGGGTTCTTACGACAAAAAATTGGTCCGGAATTTGACCGGATTAAAATTGTCTTCGTATCGCTCGATCCAAAGCGCGACACGCCTGAAGTGTTGAAAAATTACATGGAAGGCCAACCCGTTCGGGTGACCGGACTGACTGGAACAGAAGCGGATATAGCCAAGATGGCCAAACGTTTTGACGTGTTTCACGAAGTGATCCGCGTTCCGGGGCAAGACTACACCGTAGATCATACCGCATCGATTTTTCTGGTCGACAAAAAGGGTCGGCGGTCGGGCGAAATTACGATGGATGCGGACGAGTCGGAATATGAAAAAAAGCTTCGCCAGCTACTGCAAGGCTCCACAAATTTGCATCCGAAAAATCAGATCTAATAAAGACCAACGCCATTTATTCTCATAATGGAAGCGATTAAATCTAATCCCCGGTTTTTAAAGCGAGAATGAAACCAAGTTGGCGATGATATCATGGTTAACTGACTCGCGTGTAAATTTTACCTTCAACTAAAAGCTGCATTCAGAATGTATCTCTTTCCCAATTTAGGTCGCAGACAATGAATAGACGCAAGTTCCTCATGGTTAGTACAGTCGCGGCAAGCCTCGCGTCTATCCCCGGCATGGCTTCGGCCCAAGCGGCAAACGGCGTGTTCGATTTGACGATCGAACCCGTCGATTCCGAAATGATCGATGGCCAGTTTGTTTTCAGCCTGATGTTCTTTAACAAGAGTGCCGAAGGTCGTCCTGTTTTGGAAGTCACCGAAGGCAACGTTGTCACTATCAACATCTCCAATCTGGATACCCGGCCGCACGGTTTTGGCATCCCCGGTATTCCGACCGCTTCGATTGCAAGCATCCCTGCCGGAGGGACAGCGACCGTGCGCTTTACCGCACCCGTTGGTGGAAGCTACCTGTACATTGACCCGACGCTTGCTCCGCTCAACCGGATCATGGGGCTCTATGGCGCGTTCATCGTCAAGCCAAAGCTTGGTACAACATTGGCCGGCTCTGCAACACCTTTTAGCCGCGCAAGCCATACGCCTGCTTTAGCAGCGGTGTTTGATGCGATGGGTACGCACAAGCGCTTCCCCGGGAACAAGTGGATCCCCACAGATCCCGAACGCGACAAGCTGTGGCTGTTCTCGCAGGTCGACCCCTTATTGGCAGCGCGTGTAGATGCCGGTGAAGTCATTCCGCCAGCCAGCGTCGTGCCATCTTTTGTTCCGCGTTACTTCACCATCAACGGGCTCAGTGGCTATGATGCCGCGCCGCATAAGGTTGATGAAACAACCGATTGGACAAAGGGTGCCGCGCGCATCATGCCGCACGGTCGGCAGGGGCAGCCCACATTAATCCGCAATTTGAATGCTGGCCTTTGCACCCATTCGCCGCACATTCATGGCAACCATGTATTCAAACTGTCCGATTCAAACGCCAGCGGCGCTGTCGTTTGTGCGGCATCGTCCTATGAACTTGATGCATGGCCACTGGCTCCTCTGTCTCGCCAGGACCTGTTGCTGCCTTTCGAACGGCCTGGTGACACCATCATCTGGCCACCAGTCGATGAGCCATTTCCTATGCGCTATGTGATGCACTGCCATACCGAAATGTCGCAAACCGCGGCGGGCGGAAACTATCCGATGGGCCTTGTTACCCACTGGGAAATGACCGGCGCGCTGTAAGCGCCCGTTAGCCGGCTCTCTTATTCAGATTTAGGAATTTATTATGCAAACTGCTGCCGATTGGACAAAAACCGGCGTTAAAGGCGAGCTAACTTACGCTACCTTTGGCTGTAACGTTTTTCAGGAAGCCAACTTCCCGACCCCTGACCGAGTAACACCTGATGTTAATGTGGAACGCCACATGGATGTCAGCCTAAACCTGCCCACGCCGGATGGCAAAACAATCAGGGTATGGACATTTACGGATCCGTTGGCTGCAACGCCGGCGCTCCGACAGGCTTCATACCCAGCGCCGTTGATGCGCTTTCGTCAGGGACAAATCGTGCACAGCACGCTTGATCCAAAAAAGAACGCGCACACGCTCCACCATCACGGCATTGAGCCAACGACCACCAATGACGGTGTCGGCCACGTGTCGTTTGAAGTGAATGCGCGATACACCTATCAATTCCGGCCGCATCGCGCTGGTACGTTTTTTTACCACTGCCATCGCAACACGCCGCTGCATTTCGAAATGGGAATGTTCGGACCGCTGATCGTCGATCCCCCTGAAGGCCCCGGAACATTATTCAGCGGCGGCCCGAAGTATGACGTCGAAAAAATTTGGGCTATCGACGATATGGATCCACGCTGGCATACCCTGGATCACAGTTCCGGCATGTGCGGCGAAGATGTCGGGTTGAACCGTTTTGACCCGAAATACTTCCTGTTGAGCGGTGTTTTCAATAACAAGACGACCACGGACAAACGGGCGGTTATTGAGGCGAAAGTCGGTCAGACGATTTTGATCCGTATGATCAATGCCAGCTATTCGGTGTTGGAAACCACCCTATCGCTTCCAGGTGTTTGCCACGGGATGGACGGATGTGCACTTGGTCTGGAATCATGGAATGCACCGTTGGCTCTGCCAGCCAACCGCCCCTTCATTATCTCTACGGCGCAACGCCGCGATATCATTATAAAGGCAACAGCTAAGGGCGTTTTTCCCGTTCGGATGCGTTTCCTCAACTGGGTCACCGGCCAAGTTCAAGACAGCGGTCGTGGCATTATAGACACAAGGATCGTCGTGACATGAGTACTCCTATCGTATTTTTGGCAAGCGGCTTTTCGTTGGCCGGTTCAAATGGCCTTGATGCCGCTCATGTTGTCAAACCAAGCGAGCGGGCAGAGGTCGGCCATGTCTATGGGCATCTTCCGCCAAATCCAGATCAGCTTGGTGGTGCGTTCAACTTTTCCACTCTTACTGGCGGCGACGTAAGCGAAAAGGATTTCAAGGGACGCTGGACGTTGCTGTATTTCGGCTATGCCCGCTGCTCGGACAGTTGCCCGGTGGCTATTCCGGTTATCGCCCAAGCCGCTAAGGAATTGCGCCAAAGTGGGGTCGATACCCGCGCGGTGTTTGTCGATATTGAAGCAAGCGCTATAGGTAACGTTCGCCGCGGCGCGGCAAATAGCGGCAACCATACCCCACATCCTGCCGCAGTTGATCGCATGCGCGCGCTGAAGGGTCTTCAGGCAAGCTTTGGTGACGAACTGGAGCTGATGACTGGAACCCGTGGGCAGTTGTCGGCAGCAACCGTCGCATTCCGGGTCGCTCGGGAACATATTCCCCCGCGCGCAGCGGAACGTGGTCACAGCATAAACCACAGCTCGCTGGTATATATGCTTGATACGCGGGCCCGGGTTGCTGGCTATGGCTATCACACGTCGACGGCTAAAGTGCTGGTGGAAACCGTGCGAAAGTTGCGGCGCGCATAGTCATGAGGCAAATAGTTTCAGGCTTTTTGCTTGTACCATTGTTGTGGACGGCACCAGTTGCGGCGCAAACATTCGGACGCGATGGCCGCTTGGTCATGGCGCCCGAAATAAGCAATGTGGCAGCGTCGCAAGTTGCCATCGCGCAGACGCGTCTGTTTGGCAGTATGCTTGTATCGTACAAAGCGGATGCCTCTGGCATTGCAAGAATAACAATTGCGACGCGTAAAGAACGCCAGGTGATTGATATTGACGCCCAGACGTATCAACCAAAGCTGGTTCGCCGCGAGATGACCACTTTGGCATTGCCGCCCGGTGCGCTTGTCTGTCGCAGCTATGCCCCGATTGACGCTATCGTTGCGGCCGCGCGTGTACGCTTTCCCAAAAGCGCAGTGGAAATATTGCCGCCGCACCGCATCGGCATGTCTTGGCGCGCGCGCATTGGTGGCACCGTTCATCGCGTCGCCTTCGACAGTAAAGGCTATGCAAAGTTCAAAGCCCAAGTAGCGCGGGGATAAAGCATGGGCGGCAGTCCATTTGACATAGCCCAAATCTTCGCGACGTTGAGCGGCTTCACTCTGCTCGGCATTTTGGCGGTCAGTGACGCGAAATCTTTTCGATTGCCGATCGCGGCTAATCTTGGCTTTCTGGTTGCCGGCATAACGGTTGGCGGTGTCGCGTTTGGGACCCCTTTTGTCGATCGTCTGATTGGTGCTGGCGCTGGTTTCCTGTCGTTGAGCGCTCTGGCTTTCGTTTATCGACTGCTGCGTGGCCGCACGGGCATTGGAGGCGGGGACCCGATTTTGTTGGCCGGCATAGGAAGCTGGATAGGATGGCAGCTTCTGCCAATGACCGTTTTTATGGGGTCAACAACCGGTTTGATATTCGCCGTTGCCATGTTTTTGAAGGGGAAAAATCAACATCAGTGGAATCTGCAACGCTTGCCGTTCGGAACCATGTTGGCGGTTGCAACCATATTGGTAGTATCATTTGATTTACGCCTCACCTGATTGACAGTGAAACCTGGGCATAGAACCTTAAAGGGAATTGCCGTTTTGGCTCGGCCAAGATCAGCACCAAGTCTGCAAAACGGGTAAAGAGGGCATTTCTGTGCTCATGCCACGGCTTAAAATCATACCATCATGACACCAAAAAATGGTGCGCTTAATGTCATTTTTTTGTAAATTCGTAATATCTTGCAGAAAGAGGTAAGAATGTTTGATCCATTGCTTATCTCGTCGTTCTTGAACACTGTGATATTTTTTGTCGCTGCCTTGGGAATGTATCTGGACTCCCGTTGGGTGCGCAGACTGTACGGTAGCAAGTCCCCTGCTAGAAGCGCCCTCCTCGCTATCTACACATCGGCATTTCTATTTTCCCTCTCTATCACATTAGGCTTCTTTAAACCCCTGCTCATTCCCATGCTCGTTTTTTACCTGTTATCGCTTGTGGTGATGATATTTATCTCAAAAATATTGGCACACCGCCTCAACATAATTTTTCTTTTTGTTGGTATAATACACTGCATAAATCTCAGTCATGCATGGCAATCTAAATTATTTTGAGGTCAAGGGCATAGAATATTTTTAATATCAATTCTTTTTATATGGTATTTATTCCATATTAATTTTTCAGATGTAAATTCAATTGCGATAATTTCAAATAATTTTGAATCGGCCTACATTTTAGTCGAAAGATATTTATCACATAATAAAAGTACGCATTTAGACTATCGCATTGGCTTACCTGTAAGTCTGGCGAACCTCACCCGACAGGAAACCAAAAATCTTATGCGCGCAATTGCTCAGGACCGTTCAGGCTATGCTGTCTATGATGATCGGAATGGCTGGAAAATCGTTGAGGTGTCAGAAATGCCGTTTGAATTGCAAATTAGTGGTATAATTTGCCAAAAAACACGTCAAAAAGATATTGGTTCCAATTTTTCGGTCGATAGAATATTATAATGGTGGCTACTGGCCGATTTAAAAAGGGTTTAATCTTCAAACTTGTTTGCACTGATATTTTGCTTTGATAGTGGTGCCCATCGTGGGGAAATTTTTAGATGCAATCACATAGCGTTAGTCAGAGTTCCGTTGCAGGTTGGCTTGACACCGGTTGGACAGTTCTGATTGTTGATGACGACCAAGACTGCTTGGACGAATATCGTGAGGCGGTATCTAATCTCGGCTACACAGTAAGATGTTCCGAAAGCGCGCCGGCTGCCTTGACGCAGATTTCTAAACATTCTGACATCGGTATCGTTTTAACTGACCTCAAAATGCCAGAAATGGACGGAAATATACTTCTGTCCGAGATTGCGATCAGATTTAAGCCGTATCGCCCAATTGTAATGTTGGTTACAACTGGTCATTCAAGCCTCAACGCCGCCGTTTTAGCGATGCAATCACAAGCCACAGATTTTCTTACAAAGCCTGTTTCGATGCCTGATCTGGCGTCGGCCTTGCTTCGTGCTTCAGTAAAGCTCTCTCTCATAGCCCCTGCCCATCAAGCAACGGAACGGTTGAACAATGGCGCTTCGCGTGGGGATGCAAACCCCGGTAAGGTGCCCGTTTACCGCGAAGGCAATCCAAGCGAGGCCGAACTTCGCGCGTTTATCAAACTGCTGTTCAAGTATCACCACAACAAGGCGAAGTTCTTTGATCCTGCTACCTTGACTGGGCCTTCATGGGAAATTCTGTTAGATCTTGCCGAGGCTAGTCTGCGCGGAGAACCGGTTCCTGCATCGAGCGCATCGGCCGCAACATTAGTGCCCCTGAGCACTGCATTACGCCACGTGAACAATTTGGTAGAAGCAGGCTTGGTGCGCCGCTGGATCGACCCATCAGACAAGCGCAGGACCTTATTGGAGCTTGAACCAGAGGCGAAATCGGCGATGCAGAGCTACCTGGAAACCGCTTGGAAGTTTCAGTCTCAGCCAATCTAAGGCCACTTCCATTGGGTGACCAGACGTATAACAAGGCGGAGTCTTGTTAATATATCATCATTCCTACACTATATGCAGAACAAAAAAACTAAAAATATACCGCATTTAGTTCAAATGTGCATATAAACCGTTTGATACTGACGTGACCCCTTAAATTCCCTCCATTTATAATTAGAGTCCGGCCCTTGAGAGAAGGACGGAACGATGAAGCGATCACGGTTTACAGAAGAACAGATTATAGGCGTGCTTCGGGAGGCAGAGGCAGGCGCGAAGACGGCCGATCTTGCCCGTCGATACGGCGTATCGGAGGCGACGCTTTACAACTGGAAGGCCAAGTACGGCGGCCTGGAAGTATCAGAAGCCAAGCGTCTTCGAGCGTTGGAGGATGAGAACGGGCGGCTCAAGCGTCTGCTGGCAGACGCGATGTTAAACAATGCAGGTCTGAAGGATCTGCTGTCAAAAAAATGGTAACGCCCGCTGCAAAGCGTGAAGCGGTCGCGCATCTTCAAGCCCTGCTTGATGTCAGCGAGCGGCGGGCGTGCAAGGTCATAGCGGCGGATCGAACGGTCATTCGCTACCAGTCTTGTCGCGGTGATGACGCGGTGCTGCGTGAGAAGCTGCGCGCTCTTGCGCACCAGCGCCGCCGGTTTGGTTACCGCCGCCTTCATATGCTGTTGCGGCGCGAAGGCATCGCGATCAACCGCAAGAAGACGCAACGGCTATACCGGGAGGAAGGCTTGACCGTGCGGCGGCGCAAGGGACGCAAACGCACGGTGGGCGCTCGTGCGCCGGCTCCCGTTATAGCGCTGCCCAACCAGCGCTGGAGCCTCGACTTTGTGCACGACCAGTTGGCGAGTGGCCGCCGGTTCCGGATACTCAACGTGGTCGATGATGTGACGCGCGAGTGTCTGGCGGCAGTTCCTGATACCTCGATCTGTGGCAAACGAGTAGTGCGCGAACTGACCGATCTGATCGCCATGCGCGGCAAGCCTGGCATGATAGTCAGCGACAATGGAACTGAGCTGACCTCGAATGCGGTGCTCGAATGGTGTGGGACCGCCAAGATCGACTGGCATTATACGGCCCCTGGAAAGCCAACCCAGAATGCGTTCGTCGAGAGTTTTAACGGGCGGATGCGTGACGAACTGCTCAATGAGACATTGTTCACCAGCCTCGATCATGCCCGCGAGAAGATCGCTGCATGGGCTTGGGATTATAACACCCAGCGGCCTCACTCCTCGCTCGGATACGCCACCCCGGCTGCCTTTGCGGCCGAACTGAAAAAGCAAGGGGCTGCTTCGCTCCGCATAGCCGGAGGCTACGCTACGCAGCCCCTTGCTTCACCAACCCACATGGGCAACAACAACGCCGAGGCTCTAATCAAAACTGGATGATAGTTGGGGGTCACGTCAGGGGGCTTTTGATGGTTTAGTCGGTTAGGTTGCATTTCCTCAAGTGGCTGACGTCCGCAATTGGGCCGAGAGCTGACTGTCTGCTTTCGGAACAACAAGCGCGCAAAGCGGAACTTCCGCACACAGCTCAAATACTGGCTTCGTGTAAAAACGATGTGCGCTTTGGCGGCCACTCTGGCCAAAGGGGGAGTGTAATGGGTATTTCCAATCTAGGTCCTAGTGCGTGTCGACTAAGGCCTTAGAATGCGGGAAGCTTGGTTGGTGCCAATATAACCTCAAGTTATCTGCGCCCACCGCATATCGCGGGATGGCGCATGCAGGATCACATCGTTGTTTTGTTGCACATTTAACTTCGGGAAATCGACATTTTTGCTCGATAACGAATACAATAAAATGTTTTATATTTATGATATATTTATATATTAATGGACCAATTTGACTTTTATCACTTTTCAGACATTGTCAGATTTGTCAGTTGTTGCACAACAATATTAATATGGCTATGTCGTTGATCAATTGGTAATCAGGCGGGGCTTCGGATCCGCTCATGCTCGAAACTAGGGATGGTGCACATTGGACGGTTTTTCCTGGATTGCAGGCGAATGGGGGACATCGGCGGCTTCGAAGATCGCGACAAGCGTCAACCCGGCGACGGGCGAATCCGTTGGGGTGTTCGACGATGCCGATGATCATGCCGTTCAAACAGCGATAGCTGCTGCAACTGAGGCGTTTTGCCAAAGCAAATGGAGCACGTCTCCTCGATTTCGCTCTTCGGTCTTGCTCAACTTTGCCGACCTACTGGAGGCGTCCCGCGTGGCCATAGCCGAACTGTTGACGGCCGAACACGGCAAGCCGCTTGGACAGTCCCTGATCGAGGTCGACCTCAGTGTTTCCGAATTGCGCTATTATGCTGGCTTGGCGCGTAACATTTTCGGGCGTGTTATCGAGCTTGATTGCGACCTATACTCGATGATTGGTAAGGAACCTGCCGGGGTAACCGCGATTATAGTGCCGTGGAACGCCCCGATTATTCTGATGATCCGTTCGCTTGCGCCAGCGCTCGCAGCGGGCTGCACTTGTGTTGTGAAAGCAGCGCCGCAAACGGCCTTGACCAGCGCCGCTGTATTGCGCCTGCTATCGCAGGTTCCCGATCTGCCCGCCGGGGTGGTCAATTCCTTCAGCGAGTCCAGCCATGATGGTGCAAAATTGCTGGTCGAGGATCCAAGAGTGCGAGTCATCAGCTATACGGGCAGCACACATGTAGGCAAACAGATTGCCGCTGCCGCGACCGCCACCTTGAAACGGGTCAATCTCGAATTGGGGGGCAGCGCACCTGTCATTCTGCTTGATGATGCAGACCTTCAGAGCGCAGTCCCCCAGGTTGTGCGGGCCGCCATTTTCATTTCTGGCCAGCAATGTGTCGCAGCCAGCCGTCTGCTGGTTTCCAATACGCGACTGGAAGAAGCAAAAGCCCTTTTTGCCAAGTCACTTAGGGAAATCGTCGTTGGGTCGGGATCCGACCCTGCCACGCAAATGGGCCCGATGATCGACTTTGCGGCACGCGATCGAATTCTGCGCTTGCTGGATGCGGTCAAGGAGCCTGATGAGATTTTGGTTCGAGGCGTGGCATTGGATGGACGGCATGCTGCCGGTGCATTTATTACACCCAGTCTGGTGCATGTTCGTGATCCGCAGTCGCAACTGATAACCGACGAGATTTTTGGCCCGATCCTGACCTTGCAGTCTTTCGATACAGACGCCGAGGCGCTTGAACGCGCAAATGCAAGCCGGTTCGGCCTTGCTGCGAGTGTGTGGAGCGCCGATCTCGCCCGGGCCCAGAGATTGGCACGGCGGATCGAAGCAGGGACGGTATGGATCAATATGCACGGTGCCTTGCATCCCGAAGTCGAAACCGGGGGATATAAGGAAAGCGGTGTGGGCAGACTCCATGGCGTCGATGCAATGAACGAGTTTCTGCAATCCAAGCATACCGCCTGGACCGCGAAGCAAGGAGCGTGATGGTGGGCCGAGTGATCCAAGCAGCGATCCAGAGGCACGTCAGCAAGGGTCTGACGATCGAGCGCGCCACTCTTGCCGAACCGCAGCCTTACGAAGCGGTCGTCCGTATCGAAGCGTGCGGCATCTGTCATATGGACCTTGATGGTCCCTCTCTGTGCACCCTGCCCGCCGTGTTTGGCCATGAAGGTGTAGGCGTTGTTGAAGCAGTCGGCAGCGCCGCTAGGGTCAAGGTCGGCGATCGGGTGATTCTGGGCTACGGATCTTGCGGCACCTGTCCTTCGTGCACGCAGGCACATCCCTATTACTGCGATCAGAGTTGGGATGTGACTTTCGGCGGCAGGCGGCTGGACGGCAGCGCTACCCTGCAGGACAGTTCTGGTACCCCGCTTCATGCGGCTTTCTTCCAGCAGTCCTCCTTTGCAACGCATGCAATCGTTCCCGATCATTGCCTTGTCACTATGCCACAGGACATACCCGCTGAAGTTGGTGCCAGCATCACCTGTGGGGTGATGACCGGCACGGGAGCAATCCTCAACGTCCTCAACGTCCAGTCTGGTGAAACGGTCTTGATTGTCGGCGCGGGTGCGGTTGGACTCGGCGCTGTTATGGCTGCGCGCCGCGCAGGTGCAGGCGAAATCCTGGTGGTCGACGTGCGCGATGACCGCCTGATATTGGCGCAAGAGCTGGGTGCAACGGCCGTCTTTAACCCGCGGATGGGTCCGATGGACGCTTGGGTCATGACACAGACAGGACGCGGCGTCGGTAAGCTATTGGAAACATCAGGAAATGCCACGGCTTTTGCAAGCGCGATCGCCAGCCTGCGGACGGGGGGACATATGGCCTATGCGATCCTGCCCAGCCCGATGGAAGAATACATGTTGAAGCCCATGCCGCTCTTCGAAAAGGCAGCCCGGTTTGAAGCGCTCTCGTTTGGCAATTCGGTTCCGCACGATCTGTACCCTCGAATGCTCGAATGGTGGCGAGCTGGCGAGTTTCCGGTCGACCGTCTCATCTCTAAATTCTCGTTCGCCGAGATCAACCTCGCAATGGAGCGCACACGCAGTGGCGACGTCATCAAAGCAGTTCTTATGATGGATTGCGCCGATGCGGCGTAAGCAGCACAAGGCACGCCTACTCGGCAAAATAGCACTTGCCAGTGTTGGGTTACTTGCCTTGCTGGGCAGCCAGGCTGGCGCGCGTCCCAAAGCGCCCGCGCCGCAGCGACCCAACTTCCTGATAATTGTTGCGGATGACCTGGGCTATTCCGATGTCGGATCATTCGGATCTGAAATCCGGACCCCGAACCTCGACCGCCTCGCTCAGTCCGGTGTGCGGCTGGCAAACTTTCACACATACGCGGCCTGTTCGCCCACCCGCGCCGCCTTGCTCACGGGTGCCTCGCCGCATAATGCCGGATT
The DNA here is from genome assembly GCA_002255985.1 of Sphingomonadaceae bacterium PASS1. Classification (GTDB taxonomy): domain Bacteria; phylum Pseudomonadota; class Alphaproteobacteria; order Sphingomonadales; family Sphingomonadaceae; genus Sphingorhabdus_B. The sequence goes on from NKIR01000009.1 coordinate 100,286, forward strand.
TGGCACGATGGCAGGCGACTGGACGCCACAAACCGAGGGCAAGCGCGGTTATGAAGCGATCCTGACCTACCGTGTGGCAACGATTGCCGACATACTTGGCCGTGCGGGGTATCGCACTATGCTTTCGGGCAAATGGGACATGGGCGGAGTGCGCGACCCCGCTTACCGCCCAGCCGCCAGAGGCTTCCAGCAGCATTTCGCCCTCATCCAGGGTGCTGGATCACATTTCGACAACAAGGGCGTCTTTCCAGACATCCCTACCGTGAACTATGTCGAGAATGACAAGGACATTTTGCCGCCAGCTGATTTTTACAGTTCGCGGACATTTACTGACAAGATGATTGGCTATCTGGGCCAAGGAGATCAGAACAAACCGTTCTTTGCGATGCTGAATTTCACGGCGCCGCACTGGCCTTTGCAGGCTCCGGATCAGGATATTGCACGGCAGCGCGGCCGATACGCCAATGGATATGAAGCGATCCACGCAGCGCGCCTTGCCCGCCAGCGTCGCATGGGCCTTGTCAGCAGATCGCAGGCCGCTGCCCCATTCGACAAGGACTGGCCTTCCTGGCGAGACTTGCCGCCCGACCTTCGCCAGCTCGAAGCGCGTCGCATGGAAATCTATGCAGCAATGGTCAGCAACATGGACCAGCAAATCGGCCGGGTTATAGCTTCGCTTAAAGCAAAGGGACAACTCGACAATACGGTGATCATCTTCATGTCCGACAATGGCGCAGATGGAGGTAATCCCCTCGATTTCGGTGGTGCAGATTGGTACCGCTGGGCAGAAAAAGAGCGTGACATGCGATTTGACCAAATGGGTCGGCGAGGATCGCATGTCTGGTATGGCCCGCAGTGGGCCCATGTCAGCAACACACCATTCCGTCTGGGAAAGGGTTTTACCACCGAAGGCGGAACACGTGTCCCGTTTATTGTGGCGGGTCCAGGCATCAGCGGTCGTAATGCGCTGAGCGGAGCATTCACGCAGGTTCTCGATATGGTGCCTACCGTGCTTGACTATGCCGGCATCCCCTCCCCGAACGGAAAGTTCGAGGGACGCCCTATAGAACGCCTCGAAGGCACCAGTCTAAAACCTCTCCTCGCCAACCCGACTATGCCCGCATTACATTCGGATGACTCGTTCTTTGGCTGGGAACTTTGGGCACGCCGGGCTGGACGCCAGGGCGACTGGAAAATTGTTTGGCAGAACCCTCCTTGGGGACCAAAAGAGCTCTGGACCCTTTACGATGTCGCCAAGGATCCGGCCGAGCAACACGATCTTTCCGCCAGCCATCCTGACGTCGCTCGAACCATGATTGCACGCTGGGATGAATGGGCACGGCAGCAGGGTGTAGTCCCGATCCCCTATTTCCCTTCGGACTGGAGCAATGTCCGCACCCATTTCGACTGGCGACCAACAGGGGCTACTTCGAAGGCGCCGCATGAGAACAACCGCAAATAGCAAAAGCCGACATTACGGGCGAGGAAGACAAATCATGACCACAAGAAGGAAGATACTCATCGCCGGCGGCGGGATCGGCGGAATGACCGCTGCCGGACTACTCCTGCAAGCCGGGCATGACGTCGAGGTTTTCGAACAGGCTCCCGCGCTTGGTGAGGTTGGCGCTGGAGTCCAAGTAAGCGCAAATGCTACACATGTTTTGCGCCATCTTGGCGTGCTTGACCAGCTTGCCGCTATTTCGGTCCGGCCATTGCGCACCGAGTTCCGGCTCCACGACACAGCGGAGGTGGTGAGCCAGATTCCGCTTGGCGATACCCATGAAGACCGATTTGGTGCGCCCTATCTGCACGTTTATCGTCCCGACATGCTGCGCATCTTGGAGGACCGTGTTCGACAACTGTCTGCGTCCGCGGTTCATCTTGGGAAGGCGTTGGAGCGCTACGAGGAAGATACGCAAGGCGTAGCCCTGCACTTCACAGATGGCACTGAAGCGCGCGGTGACGTGCTCATTGGTGCGGACGGGATCAAATCGGTCGTACGCGCGCAGATGCACGGTAAAGAGCCTGCCAATTATACTGGCAATGTAGCTTGGCGCGTCATGGTACCTGCCGAAAAGCTACCCTCGGATTTCCAACCCCCAATCTTTGTCAACTGGATGGGGCCAGACAAACATATGGTTGTCTATTGGGTTAATGGCGGCAGGTTTTTGAACTTCGTCGGTTGCGTCGAGAAACCGGAATGGACACAAGAAGGGTGGGCTATCAAAGCCCCTTGGGAAGACATGAAGGCGGATTTCGTAGGGTTCCACCCCGATGTGCAGACTATGATTGACGCGGCTGATAAGGATAGCTGTTTCTGCTGGGCGCTTAATAACCGGCCACGCCTTAACTTCTGGAGCACGGATCGTGTGACCCTGCTGGGAGACAGCGCACATCCCACTTTACCCTATATGGCGCAAGGGGCTGTCATGGCCATTGAGGACGCGGCAGTACTAATGCGCGTGTTTGATGAATTTGACGACACGGCAACGGCTCTTAAGGCCTATGAACAGGCGCGCATCGACCGCACGGCACGGATCGTAAATGAAAGCTCTGAGCACGCCCGACTGTTCCATTTCCAGACGCATGAGGAATTCCGCGAAGCTTTCGGTCGCAAGGATCCCTCTAAGGACCGAGGCTTATGGCTCTACAATTACAACCCGCTCTCCGTATCCCTGACCGCCCAACAGTCATGACCTTCACGTAATCGGTTGAAACGCAGAGCTAACAATTTTGAGGAAATTATGACAGAATACACCTTCCCGCCGCACCCGCACATTACCGTTCCCGTAGCCGGATCGGCACAACAGTTCCCGGTTCGCCGGATCTTTTGCGTGGGCCGCAATTATGCCGAGCATGCGCGCGAGATGGGTTTTGACCCCAACCGCGAACCGCCCTTCTTCTTTACCAAGCCGGCCGATGCAGTCGTTCACGACGGCGCGACCATCCCCTATCCAACGCTCACCGAAAACTTCCATTACGAAGCGGAACTGGTCGTCGCGATTGGGAAAGAAGGTCGGAACCTGTCGGTTGAAGAGAGCCCATCCTACATTTGGGGCTATGCTGTGGGGAATGATCTCACGCGGCGGGACATTCAAATCCAAGCAAGAGAAAAGGGCCGCCCCTGGGATTGGGGCAAGGCATTTGACCGTTCGGCCGTTATCGGCCCCATCCACCCAGTCGCCGAAGTGGGGCATCCTGCAAAGGGATCAATCCGTCTGGCTGTTAATGATACCGTAAAGCAGGACGCGGATCTGGTTGAGCTGATCTGGTCCGTCCCTGAGATCATTTCGATACTATCGCATTCGATGACCATCAAACCAGGCGACCTGATCATGACTGGTACACCGGCTGGGGTCGGTCCGCTTGTGCCGGGTGACGTGTGCGTGGTCTCAATCGACGGGCTTGGCAATCTGACCACGAAGATCGGTCCGCGCGAATGACGATGCGCCTGCACAACTTCTTCAGGTCATCCACTTCGACCCGGTTGCGCGCGGCACTCAATCTGAAGGGCCTAGATTACGAGTATATGGCTTATGCTCTGCGTAAGGGCGAGAACCGCACAGCGGCCTATCTCGGGCTGAACCCAGCCGGACTGGTTCCCGCGCTTGAACTCGACGACGGCACGGTGCTAACCCAGTCGCTGGCGATCATAGAATGGCTTGATGAGACACATCCGAACCCGCCCTTGTTGCCGACAGACGCGGCTGGGCGGGCGCGTGTCCGGTCTTTGGCCTACATGATTGCGTGCGAGATTCATCCGCTCAATAACCTGCGTGTTCTTAACCGGCTGGGCGCGCAGTTTGGAGCGGGGGAAGATGCGGTCACCGACTGGTTTTCCCATTGGGTGACCGAAACTTTCGACGCGATCGAAACCACGCTTGCGGGAAGTCCGCAAACTGGTCGCTTCTGCCACGGCGATGTCCCCTCGCTCGCCGACATCTGCCTTTACGCTCAAGTCTGGAACAATCGGCGCTTCTCGATCCCGCTCGAAAATTGGCCAACCATCGCGAAGATCTTCGGCGAGCTGGACGGCATTACAGCCTTCAGAAATGCCGCTCCACCCAACCAGCCCGATGCCGAATAATCAGGTTTAAAGGAGACCTAACATGAGCGAAGAGCTCGATCACACCTCAGTCGCCCATGCAATGCAACCCGATGACACGCCCGAACTGCGCGAACTCTACCGCGGGTTTGCAGAACAGAGCCTGCTACCCCTGTGGACGCAGTTGGGCGATCTGATGCCGATCCACCCCAAGTCTAAGGCGCTGCCGTACGTCTGGAAGTGGGCCAAGCTGCTGCCTCTGGCCGAGCGATCAGGCGATCTGGTGCCCGTTGGACGCGGAGGTGAACGCCGCGCAATCGGGCTTGGGAATCCGGGGCTCGCCCCGCATGCCTATATCAGTCCAACACTCTGGGCCGCGATCCAGTATCTTGGTCCGCGCGAAGTGGCTCCCGAACATCGCCATAGTCAAAACGCTTTTCGCTTTGTTGTAGAAGGTGAAGGCGTTTGGACTGTCGTCAACGGCGATCCGGTAAGAATGAGCCGCGGCGATCTTCTATTAACACCGGGTGGGAATTTCCACGGCCACCAGAACGTCACTGATCAGCCTATGACTTGGATCGACGGCCTCGACATTCCGTTCAGCCAGCAGATGGACGTAGGCTTCTTTGAATTCGGTTCCGACCAGCTCACCTGCCTCGAAACGCCAGAGTACAGCCGCGGCGAGCGGCTCTGGTGCCATCCCGGTCTGCGTCCCTTGGTGGGGCTGAAAGATACCGTGAGTTCCCCGATTGGCGCCTATCGCTGGAAGCATACCGACGCTGCGCTCAGCGAGCAGCTTGCCCTCGAATCAGAAGGCTATCCAGCTACCATTGCCCCCGGACATGCGGCGATCCGCTACGTCAATCCCACGACCGGCGGGGATGTCATGCCGACGATCCGCCTTGAGTTCCACCGTCTGCGCGCTGGCACCAAAACCGCTACGCGGCGGGATGTTGGCTCAACCGTGTTCCAAGTTTTCGAAGGCACAGGAGCGGTGGTCATGAACGGTGAAACCCATCCTCTGGAAAAGGGTGATATGTTCGTTATCCCGTCTTGGATTCCCTGGTCACTACAGGCAGAAACGCAGTTCGACCTGTTCCGCTTCTCTGATGCTCCAATCATGGAAAAGCTGAATTTTATGCGCACCCAGATCGACCAAAGGTAACCGGCCGGAGAACGATCTGGGCCGGAACTTGTATAACCCGGCAACGCTAAGTTTGATCACTAAGAGCGATGGGATAGGCTAATTTCCGCCTGCAATCGTCGCTCGGTGAAATCCGCCATAAAGTGTCCAGCTGGTAATCTGGTCGGGATTGGAAAACCGAAAGCGCGCAATGCGTTTGCCGGGATTGTCCGTGTTGTACTGATCAACGAAAGCATCACCATATGTTTCATCGGCAAATCTTTTGGAGAGATCAAACTCGTTGAAATCGCTGACGGTCGGATCGCGCGGGATGCAATTAGCCCGGATCAACAGTGCATTTCCGGTCATGGGCAGAGTTTCGGCTTCACCCATCGCCCAGTTATAGCAAGATTCTGCTGTCCCTTCGGTTTCCGAGGTCCAGATTTCCTCAAAGGTCATTGCCTTTTCGTCGATCCGGATACGAGCGGCCCGGCTGAAATTGAGATGCTGGGGAACCGGGGGCTTCCCTGTGAACGGAAAGGCCTGGAACATCCCATTGTCGTAATAGGTAATCAGCCCGGGGCCGTCGACATGTGGGTGATGCGGGCTGAACGGATAACGGACAAACTGTCCTTTCGGCTTCAGAACCTTTTCCGCAAGGGCGCCGTTCCAGCCAGTGGGATCGCCGTAGATCCATTTCACTTCGCCGGACTTTCGGCTGATGCCGATGATGGCGTCCATCTGCTTAAGCGATACGATGATAGTCCCATTCTTCTCGTCATAGGAAACGCCATTGCCATGGGTCCAATCGAGGTGGTCTGGAAAGCCACGCGTCGTCCAATAGGGCTGGAATAAATGAAAGTGAACACGCATCGGATCGAGGTAGTCAAAGCTGTCCCACTTCCACAAAACCTTGCCGTTCGCGTCATATTCGATGATCGCGTCCCCCATTACCATTTGCGCCTTGCGCGGTGCATTGGGGTCGGTAACGCTCGTGTAGTAATTCTCGATACGCCGAGCGTTCGCGGACATTGCGATAAAGTTCCCTCGCTTTGTCAGATACGGCTCGTGGTGAATTGTTTGGATACCATCGATCGGTATCGCGCCACTGGCAGGGTCGCGCAGCGGACTTAGCCCAGCGACGTATTCGCGCTGAACATTACCGAGGACATCTATGATCCGGGTTCGCTGATCGGCCAGGGTCATAAGTATTCGTCCATCGGGCATCGACTGGATACCGGCGATGCGCTGTAGAGACCTGTAGTACCAAACCACCTCGCCGTCCTCATTCAAAGCGATGATCAGTCCAAATTTGCGCTGGAAGTCACGCTGACGGGGCGTCATCAGTGAACCGCGTTCAAGAAAATTGCGCCGAACCGAAACGAAGGTTATGCCCGGCTCAACCCGCCCGCGATCGATTTCGACGGTGTCGATCTTTGGCCAACTCAAGCCAACATCTGGAACCACCGGTGCACGGTAAGTGAGCTTGTTTAGCAACGGCGTCGACGTGCCTTTTGCGTTACGTAGCGCAATTGTTAGAGTCAGGTCTGACGAGTGGCGGAAGCCGACAATCGGTAAAGTGACGGAGCCATCTGAAGCGACAGGCGCCGAGACTCGCCAGCTTCTGTCCGGCCGCCCCGCCAAACGCTCCTGCACAGACACATCGACTGCAATTGCGTTTCGAGCCTGCAATGTGACGACCGCCGCCAGTGGAACAGCGGGATTCGAGTTTGCAACAATGGCCGGCTGCACCACGATAACAGGAACGGGCGACGCTGCCTGCTTCGCTGGAGCTGAAGTTGCCGCGTGGACAGCCGAACCGCACGGCAAAAGGCCGAGACATGCAAAAATTCCAAGAAATCCAGCTTTGTGGAGAATTCTGGCTCTTCGCATATTCGCAAATTCCCTTGTTCAGCATCAAAGGCTGAATACTTCAGCCGGCCTCCACGACGCATATTGCATCGCCAACCTGCGCATCTTCGCCTTCCGGAATAAGAATTTCAACTAGCGTGCCGCCACCCGTCGCTTCAACGACCTGCGTTACCTTGTCGGTCTCAACCTCGTAGATTGCATCGCCTTCTAAAAAACTTTCCCCAACGCCCTTGTGCCATTTAACGATAGTAGCTTCTTCCATATTCATGCCAAATCGGGGCAATTTGAGTTTGATTTTCACGATGGAAGGTTCCCGCTGGTTTTTCCGGGACCGTTTGTGGCCGTTTAACGATGGCCACAAACGGTCTCGATCAATTGCAATGATCTTAGAATTTAATACCTAGTTTTACGCCATAGGTTCCTGGTTCATTTACGATACACTGGTTGGTGAAGGAACCTGGCTGAATCGTTTGGCAGAAGCGTTTATCGAAAATATTCTTGCCAAACAGCGCCAGTTCAAAATTCTGATCCATACCGAACAGATAGCGAAGTCGGGCATCAAACGTCGTTCGGCTCGGCAGAAATTCATCTACCGTGTTGTGAAAACCGGCAAACTGACTGCTGGTCTGCTTGAAGCTGACCTGGGCGCGCAACTGATTGTCGCCGATATCAAATGTCTTCTGTACCAGCCCCGTAAAAGTAGCCTTTGGCGTATGGGGGGTCCGCTTGCCCGAGAAGTCAGGGCCGCCTGCTTCTTCCGCAAGGAAGAAGCTGTCATATTTGGCATCAAGCAGGCCTACGCCACCCTGGATAAGCCAGCCACCCTCCGGTGCCCAAGTAAGCTCCGCCTCGACGCCGTTAATGCTTGCCTTGCCTGCGTTGAGCAGAGCTGCTGCACCACCGATAAAGGTGAAAACTTGCTGGTTCTGATAATCGCTCAAGAAACCGGCGATGTTCAACTGAAGCGTGCGGTCAAAAAGCTCCAGCTTCGTACCTACTTCATATGACGTAATCTTCTCCGGATCCACGCCCTTCTGAAGGTTGGCTATCGGTTGCGCGACCTGCAGGTTATATGCCGGAATGAGGTTGAACGTGCCTCCCTTGAAGCCCTTGGAAACGCTGGCATAGATCAGCGCATCCTCGCTCGGCTTGAAGTTGAGGCCGACCTTGCCACCCCAGTTGCTCCATGACTTGCCAAAAGGCACGTCGCCTGAATTTTGAGCCGGATTGGACAGGGCCACGAGCGAAGCCGCTTCAAGATGTGCCCCGATCGTGGGAGCGAAATTCGTCCAGGCACCCACTCCTCCCCCTGTGCGTCGGAACGAGCGAGCGGAACCGCGCTTCGATTCATCCGAGTAACGAATACCCGCTACCAGACTCAATTGATCCGAAAGATTGATGTCAAACTGGCCATAAGCCGATGTAATTTTGGTCTTCTGGCTAAATATCAGCGAATTGAGCCCGACCGGTGGCGTGCCGATGCCGGCGGTCAATATGCTGCGAGCAACATGGCCTGAGTTTTGTTCATCAAACAGGAACAGGCCGCCGACGAAGTTGAAAGGCTGATCCTTGCCATTGGTCGCGATCCGGAATTCCTGTGACTTCTGATTGGTGTCGACATCATTATGCACTTCGACTCGGCCGTTCGGGCCAGAATCGACATCTTCCTGACGACTGATCGAATGATCGTAGACAGCACTGATAGACGAAAGCGTAACTGGTCCGACATCGAGCGCAATGTTCAGCGTGTTTCCAAACACCTTGGAGTGCGCGAAGCTCTGAAAATTTGAATAGCTCTCTTCGAATTTTCCGGGCGAAACAAAGCCATAGGGATCAGCGCAACCGTTACCGGGCTGGCGGCTCGGATTGGCGCAAGCGGTCGCCCCGCCGCCGGGCTGGAGAAAGCCGATGGGCAGGTAGTTGGGTTGTTGACCGGTATCCTTGCCGTAGAGGCCAGAGTAGGTGATGTTGAAATTGCCCGAGGGGCTGAATGCAAGCGACCCGCGCAGGGCATAACGATCACGCTCACCACCGCGCACACCCAGAGTAACATTGCGCTGGATGCCATCGCGCTTCTGGAGCTGACTGGCAATACGAACCGCAAACATGTCGCCGATCGGGGCGCCTGCAGCCCCCTGCAGATCGATCGCATTGAACCGCCCATAGCTAATCGAACCTTCACCGTTGGCTTCTTCGCCTACGCGGGCCTGCCGGGTTGTGACGTTTAGGGCACCACCGGTCGTGCTGCGGCCAAAGAGGGCCACCTGCGGTCCGCGAAGCACCTCGATCCGCGAAATGTCGAACAATGCAAAAGTGTTGAGATTGGGCGAGTTTAGTGCAACCTCATCCACCACCATCGCAACAGAACCCACCTGATTGAAGGTGAAATTCTGATCCTGGATGCCACGGATGCCGATGCTCGAACCAATGCCGCCGGCAGGCTGATAATTGAGGTTGGGCGTAAAGCCGGCCAGATCTTCGGTTGACGACAAGCCTAGGCGACTGATCGTGGCTGAACTGAACGCTGTGACTGCGACAGGAACATCCTGCAAATTTTGCTCGCGCTTCTGCGCGGTAACGATGATTTCTTCTACACCGCCCGCCTTGCTGTTGTTTTCCTGAGGATTATCCTGCGCAAACGCAGGCGTCGTGAGGGCTACAAGCGAAACCGCAGCCAGTAATGATTGACCAAAAGCAGATGACATAATTACCTCCCCAAACACCCTTCAAACGGGTTTACGGCCTCCTAATCAAGATAACAAAACTGTGCAACATTAATTTCACAACTGATCGACCTACCCAACACGGTATTTCTCAAAGGAAGTCAGTACATTTTTAAAAATTCCTATTATATACATATTTTTCAAGTTATTAATATAACCACGCCTCCTTGAAAAAAATTGAAGGTCAAATCAGGTCCCAAAAATATGTTGCACATATATTTAGCTTTATGCCCTTAGCCACCTGCCGATAGCGCGCATCAGGCTGGCGCATTCGCGACTTTAGCCGCGTGAAATCGCGCAGGAATCAGAATCAGTGCGAAGGATGCCGCAAATGCCACAATTCCGAACCACTGGACGACAATAAACGAGTTGCCGACCAATAGCGTCGCGCCAATCGCCGGTCCGATGGCCAGGCCCAAAGTCTGCATTGCAACAGCAAAGGTCACCACCCGCCCCGAGCCATCAAAGCTCGCCATAGTCGCGAGAAGATAGGGGTGCGTTTTATTGAATCCGAAATTATAAACACAAACAGCAATTGCGTAACTCAGCGCGGTCATGGTGCCGTAGAGGAAGAACATCAACGGCACGATGCCTGCCGCAATGGCAATCGCCAGCATGATCGCTCGGCCAAACCGCGCGCCGACGATCGATGGGATCAAGGCGCCGAGGATGCCCGCAAATTGGGCAATCGTGAGGCCAAAGGCCGCCTGACCTTCAGAGAGACCGCCAGAAATGGCAATGCGAAAGAGATAGGTCCAGATGACACCCTGTGCGAGAAAATAGGCAAACATCGCGCCGAGCGCAGATAGGGTCAGCGCAACGGGAAACGATACCCGGGCTTCGGCACCCCCCTGGTGCGCCCCATCGGAAGTCGGCAACCAGCCTACAATCGCAAATCCCAGTGCGGCGAAGGCGGCAAAGAACAACAGTAACCCCTGCATACCGGAATATTCGTAGAGGAACGGCATGAACCCGAGCACGATTGCGCCGTACACTCCGGAAAATGCAACCAGAATGCCAAAATTCCTGTCCGGCTTGTCAGTCAGGGCTATTGCCGCAAATCCGATGGACACGATACCCCCGCAACCCAGTCCTGCAACAAAGCGCAGTGCACTAAATGACGTCAGCTCGCTGGTTAGTAGGGAACCAATCTGGCCGGCCACGGTGAGAGCGATGCATGCAGCAAGCATGTGCCGCCAGTTAAGGCGCCGCGTGAGAAAAATGAGCAGAATTGTCATGGTTGCAAAGCCGGCCATTTCTATCGAGGCTATGAACCCGGCCTGTTCCTCAGAGAACCCCATGCGCTCAACCAAGCCCTGAACGAACCCGGGCTGGACGATGAAGACCTCACCTCCCATCACCCCCATATAGACGCCCGCGGCAACGGATCGGATCGAGGACGGATTAAAGGCTGCATTCTGTCGGTCCATTGTCGATTCACTCCCCTGGGCTTCATCTTTGTCTTCTAGTTCGATTGGCTAAGCGCGGCGCAATGATAGGTCAAGGAAGTGATTTAAATATTGTACAACAATAATGACCAGATTTACATTGCTTACCCCACCTTCTTTGAACCCTTTTCTGCTACAATGTCTACATATTGAGGAGTATTGGATAAGCATTCCGATCTGACCGCGGTTGACGCTCCTCATGAAATGGTCCACAGAAATCGTCAATTCTCTACCTGGAGTTACAACATGTCGTCCGAAATCAAGGTACGAACATATCTCGAAAAATCCCGGCCGATGCTGATCGGAGGACAATGGAGCGAAGGTAGCGGCGGCGTTCAACAACTGATTGATCCGGCAACCGAACAGGTCATCGGCACGGCCGCCCTGGCTGCCGAGACTGATATCGATCTCGCCGTCGCAGCAGCCAGGAACGCTTTCGAATCCCCAAACTGGCGGCGCATGCCGCCAGCCGACCGTGCCAAGCGCCTTTGGAAGCTCGCCGAGCTGGTCGAGGAAAATGCCGATGAGCTTGCTTATCTGGACACGCTGAATGAGGGAATGCCGCTGGGCCTGGCCGAATTTCTTTGCGGCGCCGGTCCGGCAGAAGCGCTGCGCTATTATGCAGGCTGGTGCACCAAGATCGAAGGCACAACGGCGGCAATCTCTATGCCGGACAGCCGGCCGCAAGGGGCGTTCGGGCCAGCGCATCACGCATACACGTTGCGCGAGCCACTTGGGGTAGTTGGTGCCATCTCACCTTGGAATGTGCCCACTTTGATGGCGCTTGCCAAGATCGGTCCGGCGCTTGCGGCTGGCAACACGGTCGTGCTCAAGCCTTCCGAGCTGACGCCATTGTCTGCTCTTCGTTTGGGCGAGCTATTGGCAGAGGCGGATTTTCCAGATGGGGTTGTAAATATTGTACCCGGGTCTGGCCCAATCGCGGGCGCTCATTTGGCTGCACATCAGAATGTCGATATGATTTCCTTTACCGGATCAACTGCGACCGGAAAGGAGGTCGCGCGGCTGGCACTTGGCAATCTCAAACGTGTCGGCCTTGAGCTAGGCGGCAAATCCCCGATCCTTGTCTTCGAGGATGCAGATCTCGAATCTGCCATACCCGCGCTTGCCGAGGCGGTATTCATGAATTCGGGGCAGATCTGCTTTGCCGGCACGCGGGTCTATGTGCAGCGAGGGATCTTTGAAGCCACCGTAGAGGGCGTTGCCCGAATTGCGGCAGCCATGAAGGTTGGCCACGGGCTGGATCCCGAAACGGCACTAGGTCCGCTTATTTCTGCGCGGCAACGCGACGGGGTCATGCGGTATATAGAAGCCGCGCGCGCGGGAGGCGATCGGATTGCCACGGGCGGCAATCGATTAGCTCGCGACGGCTTCTTTATCGAACCCACGGTGATCGTTCCCAAATCTATTAATTCCGCCATTGTTCGGGACGAGATATTCGGGCCGGTTTTGTGCATTATGCCATTCGACACGCTGGAAGAGGCGATCGCGCTTGCCAACGACACGCCTTATGGACTGGCTTCGGGCGTATTTACTTCCAGCTTGTCGACGGCGCATCGCGCTGCAGCGGAAATCCGTGCCGGCTCGGTTTGGATAAATTGCTACGCCATGCTTGATGAAGCCATGCCTACAGGCGGCTATCGGCAATCAGGGTGGGGTCGGGAGGCCGGCCGCCAAGGCGTCGAGGAACTGACGCAGACCAAGAGTGTTGTCGCCAGTCTCTGAACATGTTGACCAATTTTTCAGATGACTTAGGGATAGTGGCCTGTAATAAGTTCCAAGGGACAATTGTTTTGCCAACTGCTAAACTGCGTACGTATCACACGATCCGGAAAGCCATATTGAGTGGGATGTTCCCGCCCGGGTCACATTTGCGCGAAGAGGAGCTTAGCGAACTCTGCAATACTAGCCGTACGCCCGTACGGCAGGCCATTCGTCGGCTGGCTGACGAAGGATTGGTCACGATTGCCGCTAACAAGCGAAGCTATGTTGCCGATGTCGACGAAACCCATGCAGAGGAAATCTTCGATTTACTGGCCTTTCTGGAAAGTTATCTGGCTGGCCTTGCTGCCACACGCATAACGCCCGAAAAGTTGACTGAATTGCAATCGATCCTCGATCTGCAAAAACATCTCATCGCTACTCATCCTGAGGATGATCAAAGGTTTCTTGAACTCAACATCCAATTTCACCGGCTGATCCATCAGGCCGGGGGTAGCCCGATTTTGCTGGAAATCGCTTCACGCGTAGAAAACTTTACGCAGAGCCTTTACCTTAAGCATGGACGCGCGACCGAGAATGCCGGATCGGTCGATCAGCATGAGCAGCTGTTCAATGCATTGGCGAGCGGGGACAGAACGCGCAGCGAACTGCTCATGCGGCTACACGTTGAATCCGTCCGCAAGGAATGTCGAGAAATCTGGCTCGATTTAAACGGCCGCAGGGATTAATTTGTACAACAAGATTTAGGGCTTACGTAAGCGTATTGCAAAAAAAACCTTAAATTTTGGGGATCATCTTTACCCTGCTTGAATAATTGTTGCACAAATTTGAATTCCCTGTCACTGCAGCCGGAACAGTTGCAGCGCGTCGGAAATACAAATGAGCCAACCGAATACCCGTCATAACTCCACGCCAGGATCAGAACGCCTCACAGCCATGCTCGAACGCATGCTGCTTATCCGCCGGACAGAAGAACAATTAGGAGCAGACTCTCGCGCTGGCGAGTTACCAGGCAATGTCCATCTGTGCGCCGGTCAAGAGGCTATTGCCGTAGGGGTCTGCAACCATCTTTCCGATAGTGACTATGTTGGCAGCACCCATCGTGGTCATGGTCATTTCCTTGCCAAAGGTGGTTCGGTCCGCTCTTTGATTGCCGAGGTCCATGCTAAATCTACCGGAGCTTGCGGCGGACTGGGCGGCTCAATGCACGTAACTGATTTGTCCAAAGGAATGATCGGTGCCAATGGCATTGTTGGCGGCGGTATTGGTCTGGCAGCGGGGGCGGCGCTTTCGGCACAGGTCGCGGGTGAAGGGCAAGTCGCTGTCGCTTTCTTCGGGGACGGTGCCTCCAGCCAGGGGATTTTGCCTGAAGTCTTCAATATTGCTGTTTTGTGGAAGCTGCCGCTGATCCTAGTGTGTGAGTATAACGGATATTCCGAATTTTCAGCCTCCAGCACAGTTAATGCAGGGGAGATCGCCGACCGCGCACGGGCCTTTGGAATCCCGACCGACGTGATCGACGGCAATGACGTAGAAGCCGTCTGGACTAGCGCTGCCATAGCAATTGAGCGCGCGCGAAAAGGAGAAGGCCCGAGTTTCATTGAGGCCAAGACCTATCGCTTGCGCGGGCATCTCGAGGCTGAGGACGGCTTCCTTCAGGCACCCTATCGCAGCGAGGAAGAAATTGACCAGTGGCGGGCCCGCGACCCGATCCCGCAGCTCGTAAAACGCCTTACCGAGATGTCGGCAATGTCAGATGCCGATTTCGAAATTCTGGAGGCCAAAGTTGCGGCTGAGGTCAAGGATGCACTCCAGTTCGCCAATGACAGTGAACCGCCAGAAATGGAGCGCGTGCTTTCATCCGTATTTGTTGACCAGCTTCCGTGAGGCACCCATGGCTAAAATGAGACTGACCCAGGCCATCAATGCGGCCTATTTTGAAGAAATGGAACGGAACGAACGGATCGTCCTGTTTGGCGAAGACGTTGAAGTCAGCATGTTTGGGGACACGCGCGGGTTGCACGCCAAATTTGGAAGCAACCGCATCCGCAATACGCCGATCTCTGAATCGGCCATGACCGGTATGGCTGTCGGGGCCGCAATGGCGGGTACGCCTGCCATCTGTCACCTCATGTTCTCCAATTTCGCGCTGACCGGGTTCGATGGCATTGCCAACCAGGCAGCAAAGTTGCGCCTGATGACCGGTGGGCAAGCGCGGTTGCCAGTAACCTTCGTTGCAGCGATCGGCGCCGGGACGTCGACCGGAGCGCAGCACTCCGACACCCCCTATCCGATGTTCATGAACCTGGGGGGAATCAATATTGCCGTGCCAGCAACGCCTGCCGACGCCAAGGGGCTTATGAAATCGGCGCTGCGCGGTTTTAACCCGACGATTTTCCTGCTTCCACGCGTGCGCGGAGCGACCTCAGGCGAGGTTTCCGAAGATCCTGATTTCCTGGTTCCTTATGGCAAGGCCTCGGTCATGCAGGAAGGTTCCGACATAACGATCGTCGCAATCGGCTCTTGCGTTCATCATGCCATTAGGGCTGCGAAGGCGCTTGCCGAAGACGGCATTTCGGTCGAACTGATCGATCCGCGCACCCTGGTGCCGCTTGATACCGACACGATAGTCGCTTCGGTACGGAAGACCGGACGTCTGGTGGTTGTCGATGAAGCACGCGACCGTTGCAGCGCTGCCAGCCACATCGCTGCGGTTGTGGGGGATGAGGCGTTTTCGTCGCTAAAGGCCTCGATCAAACGGGTGACTTCTCCCAACATTCCAATGCCCTATGCACCTGCGCTGGAACGCGCTCTGTTGCCCGACCCGGACAAGATTGTCGCAGCAGCTCGGCTGACCTTGGCTAGCTGATACAAATGGTTATTGAACCCCTGCATATCGGTTTCACCGTTGCTGATGTGCGAGCGATGGCCGCGTTCATGCATGATTGCCTTGGTTTTGAAGTCACTGAACCCCGGCGCCCGCCTGCGACCTCGATCGAAGAGGTGACTGGCGTGATCGGTGCGGATGTAGAACTGGTCTATGTATCCGCGCCTGGGCTGACGATGGAGCTCCTCCAATATTCGTCCCCGCCGTCCGCGACCCTCACGGGTGGGAGACCGTGCGATGTCGGCGCTGCTCATCTCGCGCTCAAGGTCTCCAATGTCGCTGACCTCGTCCAACGCGCGTCGGTTTATGGCTTCGAACCGGCTGCACCAAGTCTGCCGGTAATCGCAGCAGGCCCAAACCAGGGCATGCGCGCAACCTATATCAGCGACAGTCACGGCTTCACGATCGAACTGATGGGAGGCTGAAGTGCACCCCCTCCAAGGCCAGTCAGCGCTTGTTACAGGCGGATCGCGCGGGATCGGCGCCGCCATTGCCTTGCGGCTGGCAAGAGATGGCGCTCGCATCGCTGTTTGCTACCATTCAAACGAGGCCGCTGCGACATCGGTGGTAGATCACATCGTGGTGAACGGAGGAGATGCGCTTCCCATCAGGCTCAACATAGCCGACAGGCAGAGCATCGAACTGGCGATAGGACAATGTGTCGATCTCTTCGGTAGCTGCGACATACTCGTCAACAATGCCGGTATGGCAGCGCTCGGCACAGCCTTGACAACCAGCGACGAACAACTCGACGCATTGATGAAAGTCAATCTCCATGGCCCACTGGCGGCAGCACAGCTTGTCGCACCGCACATGATCGCCCAGCGGCGCGGCCGCATCATCAACATCAGCTCGATAGGCTCGCTAGGCACCGCGATTAACGGTGTTGCCGGATATGCTATGACCAAAGCGGCGCTCAACATGCTCACCAAGCGACTGGCGGCCGAGCTCGGCGAGTTCGGGGTCACGGTCAATGCCGTCAGTCCCGGAATGATTATAACTGACCTCAACGACGCAACGCATGCCGACCCGCAATTCCGCGCTACGGTCGACAATCCCGCTGCCACCACCTTGCTGCAGCGCAATGGCCAACCCGAGGACATTGCCGGAGTGGTAAGCTTTCTTGCTGGTCCAGACGCCTCTTTCATTACAGCCCAGGTGCTGACCGTCGATGGCGGCCGCAAGGATTTTCTGAGCCGGTCAGGATAGAAAGGCGGAGACGAAAACCATGACTGATATAGCCAACCGTGTTGCGTTCATCACCGGAGCGGGCGGCGGCCTGGGTGCCGGGATTGCAAGAGCGTTAGCCGCGGAAGGAGCCTCGCTGGCCTTGGTGGATATCAATTCTTCGTTGCTTGCTGAGCGCAAAGCCGAGTTTGACGAACTGGGTGTGCCATGCGAAACCCGCACGATCGACATTTCCGATGCCGAGGCAGTAAACGCCGCCACGATGGATTTAACGGCACGCCTCGGTCCGATAACCTTGTGTATCAACAACGCAGGTGTGGGCTACGTCGGGGCGCCGCTGGACGAGGTGCCGCTTCGCGATTTCGAGTGGGTCTTTGCAGTCAATGTGATCGGAGTGTTCAACTGCCTCAGAGCACTGGTGCCTGCAATGCGGCGCTCGCCACGCGGCGGCCATATCGTCAATATCGCGTCGATTGATGCCTTCGCGGGTGAAGAGGACCTGCATCACGCGCCCTACTGCGCCAGCAAGGCAGCCGTCGTAATGCTATCGGAAGGCTTGCGCCATGACCTGCGCGGGACGGGGATAGGTACAACTGTGGTTTGCCCAGGACTGGTGCGGTCTGCCTTGCCTTTTTCCGCGCGCAACCGGCCCGAACGGTTCGGCGGGACTTATGCCCGCCCCGGGGCCGATGCATTCGCGACCGAGATGGCGCAATCAGGCATGGATCCAGACATGGCGGGCAGGATCGTCACAGAGGCGATTAAGCAGGGCCGGGATCTCGTCTTCACCCACCCCGAATTTGGCGAACGTCTGGCCATCCGGCAGGCCTCTATAAATGAGGCCTTAGAATGGTCCGCGGGGATCAGGGCCGCCATCGGCGCACCCTGATCGCCTTTTTCGTCCCTCTTAGAACGAAACCCCCAGAGTGACACCATAGGTTCGCGGGTCGCCCACGAAGCCGATACTGGTTCCGATCGCAAACTCCTGAAGGTTCTGGAAATAGAGATCGTTGGTTAGATTCTTACCCCACACTGAGAACCGATAGCGCTGGTTTTCGCCAAATTCGAATGAGGCCGTGGCATTTAGCAGAAAGTAGCTTGGGTCGGTTACATAGACTGGGTCAACCGCTCTTTCGAGCAGGTCGAAATTGCGGCTACTGGTGTAATGGCCATCAATCCCAGCCGACAAATTGCTACCGTTGGCAAACTCCCATTCCTTACGAATGCCCCCGCCCAGTGTCCATTTCGGGGCGTTAGTCAGTGAACGGCCGATCGGGACAGCCAATGAGCCGCCAGTCAAGGCTGCAAGACTGTCGGCTTTAGTTTTGCTGTTGAGCCAAGCGACGGAAGCATCCATTTGCCAGCCGCCGCCGGGAGACAACTGCATGTCTAGCTCTGCGCCGTAAGTTTCGGAGCTTGCAACGTTGACCACCGTTGATACGACATTGCCAGATCCATCAGTGTAGCTGATCTGTTGCTGCTGATCCTTGTAATCGTTGTAGAACAACGCGAGGTTCGTAATCAGCATACGGTCCATCAACTCGGATTTAAACCCAAGCTCATAGGAAATCACTGTTTCGGGTTCGGCTGGCGTGAAGAATCCACCATTGCCGATCGCGTCAGGTGAGTCAGTGAATTGGCCGGCCTTGGCCCCTCGTGCAATATGGGTATAGAAGAGCAGATCGGAATTGGGCTTGTATTGCAAACCAACCTTCCCACCCCACATGCTCCAGCTTTTCCCGAAAGGTTTGGGATAATTTTGGGTCTGCGGCAGCCGGTAAGCGCGCAACGCGTCAAACCGAAATGCGTCGGCATTGTTGATGTCCAATGCGTCGAGCCCGACGGCGAACTGGTAATTGGCCAGTCCGCTCTTCTTTTCATGCACATAGCGCAGACCACCAGAAAAGGTCAGCTTATCGCTGATCTCATAGTCCGTCTGAACAAAGGCGGAATAGGCCTCAGTATCGTGGTCGACTTTATTATTATCAGAAAATGCGACGGTAGGATCGAAAAGGGCAATCGGCACTGCTGTCTCGAATTTCACGTTCTCCCAAAAGCCGAAGCCACCGATCATCCATTTAAAACGACCTTCATCGGGCGAGGCCAGACGCAATTCCTGCGACCATTGCCGGGTCTTGGCGTACTGTCGAAAGTTTACGAAAGCGATTGGAATGGAGTCTGAATCCTCCCAGTGATCATAGGTATTCGATTCATATGCTGTGATTGATGTCAAATTCGCGCCGCCGAAGTCTTTGCGCACAGTAATCGAACTGCCAAGCGCTTTGATGTTGTCGCGATCGTTACGGACATCGGATTGTACGACCGCAGGGTTCGAAATGGTAGGATTGTCGAAGAAGTCGACGCAGCCAGATGAAAAATTGTTAGTGTCGATGTCAGTGCACGGATTTAGGCTGACGGAATCGGCCAAGAGCCCATGGCCCTTGAAGCCCCTCTGACCACCGTTGCTTTGACCGCCATGGATATCCAGACGGATATCGAGGTCGTCGGCTGGCTCCAGGACGATCTGTCCGCGCAGCAAGGTTTGGTCTCGATCACCTTGCCGATCGCCAGTCGTGATGTTCTTCCAAGGCCCCTTAGTGTGCAGCGATTGCAAGGCCAGTCTGAACGCGACCTTCTCACCAAGCGGAGCGCCAACCGCTGCATTGACGTTGATGCTGTCAAAACGGCCATAGCTTACATCGACATAGCCATTTGCCTCTTCGTCAATCCGGGGTTTACGAGTTACAAAATTAACCGCGCCGCCAGTCGTATTGCGCCCATATAGGGTGTTTTGCGGGCCTCTAAGAACCTCGACGCGGTCAAGATCGAAGACATAGAGCCCGCTTGATTGGGGTGAATTGATTACAACATCGTCGACGAAGGTAAGAACCGGTTGCACGCTGATCGGTGAAAATGACAGAAAGTTTATCCCCCGTATCGACAGTTGCAACTGCCCCGCAGATGCATTCGAGGCGACCGAGATATTGGGTATGCGCTGGAACAGATCCCGCGCCTCAACAATATTGTTTTCGCGAAGAGTGTCACCCGTTAGCGCTGTGATAGCCAGCGGCACATCCTGAATATTTTGAGCGCGCTTGTTTGCCGTAACGATGATCTCCGACCCGGAAACATCCTCCTCTTCTAGGGAAGCATCGGCCGTGCCGGACTGCGTTTGTGCAAACACTGCCGTAGGCATCGCAAACAGCGACACCGATGCAAGCAGACGGAAAGCGATTGACCGAGACATGTAGAACTCCTCATTTTTCTAAGGCTCGCGAGTCTATCGCCAATCAATTGTTGTGCAACAATAAAATACATAATGAACGAAATCCACAAGCTTTTTGCACACATTAGCCAACATATCATGCCGCATATGAGCTTAATAATGTCTATTTTTTAAGATGTTATTTTAAAATCTCGAAATGAGAGCCGCGCCTTGCTAATGAATTTATATTGTTCTACAGTTTGGGCAATAAAGAAAAATTACTGGGAATTGACGATGCAGGAAAAATCGAATTCGGATGGTCAGGGCGCATTAGCATCAGAGACGATGCGGCTTATCGAGCGCGCATCACACGTGATGTCGAGCCGACAAAGCAACGTACGTGCACTCGCCGAGCCTTCGATTTTCGTTGAATCAGGACAGGGCCAGCGCGTCTGGGACGTGGATGGCAAGGAATGGCTCGATTTCGCCATTGCAATGGGGCCAGGGATATGGGGCCATGGTTGTCGCGAGTACCTTGATGCCATCCATAACCAGCTCGACAAACTGCTCTACGTCCAGTCTGGCGCCTGTCAAAGCCGCCTCGAAGTCGAACTGGCGGAAAAAATTGTCGAGCACGTGCCGAGCGCCGAACATGTCCGTTTTCATTTGTCAGGATCCGAGGCCGTCCAGATGACATTACGCCTAGCAAGGGCCTATACGGGAAAGTCAAAATTCGTCCGCTTCGGTGGTCATTACCACGGCTGGCTGGACAATGTCATTGGTGGCGTGGTGGATCCCGCGGCAAATGATCTGCCTTACGCAGCGATCAGCGATAGCGACCCGTTCTACACCGAGGGGCGTGCCGAGCACGCGCTTGTGGAATCGTTTCTGATCCCCTGGAATGACATCGGTGCGCTGAAAACGCTTCTGGAAAATCACGCTGACAAAATCGCATTACTGATCATGGAGGTTTTTAACAGCAACGGTGGGGGTGCATCACCAAAGCCAGGCTACCTCGAAGAGGTCCAGCAGCTCTGTCAGAAATATGGCGTATTGCTGTGCTTCGACGAAATAATAACCGGCTTCCGAACAGCGATTGGTGGCGCTCAGTCGATAGTGGGCGTGACACCAGACCTGACGATTTTCGGCAAGGCAATCGCAGGCGGCATGCCGTTAGCCGCTATTGCGGGACGAAAGGACATCTTTGACCTGTTCAGGCAGAACAAGGTCATTGGCGCGGGCACGTTCAATGCATTCCCGGTTTCGATGGCGGCCGGTCTCGCGACTATCCGGATGCTAGAGAACGGTGGGGATGAACTATATGCGCGCCGCAACAGCCTGCAAGCCAAATTGGAAGCTGGGCTGCGGGAGGCTGCGCAAGCCAATGGGCATGATCTTGTGACCTTGGGCCTACCAGGCAATTTCTGCACGCATTTCACCACAAAGGAACCAATGTGGACCAGCGCGGAAATCGGTGCGAACGCCGATGCTGGGAAGGCTATGCGTTTCCGCCAGGGATTACGCGAGCAAGGTGTCATTCAAGGGCTGGGTAGCCGCTGGTTCGTGTCATTCGCCTTGACGGACGAAGATGTTGAAGCAACTATCGAATATGCAGCGCGCGCCATGGAAAGGATCTGACACTGCTTGAACGTCGTGATCTAAAGATACTCGTTGCCGCACTTTGGGCGGACATGGCGGCTGCGCAAACCGTTTTCATTCAGCCTGCGTATGTCGACACTCTGGCGCGGTATGGCCGGTTAGGCGCGGAGCGCGCTGGCTATATACTCTCATGGGAAATGACGGCCTTTGCCGTCACCACGATTGCAATGGCCTTCTTTGCACAGAGGTTGCCTTGGAAGCGTACCATTTGGGCCGCTTTGATAGTCATTGCGTCAGGCAATATCCTGAGCATGTTTCTCACCGATTTCCAACAACTCCTGGTCGTACGCATCTTAGTTGGCGGCGCATCGGGTCTGATTGTCCCGCTTGCATTTGCCACCGTGGGGCGGCTGGCCAATCCTGAACGGGCATTTGGGCTGATGATCGGCATTTTGCTTGTCTACGCTGCGCTTTTCCTTGGAATAATGCCCCGGCTGACATCGGCCGCAGGCGTGACCGGATTGTTCAGCGGTATGTTGTTTACCTGCATCCTTGCTGCACTGGGGATGCGTTGGTTTCCTGACCACATCAGACCAGAAGACAGGGACGCCCGGAGCAAATTCAGCTGGCCCTCCAAGGGGCACAGACTGGCATTGTTCGGGATGCTCCTTTACTTTGCCCACCTGACATCCTTCTGGTCGTTCGCTTCCGTTATAGCTGAGAACAACAGGCTCAGCGAAGGCTCCGTCGCTGTGACTTTGGCAACATCTCAGATCACTGGGATCGTTGGAACTATGTTACCCGCCGTTTGGGGGGATCGCATTCCACTCATTCGGGCACTTGCAATTGCGGTGCTTGGGTGCGTGGCCAGCGTCGCCGTCCTGTTGGTTCTGACCGATGCTACAACCTTCCTGTTGGCCGTCCTGCTGTTTCATTTCGGCTGGAATCTGGGCCACTCTTATCTACTTGCCCTGTTTGCACGGCTCGATCCCACTTCGAATCTGATTGTCATGGCTACCGCAATGCAGAAAGTCGGCATCGCCGTCGGTCCAGCTATTGCTGCTGCTATATATGGCGTCAAGGGCAGCGACTGGGTAATGGTTGCTTCGCTTGTCCTTGGCCTTGCTGCAATGGCTGCACTGACACCTGCAGCCAGAATTCGCGCAGGCATGTAGAGACCTGCTCGACACTTTTTGTGTTGTTCCGTTGGTGGAAGGAGGTGTTTTCGCTGACATTTCGGACATCGGAAATGACAGCAGGTATCCTGATAGATGCCGCCTGTTTTTGGGCCGGCAGCAGACTGTCTGCTTTCGGATAGATGAGTGCGCAAAGCGGACAGACTGCTCACGACCCAAAAGCGGACATAGCTTCTTGTTCCGGCCCGGCTAACAAAGCCGCCGTAAAATACTGTGCGAAGGTTTGTTGAAACCTGCCGTTCGTTCAGTTCATTCACCTATGCCTATTGAAAGACGCAGCGTGCACCCGTCTTGTTGCTTTATTTCAAATCATAGCGATTCATACACTGCGTTAACAATTGCCATATTTCGGGGATCATTTATCAAGTCGGTGCCCATCCGGTTCATTGTATAAGAAAGGCCCAAGCGGGCTGCGGGGTCACCAAAGGCGAATGATCCACCCCACCCGGAATGTCCGAAGGCGGCTTCATTTGGGCCATATACCTGATCGGTGTTGCGCAAAAATCCGCAACCCCAGCTGGCCTGAATTCCAAGTATGGCGTCAACGCCGCTGATCCGCTCAACTGTTGCCGACGCGATAGCATCTGTGCCAATTAACCGGTCCCCGTTGATCGTGCCATCGCCTGCCAAAGCTCCGTAAAGCACTGCCAAGCTTCGCGCTGTTGCAAAACCATTTGCAGATGGAATCTCTGCAGCGCGCCAATCGTCGCTATTGGGAGCTAAGGGGTCAATTGGTGGATTTGCAATGGCCGCAAACTGTGCATCGGTCATGTCCTGGACCAGCCCGGTCGATGTCAGACTTGGCGGCGCTATCATTGTTGCGGCATGGTGTGCCAAGGATAGTGGCAAACCAATGTTCATACCCAGACGGCCAAATTCATCACTTACAAATTGCTTGATCGTGCGACCTTCAACGCGCTTGAAAAGTGCCGTCGCGAGGAAGCCAATTGTAATTGCATGGTAGCCCGATTGCGTTCCGGGTACCCAAAATGGCTCGGCCGCAGCCAATCTCGCGGCGGCACGTTCTGCATCATAAAAGTCTTCAATAGTTGCGGGATCCCGAAATCCACAAAGTCCGGCTTGATGGGAGAGCATCATGGCGACAGTGATTTTCTCTTTACCGGCAACACCGAATTCGGGCCAATAATGGGCAACGGGCAAATCATAGTCAATTTGTCCCCGGTCAACGAGCATTGCAAAGCACGCCGCTGTAACGCCTTTCGTGGTCGACCATATATTGGCCAGCGTATCCGCGTTCCATTCACGACCTTCTGCCGGGTCTGCGACACCACCCCACAGATCGACAACAATTCTACCGTCGATGACCAGCGCTACAGCTGCACCGACATCGGTGCGCTCGGAAAAATTCGAAGCAAACGCTTCGCGAACCAGTTCAAAGCCCGGAGCGGTCGTGCCATGGATTGCAGTCATTGATACAAGTTCCTTTGGTTCAGAAGGATTTGGTTGCGCTGATGCCGTAGGTGCGTGGTGCGCCATACACTCGGAAGCCAGACCCGAGCACAGTCTGATTGACGCCCTGCGTCACATAACGCTTGTCACCCAAATTCTTGCCCCAAATGGAAAAATCCCAATCACCATCTTGCAGAATGGATGCCCTGACGTCCCAAACCCAATAGCCTTTGGTTTCAATAATCGGATCGTTTAATGCGTCCTTGAACGCGCTTGATTGATATCTGCCATCAATAGCAAAGCGAGCGGAGACATTTTCAGTCACCGAAAACTCGTATGACGCGCCTACATTAAAACTAAGATTCGGTGCATCAGGAAGGCGATTTCCAGCAGGAACATTGCCGCCTGAAGATGCAAAGCTGCTGAGCTTTGAATGTAAAAGGCCAAGACCTGCATTTAATGTCAGCCCATCAAACACTGCCGGCGAAAGCGTGAGGTCTGCATCAAGGCCGTATATCTCAGCTGAATTAACATTGCCGAGGCGGCTGATGGGCAAGCCACCCACAAAATCGCGAATGAATGTCTGCACGTCATTATAGTCATAATAGAATGCGCTCATTCCATAACTCAGACCCGCGGACGGAGCGCGCCCTTTTACGCCAACCTCATAGGCAATAAGTTTTTCGGGTCGGTAGGGGATAAGCTGTCCCGAATTCGTAGCGACACCCGCGAAGAAGCCACCGCTTTTGATCCCCTGCGTCGCCGAAGCGTAAATCAATACGCGTGCGCTGGGCTTCCAGTTCAGCCCAAGTTTCCAAGACCAGTTCTTGTCAGTGATTTTCGCGTTGCTCACCGCGATGGGTATTGGCGGCGAGCCCAATGGCGCCCCAGTTAGCGCACTTCCCGGCGCTAGCGATACGAGATCGGTTGTACCTCCAATATTTGTCCGCCGTTCTGATGTGTACCGTACGCCAGTGATAAATTTCAGCGTATCGGCAATACTCCACTCACCATTTGCAAAAACCGCTGCCGACTTCGAACGCTGGTCCGATGACGTGAAGGTTGTTGTGTTGAATAGCGCCGAAAGATTGCCAGAATAGGATGTTTCAACATGGTCCTTTGAATAAAAGGCACCGACTAGCCAGTTCACCAATTCGGTATCACGCGACAAACGCAATTCTTGTGAAAACTGCTTCACGCGGTCATCGGTCACAAAGTCCAATTGAGGCAGAGGTCCGCCGTCGGTGTCTGCGGACCACACACGGTCAAATTTGATATAGCCTGTCACCGACGTCAACGTAGCAAAGCCCAGATCGGCCTGAATACGCGCCGTTGTGTTAACTTGGTTCACCGCATAGTCGGGGCTAACAGACCAGTTGCCCCTGAAAGGATTACCATCAGTATCGGTGTATCCGAAGAAATCGGAACACTGAGGTGCCCCTGGACACGAAACTCCAGCAGGAAGCGTCGGCGTTGGAAAAGCGCCAAGGAACTCTCCGGAACCCAGCTCTGACCGGCTGCGCTGCCCCTCTACTTTCAACAGCACCTCGACCTTGTCTGAAGGCTCCCAAAGCGCCTGAGCGCGACCGAGAAAAACTTCTCTCCGGCTGACGTGACCCCTTAAATTCCCTCCATTTATAATTAGAGTCCGGCCCTTGAGAGAAGGACGGAACGATGAAGCGATCACGGTTTACAGAAGAACAGATTATAGG
>NKIR01000023.1 GCA_002255985.1 Sphingomonadaceae bacterium PASS1
CGCCGCCGATGTCCGGCGGCCGCCGTCATAAATCTCAGCCAATGCCAAAAGCCGCCGCGCTTGGTTCGCGCTCTTCGACGTCCGTGCCAGTCGCCTCAACGAAGCGCCGTCAAAATCATCCCGCAAGTTAATTGATGCTCCCATGTCACCTCCTCCAAATGAAGATCAACATAGAATCAGACTTTCAACCGCTTGGGAATCCCAAATCTGAGTCAGCATCAGCGCAGGTTGGTATAACTTCGGAAGTCACGCCAGAAGGGCCCGCAGAAATCTTAGTCATTCCGTAAAGTTTTCGGAATTCCGGCCATTGTTTCTTAGGTTTTCGAAACATGAGTAATTCATTTGCCAGTTCTTGGACCGCCTTGGAACCTTGAGCTTGATTGTAGGCGATAACCTTTCGGTCGGTATGTAGCCGGTTCAGTTCGTAATACTGGACTCTTTTGATGCCCAGTCGATTTTGAAAGGATTTTTGAAAAGCTATCGCAAGCTGTCCATAATGGGCAATAGCCGGCCAGTTCGCTAGCTTATTGAGTGGGATGTCAGTAAAACACAGCATCCATTTATCGCATGGTAAGAGTCCCACTTTGGGCGAAGCGACCATTTGTGGAAATGTTAATGCGCCATTTGGCACTAACTGACCAGAACCCGGCACGGCCCTAAGACTCCCAGCATTCGTAAGTTGGGGAAGAAATTCAGGACAACTACCACCTCGGAGCTTGCGAGGTCCCAAAATCATTTGGCAAGTTTCTTGTATCTGATTGTCTAGGCGGCCCTCTCGGAAATGTTTGCCAAACGCGAAGTGCAGTAAGGCCACTACAATTACACCTCGTGATTTGTGGATACATTCTTGCCACGTCCCTTTTGCCGAATTTTAAACTGCCGGCGACGATGATAGTAAAGAACACAGGCTGAGAATGATGCTGCAAAAAACAACGCTATCACCGCGTATGCTATAATGAATCTGGTTGCCAATGTCTTACTCACAGTTGAAAGTTCGGAGGAAATATCATCACGAACGCGGGGGCATCGAAGGTGATCAAAATGCACGCCCACTATCTGAGGTTCGCCGAGTATAATGTCTCGGGATGGATTGATGAACGGCGCCAGTTCTCAAAGGCTGGCGGCTGCCGATAGTATACGCCCCGTTTATGGCTTGGTTGTCAGCAATGGCTGCCACCATGCCTCGTTCTCAAGATACCAGCGCAGGGTGTTACGCAGGCCGTTCTCGAAATCGTGCTGGGGCACGTAGCCGAGTTCGGCGCGGGCCTTGGTCTCGTCGATGGCATAGCGGCGGTCGTGCCCCTTGCGGTCCTCGACGAACGTCTTGAGTTCACTGGTGGCGCGGCCTTTGGCTGCGGGAGAGTCCGGGTAGCGTTCGGCAAGTCCATCGATCTCGGTAAAGGCGCGGTCGACTTCGGCGCAAATGCGATCAATGACCGCCATGTTAGGCAGTTCCTCGCCACCACCGATGTTATAGGTCTCGCCGGGCTTACCCCTATGCAGCGCAGCTTCGATCCCACGACAGTGGTCCTCAACGTACAACCAATCACGAACATTCATGCCATCGCCGTAAATTGGCAACGGCTTACCCGAAAGTGCGTTGAGCATGAACAGAGGGATCAGCTTTTCAGGGTAGTGATATGGGCCGTAATTATTGGAGCAGTTGGTCGTCGTGGCGTTCAAGCCGTAGGTGTGGTGCCATGCCCGCACCAAGTGATCGGAGGCCGCCTTCGAAGCCGAATACGGAGAATTTGGTTCATACGGTGTAGTTTCCGAGAAAGCTGGATCGGTCGGACCAAGCGATCCGTAAACCTCATCGGTTGAGATGTGGTGGAAACGGTGGTCCTTGCCAGTACCGCTATCTAGCCAAACTTTACGCGCAGCCTTCAGGAGGCTGTTGGTGCCGAGAATATTTGTGTCGATAAAAGCATCAGGAGCTGTGATCGAGCGATCTACGTGGCTTTCCGCGGCGAAGTGAACCAGTGTAGAAATATCTCTGTCGCTCAGCAGGCGTTCGACCAGCTCAGTATCGCGAATGTCACCCTCAACCAATTCGGCCTGCTCGATCCCGGCAATAGTAGAGCGGTTGCCCGCATAGGTCAGGCAATCAAGTACGACGATAGTGTCCTCGGGATGCACCTTCGCCCAATAGTGAACGAAATTGCCGCCGATGAAACCAGCACCGCCCGTAACCAGCATTTTAGCCAAGCGCTTTTTCCTCAATTAACATAGATTTTAAGTTAGTCCGCCAGTGAACATGGCAATCCCCTAATAGGGCACGCGTGGCAGAAACATCGAGCACTGAGAACGATGGCCGCCGTGCCGGTGTAGGGTAATCGGCAGTCGCAATCGGGACGATCGCGGGAACGCGCGCAATGAGACCGATGGCAAACGCCTCTTCGGCAATCGCGAAGGCAAAATCGTACCATGATGCTACGCCTGCATCGCGATGATGGTAAATGCCCGGCTGGTCCTTTGCAGCTAATCCCCACAGGGTTTGCGCTAGTCCAGTTGCCCAAGTTGGGGAGCCGATCTGATCGGCAACAACGCCCAATTCTCCACGCTCGCGCATGAAGCGCAGCATGGTACGCACAAAGTTGCCCCCGCTTGCTGCATGAACCCAACTGGTACGCACGATGATGGCATCGCTGCCGGCTGCATTCTCTCCTGCTGCCTTGCTGGCACCATAGACCGACTGCGGATTGCGGGGATCTGCAGGCCGGTAGCTCTCACCGCTCTGCCCGTCGAACACAAAATCGGTTGAGACTTGCACCAAACGCCCCGCTGATCCCGCAAGCGCGCGAGCAAAAGCAGCAGGTGCCTCGGCATTAATCGCATGGGCCAGCTCCGGCTCGGTTTCAGCGCGGTCCACGGCTGTGTAGGCGGCGGCATTGAGCACAAGGTCTGGTTGATGGAAATCAACTATCCTTGCAATGCCATCCGGATCGGAAAGATCAAGCGCGGCACGGTTAAGCGGAACGCAGTTCCAACCATCCGGCCGTGTGGCCAACAGAGCCCTGCCGAGCTGCCCCCCAACGCCAGTAACTAGGGCCGTTTTCACGCGAATGCCTTTACGTCAGCGAGCGGTAAGCCGGCTGTATCCTTAGCCGAAAGCTTAAGTTCAATGCCGTCTAGCGGCCATTCTATACCGACGGTCGGATCGTCCCACGCAAGGCTGGATTCATTTTCTGGACGGTATGGCGCCGTGCACTTGTAGAGGAAATCGGTGTCGTCCTCGAGCGTTAGGAAACCATGGGCAAACCCTTCCGGCACCCAAAACATACGCTTGTTCTCTGAAGAGAGAAACACGCCAGTCCACTTACCAAACGTCGAGGAAGAGCGACGAAGATCAACCACAGCATCGAACACCGCACCGCGCACGACGCGAACCAACTTGCCCTGAGGCTTTGGGTTTTGGAAGTGCATCCCTCGCAACACACCTTTTTGTGAACGGCTGTGATTATCCTGAACGAAGTTCAGGTCGAGGCCGGCAGCGGCAAAGTCGGCGGCATTCCAGCTTTCCATGAAAAAGCCGCGGTCATCACCAAAGACTGTGGGTTCGATAATCAGTGGGCCCGGAATGTTGCACTCGATGATTTTCATGTTTGGTCTCGCAGCGACATTGGACTTTGGCCGATCTCGACAGCCACTACTTATGCGCCAGCAGCTGCAGCAGATATTCCCCATAGCCGGACTTGCGCAGCGGCTGTGCTATGGCTTCTAGATGGGCGTCATCGATGAAGCCTTGCCTCCACGCTATTTCTTCAGGACAGCAGATCTTGAGTCCCTGCCGTTCCTCAGTAATCCTTACATAGGTTCCAGCATCAAGCAGCGAGCCGTGGGTTCCGGTATCGAGCCATGCATAACCGCGCCCCATGATTTCGACCGAAAGCTGGTTATCGTCCATGTAGAGCCGATTAAGATCCGTAATCTCTAGTTCGCCGCGCGGCGATGGCTTTAGGTCACGCGCCCGGTCCACAACCGTTCCATCATAGAAATAGAGGCCTGTGACTGCATAATTTGACTTAGGTTGTGTGGGCTTTTCCTCAATCGTTTCCGCCCGACCTGAGGCGTCAAAGGAAACAACGCCATAAGCTTGTGGGTCGACTACGCGATACGCGAATACAGTTGCGCCGTTGGTGCGCGCGTTGGCGCTTTGCAGTAATTCTGGCAGGCCATGGCCATAGAAAATGTTATCGCCCAAAACTAAGGCGGAGGGATCGCTCGCGACGAATTCGGCGCCGATGTGGAAGGCTTGGGCAAGACCTTCAGGGTTCGGCTGAACAGCGTATTGGATTGATACCCCCAAGTCTAAGCCGTCTCCGAGGACACGCTGAAACTGGGTAGAATCTTCTGGTGTAGTAATGATAAGAATATCGCGGATACCCGCCAGCATGAGGGTGCTGAGAGGATAATAAATCATTGGCTTGTCAAATACGGGCATTAGCTGTTTCGAAACCCCGCGAGTGAGGGGATAAAGCCTTGTGCCTGACCCGCCTGCCAAAATAATGCCTTTGCGTCTACTCATCGCTGCACCTTCAATTGTAGATTCAGAAGAAATTTCCAAGGAAGTTGTCGTGACCCCCAACTATCATGCTAAGCGCAAGTCCCGACCGCACAACCGACTATGGCGGGTTCAAATGAAGCCGCATTTCAACACCGCAACTAATATTACTGCTATAGATACATAGTAGATTGAGTAATTATATAAAATCCCAGTTGGCTGATATACGATCAAGCCGACGATACAATTCCAGATAATCGGCGTACTGCGGAACGGTGAGGCAGGTGCGAAGACAGATGATTTAGCAAGCCATGAGGACCATATGGGCACAGCATTATCGCGTTTCCAAAGCTGCGACAATCTGCTGCGCGGCGGAAACAGCAGAAAAAATGCTGTCGGATAGAGCGCGACAACGTTCGCCAATGCCGACGTCTAAAGCCAAGCTATCTAACAGAGCGAGCGCCTGATCCGCAAGATCCTCCCCCGTCGGATCAACTGACACCCTGCCTACGTCGTGTTCGGCGATAAGCTTGACCAAATCGTTGCCGCAATTAACGCTCGCAAGAACCGGCATACCCGACTGGATGTAGGATAGAAATTTTCCGGGAATGTTGTGCGTGGTATGTCGGTGATCGAGACTGACAAGACCAACGTCGCACTGGCCATAGAGAGCAGGTATCTCATCAGGGTCGATCTCGTCATGCACTAGCACGTTATTAAGCCCCTCCTTTTTTACCCATGCCGCAATGCGATCCGCATCGCTCCCCCTGCCTACAAACAGGAAGCCAATGTCCGCGCGACTTCGAAACATAACGGCTAGTCTGAGTAATTTGTCCATGCCCTGGGCTACGCCCATGTTACCCGCATATACAAAGATGCGACGACCATACAAAGACGTACGGGTGATATCTATAGAACATGGATTAGATGTTGGCGAACCAAGCCAATTATGAAGAACTTCTATTGATGCAAAATGACGCCCCGCTTCGGCACTTTGCAAAAATGGAAGGTTCCCAGGTGATTGTACACCGATGACATCTGCTACAGAATATTGAAAGCGTGCGACACGGTTAAGCAAATGATATGCTAAACCCCTCTCCATGAGTCCCATGTCAGCCGCCCACTGCGGAAAAATGTCCCGGATTATGAGGTAAGTAGGGCAGCTATTCTTGCGTTTCAAAGCTTTGACGAAAGGCGCTAGGAAAATGGAAGGTGAATACCAGACAACGCCGTCAAATTGGGCGTTTGCCAATGGCGACCGCTGAAAGTTCTGTTGCATAACAAAAGGCGTAACAAACTCATTAATAGTTCGTCGAACATAGCTGATATCCTTTGTCCGTGGTGCTTTCAGGCGCAGCACTTCAACGTTACCATAATCTTCTAGTTTATACGGTCCTGCTATGTCAGGTGATGCGACAATCACGGTTACAGCGTTCCCTTGGGCAGCAAACTCCCGCGATAAGTCCCGCAGTTGAATTGCACCCGAGGTTCTCAATGGCGGAAAAGTATCCGCAATGATGGCTACACGCATCGCGTGGCCCTAATATTTCTTCCAAACTACGCGGTTCACATAGTCGGTATAGCTGAGGATGATGCGCACGATCTTGTCCGAGACATTCGGCATGGAATAGTCGCTCACTTGCCGCAGCGAACGTTCTGCACCGCGCGGCTGGTGCGCCAGTATCTCAAGTCCCTGCATCACCCGTTCGACATTCAGGCCGACCATCATCACAGAGGCTTCTTCCATCCCTTCTGGCCGCTCATGCTGTTCTCGTAAGTTCAACGCGGGGAAATTCAGGATGGAGCTTTCCTCCGTAATAGTACCGCTGTCGGACAGCACTGCGCGCGCGCAAAGTTGCAGCTTGTTATAGTCCGAAAAGCTCAGCGGCTTCAACAGCCGCACCTGATCGTTGAACTTCACCCCAGCCGCATCGATCCGTTTTTGCGTACGCGGGTGCGTGGACACGATCACCGGCAGCGCGTGAACTTCAGACAAAGTATTGAGCAAAGTCACCAAACGCCCGAAGGCTGCGTCAGGCTCGATATTCTCTTCGCGGTGGGTGCTGACAAGGAAATATTGCCCTTGCTCCAGCCCTAGCTCCGCGACCACATTCGAACCGTCGATCCGCGCCTTATAGTGCTCCAGCACCTCAGTGATCGGGCTGCCGGTCTTGACGATCATGTCGGGGGAAAGGCCTTCACGGATCAAATAGCTGCGCGCAATATCACTATAGGGCATGTTGATGTCAGCGGTATGATCGACGATCTTGCGGATGATTTCCTCGGGAACGCGCATGTCGAAACAGCGGTTACCTGCCTCCATATGGAATGTCGGAATGTGCCGGCGTTTGGCAGGGATGATCGATGAGCAGCTATTGGTATCGCCCAGCACCAGCAACGCTTCTGGCTGTACCTCGACAAGCAGCTTGTCGACATTGCTAATAACATTGCCCATTGTCTCCGCGCCTGAACCACCTGCGGCATTTAAGAAATGGTCGGGCTTGCGGATACCGAGGTCTTCAAAGAAAATCTCGTTCAGTTCATAATCGTAATTCTGGCCAGTGTGCACCAGCACATGGTCTGTATGCGCGTCGAGTTTCACAATCACGCGCGACAGACGGATGATTTCGGGACGCGTGCCGACTACTGTCATGACTTTCAATTTGCGCATCGTTTTCGCCTTAACGGGTCAATGTTCTGGGTTCAAATGGTCGGGCTTACTCGTCGGGCGGGATATATTCGCCGCGGGCCATCGCTTGTATGAAGGGAAGCTTCAACAGCAGGCTTTTCATGCCCTCCACATCAAGCCGTGTGGTGTTGTGGGAATTGTAGTCCTCAGACGCAGTAATTTTGGTCTCACCCTTGTCGAAATATTTGTCGTAATTTAGGTCTCGAAGGTCAGGTGGCACGCGGAAATATTCGTCCAGATCTTCTGATGCGGCCATTTCTTCACGACTGAGCAACGCTTCATAGAGTTTTTCTCCATGGCGGGTGCCGATTTCGTTGATTGGATGATCCGGTTTTCCAGCCAATTCGCACATTGCTTGCGCCAGTGTACGGATCGTTGCAGCCGGAGCTTTTTGCACGAAAATTTCGCCTGGCTTGCCATGTTCAAATGCGAACATCACGAGTTCGACCGCGTCGTCCAGCGTCATCATAAAGCGCGTCATTGCCGGATCGGTAATGGTAATTGCTTTGTCCGCACGGATTTGTTCGGCAAAAAGCGGGATCACCGAGCCGCGCGAAGCCATGACGTTGCCATAGCGTGTGGCACAAATGATCGTCTTTTCGCTGCTGCGCGATTTGGCAACCGCGACCTTTTCCATCATTGCCTTGGAAATGCCCATGGCGTTGATCGGATAGACCGCCTTGTCAGTGCTGAGGCATATTACACGCTCAACGCCGCAGTTGATTGACGCTTCCAGGACATTTTCAGTGCCTAAGATGTTAGTCTTGACAGCTTCAAGCGGGTGGAATTCACAGCTCGGAACTTGCTTCAGGGCAGCAGCGTGGAAGATGAAATCTGCACCCCTTACCGCCGACAACACCGAGCCATAGTCGCGCGTGTCACCCACATAGAATTTTAGTTTCTCAGAGTTGTAGCGCTTGCGCATGTCATCCTGCTTTTTCTCATCTCGACTGAGAATGCGGATTTCAGCGACATCGCTGTCGAGGAAGCGACGCAGCACGGCATTGCCGAATGATCCGGTTCCACCAGTTACAAGAAGGACTTTATCTTTAAACATGAGATTGTTTCCGTGTTAGCAGTCAGCCAAACTGCCTCATTTGGGTAATGAGTTGCCGCCAGGATGGCGGGCTCCATCCGGTAGCCTCGCGAAATCGGCTCGAATTAAGTGAACGGTCGATGACCAACTGGTCGTCGGGGATTATCTCGACGTTTTTGCCATATTCAGTTGCAACAAGTTGCAATAGATCAAATTTAGCTATTGGATCAGCCGAGACGTGCCAAAGCCCACACAATGCTGGGTTGGGAACTACATTGTCGCGCATAACTTGCGCCAGCACGGCCGTGGGCAGACCAGAAAAAATCGCCTTGGTGAATCCCTTGACCGGTCCGGTTTGGTCAAGGAACCAACCGATAAGGCCATGTGCGCTGCCCAATTCGGTCCCGATTATCGACGTACGCAGCGTGATTGCATTGGGATAATCAACCTCGCCCAATAACTTGCTTCGCCCATACAGGTCCTGCGCATCCGGTTCATCGCTCTCGCGATAATCGCCAATGCGGCCTGTAAACACGCAATCGGTGCTTACGTGGATCAGTCGCGCATCTACTAGTGCCGATATTCGCGCTAGCCTGTGTGGTAGCGCCGCATTGATAGGCAGTGTTAATAACGGGTCGTTCGTAACTGCCAGCTGCTTAACTAGACCAATGCAGTTTATCACGATGTCAGGTCGCACTTTTTCAAATGTAGCGACCAAGCTGTCGACTTGCTCAGCATCAACGCCCATGAGCAATTCCCCGCTCGCTCCTTCGGGCAATACGATCTTTGACGATGCATTGCGCACAGTGCCTACAACGTCGAAGCCAGGGCTGGTCGCAAACGTCCGGTAAACGGCATTGCCCAACATACCACTAGCACCCAAGATTAATATCTTCTGACGGTTAGCCATTGCTCAAAAACTCCCCGATTTCACTTTGCAACCAGTAAGTAACTGTCGCGGCGACAGCTCTTTATCATGAGCATCCGGCGAGCCAGTGAAACATTCTCCTCAGCCCCTTTTCGGTAGGCTACGACTTCGTATCCAAGGTTGTCAAAAATATTGACCCATTCCCTATTGGCGCGAAAACGCACGCCGGTACCAAATGTATTTGCGCGTAACGAGGGAACGAGTTGAGCCACGGCTTGACCCAAAATTGAAAGGTACCGTGACGATGTAATTCTGTAAATCAGCCAACCAGATGCATTTCCAATGTAGCTGTCATAAATATATTCGTTCACGAACACTGCGCTGGCCTTGCGCCGCCAAACTGCAATCGCACGCTCTTGCAGCGCCTCTGTTTCGGCATCGGATGCTGCAACAAGATGATGCAGAATCAGGTTGAAGCTGACGATATCTTCGTCACCTCCCTGGGGAGGGTTCAACGCGTCACCAACCTGAGCCGGCACGCCTCTTGCCCTGCAAGCGGCGACAGAGACCGGATCCGTATCAATTACCTGCGCATCTAGTCCTGCTCGCAAAATCAAGGCGTGAGCGAAAAAGCCGACGCCTCCTCCAATATCTATCACTTTTTTAACCGGGTTTTCTAATTCTTTGATCATCTCAACAAAATGCCGAACCTGAGTATCGACAAAATTATCATGAAAAAATTCTAATATTTGTGAATTCTTGAGTTTACGTTGAATTTCTTTCATTATTTGATTTCCAATCAAATTCAACAATTTTTAATTTATAAAAAATGGAATATTTTCCTATTTTCTTCGATAATATTATTTTCTTTCATAAATTGTCCTGCATATGCGAGACACTTTGAGCGCATTTCTGAATTTTTAATTTTCTTCATTGCAAACAATTTCAAAATTGCTGATATGTAGACATGTTTTTCACTCAGCGGTATACACCAGCCAACTCCCTTTTCTTCAAGATCTTGCCAAGGTGTCTGGTCGCTAATGAGAACCGGAGTGCCAGCCGCCAAAGCCTCAATAATGACGTGCCCAAAGTTTTCTCCCTGGGTAGGCAAAAAAAGCAGATCGCTAACCGCCATGAGAGGTTGAAGCGCATCTGGATGGAGTGGACCATCAAACTGCACGCGTACATTATCCGGGAGCGAACGTATGAGTGACCCGCAATGATCCCAATAATCAGGATCGTCGATTGGTCCTACAATAGTAAGCTCAATCGGCACTTTTATCTCAGCAAGAACTCGTAAAGCAAAGTCAAGATTCTTCATCTTGCATATGCGTGAAGCAAAAAGAACCCGCAAAGGATCGCCTGCGTGGCGAATAGGTTTGCTAGGAATATTGTATTCAAAGTGCGGAAGGTCGCTGGCGATGCATATGTCTTTAGCTTGTCCCCCTATTGCGCGCTGGATATCAGCTGCTTCGAGAGCGCTTGATGCCTGCCATCTGATCCCTGCATGTAGCCTAATTAACCGAGACGCGCATATGAAAGTCGATTTTTTTAGGCGCTTGATCCTTAATGCTACCCGCGAAAACTCGCCGCGAGGCGCAAGAACAACTGGCCGTCTACTTTTAGCAAGTTTTGATGCGATTAGGGGAAGAAGCGAGAACCGTGGATGCAGAAAGCTATTTAAATAGACGACATCGTGAGCCGTCTCTTTCATAATCGTGGAGATTATCTTTAGCCGCTGCATCTCGGGTGAAAGATACATTACCTGTGCTGCTTCTACTTGAACCCATCGCCCTATTTCAACGTTTGCGTAGCTGTCGTGCATACCAAGATCGCGGTCACTGGTTACGATACGAAAATCGTACACCTTACCAAGGCTGCGCACTAAATTTGCCACGCTGCGTATTGGCCCACCTCCTCTGTACCCCGGGAGAAAATGGGGCACAAATATAAGTACCGTACGACGCATCCACATTTCTTTCATAAAAAATTGTTTGTCGCATCGGCACTGCGGATTTACAAACTTCGTAACAAAAGACGCTGTTGCCGGGTTACAGAATTCCTCAACTTTTGCAAACCAGCCACTATAATTTGCGGTTCCCTCTGAAACGAGTTTATCGCCGTTGCAATATCGATGGGATTTAGACTGGTCAATGTAACTAAAGGGTTGTCGGATAGGTCGGTGGCCGCGCAGTAGTGTGATGAAATTACAGATTTACCTCGCCATAGAGCCTCAAATATGATGCGAGGTCCGCCGTCCCCTGCAGTTGGCGTGACGATAGAGTCTATTTCATTGAGATACTCCAAAAACTTTTCCCGCTTCATACGAGGCGCCATAGATATTTTTTTGCAATCCTTAACCGCAAGATGGTCAGATATTGCAACCACCTCGACACGGCTAAAATCAATCCCGTCACAAGATTTAGCAAAACATTCTGCCCCCTTTCGTTCGTCATCGCCAACGAATAGCACTTTCGGCCGCTCTCCTATGTCTCTTGAGAAACATCGTGGGTGCTTGACGATCTGCCGCGGGTCCATGAAAGTATGTACGACACTCACATTGTCATGCTTCAAAAGCTTTGCGATGAATGTACTTTCGCAAACTACGATATGGGCTATTTTTTGCTGAGCGTTTTCGATGTAATGCCAAATTTTCGGCTTAGAACACAAAACCCAACGATCGCTTAAAATTGGCAGAGACCCAAATACTAACGTGATCCGAACACCTACCGCACGGGCGATCAGAGGTGTCAATAAACACTGCCCTTTAAATACTATTAAAGTCGTTGGCCTATAAAAAAGTAAAACAAAACACAGATAAAAATCCATGCAACCGAATTCGATCAAGCGCCTCAGATCAAGCAATATCCTCTCTTTACCAAAAATCCAAAAAAAACCTCTTAGTCCCCGCAACAATGGGCACATTTGAATGTTATTTCTCAAAACAACGTTTCTTCCATGGTTTTTCAGAAATTCAGCAAAATCGCTCGACAACCAATCTCCATAATCAGCAACCAGAACTCTATTTTTGATCATGTGTTAAGTAGCCCGTTTTGCGTTAAGGATCGCGCCAGGGGCCCCTTTTTAAACCAGTCTGGAACAGTCTGGTCGAGCTGGGGGTGGCGCAATTCGGCGTCTTCCACGCTAACGCTGGTGATTTGCCACATTACGAATGAGTGCGCGGTCAAAGCCTTTTACCTGAGAAGAGATCACTTTTGCCCAAACGGCCTCATCATCGCTGCCTTCAAACGCCCATCCATTTATTCCATTGATTATCAATTCTGCGACCCCAAAAGCCCGTCTACAGAAAATCGGGCAACCCTCCGACAGCGCCTCCTGAAAAACAACTGGCAATCCGTCCGCGTGGTCCAAATTTAATTCTTCACACGGAAGCAGGAAAGCGTCTGATCGTCGCATAGCCTGACGCACGTAGTCATTGTCGCGTTCTCCAACAAAAGTAACTTCGTTGTTCAAATTGAGCCCTTCCACGTCTCGAACAAGGCTGGCGTATAATGGTCCCGACCCGATTACTTCGAACAGCACCGAAAAACCGGATGCTTTTAATTGGTTAACTACCATTATGGCAAAATGAATGTCTTTCTGATTTACTAATCTACATGCGGTAAGCAGCCTCAACGTCGCTGAAGGGACTAATGTATTATTTATTTCGTCCTTGGGAGCCGCCATTTCGGCTACCCCGTTCCGCCGCATTATAGCCTTGCCTAAAGCTGCCGATCCAATTCGGCCAAAAATAAAGCCTTTCGCAAACCATGTAACAGGCTCCAAAATAGTCGCGTTTTGCAGAATAATGTTCATCCCTCTTGGCAGTGTATATAGATCTGACGCGTGACATATAATACGGAGCTGACAGCCAGTTTGACAGCGCGCCAAAAAGCCAATCACAGCGCATTTTGCAACAAAATGACATGATAATAGATCGCCAGGCCCAAGATTGTGGATTTCGTCAATTCTCGACCATAAATATAACGCCTTGGCATTTTGTAAAAATCTAATCGAAAATAGTAATTTAGCGATATCCAAAGGATTACATAAAATGATTTTTATTATCCTTTTTAAGATATATAATTGACTTATTCCAAAGTCGCGTATTTTTTGGATTTCTATTTTTGAAATGTCTATGATATTACTGCTATCATGCCGCAGAACATCTTCTCGTATAAATGTATGAGTAGTAGCAGTGAAACTTTCGACTATAAAAATATGCTTATTCATCGCGCGTTTATCCAAAATTTTCGTTATTATATGCCTCGAAATAAGGAAATAATTTCACCTCGAAGCTTGAGCATAGCGCTGGAGCATGAACCAAACTCTTTCAGGGCGACATTTAGAGAATTTATCTTCTGTGCTAGATGACGTCCATCCTGGAAATAGATAGTGAGAGTTTCATCGTAACCATATTCTCCGGCACACTCGCGTGACGCTAGGCACAGCTTCTCAGCGTTATTCGCTTCCAAAACTTTGTTTTTTACACCGGCACCAAAAAGCGCAGGGGATATGGTAATGTCTACCGTTGAAAGCGCCTCAGTAAGTTCGTTAAATGGCCCAGATCTTCTTTCGTCTACGTGCTTTTGTAGTGCTGGCTTTAATTGAAAGATAAATTCCAATGATCCCCGGCCTAGTAAAATTACTTTGATGTCCAACTCTTGAAGCAAGCTGTCAATATAGGGATCTGACAACAAACGGATCATAGAATCCCGATTAGGCCGGTATTCAAAATTGGCAACAACACCAACTGTGTTGATCTGATAAATAGTATTTGTAGACGACACGATTTTCGATATCTGTGGAAACATTGCCGTAACTACACGCGATTTTAGGCACCATTGAGCGTCTGCTCTTGAAACAAATCCAATGCTTCGGAACAGAAGACTTGCCATACTTTGCCGGAACATGCCCCGTACGATATTAAGTAACGGTACGATTACATTCCCGAACGGCTCTGCTATGCGGAAACGCAACTCAGAATAGAAATATCGAGGTTGGGAGTCTTGCAAGAATATTGCTGGACGTAGCCTTCGCCATCGCAACCACGCGCGGATGATAGCCGGAA
>NKIR01000010.1 GCA_002255985.1 Sphingomonadaceae bacterium PASS1
CTCAGG
This sequence comes from Sphingomonadaceae bacterium PASS1, assembly GCA_002255985.1. Taxonomy (GTDB): domain Bacteria; phylum Pseudomonadota; class Alphaproteobacteria; order Sphingomonadales; family Sphingomonadaceae; genus Sphingorhabdus_B. The sequence continues at coordinate 7 of NKIR01000010.1, forward strand.
TAGCGGCGCAGCGTTGAGAAATGCGAGGCGCCCTCAATCATCGTCACCTGCGGGCGGGAGGGCAGGGCCGCCGCGAGCGCCTGCGCCATGGCGGGCGGGGTCCAGTCGTCTTCGCTTCCCTGCCAGATCGCGACCGGCTGATGCACCTCGGCCAGCACCGGCGACCAGTCGGCGACGTAGGCCCGGATCTCGGCGGTGTAGGCCGCACGCTGCTCGAGCAGGCTCATGCGCAGCGACTGCGCCAGTGCCTTGATGAACTGGGGGTCTGCGGCGAGATCGCGGTCGGCACCGCGCGCCTTGGCCATCAGGGCCAACGCCATTCTGTCAGGCGCGAGGCAGGTAACTTGCGCCTGCACGAAGGTGAGCGCGGCGAACGGCACGGGCCCCGCCAGCGCAGCTCGAAACACCGGAGCGCCCGCCATGCCGCCGAGAAAATCACCGAGCTGGAGCGGAGCGGCGGGCGAAACGAGGTCGATATGCTCCACGCGCTCACCCAAGAGCGGTGCTACCCGCAGCGCCGCCGCAGCGCCGAGCGAGAATCCGACCAGACGCAGAGGCCCTTGAGGAGACTGCGCAGCGATCTGGTTGGCGAGACTTGCGAATTCCCCTCGGCGCGCGGCGACATGGAACGCCGCCGTGCGCGCTGAGAGCTCCGGCCCGAAGCCGGCAAGCTCCGCCGCCGATCCCGGCAGGCCGTGGAAATAGAGCGTTGTGGGCCGCAAGGCCTCAGCCCAGCTTCGCCTTAAGCAGCTGGTTGACCACGCCCGGATTGGCCTTGCCCTGCATCGCCTTCATCGTCTGGCCCACGAAGAAACCAAACAATTTGTCTTTGCCCGACCGATACTCGGTGACCTTATCTTCATTGGCGGCCATGATCTTGGCAATCTCTGCCTCAATTGCGCCAGTGTCGTTGGTCTGTTTCAGGCCCTTTTCTTCGACAATCGCAGATGCACCCTGTTTTGTCTCAAGCATGATTTCGAAGACCTGCTTGGCGATGCTGCCACTGATCGTGCCATCGGCAACCAGGCCAAGAAGCTCGGCGGCTTGCTTTGGATTGACCGGGCTTTCGTCCAAGGTCTTGCCCAGCTTGTTCAGCGCACCGAACAATTCGGACATCAGCCAGTTCGACGCCTGCTTGGCATCGACACCTTCGGCCAACAAATCTTCAAACCAAAACGCCGTTTCGGCTTCCGCCGTCAGAACAGCCGCATTGTATGCGGTAAGGCCCAATGCTTCATAACGCGTACGCTTGGCGTCGGGAAGTTCTGGCAAGGACGCACGGCATTCCTCCAGAAACGCGTCGTCGAGTTCGACTGGCAACAAATCAGGGTCGGGGAAATAACGATAATCATGCGCGTCTTCTTTCGACCGCATCGAGCGCGTCTCCATCTTGTTCGGGTCGAACAAGCGGGTTTCCTGAACCACTGCGCCGCCACTTTCGATCAGATCCACCTGACGCTGCGCTTCATACTCAATCGCCTGCATCATGAAGCGGATGGAGTTGACGTTCTTGGTCTCTGTGCGCGTACCCAGTTCACCACCGGGCTTGCGGACAGACACGTTGACGTCAGCGCGCATGGAGCCTTGCTCCATATTGCCGTCGCACGATCCGACATAGCGCAGGATGGAGCGGAGTTTCTTGAGATACGCCCCAGCCTCTTGCGGGCTACCAATGTCAGGACGCGACACGATTTCCATCAACGCGACACCCGAGCGATTCAAATCGACAAAAGACATTGTTGGATGCTGGTCATGCATCAACTTCCCTGCGTCCTGTTCAACGTGGATCCGCTCAATACCGATTTTCTTGGTCGGGCTATCGGGATCTTTTTCGTTCAGCGTGACTTCAATCTCGCCCTCTCCCACAATGGGGTGATAGAGCTGCGAAATCTGGTAGCCCTGCGGCAAATCCGCGTAGAAATAATTCTTACGGTCAAAGCGCGACCAGCGATTGATCTGCGCGTTGATCGCCATGCCGGTACGCACAGCCTGTCGCAGACATTCACGGTTTGGCACAGGCAACATGCCGGGCATCGCTGCGTCGACAAGGCTGACATGGCTGTTGGGTTCGGCGCCAAAGCCGGTGGAGGAGCCCGAAAAGAGTTTGGACTCGCTGGTGATCTGCGCATGGACCTCAAGGCCAATTACGACCTCCCACTCGCCGGTGTTTCCCTGGATGCGGTATTCGCTCATATTACCACCACTCTCCGGCTTCCGCCGTAAATCCTGAACGCTCCTCAATCGCGAGGCCGGCGTTAAGCACAGCCTGTTCGTCAAGCGCCTTACCGATAATCTGCAGACCCAAAGGCAGGCCTTGCTTGTCGAGGCCGCCCGGAACCGACATCGCGGGCAGGCCAGCCAATGAGGCAGGCACCGCGAACACATCATTCAAGTACATCGACAATGGGTCGGCGTTCTTCTCACCCAAGCCAAAGGCCGCGCTTGGTGTGGTTGGCGCGAGGATGAGGTCACAGCTTGCCCATGCATTTTCGAAATCGCGTGCGATCAAGGCACGAACCTTTTGCGCCTGCGTGTAATATGCGTCGTAGAAACCAGCGCTGAGCACATAAGTGCCGATCATGATGCGGCGGCGCACTTCTTCGCCGAAACCGGCGGCGCGGGTTGCGGCATACATATCCTGCAGGCCAGCGCCCTCAGGCAAGTCGCGCAAACCGAAGCGCACGCCGTCAAAGCGCGCAAGGTTCGATGACGCTTCAGCAGGTGCGATGATATAATAAGCAGGCAACGCATATTTTGTATGCGGCAGGCTGATGTCGACGATTTCCGCGCCCGCATCCTTCAGCCATGCGATGCCATTATCCCACATCTTGGCAATATCTTCGTCGATACCATCAAGACGATATTCGCGGGGGATGCCAATGCGCTTGCCCTTCAGATCGCTGTTCAGACCTGCTTCCCATGCGGGCACAGGCAAATCGAGCGAGGTCGGATCCTTCGGATCAAAGCCTGCCATCGCTTCCAACATGATCGCGCAATCGCGGACGTCGCGCGCCATTGGGCCAGCTTGGTCAAGCGAACTGGCAAACGCCACAATGCCCCAACGCGAGCAGCGGCCATAGGTTGGCTTTATGCCGCTAATGCCGACAAATGCCGCTGGTTGGCGGATGGATCCGCCGGTGTCGGTACCTGTCGCAGCGGGGCACAGCCGTGCCGCGATGGCAGAGGACGACCCGCCCGACGAACCACCCGGCGCAAGTGCGGCGTTGCCACCGTCGTTACGACGCCAAGGCGAAATGACATTACCGAAATAGCTGGTTTCGTTCGACGAGCCCATGGCGAACTGGTCAAGGTTGAGCTTGCCCAACATCCCTGCGCCAGCCTTCCAAAGATTGGCGGATACCGTCGACTCATATGTCGGCACGAAACCTTCCAACATGTGGCTTGCAGCGGTCGTCTGAACGCCTTCGGTGCAGAACAAATCCTTCATGCCGATCGGTACGCCTGCCATTTTGCCAAGTGGCTTGCCAGCAGCGCGATCCGCATCAACCGCTTGCGCAGCCGCAACGGCCATTTCAGGTGTTTCCACGATAAAGGCGTTCAGTGCCTTTGCCGCAGCAACGCGCGTGTTCAGCGCTTCAGCAACCTCAACGGCTTTGAATTCGCCGTTGGCGACGCCATCACGAATGGCGGCCACGCCCAGTCTCGAAAAATCAGTCATACAGAATCCTCGTCATGCTGAAACTGTTTCAGCACAACAAAATGCCGTTGCGTGTTATCCTGAAACAAGTTCAGGATGACGAAATGGGGAGTATAGCCCTGCATCACTCAATCACCTTGGGCACGCCAAAGAAGCTGCCTTCCTTCGCTGGAGCATTGGCAAGCACCTTGTCGCGCACATCGCCATCGGTGACGACGTCGTCGCGCAGGCGCAGCTTATTGGAGATGACAGCCGTCATCGGCTCAACGCCAGTGACGTCAACCTCGCCCAATTGCTCCACCCAGGCAAGAATGCCATTGAGTTCGCCGACCATCTTGTCAGCCTCTGCATCGCTAATCGCGATGCGCGAAAGCCGTGCGATTTTGTTCACGGTATCTTTATCTACAGACATGGTGTTCCTTGCGGTCGGGATCGGCCAGCGATCCATTCGTGCCGCTAGCATTGCGCCTGCCCCGCTTCAACGGAAAAGCTTAATCTTTCAGGCTCTATTCAATTTTCCGATGCTATTTCCATCCAATCGGCTAAATCGCATCAAAATTTCAGGACATAAACTTGGCTCGTAAATTCATTTATATCGTTGCAGCGCTCATCGTCCTCGTCATTGCGGGCGGTTTCGTTATCCGCATTTATGAGGCTGAGCTCACCGAACTGGCATTCGTTCCAACGGCAAAGTTCGAAAAACAGGCGGCGTTTGAACCGAACAAATATGCCAGAAACGATATGTGGTTTGCGCGGCCCGGTAAGGCCGAGAATCCAGTGGACTGGTTACCGACAGGCGCTGTGAAGCCAGAAGTACGCGGACTCGCGGCGATATTTTTCGTTCACCCAACATCCTATATCGGCAGGGACCATTGGAATGCCCCGCTGGACGACGCGGAATCGCAGGATCGCGCTAAATTGTTCCTGCGTGGCCTAGCCTCGCCCTTTGCCAGCACCGGCGAAATGTGGGCGCCCCGCTATCGTCAGGCGGCAATAGGCTCGTTCCTGACCACGAAGCCCGAGGGGCAACTGGCGTTGGACGCCGCATATCAAGACGTTCTTTTGGCGTTCGATGAATTTGTAGCGAAAGTGCAAAAAGACCGGCCGATTATATTGGCTGGCCATAGCCAAGGCGCGCTGCACCTTACACATCTGCTGAAGGATCGCGTTGCAGGCAAACCAATCGCCAAACGAATCGTCGCCGCTTATGTTGTTGGCTGGCCAATTTCAGTGGACAATGATGTCGCTGCGATGGGGCTGTCCGCATGTTCGGGTCCGGATCAGACTGGGTGCATCATGGCGTGGCAAAGCTTTGCCGAGCCGGCCGAGTATGAGCGCATATCAAAAGTCTACGACGCAACGACGGGTTTCAACGGGCAAAGCCGCAAAGGCACTGCAATGTTGTGCACCAATCCGTTGAACGGTGGCGCAGCAGCTGCGGCGGACATGAAGGCCAATTTGGGCACATTAAAACCAGATGCGTCGATGGAGGCCGGTGAGCTGGTCGTTGGTGCCGTACCCGCACGATGCGATCCAACGGGCTTTCTATTGATCGGTGATCCGCCCGAAGTTGGGCCATATGTCCTGCCCGGCAACAATTACCATGTGTATGATTTCCCTCTTTTCTGGGCGAATGTGCGGGCAGATGCTACGTTCCGGCTGCGGAAGTTTCTTCAGAAATGATTTTTGACGCCGTCGCTGACTTTCTGGAACAGCTGCCGGACGGCGGCGTGTTGATCGGGCTCGATATCGGCACCAAAACGATTGGCACGGCGTTTTGCGACGCTGGCTGGACATTTGCATCCCCCGCCGATCTGATCCGCAGGAGCAAGTTTTCCAAGGACAAGGCGTTGCTTAGCACCGCGATTGCAACGCGCCCCACGCGCGGTATCGTGATTGGCTTGCCGCTCAACATGGACGGCAGTGAAAGCCCCAGAAGCCAATCAAGCCGCGCTTTTGCACGTAACATCGCGGATCTTGGCCTGCCGATTTTGTTACGCGACGAACGCTGGTCGACTCAAGCGGTCGAGCGCGACATGATTGCCGCCGACATGAGCCGTGCGAAACGGGCCGAAAAAATCGACAGCGGCGCAGCGGCATTCATCCTGCAAGGCGCGATCGATGCGCTGACCATTGGGTGACGGTTTTTGTTCAGCCACGACCTACAAGACAAAATGATTGAGTATTGCCCCCCTTCCCTTTAAGGGCATCGCTTTAATGACATGGACTCAGCCTTTTGCAGCCGACAGCTTTCCAAGCGGGTCGGGCGCTTTTCCACACAAGCATTTGCTTGGTATCGCTGGACTTCAGAAATGGGAAATTCTCTACATCCTGAAAGAGGCTGAACAATGGGTGGCCTTGAACCGCTCCGGCCCTGCAAAGCATGACGGCCGTTTGTCCGGCCTTACGATTATCAATGCCTTTTTTGAAAACTCGACACGCACATTGCTGTCATTCGAAATTGCCGGAAAACGGCTTGGCGCAGACGTCGTGAATATGCACGCGGCGCAATCGAGCGTCAAAAAAGGCGAAACACTTATCGACACGGCAATGACATTGAACGCCATGCGCGCCGATGCCATTGTCATCCGCCACGGCAGTTCCGGCGCGGTGCAGCTGATTTCAAGCAAAGTCGATTGTCCTGTCATCAACGCGGGCGACGGAAGCCACGAACATCCAACGCAGGCGCTGCTCGATTCGCTTACCATCATGCGCCGCAAAGGGCGGGTTGAGGGCCAAACCGTCGTCATCTGCGGCGATGTGCTGCACAGCCGGGTGGCGCGTTCAAACCTGTTTTGCCTCAAAACTCTGGGCGCTGAAGTCCGTGTCGTTGCGCCGCCTGCATTGATGCCGAGCGGTATCGAGGCATTTGGTGCGCAGACCTTCACCAATTTTGATGCGGCGCTGAATGGTGCAGATGTCGTCATGATGCTGCGGCTTCAGAATGAACGTATGCAGGGGGATTTCATCCCCTCGCCCCGCGAGTATTTCCATCTATATGGCCTCGATGAACGCCGGCTAGCATTGGCGAAGCCCCATGCGCTCGTCATGCACCCGGGCCCAATGAATCGCGGTGTAGAGATTGCGAGCAATATCGCCGACGATGTTGAACGTTCCGCCATAACCGAACAGGTTGAAATGGGTGTCGCCGTTCGCATGGCGTGCCTCGATATACTCACCCGAAAGGCACGCGGTCAGGAGGGTTGGTCATGATCGGAATCAGCATCCTGAACGGCCACGCCATTTTACCTGGCGCGGACAAGGCCGAACCACTGCATTTGCACATCGAAAATGGCAAAATTGCCTCGGTTGGGAAAGCAGCACCAATTGCTGACCAGCTTGACGCAAGCGATCTCATCATCGCGCCGGGCATCATTGATCTTGGCGTGTTCAAGACCGACAAGCCCGCTTTCCGCTTTGGTGGAATCACGCGCGCGGCGCTTATGCCTGACCAGTCGCCTGTGCACGACGACCCCGCAACGGTGCGCTTTGCAGCGCTCAAGGGGAAACCCGATCTGTGGGTGCACCCGCTCGCTTCGGCAACGCAGGGCCTCAACGGGCTGCACATGGCCGAAATCGCGCTGATGAAAGAAGCAGGCGCAGTTGGTGTTGCCACAGGACGCAAATGGATTGCCGATAGCGGCATATTGCTGCGCATCATGCGATACTGCCATGCGCTCGACCTGCCCGTCTTTGTGCACAGCGAAGATGCAGGCCTATCGGGCAACGCAGTTGCAACCGCTGGGGAAACAGCGACGTTACTGGGTCTATCCAGCGCATCCCCCATCACCGAAGCGCTCGCCATCGCCCGCGACCTATTGCTCGCGGAGGAAAGCTGCGCACATGTGCATTTCCGCCAAGTGACGACCGAACGAGGGCTGGACCTAATTCGCGCAGGGAAGGCAAAGGGCTTACGTATCACATGCGGCATTACGCCAGGGCACCTGTTCCTATCCGACAATGCCGTTTCTGATTTCCGGACCTTCGCCCATCTATCGCCGCCCTTGCGTTCGGAGAGCGACCGACTGGCCTGCATCGCCGCTGTTGCCGATGGCACAATTGATGTGATTGCATCTGGGCACGACCCGCGCGGGCCAGAGGACAAGCGCCTGCCCTATTCCGAAAGCGCGCCGGGTATGGCGGGGGCGGAAACGCTTCTCGCGCTTTCGCTCAACCTCGTGCGTGACAATGTGATTTCGACGGGACGGTTGTTCGAACTGCTTGCATCAAATCCCGCGAACATTTTGGGGCTGAATGCCGGTCAAATACTAGAAGGGTATGAGGCGGACCTCATCCTCATCGACCCGGATGCGCCTTGGCAAGTGGATGGCGACCGCATGGCCGCACTTGCTGGCAATACGCCATTTGACCGGCTCCCGGTTCAGGGCCGCGTGCGCCATATGCTAAAGGGCGGCAAGGTCATTTAGACGCGCCGCCCCCTAAGTGTTCCAAATCTATCAATTTATCGTGCGGCGATCTTACGCCCTGCGGCATTCGCCATCCGAATATTTTGGAGGCTACCATTCGTGCGCACGAAACAATCACCGCCTTGCGACTTGATCATCTTGCAAGTTGCGTTTGCGCTTGCCGCGTTCCCGAAGCCCATTGCAGCCAGACGAATAAGTTTCCTGCCATTGACCATTAAGGTCGAACTGGCGAATTCAAAGCCGTTAAGCGCGCCATAGCGTTTGGCATATTTGTTCCAGGCCGCTTGCGCATTGGCCACAGACGAAAAAGCGCCAAGTTGAACCAGGTAGCTTCCTGTAACTGCTGGCGTTTTTGCTGATACGTCAGCAAGCGCGAGTTTTACAGGCGGGACTGCGGCTGACTTTGCAGGGACTTGTGATGCTTTGATAAGCGGCGCTTCGTAAGCAGGCCGCTTAGGCGTTGCATCGGCAAACTTCACAAAATTTTCAACAGGGGCAAAGCCTGCGCTTTCTGAAACGGGTGCGGGCCCTATAGCAGCTAACTCAGCTGCGGGTGCAGGAGCGACATCTGCAAATTCTGGCGCAACAGTTGGCGCTAAATCAGCTTTCGCAAATCCTACTGAATCGAAACTGTTCAAAGCGAGGTGCAGAGGCTGTCCTCTATCTGACATGTCAGGCCGAACTTTCAAAAGGCCTGCTACGCGCGACGTATAAGCACCGGGACGGGCGAGCTGCGCCCATTCGGCGATCCGTTCGTTGACACGCTCCTGCGGCATATCTTGCGAAGCCATGATCCGCGCATCGCGCCAGCGACCGTCAAGCGCATAGGCCAATGCCAAATTCTGGCGTATGCGCGATGTGGCATGCTCGATGCGCACGGCGTCGGTCAGAATTTTGACTGCATCCGCCGAACGACCTGCCAAAGCCAAAGTCAACGCATAGTCGCTGACAGGCAGAATGGATCGGTTCGAATCGACAAGCAAAACGGCAGATTCGGTGTTGCCCAAGGCGATGCGCGCCAATGCGAGGCTAATGACCGTGCGTGAGTCGACTTGGCCCAGCTCCATAACGTCCATCAACGTTCGTTCAGCTGAAGCAAAACGCCCCTTCGCCATGTAAACGCGCGCCAGCAACCCACGATAGTCGCGGTTTTGCATGTCGGCGTGAACCGCACGCTCTGCAAAGGCCAATGCCTTGTCAGCCTTGCCTTGCCTGAGTGCCCGTTCGGCTGTCTTCACCCAGGCAAATGCCTTTTGCGGCGACGCCCTGTGGACGGAAAAATTGGCTGTACTGCCAGCTCCGGCCGCCGACGCAGTCATTGCCGGAACCGCGACGCACGCAATCGACAAGGCCAGCTTTATGACAACACGGCTATTCATGGCATCACCTCAAAAAAGCTAAATACAGGCATCAGTGTTTTTTCGCAAGAACATGAACCGTGAGTTGGGCAATTTCCGGCAAGGACCCAAGAAATGCGTCAAGTGCATCGGTTACCAACTGTTGTGCAGACTGGTGGCGCACCGCAGATGCCAAACGCAACTTCAAATGACGTTCGCTATCCAGACGCAATGTGAATGCCGATTTCTCTTTCAAGCCAGGCTTCGCGCGGGCACGCGAACGTGGCGCATCCGTGGCACCCAGACGCGAGATCGGCCGCATTACTGGCTCAGGTGTCATGGTAACAATTGCCTGGTCATCGGTGACCGATTCCGGCGCATCAGCAAAGCTATCAAAGCCAGCTTCGGGTTCAATGTCGGAGGAAAGCGCGTTTGTGAGGCGGTCTTGCAGGTGCCTGACCTCGGGAACAGCCGCGGCAAGCGGGTTAGCCCCGCGAAAGCCGTGATCATAATCCATTGGGGTCGTGGGATCTGGATCGACATCATATCCCATGTCGTTCCAACCCAAGTCGTCTTGCGCCATTGCAGCGTTGCCATTGCTTGTAAGCATTGATGGACGGCGCATAGCGGGACGTGCCAGTCCTTTGCGTGCCAACAATATGCCCGAAAGCGAAGCTATTGGTTTAGGCTCACCCATTTTTATGCCCTTCCTTCGCTTAACCTACGACCCGGCGGCCAAAGCCACCCATGGGACGCGCGGCGGATATTTGCTGGCTTGCAGCGGCGGCGGCACTAAAAACGGTGCGCCGGAAATTCTTTTCAAGACGGTCCGAAATATACGTCCAAAGCTGGATAACCTCTTGCGAAGACCTGCCATTGGGGTCGATTTCCATCACTGTGCGGCCATCGATCATTGAGGCAGCGAAATCAGTGCGATGGTGGAGCGTAATCGGCGCGACGGTTCCGTGCTGCGACAGTGCCACGGCGGCTTCTGAAGTAATCCGGGCCTTTGGTGTCGCTGCGTTCACAACGAAGATGAGCGGCTTGCCAGCGCGCTCACACAGGTCAACGGTCGCACCCACGGCGCGCAAGTCATGCGGGCTCGGCCGCGTAGGCACGACGATCAGCTCTGATACCGAAATGACACTCTGGATAGCCATCGTAATGGCAGGAGGCGTATCAATCACCGCCAGTTTAAAACCTTGCTGCCGCAAAACGGCAAGGTCGGTGGCGAGGCGCGCCACCGTTGTCTGCGCAAACGCAGGAAGGTCGGCTTCACGTTCATTCCACCAATCGGCCAAAGACCCCTGGGGATCGATATCGATAAGCACGACTGGCCCCGCGCCTGCCATCTGCGCCTGAACCGCCAAATGGCCTGACAGGGTCGTTTTGCCCGATCCGCCCTTCTGTGATGCCAATGCGAGTACCCGCACACCATTCCCCTTTTGCAAATGTTTCAGATGGGAATGTGACAGAACAGGGCTAAAAATAGGTTAACACTGATCGCCATCTCGGGCTTACCTTTTCGGGTACAACCACAGTAATCCTTAAAAGCTACCCGGCGGAAAAGCGTCAAATTTGCCCGGTTGGTTGGTTAAGAAATTAAAGTCCAATCTTTACCAAATGTCAGTGTCTTTGAAATATCAGGACATCGCTGAGAAATATCTCGGAAAAGATGGAGTGCGAAAAAAATGGCGTTGCGGTTTCAAACATTATCTCTGGCCCTTGGGAGCCTTATTCTCGCGGCTGGAACTGTTCCAGCGCACGCCGATACTAAGGCGGGCGTGGAAGCGTGGTCACGCGGCGAATATGAGACGGCCGTCAAGCAATGGCGTGGTCCTGCACTCAAGGGTGATCCGGACGCACAATTCAATTTGGGCCAAGCATATAAATTGGGCCGTGGTGTAAAGACCGATCTTAATGTCGCTTTAGATTGGTACAAAAAGGCGGCAGCGCTTGGGCATCTGCAAGCCGCGGACAGTTGCGGCCACCTGCTGCATTACCAACAGAAAATCGCCGAAGCGCTGCCCTATCTTCAGGCGTCATCGGACCGCGGCGACCCGCGCGCGCAATATCTGCTTGCGACCGAACTTTTCAACGGTGTCCACATTGAGAAAGACTGGGTTCGTGCATATGCTTTGATGACCCGATCATCATCGGCGGGAATGACGCCCGCTTCGGGCAGCCTTGCGCAAATGGACCAGTATATCCCCCTTGAACAACGGCAGGCGGCTTCCATATTGGCCGGCGAATTGGAACAGCGTGCTAGTCGCATTCGGGCGGCTCAAGTTGGCGGCCTTGCCGTTGACACAACACCGCCGCCAAAGATGGTCGCACCTGTGACAGTGCAGCGGCCGCCAGCAGCAACGCCGAAGACACCCGGCTTTCCATCCAATATTCGGGTTGCAGACGCAGCCGCAAAACTACCTGTCGCCGTCAAACCAGCGCCCATGAAGCCCCAGCCAGCAGCAATGCTGCCCACAAAGGCATCCATCAATGACGGCGCATGGCGCATTCAGCTTGGGGCGTTCGGTTCCGAAGCAAATGCGCAAAAGCTCTGGGCGAGCTTGGAGCGTAAAATCCCTGCGCTCGAACCACTTCAGCCATATCTAAAAGCCAACGGCACGATTACCCGGTTACAAGCAGGCCCATTTGCAAGCAAAGCAGTCGCAGATGCCACCTGCGCAAAGGTGAAGGCATCGGGGCAAGCATGCTTGGTAATACCGCGGTCTTAACCGCAGAGGCGATCGATTTCGCGGCCTAGCGTATTGCGGGCCGCGCTATCTCCTGGCTCAATCATAAAATAATGCGTGCCGGAAAGGCTTGCCTTTTCCGAGCAATAGCTGGCGCAACCGCTTTCAACCGCGCCAGCAAAGCGCAGTTCAATACCATCATAACGGGCGGCAAACGTGCAAGCACCTTTACCGTTCAATGTGACTTCGACCTCATCGCCCTGAACGGACGCTGTTCCGGTTCCTTCGCATTTGCTTTCGGGCCCGAAGACCGCAAGAAAACCGATATCGAAGCGATCGGCATCGGTTTTCACAGCACAGAATTTATCAATGCCAAGATCGCTGCGCGTTTCAAAACGGCCCGCAAATTCGATTTTATTAGGGTTCGGAAGAACGCCCGTCTCCACTGCGCGTGCGTCAAGCGTCACGCCAGCGTCCGACCCAAGGCTTGACGGAAGCGCGCTATCGCCGCACCCTGCCAACAGCACGCATAACGCGAAGATTGGAAGTGCCGTGCGCGTCAAACTGGCTCCAATCCGTCCTTGGTTATCCTGCGATAAAAGCAGCTGCGGGCGCCCGTATGGCAACTCGGGCCTTGTGGCTTCGCGATTATCCAAATGGCATCCTGATCGCAGTCAATCCGCATATCGACGATGTGTAGGACATTCCCGCTGCTTTCGCCCTTTTGCCAAAGCCGCTGCCGGCTGCGCGAATAAAACACCGCAGTGCGACTCTCGATGCTTTTGGCGAGCGCCTCGGCGTTCATATGCGCCACCATCAATACGGCACCATCCGCCGCATCCGTGACGACAGCGGTCAACAATCCATTGGCGTCAAATTTGGGTGTGAGGGCAAGCCCTGTCTCAATCTCTTCGGTCATTTCCAAGGCCTAACGCAAGGGCAAGTAGCCCGCCAACATTTTCTTTGTTACATTGCTACGACAAGGGGGAGACAATTGGTGACGCGATGCCTATACGCCGGCCAGCGAAGAGCAGCGGGATTCGAAATATGCTGACCACCGATCCATTTGATGACGACAAACTTCGCGAGGAGTGCGGGGTTTTTGGTGTCTACGGCACCGAAGGTGCTTCGGCGATGGTTGCGCTTGGCCTACATGCGCTTCAGCATCGTGGCCAGGAAGCCGCCGGCATCACCAGTTACGACGACCATGAATTCCACACGCACCGTGCCATGGGCCATGTTGCGGGCAATTTTGACCGCGATGAAATCATCAACGGCCTTGTCGGACGCAGTGCCATTGGCCATGTCCGCTATTCAACGACGGGCGAAACATCGCTGCGTAATGTGCAGCCCTTATATGCTGACCTTGCCACCGGTGGATTTGCGGTCGCGCATAACGGCAATATTTCAAACGCGGTGGCATTGCGCCGTGACCTTGTCCGCCGCGGCTCGATATTCCAGTCATCGTCTGACACTGAGGTCATCATTCATTTGGTGGCGACGTCTGGGTACCGGACATTGCTGGACCGCCTAATTGATGCGCTGAAACGCGTTGAAGGTGCCTATTCGCTGATCTGTCTGACCACAGAAGGCATGATCGCTTGCCGTGATCCGTTGGGTATTCGTCCATTGGTCATGGGTAAGCTTGGCGATACGATAATCTTCGCATCGGAAACCGTTGCACTCGATATTGTTGGCGCAGAATTCATCCGTTCCGTTGAACCGGGCGAATTGGTTGTGGTGCATGGTAGCGAAATTCATTCGCACAAACCCTTTATCCCCGTTTCGCAACGCCCCTGCATTTTCGAGCATGTGTATTTCTCACGACCCGATTCCATTGTTGAAGGCATCAGCGTCTATTCGGTCCGCAAGGCCATTGGCGCGGAACTCGCGCGCGAAAATGGCGTCGATGTCGATTATGTCATTCCCGTGCCCGACAGCGGCACGCCTGCAGCCATTGGCTATGCCGAGGCGGCCAAAATTCCGTTCGAGCTTGGTATTATCCGGTCACATTATGTTGGACGCACATTCATTCAGCCGGGCGATGGTGTTCGCCATTTAGGCGTGAAGCTGAAGCATAATGCGAACCGCAATCTGGTCGCAGGCAAAAAGATAGTTCTTATCGACGACTCCATCGTTCGTGGCACAACCTCGCTCAAGATCGTTCAGATGATGCGCGAAGCCGGCGCTGCCGAAGTGCATATGCGTATTGCAAGCCCGCCAACGATGAACAGCTGCTTTTATGGCGTCGATACGCCGGAACGCTCCAAATTGCTTGCGAGCCACATGGACGTGGAAGAAATGCGGCAGTTTATTCAAGCCGACAGCCTCGCGTTTCTGTCCATCGATGGGCTGTACCGCGCGTTGGGCGAAGATTCGCGAAACAAAAACCAACCGCAATATTGCGATGCGTGTTTTACCGGCGACTATCCCACCACCCTCACCGACCATGACGAGCATGAATCGGGTGACCTCATGATGCTGGGCGAACGGAAGTCTGCATAACTCATGACGAAGCTATTTGAAGGCAAAGTGGCGCTGGTAACCGGCGCAAGCCGCGGAATTGGAGCGGCAACGGCGAAGGCAATCGCGGAGCAAGGTGCACATGTCATCATCACAGCGCGCACCGCGAAAGACCTTGAAGCCGTTGAAGACGCGATATTCAACGCAGGCGGCAATGCGACGATTGCGCCTTTGGACCTCACCGACGGCGACAGCATTGCACGGCTCGCCACAGCAGTGACCGAACGTTGGGGTAAGCTCGATGTCTTGGTATTAAATGCCGCAATGCTCGGCACGCTCGCGCCGGTTCCAGCCATTGATGGCGCAGAATTCGCGCGTTTATTCACTCTAAATGTAACCGCACAGCAGGTGCTGATCGCATCATTCGACGCGTTGTTGCGCAAATCAGATGCTGGTCGCCTCGTAGCGCTGACATCCTCGGTTGGTGCAGCACCGCGCGCATTCTGGGGCGCTTATGGCGCATCAAAGGCGGCGCTTGAAGCGCTCGTCGCCAGCTATGGCGAGGAAGTGAAGAACTTGTCCGCTGTGCGCACTGCAATTGTGGATCCGGGCCGTACGCGCACCCAAATGCGTGCAAAGGCCTATCCAGGCGAAGACCCGGCGACGGTGAAGGAACCATCGGTTGTGGCCAACGCAATAGTCGCGATGTTGACGACGGAATTTGAGACCGGGCATCGTTTGGTGGTAGCGGGCTAGAATTATTGCCGTCACCCTGAACTTGTTTCAGGGTCTTAATCAAAACAACCTTGGAAAAGTAAGATCCTGAAACACGTTCAGGATGACGGTGTCGCATGGAAAACGGGTGTCTTTTGGTTTATGATTTAACCACCTCATGCGCCTTTAACGCACGCTCACGCCCGGCTTTGTGGCCAATGATTTTGCGCGGATAGCTTTTTGGCAGTGCGCCATATTCGTCGGGATCATGAATATACGGCTCTTGCAAGCCCGCAAGGTCCGGCACCCATTCGCGGATATAGCGTGCGGCGTCGAATTTCTCTGACTGCGACAATGGCGCCATGATGCGCACGAACATGTTGCTGTCTACGCCCGTCCCTGCTGTCCATTGCCAATTGACGCTGTTGCTGCCGTAATCGGCATCGACGAGCGTATCCCAGAACCATTTCTCGCCCTCGCGCCAGTCAATCAGCAAATGTTTGACCAGGAACGACGCCGCAATCATCCGCACGCGGTTATGCATCCATCCGGTCGCCCATAATTGCCGCATCCCGGCATCGACGATGGGATAACCCGTCCGCCCCTTGGTCCATGCCACGAAATCGGCCTTTACCGCTGGATCTGATAGATCGCGCCACGGCAGCTTGTCGAACGCATCGCGGGCATTCTTCGCGCCATATTCGGGCATCTGGACGATCACATTCTGTGCATAGTCACGCCACACCAGCTCTTTCAAAAACACATCAACGGACCCGCCCGCATCCATCGTTGCGTGCCAGCACGCCGCAGGTGAAATCTCGCCAAAGTGCAGATGTGGTGACAGAAATGAAGAACCCGCCACCGATGGCAAATTACGTTTCTCGTCATAATATTTGGCCTTGTCGGCAAAGGCATCAAGCCGTTCGCGCGCGCCAGCCTCACCCGGGGTCCACATATCGACCATAGCGCCGGACCAATCGGGCTCGGTGGGCAACAGGGCCCAATCATCGATGTTATCGCTCTCTGGCCATGTCTGGGGCGCAGTTAACTGCCTAGGGGCTGCCAGTGGCACGGGGGGGGGCATATGCTGCCAGAGCGCGCGCATGAATGGCGTGTATATCTTATATTGACCGCCGCTGCCTGTGGTGACGCTTCCGGCGGGCAACAGATAGTTGCCGTCGTGGCAGACAAATGCGCAACCCGTGCTGAGTCCACTTGCAACAGCTTTTTCTGCATTCCGCCACCATGGTTCGTAATGCCGCATGCAATGAATGGCCGACGCGCCGGTCTTGTCAGCCAGCGCGCATAAAACGTGATCGGATTTTCCCGCGCGCAAAATCAATCGCGAACCCAACGCCCGCAAATCTGCGTCGAGCGCCGTCAGGCTATGGTGCAACCACCACCGCGATGCCGCGCCCATCTTACGATGCTTTGGCGCGTCGTCATCAAGGATGTAGACGGGGATAACCGGCGCGCCACTTGCCACTGCAGCTGCAATCGCGCCTTGGTCCGCGAGACGCAGGTCACGGCGCAGCCAAACGATTACCGGGGCCGTCATTTGCTTTCAACTCCAATGGGAAAGAACATACTAAATCGGTCGCCAACCAGCGGGTCAGAAAAGCGCTGGTCGGAAACCTTCAACGTCTTGCCCGCACCGCCGCCGACAATCTCGGCCACCGGCATACGTGACCAAAACAACAGTGGCGAGCCGCGGACAATATGAGTCTCAAAAGCTTTGGCATCTTCGCGTCCCATATAATGGGCGCGAATGTCGTCATCGATGCGCGCGCCATGAAACGGCGTGTAAGTGCCCTGCCCATAATGGCTGTCATCGCGCCAAAGCATTTCACGTTTCCAAAATTGCACTGGGACAGGGTTTGCTACAACCAGAGTCGGCACGATCTTATGCTGTTTCTGAACGGCTTGGGCGGTCAATTGCTCCGCCCTGCCCGTGATGAGCCCATTGGCTAAGATATACGCGCAAATGGCGGCAAAGCTGGCCAATGCCGGTGCGCGCCAGTTTGCGCTCCCCTTTCGTTCGCGGCGAAGCGAAACCCAAACGCCGCATATCAGCGCGGCCCACAGCCAGATATCTATGATGAATAAGGTATCGCCATAAAACCATTGGCTCGAAAATGGCTCAAGCAAACGGATCCCGTAGCTGTTGAACCAGTCGAATAGAGGGTGGCTTAAGCACCCAATATAAGCCAGCACTAACAACCAGCCTTTATGTACCGGCAACCTTGTCTCAGGCCGCTTTCCGCGTTTTTCTTGCCAGCGATCGAACCACAGCATGATGCCCCACAGGATCAGCGGTAGGATCAGCATCGCGATTGGACCGTGCGTCAGGCCGCGCCGGATCGCCAAATGCTGCTGCCCGCCCAGCAAAGTCGCCACGGCGTCAATATCGGGGATGTTCGCAGCAATGATGAGCGTTGGCATGGCAAGGCCAGTCCGCCGCTTCAACCCCATCTGCCCGATGAGCGCGCCAACAAGGCTATGTGTGAGATTATCCATGCGGGTTAGCTGGCGTAGCCAAACCCAAATGGCAATACGGCGTTATCGCCATAAAATATTTTGTTCACGCAGAGGCGCAGGCAGAAATTTAAAATCTCTGCGTACTCTGCATCTCTGCGTGAAAACTTAAGTCTCGGGATGACCCTCAGCTACGGTCCAGGTTTGTCCCTTTGCCAACAACTTGCCGAGATCAGGTGATTTACCTGCGCTGGCCGACTCGTTCTGCGCGATGACGGCGTCATTAAAGGTTGGGCGTGGATCGTCATACAGGACGCCGAGTGCCATGGGGAATTCGCCGAATGGCATTTCCACAAGCATGTGCGCGAGCGAACGATTGGTCACATCGTGGACGATAACGCCCGCGCTCTGCCAATCGCCATCGACGACATCGACAACCTTCAGCGTCAGTCCAACATTGTCGAGCGCGATGCCTTTGGTGCCGCCGGACTTTTCGCTGCCGAACAACATCGGCTCACCATTACGCAGCCACAATTGATGGCCGTCGGCACCCTTTGGCGCAGCGAAGTCTTCAAACACGTCCTTGTTATACACAATGCAGTTCTGGAAGATTTCGATGAACGCAGCGCCGCGATGGGCATGCGCCGCCTTCAGCACTTCCGGCAGATTCTTTGAAACATCAAAGCCTCGCGCAACAAACCGCGCGCCTGAACCAAGCGCAAACGCGCATGGCGTGGCTGGACGGTCAACCGAACCATAAGGCGTCGATGGGCTGTTGGTGCCAACGCGCGATGTTGGCGAATATTGGCCCTTCGTCAGGCCGTAAATTTCATTGTTGAACAGCATGATCTGGCAGTCAAGATTTCGGCGCAGCAAATGCATCGTGTGGTTGCCGCCGATCGACAGCGCGTCGCCATCGCCAGTGATAATCCAAACATCAAGATTGGGATTGGCCAGCTTTACGCCTGTCGCAACCGCGGGAGCGCGGCCGTGAATGGTATGAAAGCCATAGGTTTCCATATAATATGGGAAGCGCGAAGAGCAGCCGATGCCGCTGATGAACACGGTGTTTTCAGGCGTGCCGCCGATTTCAGGCATGGTGCGCTGCACCGCCTTCAAAATCGCATAGTCACCACAGCCGGGGCACCAGCGAACTTCTTGGTCGGTTTCCCAATCCTTGGGCGTTGTTGCTTTCACGGGGGTCATATCGTTCATGATAAAGCACTCTCAATCGCGGCTTCAATTTCGGCGATGGTAAATGGTTGGCCAGACACTTTGTTCACGGGCTGCGCATCCACAAGGAACTGGTCACGCAATATGGTCTTCAACTGGCCCGTGTTCATTTCGGGTACGATGATCTTGTCAAAGCTCTTGAGCAACTCGGTCATATTTTTGGGCATGGGCCAGATATGGCGAATGTGGACATGTGCGACATCAACGCCTTCTGCACGCTTACGGCGGACGGCTTGCTTGATGGGACCATAGGTTGATCCCCAGCCGACGACAGCGAGCTTCGCGCCTGCTGCGCCCTGCTCGACGATCTGGTCGGGGATGCTGTCGGCGACGCCATTTACCTTGGCCGAACGGATGTCGGTCATCGCCTGGTGGTTGGCAGGTGCATAGTTTATGTGGCCGGTATCGACTTCTTTTTCGATACCACCAATGCGGTGCAGCAATCCGGGCGTACCGGGCTTCACCCATGGGCGCTTCAATTTATGGTCGCGCGCATAGGGCTTGAACCCATCTTCCGGCACGCTTTCCAGAAACTCGACCGGGAATGGCTTATACTCTTCGAGATCAGGCACCAGCCAAGGCTCTGCAGCATTGGCGATATATCCATCCGTAAGCAGCATCACTGGCGTCATATACTCAACGGCAATCCGCACAGCTTCCACCGCGCAGTCAAAACAATCAACGGGCGAGCGCGCTGCGATCACAGGCATCGGCGCATCACCGTTGCGCCCATACACCGCCTGATACAGATCGGACTGCTCGGTTTTCGTGGGCAGGCCAGTCGAAGGACCGCCACGCTGGCTGTTGACGATGACCAAGGGAAGCTCGGTCATGATGGCAAGGCCCATAGCCTCTCCCTTCAAAGCGATGCCCGGACCAGACGAGCTGGTAACGCCCAACTGACCCGCGTAGCTTGCGCCGATAGCCGAACAAATCGCGGCAATTTCATCTTCGGCCTGGAATGTGGTGATCCCATATTCTTTCAAGCGGCTGAGGTGATGCAAAATCGCGGATGCTGGCGTAATCGGATAACCGCCGAAAAACATCTTGAGGCCAGCCAGTTGCGCACCCGCAACCAAGCCATAGGAAATGGACTCCGCGCCCGTCACCGTCCGGTACAGACCCGCAGGCGCAGGCGCGGCATCGACATGATACTGCTTCAGCGGCCCAGCCAGTTCAGCCGTCTCGCCATAAGCGTGACCGGCATTCAGCGCCGCGATATTGGCGTCGGCCAGAACCTGATTCTTGGCAAACTTGGCGTTCAGCCAATCGATAATCGGCTGACGGTCACGATCGAACATCCAAAGCGCAAGACCAAGCGTCCACATATTCTTACAGCGCAACGCGTCTTTGTTGCCCATGCAAAATGGCTTGACGGCTTCCAGCGTCAGCGCGCTGATGTCGAACGCCAGCACTTGCCATTTCGCAAGGCTGCCATCTTCAAACGGGTTGGTGGAATATTTCGCCTTATCTAGGTTGCGCTGGTTAAACTCGCCTGTGTCGGCGATAATCAAACCGCCTTCGCGCAACGACCCTACATTGGTTTTCAGTGCGGCGGGGTTCATCGCGATCAGCACATCGGGCTGATCGCCAGCGGTATCGATTGCCGAAGAACCGAAGTTGATCTGAAACGCCGAAACACCGAAAAGCGTCCCGATTGGTGCACGGATTTCTGCAGGAAAGTCAGGGAATGTCGCAAAGTCATTGCCCGCCAGTGCGGACGACAGCGTAAACTGTCCCCCGGTCAACTGCATGCCGTCGCCGCTGTCCCCGGCAAAGCGCACAACAACTGCGTCGCTTTGAACCGGAGTATGTCCGTTCGTCTGTTCGTCTTTGAATGCCGTAGCCATGCGTTCTAGCCCGTCTTTAATTGCAACTTTATTCCATTTTCGCCTAATCCCATTCGAAGCGCACTGCAATGTTAGAAAAACTATAGGTGGATATGCTGGACGCATTGTCCAAGCCACCCTAAGAAGCGGCTGAAATGGAGAACGCGATGACCGATGCCCCCCCTTATGTCCGCCCAGACGTGGCATTGTTTCTGCAGTTTCTGAACGCTGTACCCAGCCCTAAATTTTGGGAAGTGCCCGCCGATGATGCACGCGCGATGACCGCTGCCATGCGCGACGTTGCTGATGCACCCGTTGGCGAGCTAGCGGTTATGCGCGATTTATCGATTCCCGGCCCCGCCGGTGCCATCCCCGCGCGATTATATGACAGCCGCGAAGAGCGCGAAGCCGGCCCTGTCATGGTGTTTTACCATGGCGGCGGGTTCGTTATCGGCAGCCTATATACCTATGAACCATATTGCGCCGAAGTCGCGCGCCTTCTCGATTTGCCGGTCATTTCCATCGATTATCGACTGTCACCCGAGTATCCATTCCCTGCCCCCGCCGAAGACTGTGAAGCCGCAACGCGCTGGATTGCCACGAGCCCTGCGGAACTTGGACGGCAAGTGACTGGGCTCATTCCCTCCGGCGATAGTGCCGGCGGGAATCTGGCGATTGTAACAACAATGGCGCTCCGCGACCGTCCGGCGGCCGTCCCTGTGTTGGTGCAACATCCGATTTACCCCGTCGTCACGCTCGATGCTGACTGGCCGAGCATGCGCGAATTTGCCAACGGTTATTTGCTAACCGGTGAAGCAATGGCCTATTTCGGCGAAGGCCATGCAGCGACGCCCGGAGACTACCGGTCCGAGCCTTTGAATTTCAGCCAGTTGGGCATGCCGCCGAGCCTTGTCACCACCGCGAGCCTTGACCCATTGCGCGACCAGGGCATCGCTTATGTTGAAAAGCTGAAAAAGGACGGTGTGCGCGTCGAACATCTTAGTGCCGAGGGTAATATTCACGGACATATCAACATCCGCCAAGCCATCCCCTCGGTCCAATCGGACATACAGGGCAATATCGCCGCGCTGAAAAATCTGCTGGCAGAAGTGACGGCAACAGCATGAGCATATCGTTGGAAGATCTACCGTACCGTCCGTGCGCTGGTATCATGCTCGCGAACATGCAGGGAAAGATATTTGTCGGGCAACGCTTGGACAGCCCCGTCGGAACCGATGCATGGCAGATGCCGCAAGGTGGCATCGACGATGGCGAGGATGCGGAGACTGCGGCGCTACGCGAGTTGTTCGAAGAGACGGGCGTGCGCGCCGATTTGGTCGATATTCTCGCGCGCAGCCGCGATGAACATTTCTATGACATACCCGATGATATGATTGGCCGCATTTGGAAGGGCAAATATCGCGGGCAACGCCAGCATTGGTTTTTGATGCGCTTCAAAGGCACCGATGCCGATATCAATATCGAAACGTCGCATCAGGAATTCAGCAAGTGGCAGTGGATCGATGCACCGCAATTGCCGCAACTGATCGTGCCCTTCAAAAAGCGGCTGTACGAGAATATCCTCGCGGAGTTTGTGGAACTGATCTGACGCCGTTCAGCGTGCTGAACGCATCCGCGCCCTTAATTGGGTTGCGGAACCGGCACGCTGCCAATTGTTGGTTTGGTATCGGCTGCACTGGCTTGCATTTGCTGTTTTTCGGTCGCCTTACTGGATGCCAGCGCAAGCCGGCCAACAACGCCGCAGTCCGCACGGCATAAAGTTTTCAGCCGCGCAATATTCTTGCCCGCTTGCTCAATTGCGCCTTTGGCAATCATAACATTTGCCTGCTCAGCCAATGCAACCTGATCATTGGGTTCAAGCTCAAGCGCTTCTTTATAAAAAGCGATCGCTTTACCATTCAGTCCTTGGGCCTTCACCGCGCGTGCCATCGCAATGTACGCCGCGCGATTGCGTGGATCGACCGCGAGCGCTGACTCATACCAGCTGATGGCATTGTCGAACCGTCCAGCGTCCGATTCCTGGTCACCGGTCTGCATCAGGGCAATAGACTGGGCATCGATATCGTCATCCGCACGTCCGCCGATGCTGGCGCTCGACATAACAGCTAACGTAAGCGACAGGGCAATGGCCGCGGGAGAAAAACGCATAAACAATATCCATATCTTTTTGGAACGTGACGCTATCACAGCTTTTGGAGCCTCGCGAAGAAGAATCCATCGCTGCCATCATGATGCGGGGTCAACAACAAGCCGTCGCCGTCGGCTCGACCCATCGACACCCCGGCATCCGCCGCGCGCCAGCCCGAATGCGATTTTAAGAACGCAGCCACTTGTCCCTTGCCCTCACTCTCGATGAGCGAGCACACGGCATAAACAAGATAACCGCCGCGCACGACCATGTCGGCGCCAATGTCCAAAAGCTTCGCCTGTTCATCAACAACGCGCTTCAACCGCGCAGCATCCAAGCGCCAACGCGTCTCGGGATTGCGCCGCCATGTCCCGCTTCCCGAACAGGGTGCGTCAATCAGGACAAGGTCGCAGCCACCGATACACTCGGACAGCATCTCTTTTTCCTTGCCTGGATTGAGCAAGCGCGTTTCGATGTTGGTGGCACCCGACCGGTTGGCCCTTGGTTTCAATTGGTCCAGCCGGTTACGGTTTGTATCTGTTGCGATCAACCGCCCCTGATTTCGCATTGCTGCCGCGAGCGCAAGGGTTTTGCCACCAGCGCCAGCGCACAGGTCAAGCACCGTGCCGACACCCTTTGCCTGACATGCCTCTACAATCAGCTGGCTTCCCAGATCCTGAATTTCAACCTGACCGTCTTCCACGGCGGGATGGCTATCAATTGCAGTCCCGCCCGGCAGGCGGAGCGCATATTCGAGATGCGGAAGGACTTCAGCGTCAGGAAACACTGCCGATACTTCAGCACGGCTCGCCTTCAACGCATTCACGCGCAAGTCCATGGGGGCACGGTCAAGCAGGCTTGCCTGCTCGGCCTCGTCAACATGTGCGGAAAACAAAGGCTTGATCCATTTGGGCAGTCCGCCACCTGTCGATCGCGCTTCGCCGGGTTCAATGGCTGCTGGACCATAATCGGTCCCGTCGAACAGTGCCGCCAGTTCCGGATCGGCATCCGCCATCGCCACAAAGGCAGACCGCGCCGTCGCTGGCCTTTTCCCAAAACGGCGGATCGCGCCCCAAGCCAAATCACGGACAGCACGGCGGTCTTTCGAGCCAGCATAACGCCGCTCGGCAAAAAAGCGTTTCGCAAGCTGGTCGGCAGAAGCGCCGCCATCACGCGCAGAAAGGATGATTTGGTCAACCAATTCAATGGCTGACTGCAGGCGAGCAGCAGGTCTCATGCCTCAACGCGTCGGATAATTTGGTGCTTCCCGCGTGATTGTAACGTCATGTACATGGCTTTCCCGTAATCCGGCATTGGTGATGCGCACAAACTGCGCGCGTTCCTGAAGGTCCGCAATCGTGCGCGAACCGGTATAACCCATAGCTGCTTTGACGCCGCCGACAAGTTGATGAATGACATCGCGTGCGGGGCCTTTGAAAGGCACCTGCCCTTCAATGCCTTCTGGAACAAGCTTCAGCTGATCCTTAATATCCTGCTGGAAATACCGGTCAGCAGAGCCACGCGCCATCGCGCCAACACTGCCCATGCCGCGATAGCTTTTATAGGCACGGCCCTGATACAGGAATGTTTCGCCCGGTGCTTCCTCGGTTCCAGCCAACAGCGAACCGACCATCACCGACGATGCCCCAGCCGCAAGCGCCTTCGCCAGGTCGCCAGACGTCCGCAATCCGCCATCGGCGATAACTGGAATGCCCGACTTTGCGGCTTCGGCCGCTGATTCCATAACTGCAGTCAATTGCGGAACGCCAACACCAGCGACAACGCGGGTGGTGCAAATGGAGCCTGGGCCGATACCAACCTTGATACCATCCGCGCCCGCATCAATCAGCGCACGTGTCGCCGCAGCCGTCGCCACATTTCCGGCAACAACCTGAACTTCAGGCGCCATACGCTTGATCTCTGCCACCGCAGCCGCAACCATCGCGCTATGGCCATGCGCCGTGTCGACGACGATGAGGTCGCACTCAGCGTCAATCAACGCCTTGGTATAGGCCATTCCCTTTTCGCCGACAGTCGTCGCCGCCGCGACGCGCAAGCGTCCTGTGCCGTCCTTTGTTGCGTTGGGATATAGAACAGCCTTCTCGATATCCTTTACCGTAATCAGGCCGATGCAATGATAGGCGTCATCGACCACCAAAAGCTTTTCGATGCGCCGCTGATGCAGCAAACGGCGCGCTTCTTCCTGCGTGACTGAAGAGGCAACCGTTGCCAGATTTTCATGGGTCATCAACTCGGACACAGGCTGCGCCGGATTTTCGGCAAAACGCACGTCACGATTGGTCAATATGCCAGCCAGCTTTCCGCTCGCCTCAACAACCGGGATGCCGGAGATCGAATGCGCCAACATCAATGCTTGCGCTTCCGCCAAGGTCGCTTCGGGTGCGATTGTGATGGGGTTCACCACCATACCACTCTCAAAGCGCTTGACCTGACGCACGGCAGCACACTGTTCTTCAATGCTTAGGTTGCGGTGAAGGACGCCAATGCCACCAAGCTGCGCCATGACTATAGCCATGCGCGCTTCGGTGACGGTGTCCATTGCCGACGATATCACTGGAATGTTCAGCGATATGCTCTTGGTCAGCTGTGTGCGGGTGTCGGCCTGGCTTGGCAAAATATCAGATGCCCCGGGCTGCAACAGCACGTCGTCAAATGTAAGTCCCAGGGAAATTTCTTTCATTGTGCCACCGCTTTAAGCTTTGATTCGTGGCGGCCCATGTAAACAGTAAGCGCCTTATTCGCCAGCCTTCTTGGATTTATATTTTCTGGCGTCTGCAAAGTAACGGCCGAGCGCAATGTGCAGGTCAGCGTCATCCGCCGCGCCGCCAAGCTCCGTCTTATCCGTAAGCTCATCATCTGGGCCGTGATAATCGCTGCCCAGAAACTTTTGCATCAGTTCAAGATCGGCGAACGAACCGCCTACCATCAGTGCAGGCACGCCCTTTTGCGCGAGTGCCCAACCGTCCTGCCTTTGGATAAACGCATTTGCATCGGTCGAACTTTCAATTGCCCTACCCGTCTTTTTCGCCACCGCCTCGACCGTGGCATCCAATGGAGTTGTTCCACGACCGATGATGGCAACCTTTGATCCGCGCGGCGCAATCGCAATTGTGTCAACGTTTAGGGAAATCACGATCTGATCAAGCGGCAAAGCTGGCTTTTCAGCGAAGGCATAAGCACCCAGCAGGCCGCTCTCTTCCGCGGTTGTTGCTACAAAATAAATATCGCGATCATGCTTTTTCTTCGCCAAGCTCGCGGCGATTTCATTCAGAACCGCAATTCCGCTGGCATTGTCCACGGCACCATTACAAATCCGGTCAGGCGCACCCTCGGGCGCGCAAATACCCAAATGGTCCCAATGCCCCATGAACAAAACAGCGCCACTGCCCTTTTTCCGACCAGCAATCTTCCCAACAACATTCGAGCTGTTGAACCGGTAAATGTCGGTCGTGACTTTGAAATCTGCGTCAATACCAAGTGACTCGCCCGCATAATCGCTGGCCTTGGCATGTGCGCGCAATTTGTCCCAATCTTGCCCGGCGGCGGTTATCATCGCGACCGCAAACTCGGCGCTAATGGCCCCTTCCAAAGGCGCGCGCTTTTCGCGGCTCTCAAGTGCTATTGGACGCGACAGCAACAAACGCCGCAGTGACAGCCAACTCCCCTGCCCGTCGCCAATGAAGATCACAGCCTCCGCCCCCGCAGCGATAAGCGCTTCGCGCCGCGCGCGGGGTGACTTCATATTGTTAGGCACATTTTCGGCGTCAAACAGCACGAGGGCGGCTTTTCCCGCAACATCTGCAGCAACCGAACCATCGGCCTTGACGCCTGCACCGGCAAAGATAAGCGGCAAATCTGTACGCGCATAATCGGCCTGTTTACCAATCAGGATGATTTCTTCCGAAACAATCCGCAGCTTGCGACTCTTCGCCGCAAATACATATTCCGCACTGCCCTGCCCGCGCTGGATCAAGGGAACGGCATCAAACCAGCTACCGTCAGTAGCCGCCGGTTTTAGCCCCGATCTTGCCCATCGCTCAGCAATATACTGAACTGTTTTTGCCTCGCCCTCAGTGCCGGGTTTACGGCCTTCAAACGCGTCACTCGCCAAAATTTCGATATGTGCGCGCAGGTCCGCTTCGCTCACCGCTTTGGCGTGCACCGAACCCGCTGCCATTGCTGCAAAACTGACGAAGACTGCAAAATGGGCAAGACGCATAAATGATCGCTCCGGACTAAGAAGGAGCGGCCCCTGTCGTATGTCGGGAACGCTCTATCGTTAATTTCGCTTCATCTACATGCATCGATTCAATCATGCGACCCTTAAATCGCTGCGCGCCCCCTCGGCTCGCCGCAATTAATTCCTCCGCCTCGGCCACCGCAGCGACATCGGCGCCAAAGACCTGATTAGCTGTCGCAACTTGATTGGGGTGAATGAGCGTTTTGCCCGTGAAACCATAAGTTGCGCCTTGGCGGCATTCGGCATCGAACCCGTTCATGTCATCCAACCGATTGCAAACGCCGTCAAAACGCGGCTTGCCCGATGCGGATGCGGCGAGCACGATTGTCTGCAGCGCCAACTCCAGCCCCTCGCGCAATGGGCCGGGCCGAATACCGGTTTCCGCCGCAATGTCATTTGTGCCCGCAATCAATCCTGCAACCATGGGGTGCGCGGCAATCTCTCGCGCGGCATATAATCCCGTTGGCGTTTCGATCATCGCCAATATGGGCTTGCCAGCATCCGGTATGTCGTCCGGACCTTCGACCTTAGGCACAACGATGAAGTTCGCGTGGCTTTGCGCCAAAGCGGCGATGTCGTCGGCATGATATACGCTATCTGCGCCGTTTGCCCGTATGGCGATTATTTTGCCTCCGACGCCATCTGCGGCATATTGCACAGCTGCCGCGCGGGCATCCGCCTTTAACTCATGCGGGACGGCATCTTCCAAATCAATGATCAGCATATCCGCGTCAAGTGACCGCGCCTTTTCCAATGCACGTGCATTGGACGCCGGCATATAGAGCGCCGACCGCGTAAATTTCAGTTGCTGCATGATATCCATTTTCGCTCCCATATTGTCGGCCTGCGCATGCTCCCTGCGTAACCTGGTGTGAATCGTAAACCCCCTCGATCGTTTTCATGAAACTATTTGTTAAACCCACCGAATTACAGCTCACTCTTAAAAGGGAGGGCATATTATGGAATATTTTTTCGGTTTACTCGCGCTGATCGTCATCATTTTTGTGATGATGGGTGTGACCGTTGTTCAGCAAGGCTTTGTTTTCACAATTGAGCGGTTCGGGCGTTATACCTATTCCGCGCAACCCGGACTGACCGTCATAATCCCGTTCTTTGACCGCGTTGGCCGCAAGGTCAACGTCATGGAACAAGTTCTCGACATTCCGGGGCAAGAGATCATCACCAAGGACAACGCCATGGTCGGCGTTGATGCAGTGGTTTTCTTCCAAGTGCTCGACGCAGCCAAAGCCGCATATGAAGTGTCGGACCTATATGTCGCCATCATGCAAATCACGACAACCAACCTGCGCACCGTGATGGGCTGCATGGACCTCGATGAAACCTTGTCAAAACGCGACGATATCAATGGCCGCCTGCTGTCGGTGGTGGACCACGCAACCAGCCCATGGGGTGTCAAAATCACCCGTGTTGAGGTGAAAGATATTCGTCCGCCGGCTGATATCTCCAACGCAATGGCGCGGCAGATGAAGGCAGAACGTGAAAAGCGTGCGCAAATCCTTGAAGCCGAGGGCATGCGCGCCGCAGAAATCCTGCGCGCTGAAGGTGAAAAGCAAGGCGCAATCCTTCAGGCCGAGGGCCGCAAGGAAGCTGCATTTCGTGACGCAGAAGCCCGCGAACGCGAAGCAGAGGCAGAGGCGAAGGCAACAGTCATGGTTTCCGATTCCATCGCGGCATCGGGCACGCAGGCGCTGAATTACTTCATTGCGCAGAAATATACTGAAGCCATCAGCCAGTTCGCAACATCACCCAATGCAAAGACCATCTTGTTCCCTGTAGAAGCCACGCAGTTGATCGGGACGCTGGGCGGAATTGGAGAACTGGCCAAGGAAGCGCTTGCGACAAAAGAAAAGTGAAGCCTGTGGGGCGGGGACAAAGCCCGCAGTCCTGAGCAACAATCGCAAGGCGATTGTGCCCGTCGAAGGACGCCTGTAAGACAGACGTTGCGCTCCACCGGTCCACGCCCTTCGACTTTCGTCAGCGCGGGCGCACTGACGGCTCAGGGCTTCGGTAAGATCCGCAGTTTAGACATCGAGATTACGGAGTAACACATGGCAGA
Organism: Sphingomonadaceae bacterium PASS1; assembly: GCA_002255985.1. Taxonomy (GTDB): domain Bacteria; phylum Pseudomonadota; class Alphaproteobacteria; order Sphingomonadales; family Sphingomonadaceae; genus Sphingorhabdus_B. Next base: position 29,323 of record NKIR01000010.1, read on the forward strand.
ATGGCTCGACACAATTTCAACCCACTGGTTCTGGCTCTCGCTGGGGCTGGTGCTCGGGGTCGCCGAAATGGTTGCGCCCGGCTTCTTCCTGATATGGCTTGGCCTTGCCGCGTTGATTGTCGGTGGGCTTGATTACTTCCTTCCCATCACGGTCGCATATCAAGTCGCCATGTTTGCGATATTGTCGGTATTGGCAGTGTTTGCGGGCAAGAAATTCCTTCACGACAACCCCATCGAAACCGAAGACGCAAAGTTGAACGACCGTGGCGCGCGGCTCACGGGGGAAATCGTAACTGTGGTTGAAGCGATCACAAACGGCAATGGCCGCGTTAAGGTCGGCGACAGTGTCTGGTCCGCACGAGGCGTTGATGCCGCAATAGGATCCCGTGTGCGCGTCACAGGCGCTGACGGCGCGGTATTGCTCGTCGAAGGCGGCCTCGACTAATCGAAGGACGCAATCGGTCCGTCTTTTCTGAGACCAACGCGATCTAAATCAGGTCAAGGCTTGCGCGGTCGGGTTCGATAAAGCCCCGCCGCGCGTGCACCGAAAACAGCCGCTCCTTCGAATAAAACCGAAGCGGCAGGTCCCGGCGTCCCCGGCTGGAAAGTAATAGCGCGTTCACGGCCTCATGCAACGGCAGATCCATCCCAACCTCTGCCAGATGTGCCTTCACACCTGCGATATACACTTGCGTAATCGTCTCATGATAGCCTTGCGTATCATCGTTCACACCGCCAACGGCTTCGTTGTAAGCCGAAATGATGGCGGACAGTTCACGCTCAATCGCTATATCCGGCTGGTTACGCACCAGCCAAGTACATGCCGCCAGATGCGCTTCGTGCGTCCAATACGCGCGCGGTAAGGTCCGCGCAAGCAAGCCTTCGCCGATCGCGATGATTGCGGCGTCATCTTCAAACAAGCGAATAGAATCTTCAGACATAATCGGACCTCCTGCGCTGTCCGATGATGTCCGGACGGGTTAAGCGACCTTTGGTGCCGACTGCCGTACACCTTCATCAACATGATCCGCAAATTGCGCGAAGTTGTCGATGAACTGCTGAACAAGTCCGCGCGCCGTCACATCATATTCCGCCTTGTCCGCCCAAGCTTCGCGCGGATCGAGGATGCCGCTGTCGACACCGGGAACTGCGACGGGGAATTCAAAACCAAAATTCTGATCCTTACGGAACTCTGCATTATTCAGGCTTCCATCAAGCGCAGCGTTGAGCAATGCCCGTGTGGCCTTGATCGGCATACGGCTGATGCCGGGCATCGTTGCTTTGCCGCCCGTCCAGCCGGTGTTGACCAACCAGCATTGTACCGCACCCTTGGCGATCCGGTCTTTCAGCAAATTGCCATAGATGCTTGGGTGACGCGGCATGAATGGCGCGCCAAAGCAGGTGGAGAATGTTGCTTCAGGCTCGGTCACGCCGATTTCCGTACCAGCGACACGAGCCGTGTAACCCGACAGGAAGTGGTACATAGCCTGATCCGGCGTCAGGCGCGCGATCGGAGGCAAAACGCCGTAAGCGTCGGCGGTCAGGAAGATGATCGTCTTGGGAACTGGGCCCATATTCTTTTCAGATGTGTTCGGAATGAACTCAATCGGATACGAACCACGGCTGTTTTCCGCGAGGCTATTGTCGTCGAAATCCAGTTCACGTGTTTCTGAATCGATGACGACATTTTCAAGCACCGTTCCAAACCGCTTTGTCGTGGCAAAGATTTCCGGCTCGGCTTCTTCCGAGAGGCGAATCATTTTTGCGTAGCAACCGCCTTCAAAGTTAAACACCGCAGTGTCCGACCAGCCATGTTCATCATCGCCGATCAGTGTGCGGCTTGCATCTGCCGACAAAGTCGTCTTGCCGGTGCCTGAAAGGCCAAAGAATACCGCGGTGTCGCCATCCGGGCCGATATTGGCGGAGCAATGCATCGGCATCACGCCCTTCACCGGCAACAGATAATTGAGGATGCCGAAAACCGACTTCTTCATTTCACCGGCATAAGCAGTGCCACCGATCAGAATGAGCTTTTCGGTGAAGTTCACGGCGATAACAGTCTCGCTGCGGCAGCCATGACGCGCAGGGTCTGCGCGGAAGCTTGGCAAATCGATAATGGTATATTCCGGCACAAAGCTGGTCAGCTCTTCCTGCGTCGGGCGCACAAGCAAGGTGCGGATGAACAGATTGTGCCATGCAAATTCGTTAATCACGCGCACATTAACGCGGTGCTCTGGCTGCGAACCACCGAACAGGTCAGCGACGTACAATTTGCCCTAGCCACCAAGCGCGGCAATGAAATCTTCTTTCAGCGCAGCAAAATGCGCAGGGTCCATCGGGACGTTAGTTTTACCCCACCAAATGCTGTTTTCGGTTTCGGCGTCACGCACAATAAACTTGTCTTTGGCAGAGCGCCCCGTGTGCGCACCCGTCTTAACCACGAGAGGACCGTTTTTAGCCAAGATGCCTTCATCATTCGCCAGCGCGGCTTCGACGAGCGGTGCCGTGCCGAGGTTGCAATGCAACTCAGCCTGCGTTTCAAAACCTTGTTGCGAAAGCGAGATATTTAAAGGTGTCGACATTGGCTACTCCGGCAAAAGTTGCGAATCTAGGGCATACGTATGCACTGTAAAGCTGGAGCCGGTAGACGATGCGCGCGACAAGGTCAAATCGGGTTCACAAATTGTCACAATATCCACCGGCACAATCAACGGCCAGCGCGGAGAGAGCAAGTGATTGAACCTGAGGCTCTGCATCCCTATAGTCTTCCAATGAGAGCAACCATCGCCCTGGTCGACGACGACCGCAACATTTTGACCTCTGTGTCCATAGCCATGCAAGCGGAGGGCTATGTCACCCGGATTTATTCGGACGGCGAAACCGCGTTGAAGGCCATGCTCGAAAACCCTGCAGATCTTGGCATTTTCGATATCAAAATGCCGCGCATGGATGGCCTCGAATTGCTCCGGCGGTTGCGGGAAAAGAGCGATATGCCGGTCATCTTTCTGACATCAAAAGATGAAGAGCTGGATGAAGCACTTGGCCTTGCCATGGGTGCCGACGATTATATCACGAAACCTTTTTCCCAGCGCCTGTTGGTGGCCCGCGTAAAGGCCATTTTGCGTCGTGCGACTTATGATCGCGGCGTGAGCAGCGGCGACACAGAACCTGAGCTTGAGCCTATGGTGCGCGGAAAATTGCAAATGGACCCAGCGCGGCACCATGTGAAATGGGATGGAAAACCACTTACGCTAACGGTGACCGAGTTCATGATATTGGAAGCACTCGCCAATCGGCCGGGCGTCGTGCGTACACGCGACCAGCTCATGGATGCCGCATATCAGGATGACGTGTACGTGGACGACCGCACCATCGACAGCCACATCAAACGGCTACGGCGCAAGTTTCGTGAAGTCGATGCTGAGTTTGCAGCCATAGATACGCTGTACGGTGCAGGATATCGCTTTGCAGACAGCTGAGCCCGCTTATCTTCAGCTGGGATGGAGCCGGGGGCTATCGCTGACCGCGCGCATCCTTGCTGTAAATCTCTTTGTTTTGGCGCTGCTGGGAGCGGGGTTGTTTTTCCTCGACAGCTACCGTGTGCGGCTGATTGCGGAACGCGAAGACGCTGCGCGACTTCAAGCGACGTTCCTCGCCGAAAGCCTGTCGTTGGTCGCGCCCGAAAAACGCGCCGCTTACATCTACCAATTTGGCCAAGAGCATGAATCGCGGGTACGCGTGTACGCGCAAAATGGAGCAAAAATCCTAGACAGCTTTGCCGGCCATCCGGCAGCATATGTGTTCCGCGACCCAGCGAAGGAACCAATACGCAAAGTCATCGCACGGGGCATTGATAAGATATTCGACTTTTTGGTGGGTGCGGCCGTGTTGCGGCCATTTGTGGAACCGCCCGTGGATACGGCTGACGCTTGGAAAGAAGTCATAACGTCAAAGCCAGCTGACGTAGCGTCCACGGTAGCTTTCGCCCCTGACCTCACACATGTTATCAGCGCCGGTTCGCGGTCGCGCGATGGCCGGTTTGCGGTTCTGACAACATCCAATGAACGCGATATTCGCCTGTTTGTGCGGGCTGAACGATTCAATGTCGGGATGTTTTTTGTCATCGCGCTTGGCATTGGCATATTGCTATCGATGTTTCTCGCCCGAACCATTGTTCGTCCGCTTCGGCATCTGTCGCGCGCCGCGGTAAAGGTACGGCTTGGTCGCGCTCAGGAAGTCACTGTTCCGCGCCTGCCCTCGCGCCGTGATGAAATCGGCATGCTTGCGCGCGCACTATCCGACATGAGCATTGCCCTTCGGCAACGTATAGACGCGACAGAAGCATTTGCAGCGGATGTCGCGCATGAGATCAAAAACCCGCTGGCTTCGTTGCGGTCGGCACTTGACGGTGCAGAGCGTATTCAAGACCCGGCGCTGCGCAAGCAGCTTATGGATGTCGCAAAAGCCGATGTGCAGCGGATGGACCGTTTGATTAGCGATATATCAGACGCAAGCCGCGTGGATTCGCAACTGGCAAAGGCAAAGTTCGAACCCATCGACTTGGGTGATATGATTGAACAATTGCTTCAGGCGCGCGACGACCGTGGCAGCGACAAGGATGTAAACATCGCCTTCGCACGGCCACGGCGGACAATCGCAACGGTCATGGGTGAAGATGTACGCCTCGAACGCATGCTGACCAATCTGATCGACAACGCGGTGTCCTTTTCGCCTTCGGGCGCAGTGGTAGAAATATCGGCTACCCTGGCCGACGAGGAAGTAATTATTCGCATCAGCGATGAAGGACCCGGCGTTCCTCCGCAAGAACGGGAAGCCATCTTCCGCCGGTTTCACAGTGAACGCCCATCAACCGAGAATTTCGGCAAACATAGCGGGCTGGGGCTGGCCATCGCGCGCACAATTGTTGAAGGGCACCATGGCCGCATCAATGTGCGCGACCGCGTCGATGGCAAAGGCGGGGCCTGTTTTGAAATCGCCCTTCCCTGTGCAGCGGTGGCGACCCTCTAATGCAACCGATGATCCATGGCACAGCGATATCCATCGGTGGATATGCTGTACTGATTATGGGCGGATCGGGTAGCGGCAAGTCCGATCTCGCGCTCCGGCTGATCGATCGCGGCGCTATTTTGATCAGCGATGATGTCGTCTTTTTGGAGACCCTTGAGAACGCCCCAATACTTACCGTCGCCTCTAATATCGCAGGAAAGATTGAGGTGCGTGGCGTCGGCATCTCTAATGTCGATTTCATAGCTTCTGCGCCGCTTCGCCTGGTGGTGGAGTTAGTAGATTCAACAGACAGATTACCTGAAGACGTTGCACGCACCATCATTGGTGATTACTTCGTCCCCTTGTCCAAGCTCAATCCATTTGAACAAAGCAGCGCAATCAAGGTCGAATATGCGTTGCGGGCAGTTCTCGACAGTGGCGTTCGGCCAGAATTTGTGTCCGCTAGTATTGTAAAAGAAAGCTTGCTATCGTGAACGCCAAAACAGCTTCTATCCCGCAAACAATATTGATTGTGACGGGCGTTTCTGGCGCAGGCAAAACCACAGTTCTTAAGGCGCTTGAAGACTTAGGTTGGGAGGCCGTCGACAATTTTCCTATCCGACTTGCCAGCCAGTTACTTGAAATACCCGTCACCGGTCGTCAGGCGAGCCCCGATATCCCGATAGCCCTTGGCTTTGATAGCCGAACCCGGGGCTTTGACGCCGAAACGCTTATTCAGCAGATCAAGCAGCTGCAGAACCAGCCCAACCTGACCATAAGGACCCTGTTTCTCGACTGCGCAGGCATTGAAATTGAACGCCGTTATGCGGAGACGCGTCGCCGTCATCCCGCGGCACCTGACCGCCCCGCCATGGACGGCATCGCAATTGAACGGACGCTAATGGAGCCATTTCGCCGCTGGGCGGAGACGGTAATCGATACCAGCAAGCTGTCTGCACATGACCTGCAACAGGCGATACGCGAGCGGTTCAACAACGAAACATCGCCACATTCCGTCATCACCATAACCAGCTTTGGCTATTCACGCGGCATCCCCCACAATGCCGATCTGGTTTTTGACCTGCGTTTCCTGCGCAATCCGCATTGGGACAATACACTTCGGCCGCTTACGGGGTTGGATGAAGGTGTATCGCATTATGTCGAAGCTGACCCGGCCTATGACGCGGCGATGGAAAAAATACGCGACTTGCTCCGCTATCTTTTACCGCTCTACGACGCGCAAGGTAAGGCTTATGTAAACATAGCCTTTGGCTGCACCGGCGGGCGTCACAGATCGGTCCATGTCGCCGAACAATTTGGGCGTTGGTTGCGCGAAGATGGCTTTGCCCCCGCAGTTAACCATCGCAATCTGACCTCAAGACCGATTGACGCAATTGAGGAGCCTGCTAACGGCGCAAATAAGAATACCGCACCACAGGGTAACGACATCACATGATCGGTTTGATTTTAGTCACACATGGCAAGCTTGCCGCCGAATTTCTCGTCGCGCTAGAGCATGTTGTTGGCCCCCAAAAAGACATCGCCACCATTTGCATTGGTCCGCATGATGACATGGAGGCCCGCCGTAATGAAATAGCAGCGGCTATTAAGCAGGTTGATTCAGGAAAAGGCGCGATAATCCTCTCCGATCTTTTTGGCGGAACGCCCTCCAATCTGGCCATTTCGCTGCTGGAGACCGGTCGGGTGGAAGTCATCGCTGGCGTAAACCTGCCCATGCTGATCCGCCTCGACAGCGCCCGCAAAAACCTGGATGTGAAAGAGGCTGTCGCCGCAGCGCGCGAAGCGGGCCGAAAATATATCAGCGTAGCTTCGGAAGTGCTCGAGGCGTCGAAATGACACGCCTCAGCCGGTCAGCAACAATCGTAAATCTGAAAGGGCTGCATGCCCGCGCCAGTGCAAAATTTGTCACCTTTGTAAGCCGGTTGCCGGAAGGCATTAAGGTTGAAGTTGAAAAAGACGGTCAGCTAGTCACGGGCACATCCATCATGGGCCTGATGATGCTAGGTGCGGCAAAAGGCAGTGAAATTACCATTCATGTCGAAGGCGACAAGGCAGATCTCGCCATTGAAAAACTCATCGGGCTGGTTGTCGACGGCTTTGGCGAAGACTGATGCGCCGTGAGATTACCGGATTTTCCAATCCACTTCTGAAGGAAATCCGCGGACTGCGGGAAAAGAAATTGCGGAAACGTGCCGGGCTGTTTCTAGCCGAGGGCCTCCGCATTATGACGGAAGCCCGCGAAGCTGGTTTTCTCCCCGAAATGTTGTTTCGGGTCAAAGATCGGCAAGTCCACGCGCTCGAAATCGCGCTTGAGGACGAGGTTCTACGCAATGGCGGGGACGTCATTGAAACCAGCGCCGACATCATGGCGAAGCTGTCAGGCAAAGATAACGCACAGGCGGTCGTTGGTGTCTATCGTGACCATGGCACGGCGCTTGCCAATATAGAGCGCGCGACCGCGCCGATCTGGCTCCTGGCGCAAGCGATGCGCGACCCGGGCAATTTGGGGACAATGTTGCGGACGGGGGATGCTGTCGGCGCCGGCGGGCTTATCCTCATTGATGACTGCACCGACCCGTTTTCGGTTGAATCTGTTCGCGCGAGCATGGGCGCGATTTTCACGCAAAAAATCGTTCAGTGTCGATGGGACGAATTTATAACTTGGTTGCGCGCGGGCGATGGTCAGCTGGTCGGGACAAGTCTGCAAACCGACACAGACTATCAAGCGGCGTGCTACACCAGCCCATGTTTCATCCTCACGGGCAATGAAGCGCAGGGTCTACCCGACGATTATGAAGGTCAGTGCGATTTGCTGGTCAAAATGCCGATGCATGGCAAGGCCGACAGCTTAAACGCCGCGGTAGCCACAGCGGTCATGGCGTATGAAGTGCTGAACCAGTTTCGCCGTCCAGCGCGCGGCTGAGGCACGCCGGAGCGATTACTCCGCCGCTTCGCGTCCGTCAGCAATTTGCGCGTTGCCCTCATCATCACCATAACGCGGCAGCGCTTCAACCGACGGGACATCTTCCAATTCGCGCTTGCCGGTTTCGATATTGAGGTCGGCAAACTTCCGACCCGTCGACATAACGTTGCGTTCAAAACTGCCCACGAACTTATTATAATTATTCACCGCCGAGGACAGCCCACTGCCCACCGATTTCAGATGCTGAGCGGCAACAGCAATGCGGTCGTACATCTCCTTGCCAAGCGCGCCAATCTGCTTGGCTTCGCGCGCGAGGCCCTCTTGCCGCCACACGCTGGCAACGGTCCGCGCAATCGCAACCAGATTGGTCGGCGTCGCCAACAACACCTTCTTATCAAAGGCAAAGTCCCACAATTGCGGTTCATGTTCGAGCGCAGCGGCCAGAAAATGTTCGCCCGGGACAAACATAATCACATAATCGGGCGCGTCTTCAAACTGGTCCCAATAGGCTTTGCGCGAAAGACCATCGATATGGTTTTTCATCGACTGTGTGTGCCGCGTCATTGCAACTCCGCGGACGTCGTCATCCACCGAAGCAAAAGCGTCTTGATAATCGTTCAAAGACACCTTGGCGTCGATAACCAGCGTCCGTCCGCCCGGGACATGAATGATCGCGTCAGGCCGCAAGCGAAGGCCATCCCCTGCATCAATGCTGGTTTCGAGGTCAAAATCGACATGTTCAGTTAAGCCGCAGCTTTCCAAAACATTCTTCAACTGCTGCTCGCCCCAGCGGCCCCGCGCTTTAGGGGCATTGCGCAAGGAGTTCATCAGGCCAGAGGCAACGTTGGAAACACGCTCCTGCCCAAGGCGCATTTCGCCAATCAATCCCTTCAGATCGCCATATGCTTCGGTGCGGTCTTTCTCAATTTTGCCGACTTGCTCTTCATAAGCTTTCAGCTTGTCGCCAACCGGCCCCAAAAGCTGCTTCAGCCGCTCTTCATTCTTTTCACCGGCCTGATGAAAGCGTTCATCGGCGCGTTGAAGAAACGCCGCTTGCGCCTCGCCCAACAGTTTTTGGCCAATCTCGCCAAACTGCGCCGACAAGGTTTCTTTTGCCTGACCCAGTGCGGCGATCTGCTCGTCAAAGCCGCGTTCACGCTCTTGTAGGCTTGTTTCCAGACGCGCCAAACGGTCCTTTGCACTGTCGCGCTCGACCACGACCTGATCAAGCATAGAACGTAGTTGCACGGTGGCCTCCAGCCCTGCCCGGCTTTCACGCCCGCCGGCAAACCAGCCGAGGACAAGCCCGACGAGCAAGGCACCAACGACGAGGGCTATACTCATAATTTCCATACTTGATTTCCAATGAGTGCGGTTTGTTTGAGCCACCTGTGTGGGGGCAGCAATCATGCTAACCCCCTTGTATCATCAGGCAGCCTATTTCCGACCCATCAACACCAAAAATGTTGATAGATCGTTCTTCGCTTCGGCTTCGTAATGAAATGACCCGCAGGAAGAGAAAATCAGCTCGCCATAGCGGTTCAGGACATACCACCGATATGAATTTTGGCTATCCTCATGAACAACATGCAACCATGACATAATCATGCCTCCACTGTTCATTTCAGATTATCTAGTTTGCTCGCATTGAGTAATCAAACTGGTTCGATATGTCCGTAAAAACGCGCCGGCTTCTTAGTTGGGGGCTACGTCGACTGGAAGGAACTTACCAAATTGGAACTCTTGCTATCAAATCTAGCACGCAATTATATGACGGATTAGGGCATGACATATCTCCTTTTCAATTTAAGAAGACGAACATATAAAGAACGAACTGAAAGTAAATAGCGAAATCGAATTTGCTGTGGACAAACTATACTGTGTGCGTCTCAGCCGCCCGCCGTGCCTTTTTTACGCGCGCATAGCTTATGGCGCTAAACGGCAGCAGTCCTGCATAAACTATTGTCGCTCCGATCATCGCAACCCAAGGGGCAGCAACCAAGGTCGCGGTAAACAGACCAACAGTGGCGAGTGCCATGAAGCGCAGGCTGCGACGAACCTTGATCGACGACCAGCTGTAGGTGGCGACGTTGGAAACCATCAACACGGCGCAGACAAGCAACCATGGCCCAAGAAAGCGATAGTCACGTACCCATTCTGCACCGGTTTCGAACCAAATCATCATCGGCAGCAAGGCCAAAGCTGCTCCGGGCGGCGATGGGACGCCTGTGTTAAATCCCCCCAATTTATGTGGCTGGTCTTCGGTATCGATGCGTGCATTGAAACGCGCAAGCCGCAGCGCTGCGCACAACACAAAGAATACGGAGATGGTCCAGCCGAAGCGCGGCATATCCTGCAGCACCCACATATACATGACCAGCGCCGGCGTTGCGCCGAAAGCAATCACATCCGACAGCGAATCCAGCTCTGCACCAAAACGGCTTTCGCCTTTCAACATGCGCGCGATGCGGCCGTCCATAACATCAAGCACACCTGCAATAACCATCGCGGCGACAGCATTTTCCCAGCGGCCCTGCATCGCAAACCATGCCCCCGAGAGGCCAGTGCACAAGGCAAGCGCGGTGATCGCATTTGGTGCGAGCGCCCGTAACGGAATGCCGGGGCGGGAGGGAAAATCGTTCATTAGTGTGCGACGGCAATCAAATCTTGGTCAACACCCAAGTCCGCAATAACCGTTTCGCCAGCAACGCAACGCTGCCCCTTAATGACGCGCGATGATGTTCCGTGCGGCAAATATACATCCACGCGGCTGCCAAAGCGGATAAGGCCAATACGTTGGCCATTGGCAACGCTGTCGCCTTCTTTGACAAAGGCAACAATACGGCGGGCGACGAGGCCAGCGATTTGCGTAAAGCCGATACGTACGCCGTCGCTGCGTTCCACGAGGAAGTGCTGACGTTCGTTTTCTTCGCTCGCTTTATCCAGGTCAGCGTTCAAAAACTTACCGGCGATGTACACAACGCGCTTGATCGTGCCGCGGATAGGCGTCCGGTTAATATGAACGTCAAAAACGCTCATAAAGATGGAAACCCGGGTCATCGGCTGATCGCCAAGGCCATCTAGTCCGCGCAGTTCTGCCGGTGGCAAGACTTGTTCAATCAAGGTGACAAGGCCATCTGCTGGCGAAACCACAAAGCGGTCGTCTATGGGTGTTGCACGGACTGGATCGCGAAAGAAAGCGAGTGTCCATATGGTCACTGCGCCCATGGGCCACGCGAGCGTCTCCCATGCCATAAATGCAAAAAACAGGGTGATGCCAGCTGCGATCAGGCCAAATTTACGGCCTTCGGGGTGAACAGGTGGAAACGACCATTTCGCGACCCCGGTGCCCCGGTTTGTCAGTTCTTGTCTACTCATGGACTTTAGCTAGGGGATGACGGTGCATATGACAACCTTTGATGCCGTTTCCGGCAATTTCCGACAATTACGGTAGCCAGTTGAACATATAGCAGACTTTGCTATGGCACCGTTCAATATCAAGACTCCCTAATGGAAAGTGCTTTCTAACATGGCAAAAATTAAGGTCAAAAATCCGGTTGTAGAACTCGATGGCGACGAAATGACTCGCATCATCTGGGAATGGATCAGGGAACGTCTCATCCTGCCATATCTCGATATTGACCTGAAATATTACGACCTTGGTATGGAATACCGCGACAAGACCAATGACAAGGTGACTGTTGATTCCGCCAACGCAATCCGCGAATTCGGTGTCGGCGTAAAATGCGCGACCATCACACCAGATGAAGCACGCGTGGAAGAGTTTGGCCTGCAGAAAATGTGGAAGTCGCCAAACGGCACAATCCGCAATATTTTGGGCGGCGTTGTTTTCCGTGAACCCATCGTCATCGAAAATGTACCGCGCCTTATTCCGGGCTGGACTGACCCTATCGTGATTGGCCGCCATGCCTTTGGTGACCAGTATCGCGCGACCGATTTCCTCGTTCCTGGCCCCGGCACATTGCGTCTCGTTTGGGACGGCGACGATGGTCAAAAGATTGACGAGGAAGTGTTCCGTTATCCGTCGCCGGGCGTTGCCCTTGCGATGTACAATCTCGACGACTCGATCCGTGATTTTGCCCGTGCTTCGCTGAACTATGGCGTGACCCGCGAATGGCCTGTGTATCTGTCGACCAAGAACACCATCCTGAAATGTTATGATGGCCGCTTTAAGGACCTGTTCCAAGAAGTGTACGAAGCCGAATTTGCCGAAAAGTTCAAAGCGCTCGGCATTGTGTACGAACATCGCTTGATCGATGACATGGTTGCATCTGCGCTGAAGTGGTCGGGCAAGTTCATCTGGGCGTGCAAAAACTATGATGGTGATGTGCAGTCCGACCAAGTCGCACAAGGATTTGGTTCGCTTGGATTGATGACGTCGATTCTGATGACACCAGATGGCAAGACCGTTGAGGCTGAAGCGGCACATGGCACGGTAACGCGCCATTACCGCCAGCATCAGCAGGGCAAGGCAACATCGACCAACCCGATTGCGTCGATTTTTGCATGGACCGGCGGTCTGAAATTCCGCGGCAAGTTTGACGAAACACCTGAAGTGACGCGCTTTGCGGAAACGCTTGAAGAAGTGTGCATCCAGACCGTTGAAGATGGCCACATGACAAAGGATCTCGCGATCCTCATTGGTCCAGACCAAGCATGGATGACGACCGAGCAGTTCTTTGAACAAGTTCGCGCCAACCTCGAAGTCAAAATGGGTAGCTGGCAGTAACACTAAGCTCATAAGTCCAACAAAGCGCGGAGGGCGACCTCCGCGCTTTTTTATTGTCCTGTTCTTCCCTTATCATGCCGCATAGGCGTACAAGGTGCACATGGCAGGCGAACTACACGGCGAAAGCATCAACCATCTGCTCGTCATTCTGGGCGCAGCCGGCATCGTCATCCCGGCCTTCGCCCGTTTTCGCATTACGCCCATTATCGGCTTCATCTTGGTGGGTATACTTGTCGGGCCAATGGGCCTTGGCACCTTGGCACCGCGCTATCCATTGCTTGAATGGGTCACCATCACCGATACAGAGGGCATTGGACCCATTGGCGAATATGGCATTATCTTATTGCTGTTCTCGATAGGGCTTGAACTATCCTTTCGGCGACTATGGAAAATGCGCCGTCTGGTTTTTGGCGTCGGTGCGGCGCAATTGTTCGGCGCAGGGCTGATAATTGCTACAGGGCTGTTGTTGTTCGGTTATAACCTGGCGGCTGCGATTGGCATCGGCATCGCGCTCGCGCTTTCATCTACTGCGCTTGTGCTGCCGATATCAGGCACACATTCTGCCGTTGGAAAATCAGCGCTTGCGATGTTACTTTTCGAAGATCTTGCAATCGTTCCGATCATCTTTGTCTTGGGCGCGCTGCTTCCCCAAGATGGATCGGATTCCTGGGAAGGCATGGTTGCTGTGCTCTGGCAAGGCACATTGGTGATCGTCGGCATGCTTGTGCTGGGCCGTTTCTTCTTACCCCGCCTGTTCGGACAGGCAGCGCGCACCAAAAGCCCTGAGCTTTTTGTGTCGGTCAGCCTGTTGGTTGTCATTGTGGCAAGTCTCGCAACCAGCGCGGTTGGCCTTTCGCCCATCGTCGGCGCAATGATCGCTGGGTTGTTAATCGCCGAGACGGACTACCATGCTGAAGTCGAAGTCGTGACTGCGCCGTTCAAGGGGCTCGCGCTAGGTGTGTTTCTAATCAGCATCGGTATGCAAGTCGATCTGCGCTTTGTCGCAGCCAATTGGGCAGCCTTGGTCGGTGCTGTAGCGGGGGTAGTGCTCATAAAAGCCGCCGTTACCGCAGGCCTGCTAAAATTGAACGGCGCACGCATGGGGACCGCCGCGGAGACGGGTGTTCTTATGGGAAGCCCATCGGAAACCACACTCATTGTTCTAGGCGCAGCCGGCGCGGCGCAGATTATTGACGCCGCGACGATCAATTTCTGGCAAGTCGCAACGGCGATTGGCTTAACCATCACGCCGATATTGGCACGCATCGGCCACGACATGGCGCGCCGCCTTGAACTGCGCGAGACCGATGACGAGGTGCATGAACAAGACCCGGCGCAAGAACCGCGGACGGTCGTTATCGGCTTTGGCCGGGTCGGGCAGTTGGTTGCCGACATGCTCACGACGCATGGGCAGCCCTATGTCGCGGTTGAATCCAATGTGGATGCGGTCACAGCGGCGCGGCGCGGTGGGTATAAAGTTATCTTCGGCGACATCTCACGGCCCGAAACATTGGACAAGCTGAGCCTTGGCCACGCAAAGGCGCTTATTCTGACAATGGACCAACCCGTGCTGGCCGAACATATCGTCAAACGTGTCCGCCAATGGTTGCCAGAGATAACCATCATCGTGCGCGCGCGGGATGCAGACCATGCCGCACGACTATATCAAGCGGGTGCAACCGATGCCGTTCCAGAAACGCTGGAAAGCTCGCTACAGCTATCGGAAGCTGTGCTTGTCGATCTTGGCGTGGCCATGGGGCCCGTGATCGCGTCGATTCACGAAAAGCGCGAAGAATTCCGGCGGCAGATTAAAGAAGCCGGAGGCCTCTACGAGGCCCCCAAGCTGAAGCTTACGCCTTAACCCGCAATCTTTGCCCTGATGGCATCCAATGCCGCCTGCGCCAGTTCAGCGCCGGCTGGGCCGCCACCTTGCGCCATATCAGGACGTCCACCGCCACCTTGCGCACCCATCGCCTCGGTCGCGGCGCGAACAAGGTCTGGAGCGGTCAGCGTGGCGTGGAGCGCAGGTGAAACCGCAACAACGACGGTGTTGCTGTTCTCGTTCGCAGCGATGATGGCGACGATGCCGCTACCAATGGCCTTCATCTGGTCATCGGCCAAACCGCGCAGGGCCTTTGGCTCGATACCATTGATAACTTGTCCCATGAATGTGACATCGCCGATTGTTTCGGCCTCTGCCTTGGGACCACTGCCACCGGACAATGCGAGCGCGGTTTTGGCTTCGGAGAGTTCTTTCTCCATCCGCTTGCGTTCACTCATCAATGTTTCAATACGCGCGCCGACTTCATCAGGCGCGGTTTTCAGCATCGCGGCTACATTCTTCAACTGTGTTTCGCGGCCAACGAGCCAGAGGCGTGCGGCCTCTCCGGTCAACGCCTCAATCCGGCGGATACCGCTGGCGACAGCGCCTTCAGAAATGATCGTGAACAGGGCAATGTCACCCAATGCGTTCACATGCGTGCCACCGCACAGTTCGAGAGAATAATGCGTGTCATCGCTTTTGCCCATCGTCAGCACGCGGACTTCCTCGCCATATTTCTCGCCAAACAAAGCAAGCGCACCCGCAGCGACTGCGTCATCGGGGGTCATCAAACGCGTGGTTACGCCCTGATTGCCGCGAATTTGTGCGTTCACATCGGCCTCGATCAGCGCAATTTCATCAGCCGTCACCGCCTGATTATGCGAGAAGTCAAACCGCAGACGATCAGGCGCAACGAGGCTGCCCTTTTGGGTGACATGGCTGCCAAGTCGTTCACGCAATGATGCGTGGAGCAAATGGGTTGCGCTATGGTTGGCGCGCAGGGAGTCGCGGCGGCCTGTATCAATTTTCAAGGTAACAAAGTCGCCGACCTTGATCTCGCCCGTTCCAATCGTCACCTGATGTGCATGCAAACGTCCAAGCGGCTTTGCAGTATCGGTGACATCACCGCGCATGTTGGCGCTTGAAATGACGCCAGCGTCGCCCATCTGGCCGCCGCTTTCGCCGTAAAATGGCGTCTGGTTGGTGATGACGGTCACAGTGTCGTTTGCCACAGCAGACTGCACTTCAACGCCATCATTTACGAGGGCAACGACTTGCCCCTCGCCTTCATTTGCTGCGTACCCTGTAAACTCGGTCGTTCCAACGCGTTCGGCGATGTCGAACCATACGTCGTCCGATGCCTTGGCGCCGGAACCCTTCCAAGCGGCACGTGCCATCGCCTTTTGATTGTTCATGGCGGTTTCAAAACCGGCCTGATCAATGCCCAAGCCCTGCGCCCGCAACGCGTCTTCGGTCAGGTCATATGGAAAGCCATATGTGTCATACAGTTTGAACGCGGTATCGCCGGCAAGGATATCGCCGGGCTGCATACCCGTGGTGGCTTCATCAAGCAGCTTGATACCCTTGTCCAGCGTGCGGCGGAACTGGGTTTCTTCCTGCTTCAACGTCGCTTCGATCATCGGTTGCGCACGTAGCAATTCGGGATAGGCCGCGCCCATTTCCGCGGCGAGGCTGCCGACCAAACGGTGCATCAACGGCTCTTTCGCGCCAAGGATGTGCGCATGGCGCATGGCGCGGCGCATGATACGGCGCAGAACATAGCCGCGACCTTCATTCGACGGCATGACGCCGTCGGCCAACAGGAAGCTGGTCGAGCGTAAATGGTCGGCAATCACGCGGTGGCTGGCCATTTGTTCACCCTGCGCCTTGGTACCGGTCAGCTCTTCCGACGCATTGATCAGCGCCTTGAACGTGTCCGTATCGTAATTGTCGTGCACGCCCTGCATGACCGCAGCGATGCGCTCAAGCCCCATGCCGGTATCAATCGACGGCTTTGGCAACGGCACATCGGTGCCGTCATCCTGCCGCTCGAACTGCATGAACACGAGGTTCCAGATTTCGACAAAACGGTCGCCATCTTCATCCGGGCTTCCGGGAGGGCCGCCAAAGATATGGTCGCCATGGTCATAAAAGATTTCGCTGCACGGGCCGCATGGCCCAGTGTCACCCATCGACCAGAAATTATCGTTCGTGGCGATACGGATAATACGCTCTTCAGGAAGGCCCGCAATCTTGCGCCAAAGGTCGAACGCCTCATCATCGGTATGGTAAACCGTGGTCGTCAGGCGCGATGGATCAAGGCCCCATTCCTTGGTCAGCAATGTCCACGCATGGGTAATCGCCTGTTCTTTGAAATAATCGCCGAACGAGAAATTGCCGAGCATTTCGAAGAAAGTATGATGACGCGCCGTGTAGCCGACATTGTCCAGATCATTATGCTTACCGCCCGCACGCACGCATTTCTGGCTTGAAGCTGCACGCGGCGTTTCGCGGCTTTCAAGGCCCGTAAATACGTTTTTGAACGGTACCATGCCGGCATTGACGAACATCAATGTCGGGTCATTGTACGGCACGAGTGGCGCGGACGAGACTATGTCGTGCTGAGCAGCACCGAAATAGTCAAGGAAACTGCGGCGAATATCATTGGTCGATGTCATAACGAAAGCGACTTAGGGAACGACTCGCCGCCCTGCAAGCCGGATATGCACTTTGCCGCTCCCTCAGGCATAAGCGTAGGGTCCGCCCTTTTCGAGCGCGCGCTGAAATGCTGGACGCGCGTGGATTGTTTCAACAAATTTCGTGAGGTTCGGGCGGTTGGCGGCACGGCCCATTTTGACCGCAGCTTCCGCTGGAAAGCCCAACATGATGTCGGCGCCGCTCATCGTATCACCCACAAACCATCCGCTGGCTTTCAAACCGTCCTCCATGAACTGGAAATGGCTTTCCAATTGCTCACTAATGCGCGGATGCAGCGGCGCGGCGGCTTCGCCCAGACGGGCCGTGTAAAGGTTGAGCAAAATTGGCGTCATCACTGAACCTTCGGCAAAATGCAGCCACTCAAGGTAGCGGATATGTTTGTCTGACCCGCGTGGCGGCACCATATGCGCGCCGTTATGACGCTCACAAAGATATTCGACGATGGCCCCTGATTCAAAAACGATATTGCCGGCGTCTTCTATCATCGGTGACTTACCCAAAGGATGTATTTTCAAAAGCGCCTCGGGCGCAAGATTGGTAACGGCATCGCGTTGGTGGTGCACAATTTCATAGGGAACGTTCAATTCCTCAAGGAGCCACAAAATCCGTTGCGACCGCGAATTGTTCAAATGGTGCACTGTGATGGTCATGGTCGTTCTCCTGAATGATTTTGATAGATACGCGCGGCGATTTCCCGAACTAGCTTTGCCGCGACGATTGCAGTAACATCGGTCACGTCGCGTTGGGGATTAAGTTCCACGACATCCGCGCCAACGATTGGCGCATTTTGTCTGGCAAGTACCGAAAGGACTTCGCGGACCGTCAGGCCACCCGGCTCCGGATGCGCCACACCCGGCGCCTCCGACGGGTCAAGGCCATCGAGATCAAAACTGATGTAGAGCGGCCCTTCAAGAACGGGAACATGCTCCGGCGAGAAGTTCAGCATCGGAAGTATTTCAACGCCATAACGCTCCGCCTGTTCGCGGCAGTGGCGGTTCAGCGTCCGGATACCAACTTGAACAATGCGCTTTGCGTGCCCCGCTTCCAATATGCGGGCAAATGGCGATGCATGGCTGCGCGGATTGCCTTCAAAATCGGCATAAATGTCGGGGTGCGCATCAAAATGCAAAATGTTGAGCGGACCATGACGCGCCGCCAGAGCCGCCACCACCGGATATGTTACCGAATGATCGCCGCCCAGCAGCAGAGGAACCGCCCCCGCGTCCATCGCGTCAACCACCGCCTTTATGATGAGCGCGTCATCAGCCGCGGTATCGACATCCAAAAGCGGCACATCGCCGCAATCTATCAGGGCAATGTCAGTTCCTATTTCAAGGCCACACTCGGTCGATAGGTTACCCCGATCGCTAAATAGCGCATGACGAATGGCTGTCGGTGCCGCCGCTGCGCCACGTTCGAACGAACTGTTTTGATCCGTGGGCAAGCCGATCAGGTGAATCTGGAGTGTCATTGATGCAATTGTGCCTTAGCCACCCTGCCTGTCAAGAAGTCAGCGGCACAAGCGCGCTCGACTCCTAACATATATCTGTGCGCGGCAAAACCAAGTGACCCGCCCTGGGGTGGACCAGGACGGGTCGAAAGCAGCGGCCTCAGGCAAGGCCACGCTTGTTCGCATGTTTTTAAACGTCGTCTTCCGCTTCAGGTCCTGCCATCAGGACTTCAGCGACTTCTTCGGTCTTGCCCCGAATGGCGGCCTCCAACCGTGCTGCGACTTCAGGGTTTTCCGTGAGATAGGTTTTTGAATTCTCACGACCCTGCCCAATACGGATCGAGTCATAGCTGAACCAGCTGCCGGACTTTTCGACAATTCCCGCCTTCACGCCCAAATCCAAAAGTTCCCCGGTTTTGGAAATACCTTCGCCGTACATGATGTCGAATTCGACCTGCTTGAAAGGTGGAGCTACCTTGTTTTTCACAACCTTCACGCGGGTTGTGTTGCCCACAATATCTTCACCAGACTTAATCTGACCCGTGCGGCGAATATCCAAACGGACCGACGCATAGAATTTCAACGCATTACCGCCCGTGGTCGTTTCGGGCGAACCGTACATCACGCCGATTTTCATGCGGATCTGGTTGATGAAGATCACCATGCAGTTTGACCGGCTGATCGAACCTGTAATTTTGCGAAGCGCCTGGCTCATCAAACGTGCTTGCAAGCCGACATGGCTGTCGCCCATTTCGCCTTCGATTTCGGCGCGCGGCACAAGTGCAGCAACTGAGTCGATAACCACAATGTCGACTGCGTTAGAACGCACCAACGTATCTGCAATCTCAAGTGCTTGCTCACCCGTGTCGGGCTGCGACACGATAAGGTTATCAATATCGACACCCAATTTCTTCGCATAGCCCGGATCCAACGCATGCTCTGCATCGATAAATGCAGCTGTACCGCCTGCCTTCTGCGCCTCTGCAATTGCATGCAGGGTCAGCGTCGTCTTACCCGAGCTTTCTGGACCGTAAATTTCGATCACGCGTCCCTTGGGCAGACCGCCAATGCCGAGCGCAATATCCAAACCAAGCGAGCCTGTGGACACTGCATCAATCGAAATAGCCTCACGGCTACCCAGCTTCATCGCCGAGCCTTTACCGAAGGCACGATCAATCTGCGCAAGCGCTGCTTCTAGCGCCTTTTCACGTTCCGAACTTTTCATACCGTTTGCCTGATTCCCATCGACCATTTTAAGACTTGCTGCCATTTTTCCACTCCTTTAGCGTCATGCCTGTTCCGAATTATCATCCGGAATAACAACTATGTACACCTTCTGTTCCAAAAGAACAAGAGCGGAACAAAATTATTTATTCGTTTATTTTCAATAACTAACCTAATTAGCCTTTGCGAGTGCGTCGTGGACCGCTTCCGCAATTTGCTGAACTGAAAATGGCTTAGCAAGGAACGACACATTGTCGAGGCTGATTGTCTCGCGTAACTGCTCCTCTGCGTAACCTGACATGAACAACAGGCGGATGTCCCCATATGTCTCGCGCAAATTGCGCGCCATTGTCGGGCCATCCATATTGGGCATTACCACGTCCGAAACGACGAGGTCGTATCGCTTGCCTTCCGAAAAAAGTTCAAGCGCTTGCTCGCCATCGCTAGCGGTTTCCACGACATATCCCTGCCGAACCAATGCGCGCTCTGCGACCGCGCGCACCATATCTTCGTCTTCAACAATCAAGACCCGACCGCTGCCCCATAAATCCTTGGGCTTGTAGAATTCCTTTTTGCCCGTCTCGACAACAGGCGCTTCACCGCGATGAACGGGCAAGAAGATGTCCAATCGCGTTCCTTTGCCGACTTGTGAATCGGCAAAGATGAACCCGCCCGATTGCTTAACAATGCCGTAGACCGTGGATAGACCAAGCCCGGTCCCCTTCCCCAGTTCCTTGGTTGTGAAAAACGGTTCGAATATCTTGGATAGATTTTCTTTGGAAATGCCGACACCGCTGTCCTCGACAGATAATTTGACATAGTCGCCGATGGGCAAAAACTCGCTGCCCATCGCGACGACTTCCTGCTGACTGACCGCCAATGTGCTGATGTGCACCACGCCGCCTTTGGGCATCGCGTCGCGCGCATTCACGCCCAAGTTGATGATCACCTGCTCAAGTTGCCCCGGGTCAGCGCGCACAGCGCCAACATTACGCCCGTGATGAACCTCAAGCCGGACGGTCTCGCCGAGCAATCGCTTAAGCAAGCTTGATACGTCCGCAACAACGTTCGCCAGTTGTAATATCTGCGGACGCAATGTCTGCTGACGCGAGAATGCGAGCAACTGGCGGGTCAGGCTGGCCGCGCGATTTGAATTGTTCTTGATCTGCTGAATATCGTCATAATCGCCATCGCCGGGTTGATGCCGCAGCAGCATGAGATCACAATATCCGATAATCGCTGTCAGGATGTTGTTGAAATCATGCGCAACACCGCCTGCAAGATGCCCGATCGATTCCATCTTTGTCTGTTGGGCAACCTGCCTCTTCAGGGTTATCTCTTCGCTGTTATCCTTAAGTCCGAGCAGAACCGCGGCGTCGCCAAGCCCGCGCACGCCAGCGATGGAGAGCGCGATGACTTCATCGGGTCGCTCTTTCAACCGAATGGCGATGTCGCCTGACGTCATGGACCCACTGCCATAGCGGCGAATGCTATCCAGCACCGCGCCTTTGTCCTCGGCAATGACCAGATCGCCAGGATAAGGGGGCAATTTGGTCGGCTTAACGTCCAGCACGCGGGCAAATGCGTCATTGGCAAACAGGAACCGGCCATCGCGATCAACAAGTGCCAGCCCCAAAGGCAGTGTGGAGAGCAATTGCTCAACATGTGCCAGCGCAAGGCCGCGGTCGACCTTTGCGCTCTCTTCGTCCACCGCAAGCAACAAGGCGGAGCCTTCAACATTATGTTCGTTCAACGGCACGTGCAGAAGCCGGATCGGCAATCCACGCCGTCCTTCGCGTTCAAAAAAGACGCTGCCCTTGTCATCCATCCGCACAAAATCTGCGAATGAACGGCCAGTGAGGGGATCCTGATCCGTGCCCGTTGCACGCAAAGCAAAAGCAGCGTTTGCCGCACGAACGCAGCCGTCGGGACCAACGGCGACGGCCATAACGCCGCTGCCCGACATGGCGCGCCCGATACGTCCGGTAATCAGTTCAATCGCACGACTTTCAATCGCGAGCCGCTCAATGGGCGCCAGTCTCCACAATAGATATTCGTCAGAGGCGCCCGCGCGTGCCACCTTGACGCTATATGCCCGCTGGTCCTTGGTTATATTATCGATCTGGGAACTGCCGTCGCGCCATGCAGCACGACCTGCCGCGACCATCGAAGCGAGGCTCGATTCATCCACACCCAGATCCGGCGGCGCTTTCAGTCCGGGAAACGCTTTCGTGAAATGGTCATTTGCACACACCAGCCTGCCAGCCCGGTCACTTATAGCGATTGCAGCGTCGCTCAGCTGCGTAGCGGCATGCGTGATAGACCAGTCAGGCGGCGATACATCTACGTTATCCTCGACCGAGCCAGCATGACGGAAAAAGTTAATCAGCGCGCCTGCCGCAATAATGACGGCCGCGCAGGAACCGACAAGAATGATGTTGCCCGTCGAAAACCACAATATCGCCAGCGACAACAAGGTTGCGAGAGCCAACACTGCCAGCTGACGCATATCCAGCTTGGCGGACTGGTCCATATCCCCGCCAAACATCTGGAATGGAGTCGACGGGGATATTCTGTTCAAAACTATTCCTTACCAGATGCGGACACGGTCCTCAGGCTTGAGGTATAATTTTCCGTCTGCTTTCGGCTGGAACGCATCGTACCATTTGTCAAGATTGCGAACGACCCAAGCGCGCTGTTCCGACGGGCTGTGTGGATCTGTAATCAAGCGCTGACGCAAATTGGCCTCACGATAATTGCGGCGCCATACTTGCGCCCAACCAAGGAAAAAGCGCTGATCGCCTGACATTCCGTCAATCACCGGTGGCTCTTTTCCGTTGAGCGACGTGCGATAGGCATCGAACGCAATTGTGAGACCGGCAAGGTCACCGATATTTTCACCCAGTGTAAATTCACCCTTCACCGACGCGTCAGGGAAAATCTTATAGGCGTCATATTGCGCGATGAGCTTTTTGCCCGCGGCTTCAAAAGCTTTGACATCACTTTCGGTCCACCAATCGGCAAGCTTTCCGGTTGCATCATATTTGGCACCCTGGTCATCGAAATGGTGGCTGACTTCATGCCCGATCACCGCACCAATTCCTCCGTAATTGACCGCTGGATCAGCCTTTGCGTCAAAGAAAGGTGGCTGCAAAATTGCGGCCGGAAAGACGATTTCGTTCATCCCAAAGTTGGCATAGGCATTGACTGTCTGCGGCAACATGCCCCATTCCCAACGGCGGATGGGCTGGCCAAGCTTCGACATATTGTCATCAAAGCCCCATTGGTTCGCACGCAAATCATTCCCAAACAAATCGCCCCGCACGATTTTCAGTTTCGAATAATCTTTCCAGCGATCCGGATAACCGATCTTTGTTGTAAAATTGGCCAGTTTTTCGCGGGCCTTCACTTTCGTTTCGGGCTGCATCCAGGCGAGGCCATCGATGCGGCGACCCATGGCGGAAAGGACGTTCTTCACCAGAACATCCATGGCGGCTTTGGTTTCAGGTGGGAAATATTTCGCCGCATAGGCTTTGCCGACTTCATCGCCAACTGTGCCCTCGGTCAACGATACGCCGCGTTTCCAACGTGGTTCGCGTTTTGGGGTGCCCTGCAGCGTCGTGCCGTAGAACGCGAAGGTCGTATCCGAAACTGAGTCAGGCAACACATTTGAAAAGCTGGATAGGCTATTGACGATCATCTGGTCTTTCAGAACCGCGATGTCCGTTTCGGCATAGATTTTCGAAATGCCCGTCAGCGCGCTTGGCTGGTTCACGATGACGTCGCCAATTTTGGGGCTCAGCTTCGTCAGAATGGACGACATTTTCAGGCCTGGCGTGATGGCATCCAACTGGGCGAGCGACATTTTGTTATACGTCTTTGTTGCGTCGCCTGAATCCTCACGCGTCCACTGCACTTCGGCGATGCGTTTTTCCATTGCGAAGATGGCATCGGCACGCGCATCTGCACTTTTCTCACCTGCCAATGTAAGCATGCTCGCGAGATATGCCTTATAAGCCTTTCTGATACCTTCAAATTTATCATTTTCGACCAGATACATATCGCGATCAGGCAAGCCTGTTCCCGCCTGATACATTTGGAAAATATAGACATCTGGGTTCTTGTCGTCTTGCCCGACATAACCGCCAAACAGGGCCCCGACGCCATTGCGCGCGGCGACAGGAAGCAACTTTTCAAACGCGGCCCTGCTCTTCACGCTGCGCACAGTCTTCAGCCACGGCTGAATTGGCTTCAATCCCGTTTTCTCGACGGTCGCCTGGTCGATATAGCTCGCATAGACGTCGCCGGCCTTGCTACCTGCGCGATCTTTCTCGGCGTCGAGAACAAGCTTTACCCGGTCCTTGGACAAATCGTCGAGCGCGGTGAACATGCCATAGTTGGATTTATCCGCAGGGATTGGGGTGTTCGCTGCCCATTTGCCATTGGCGTAACCGTAAAAATCGTCTGCAGGTGACACGCTTGTGTCCATGCCTGCAGTATCAAAGCCGAATGTACCCAGTTGCGCTGCCTCTTTAGCGGGCGCTTGCGTGGCGTCAGATTGGCTTTGCGCAAATGCTGGTGCGGCGAGCGATGCCAACGACACCGATGCGGCCAATGCGAGTTTAAGTGCGAATTTCATTTCTATGCTCCCGTAATATCGTGGGGAGAATAGAGGCTCACAGACCAAAGGCTACAAAAGTTTATCCACGAGACGCAATTGACTTCGACCGGCGTCGCCATTTGGCGCTTATCCGCCAGCGCCAGAACCAAGCGGAGAGCACATAACCGATGACAGCCGCTGCGATGGATATGATCGCAAGCCCTGCAATTCCTTGCACCAACGCCAAAGGCGCTTCGTTCCAGACATAATCACCCCACGCGGAAAGTGGTGCCGATGTCTCGATAAGTTGATAAAAGTGGTCGGAGCCATTGTTCAACCGCAGCAGCGATTCACCGACATACACCGACCCAACCAAAATGAATGGCGTTGTGGCCGGCATGCTCAGGAACGTCATCGCCGCGCCGATCGGGATATTTGCCCGAAATGGCAGCGCAAGCAGGGCGACACCAGCGATCTGGACACCCGGTATCAAAAGGAAAATCCCGACCAACAGGCCAAGAGCTACACCCCGGGGGACGGAGCGCCGTGTAAAACGCCAGAGAGCCGGATGAAACACGCGCTGCGCAAACGGGCGCAAAAAGCGGCTGCGTTCAAAGCTGTCGCGCGTGGGTGCTTGC
Organism: Sphingomonadaceae bacterium PASS1; assembly: GCA_002255985.1. Lineage (GTDB taxonomy): Bacteria > Pseudomonadota > Alphaproteobacteria > Sphingomonadales > Sphingomonadaceae > Sphingorhabdus_B. The sequence continues at coordinate 54,476 of NKIR01000010.1, forward strand.
CTGTGCAACCAGGTATCAAACTTACTCATCCACGATCACGCATAATGCGTCCTTGCTCACGCTTCCAATCCCGTTCTTTCTCGGTCGCACGCTTATCGGGCGCCTTTTTGCCCTTTGCCAACGCCAATTCCACTTTCGCCCTGCCGCGTCCATTGAAATAAATCGATAGAGGCACCAGCGTCATGCCTTGCCGCATCACCGCGCCATGCAACTTATTTATTTCGCGCTCGTTCAACAGCAACTTTCTGGGCCGCTTCGGTTCGTGGTTAAACCGGTTCCCGTGACTAAATTCGGGGATGTTCGCGTTAATCAACCAAATCTGGTCATCGCGAACTTCAGCATAGCTCTCGGCGATGGAACCTTCACCAAAGCGCAACGATTTCACTTCAGTTCCGGTCAGGACAATACCCGCCTCATATTTGTCATCGATATGAAAATCATAACGGGCGCGCCGGTTTTCCGCGACCGTTTTAACTTTGTTGAATGCTTCGGGCTTGGGACGCGTCATTAAATAAGCCCTGCATTCTCCAAGGCGGCATCAACCTGACGACGGCTCGCCTCGCTTGGCGGAGTCATTGGTAAGCGCAACTCGGTTGGGAAACCGTCGATGACGCGCGACAACGCATATTTTATTGGGCCCGGAGATGCGTCAGAAAACAACGCCAAATGAAGTGGATACAGCTTATCATTCAGTTCACGTGCCAAGTTATAATCACCCGATGCACATGCCGCCTGAAATTCTGCGCATAATTTCGGCGCAACATTCGCAGTAACCGAAATGCACCCGCGCCCGCCTGCGGCATTGAACGCAAGCGACTGTTCGTCGACCCCCGAAAGTAAGCAGAAATCAGGCCCGCAGGCCAGCCGATGGTCCGTTACCCGTGGCATGTCACCGCTTGCGTCTTTGATGCCGATCACCGTCGGCAACTGCGCAAGGCGCGCAACCGTTTCTGGCTTGATGTCCGTCACCGTACGCGCAGGAACATTGTACAGCACGATAGGCAGGTCGTTCTTCTTGGTCATCGCCTCGAAGTGCGCATAAATGCCTTCTTGGTTGGGCCGATTATAATAAGGGGCGACAACCAGTCCGGCAGCGGCGCCGCTCTTCTTTGAAAAGTTCAGATGGAGAATAGCGTTATTGGTGTCATTCGACCCACAGCCGGCAATCACGGGTACGCGCCCAGCAGCTTGCTCAATACACACTTCGATCACGCGATGATGCTCTGCGTTTGACAGCGTGGACGCCTCACCGGTCGTTCCGGCGGGCACCAGCGCACTTGATCCTTGATCGATTTGCCAATCGATCAACGCGCGAAAATGCTTTTCGCTAAACGCTCCGTCGCAAAAAGGAGTCACTAGAGCCGGTATCGATCCCCAAAACATAGCATAACACTTTCAATCTGGGCCATATAGGCCGCTAAGGGCTATATAGTCGTTTGTTCAGCACCTGATAAGGATGGGGCACATAATATGTCCAGCATGGTAAAGCATCTCATTTCGGCATCTATGCTGATAATTCCGTTTTCGACCGCTGTGGCAGCGCAACAAGGCGATGGTGTAGTGTGGCAGCGAGGAACGGGAAGTGGATCTGCTGCTGCGCCCACTGCGCAAATGCCTCAGGTCCCGACCGTGCAATACGACCCAAGCGAAGGGCAAGTGCCAGCGGCGTTGCAGCGTTGGAAAATGCTAAGCGCTTCTGGCAATTTCAGCTTTGGCGAATATGCCTCATTTTTGATGCGCTATCCCGATTGGCCAAATAGCGACGAGATGCGCAAGAACGCAGAACAGGCGATCAATCCGCTGTCATTATCGCCCAGTCAGGTTGTGGCCTTTTTTGATCGCTTACCTCCCCTCACCAACGCAGGACGTGCAAGGTTTGCGATTGCGCTCGACGCGTCGGGCGACACATCGCGCGCGGAAGCACAAGCGCGCGCGGCATGGCGCGGTGGTGCCCTTAATGATGACGACGAAGCGCGCATGTTCCGTATTGCCGGTAACCGTTTCACGTCCACTGACCATGACGCCCGCGTTGACCGCTTGTTATGGTCGGGCTCAACCCGTGGCGCAGAACGTTGGATAGCCTACACCTCTCCGCAACGTCGCCCCGCCTTTGTTGCGGCGCTCGCCACCCGCATGAAAGCCGCTGATGCCGATCAAAAGGTTCAGGAAGCTGGATCACTGGCCAATAGTGAAGCGAGCTTAATCGCCGCCAGAGCAGACACCATGCGATCCTCCGGCAACAGCATTGGTGCGCGCGAATTACTCGCGAACCGCGCCAATCTTGCTGCGCCGGTGCCTGTTCTGAAGGACTGGTATCAATTGCTGCTGACGCATGCGCAGGCAGCCGCGAATGATGGTCAATATGACGTCGCGTACCGCATAGCGTCACGCGTTGACGACGCAACGCCGCGTGGGCTCGCTATGGTCGATCAAGATATCGCCACACGCGATCGCTATACCAGCCTGACATGGCTTGCGGGCATGACGGCGATGGAAAGGCTTGGCCGCCCTGGTGACGCTGTTGCGATGTTCGAACGTTATGCGTCCGCTGCAAAATCGGCGCAAACCCGATCAAAAGGGTTACACTTTGCTGGCAAAGCTGCGGCAAAGGCAGGCGACCAAGCATCGGCCACACGCTATTATGAACAAGCTGCCGCTTATTATGAGAGCTTTTTTGGCCAGTTGTCGCTTGAACAGCTTCGGCGCCCAATCCCTCCAGTACCGCGCATCACCCCCGCCGCACCCGTTTTGGCGGAGGGAGATGTTCCGGCAGTCTATTTGGCCGCAGCCCTCGCCTCCAAATATGGAAGTTGGAAGGACCAAAGCAATTTCTTCAGAGCCATTGCCCGAAATGCCAAGGATCCGGATGATTTTGCCATAGCCATTGGCCTTTCCCAAAAATTGGGCCGTCCCGATCTGGCGGTGATGGCGGGTCGCAGTGCCCGATCAGCAGGCATTCCCGAACTTTTGGGGAACAGCTACCCAACGGTCAATGTTCCCGCCGCGCATCACCAGACATGGACGCTTGCCCATGCAATAATGCGGCAGGAAAGCCAGTTTGACCGGGCAGCCGTAAGCCACGCAGGCGCACGCGGCCTGATGCAGCTGATGCCTGGCACCGCGCGCGAAACATCGGGCAAAATCGCGATGGCATACCGCCCCGAAGCGCTGACGGTCGATACAGATTACAACATCGCCCTTGGCGCGACATATATTGAACGGATGCTAGATTATTTCGGCGGCAGCTATCCGCTCGCAATTGCCGCGTACAATGGCGGCCCAGGCAATGTGAACAAATGGCTGAAGGCTTATGGTGACCCGCGCACGGGCAGCATCGGCATGATGGAATGGATCGAAAAAATCCCGCTGAGCGAGACACGCGATTATGTTTACCGCGTGCTGGAAAATGCGGTGATGTACGATCATCTCCACCCCGAACGCGCGCGCGTGCGGTCGGCAACGCCGCTCAGCACATATCTGGGCAAATCAAGCCCGGGGTGACATAGAGGCGCCATGGAGCGCACAAACCCCATTACCCCTGCCGGATTCGCGGCCTTGCGCGCGCGGTATGAGCAATTGTTCGCGGTCGAACGGCCAGCGGTTGTTGAAATCGTCCATTGGGCGGCGGGCAATGGCGACCGAAGCGAGAATGGCGACTATATTTACGGCCGGCAGAAGCTGCGCGCAATCGACCGTGAACTCGGCCAGCTTTCCAAGAAAATGAAAGTTGCAAAGGTCCTCGACCCGTCAAAACAGGAAGACCGAAACCGCGTATTTTTCGGCGCGACGGTAACGTTGGCAGATATCGACGACTTGGAGCGCGTCATTACGTTGGTCGGCGATGACGAAGCCGATGCAAGCCATGGCCGCATCGGATGGAACGCTCCGCTGGCCCGCGCCCTTCGCGGTGCGAGCGTGGGCGATGTCAAAACAGTAACGTTGCCAACTGGCCCCAAAGAGTGGGAAGTCGTCGGGATCGCCTATCCAATAGGGGAATAGCCGAATGTCTTTTCGGCCAGTGCCGCAATGTCTGGTTTGGCATCAGGGAAATCTTGGGGAACACTTGCCTCAAGCGATTCCACAACATGCTTCAGTGCAGCAATTCGTGCGGCTTTCTGGTTATTGCCATCGATGACGGTCCACGGTGCCCAGTGCGTGTGTGTGCGCTTAAACATGTCCGCCAGCGCATCCATATAATCCGCACGCCGTTCACGATTTCGAAAGTCCTCGGCGGTCACTTTCCAGCGCTTGGCGGGATCTCCGAGCCGCTCCATCAACACCTTATCCTGCGTTTCCTGTGTGACGTGGAAGAACAGCTTAATGATTTTCGTACCGATTTCGCCCTGTCGCGACTCGAACTCATTGATCTCGTCATATCCACGCCGCCATTCTGCCTCGCTGCAGAAATTTTCGACGCGTTCGACCAGCACACGGCCATAATGGCTGCGATCCCATATGCTGATTTCCCGACTTCCGGGCAGCTTGTTCCAAAAGCGCCAAAGGAAATGTTTGTCCTTTTCTTCCGCGGTGGGCGCTGAAATAGGATAGACATGATAATAGCGCGGATCGAGCGTTGCCGTCATGCGCTTGATCGCGCCGCCTTTGCCAGCCGCGTCCCACCCTTCAATCACGATAAGCGTGCGCGCGTCATGCAATATGTGCAGCGACTGCAGCCGCGAAAGACGGTCCTGCAGCGCTTTCAGGTCCTTATCGTAAGTACCGCCGTATTTTTTTTCGGACTCATAGTTTGATAGATCAATCGCCATCGGGCGATTGCAGCACCTATTCGGCGGATAGACAAGACAAAGCAAAACGCTGTCCCCAAAAGGGACAGCGCAATGGCTTCGATTAATGCTTTACGATAAAGCTTTGGGCGGCTGTTCCACGACGCGAATGTTCAACTCGCGCAGCTGCTTATGCTCTGCAGGCGACGGGGCGCCCATCAGCAAATCTTCCGCACGCTGGTTCATCGGGAACAAGGTAATTTCGCGCAGATTCTGCACACCGCACAACAACATGACCATCCGGTCGACGCCAGCGGCCATGCCGCCATGTGGTGGGGCACCGTATTGGAATGCACGATACATGCCGCCAAAACGATCCTCAACGTCTGCCTGGGTCAGCCCGGTCAGTTCAAACGCCTTAACCATCAGATCGGGATGCTGGTTGCGGATGGAGCCCGAGGCGAGCTCATAGCCATTACAAACCATGTCATATTGATAGGCTTTGATGGTGAGCGGATCCTGCGTCTGAAGCGCTTCGAGGCCGCCTTGTGGCATCGAAAACGGGTTGTGGGCAAAGTCGACCTTCTTGTCTTCCTCGCTCCATTCGTAAAACGGGAAGTCGATGATCCAGCAAAAGCGGAATGCGTCTTTTTCAATGAGATCAAGCTGCTCACCCGTACGTGTGCGCGCGGCACCGGCCAGCTTGGCGGCTTGCTCTTCCTTGCCAGCGGCAAAGAAGCAACCATCGTTGGGGCCAAGGCCAATGGCGTCGTAAAGCGCCTGCATGCCTTCTTCGCCGTGGTTCTTGGCAATAGGTCCGCCAAACTCACCAGCCTTGCGGGTGACGTAGCCCAAGCCAGCATGGCCTTCACTGCGTGCCCATTCATTCATGTCGTCAAAGAATTTGCGGCTCTTTTCCGCTGTCTTTGGCGCGGGGATAGCGCGGACAACGCCGCCGCCTTCGACGATGCGTTCAAACAAGCCAAAGCCCGATTTGGTGAAATGGCTGGTCACGTCATGAATGATCAGCGGGTTGCGCAAATCGGGCTTGTCGGTGCCGTAATCCAGCATTGCCTTAGCATGCGGAATACGTGGGAATTGGCCAGCAGGCGTGACGGTTTTGCCATCGGCAAATTTTTCAAACACGCCAGCCATTACTGGTTCCATCGTGTCCCAAACTTCTTCCTGCGTGACGAAGCTCATTTCCAGATCGAGCTGATAAAATTCGCCCGGCAACCGGTCAGCGCGCGGATCTTCATCGCGGAAGCATGGTGCAATTTGGAAATAGCGGTCAAAGCCAGCGACCATCAGCAATTGCTTATACTGTTGCGGCGCCTGTGGCAGCGCGAAGAATTTGCCCGGGTGAATGCGGCTCGGCACCAGGAAATCGCGCGCGCCTTCGGGGCTGGATGCTGTCAGGATTGGCGTTGAATATTCGGTAAAGCCTATATCTTCCATACGGCGGCGCGTTTCGCGAATGATCTGCGTGCGCTTGACGATATTGGCGTGCAGCGTTTCGCGGCGCAAATCGAGGAATCGGTATTTCAGGCGGGTTTCTTCTGGATATTCTTGCTCACCAGCAACGGGCAAAGGCAGCTCTTCCGACTTGCTGAGCACAACGACATTGCGCGCGAAAACTTCGATCTGACCCGTGGGCAGATTGGCGTTCACGGTGGCGGCACTGCGCGCCTTTACTTCGCCATCGATGGTGACAACGCTTTCAAGGCGCAATGCTTCGAGGATTGGCAAAGCGGGGCTGTCGCTATCGGCGACAATCTGCGTCATGCCGTAATGATCGCGCAAATCGACAAACAAAACGCCGCCATGGTCGCGCTTACGATGGACCCAGCCAGATAGGCGTACGGTTTCCCCCACGTGGGAATCGCGAAGTTCGGCGCATTTGTGCGTGCGATAAGCGTGCATTGTTCACTCAATTCAAAAAATCTGTGGAAAGGCCGCCTAACAACCGTGCAGGGGCACTTTGTCAAGTCGGGAATGGGTGCTACGGCGATGCGCAATGCAGATTCATCCACTCATCTCCGACAGCAAACGTCTCGCAGAATTGTGCGCACGCCTTGCAAAATCCCCATTTGTTGCGGTTGACACCGAATTTATGCGGGAAAACACTTATTATCCGGATCTGTGCCTCGTGCAGCTGGCGGACACGCATGAGGCGGCGGCGATTGACCCAAAGGCGGAAGGGTTGGACCTCACGCCAATGCTGGATCTGCTCTGCGCGAATGACGAGGTCCTCAAAGTCTTTCATGCAGGTGGGCAAGACATTGAAATATTCTTCAACCTGACGGGCAAAACGCCCTACCCCATGTTCGACACCCAAATCGCGGCCATGGCGCTGGGTCAGGGTGAGCAAATCGGTTATTCGAATTTGGTCGATCTGTGGATGGGCATTCAACTCGATAAAGGCGCGCGATTTACAGATTGGTCGCGCCGTCCGCTCGACAAACGGCAAATCGATTATGCCATTGCCGACGTCACGCATTTATCAGCGATATTTCCGATGATGCTGGAAAAGCTGAAGGTCACGGGCCGTGGCGCTTGGCTGAATGACGAGATGGAGCGCATTTCGGATGCGGCCAACTATCGCAATGATCCAGAAAACGCCTGGTCCCGGATAAAAGTGCAATCGCGTAAGCCCGACGTTCTGGGCCGGCTTCAAGCCATCGCGGCATGGCGCGAAAAGGAAGCGCAGCGTAAGAATATCCCGCGCGGGCGCATCATGAAAGACGAAACGCTGGCCGATATTGCCGCGCATCCGCCCAAGTCACAGGCTGATTTGCCCAAGGTGCGGGGACTATCGCCAGCTTGGCGCGACAATGACATCGGTGCGCGGCTGATCGCCGTTATCGAAGCAAGCCAACCCATGGCACGCGATGATATGCCTGACCGCGGCAGATCGTCGCCCGGCGGCGGCAAAGACGGATCACTGGTCGCGGACCTGTTAAAGCTGTTGCTCAAAATCCGTTCGCGCGAAATCAATGTCGCACCGCGCCTGATCGTCCGGACCGAAGAACTGGAGCGGTTGGCGGCAGGTGAGCGCGAAGACCTAGAAGTTCTTACCGGATGGCGGTTTGAACAGTTCGGCCGCGATGCGCTTGATCTGGTCGAAGGCAGGCTGGCGTTCGCAGTGGTGAACGGGAAACTGAAAATGACCCACACCCAAGAAGAAGAGATGGTCCGCTAATAGGGCGATCTACAACGCCGTCGGTTGGAATTAGCTCTCGAGTATCTTCTTTACCAAGCTGAGATTGACCGGGGCATTTTCCGCCAGCGCCAGCGCATTTGCGGACCGTGCAAATTTTTCGATTGCACCATAACTCCGCTCAATCCGGCGCTTTACATAGCTTAAAGCATCCATGCTGATTGCAGCCCCGCGATCAGCGAGCTGTTTTTGAATCAATTGTTCAATCATTTCATCGTCGGGCGGCGCAATGTCGAGCAGCAATGCCGATCCCAGACGCGATTGCAGGTCGGGCAGCGTAATGTTCCATTCCGCAGGCTGCCAACGCGAGATAAGCAACAATGGGACCCCGCTTTCCTGCGACCGGTTCCATGCGTTAAACAAGGTTTCCGCCGGACTGGCCTCTGCGTCATCAATGACCGTGCCGTTCTGTCCCGAAAAATAGCGCGCCATGAGCGATTTCCCCGAGCGTGCGGGTCCAGTCAGAATGGCACAGCGTTTCGCCCAGCCAGATGCGCTCGAAAGCCCGGCAAACGCGGTCGCATTGGATTGCGTAATGATCAGGCTGGACGATGCGCCGCTGCGCAGTTCGTCCAATGGCAAAGCAATTTGGCGCATAATGTCAGATGCTGGTGCTCAAGGCCGCGGTGACGGCGGCGTGGGCGCACCAGAATTGCGCGCAGGTTCTGCTTCTTGCAACACTGACCTGACCACATCATCCAAAGACTGGCGCGCAGGCTCCGCCCCATCGGCAACCGACAGGTCTTCCACTTCGCCTTCCAATTCCTCTTCCTCGACCACTTCGGGTTCAAGGACGAGCGAGGCATCTGCCCGCAATCGGCCAGAGGCGAGCGCGGATTGGAATAGTTGGTCCATCTTAATCACCGCCTGATCCATCATGCCTGGAATGCCAGCGCTGTTGGAAACACGCAGGGTAAACGACCCAAGATATTTGTTATCCGGCCCATAACGCGCAGAAAACCGGCCAATGATCGGGCCGCCGGGCCATTGCCGTTCGATACGTGCTATCGGGATGATCACATCAGCAGCACCAAATTGGTCGAGGATTGTGCGCCACCAAATGCGGCTGCGACGGTCTTTTTGGCCCGCGTTCAGCAAAAGTGATTCGCCGCCTACCCCGCTTGGACGCACATAATCTATCGTGCTGTCAGCGGTGCGGTACTTCGCCCAACTGCGCTGCCATGATGTGCGCTGTTCAAATACCGTCGGCGCGCCGGCCGAATAGGTGACGGGCAACAACAGCAACGGCGCAGAACGACGCGCCACGCCGCTGACGCCCAGCAATTGGCCAGCGCGGGCGCGGTCAAACAATACGCCCAGCTTGGCCACATAACGGCGTGGGCCAATCTGTTCCTGCTCAACAACAATCGCGGCGACGATGCCGTCCAAAGTCGAATCGGATAGGCCAGCGCCAACAGTCCCATGGGTTTTGCGCCACAATGCTGCCCAGGCAATCCGCTGCGCCTGTTCCCAACCCTTTTGCCGGGCATCAAACGCGTTGTTGCCGACGACATTCACAGAGACACCGGTAACCTCAAAATCACCAGCGCTTGCGATTGGTGCAATGCCGCGCTTTGGCCCCTCAATTTGAGCGGCAACGATTCCGCCACCAATCAGCGCCAAAGGCAAGCCAATCGCTGCAATCTGAAACCATTTTCCGCGAGAGTTTGTCATTAACGCACCTTTAGGCGACATAGACGTGGAATTCCAACCCTGTTCTCGCTAACGGCGACAAATGGACGCAAAAGAACAGAAGCCCGAATCTTACACCTATGCCAAGGCGGGTGTTTCCATTGAAACCGGTAACGCGCTTGTGCGCGCGATTGCGCCGCTGGCGAAATCGACCCGGCGCGCTGGCGCGGACGCCGATCTTGGCGGATTTGGTGGGTTTTTCGACCTCAAGGCGGCAGGCTTTAATGACCCACTTCTGGTCGCCGCAAATGATGGCGTCGGAACGAAGCTGAAACTGGCCATCGAATCCGGGCGCCATGAAGGTGTCGGCATTGATCTTGTCGCGATGTGCGCAAATGACTTGATCGTGCAAGGCGCAGAGCCGCTTTTCTTCCTTGATTATTATGCCACCGGCAAACTCGACAACGCAGTGGCCACCTCTGTTGTCGCCAGCATTGCCGAAGGCTGCAAGCAAGCCGGATGCGCGCTGATTGGCGGCGAGACCGCGGAAATGCCGGGCATGTATTCCGAAGGCGACTATGACCTTGCCGGTTTCTGCGTCGGCGCGGTCGAGCGCGACCAGGTGCTGACGGCAGATAAGGTCGCGGCGGGCGACGTCATTTTGGGCCTTGCGTCATCCGGCGTGCATTCCAACGGTTTTTCGCTCGTTCGGCGGCTTGCCGCAGACAAGGGCTGGAAACTCGATCGTCCGGCCATTTTCGACCAGAATGTCATTCTTATCGACGCACTGATGGCGCCGACCCGCATCTACGTGAAATCGCTGCTGCCGATGGTCCGCACCGGTAAGATCCACGCGATGGCGCATATTACCGGCGGTGGTTTGCTTGAAAATATCCCGCGTATCCTGCCGGACGGTTTGCACGCACATGTCGATGCAGACGCATGGCAACAACCGCGCTTGATGGCGTTCTTGCAAGCGCAAGGTCATATTGAGCCAGAGGAAATGGCACGCACATTCAACTGCGGCATCGGCATGGCGGTGGTTGTCGCTGAAACCGAAGTCGTAACCGTAACCGCTGCGCTTGAGGCTGCTGGAGAGACAGTGTTCCGCATCGGACATATTGCAGCCGGTGAAAAAGGCTGCACGGTTACAGGCAGCATCGAAACCTGGAGCGCCAAAGCCGATTGGACTGCGACGCATCATGGCTAAGGCGCGTGTTGCGGTCCTTATTTCCGGCGGCGGCACCAATATGGCTGCGTTGTTATATGCCGCAAAACGCCCAGACAGCCCATATGAAGTCGTTCTCGTCGCCAGCAACAATCCCGACGCCGAAGGGTTGAAGCTGGCGCAGGCCGAAGGCGTCGCCACGTTCGCACAATCCCACATTGGCCTTAAGCGGGCGGACCATGACGAAATAATGCATAATCACATTACCAAAGCGGGTGCGGCTTATGTGGCGCTTGCGGGGTATATGCGGATATTGAGCGAAAACTTCGTCGAAAAATGGGACGGCCGGATGCTAAATATCCACCCATCTCTCTTACCCAAATATACGGGACTAAACACCCACCAGCGCGCGATTGACGCCGGCGATAAAATCGCTGGTTGCAGCGTGCACCTTGTCACGGCTGACCTCGATGAAGGTCCGCTTCTTGGCCAGATCGAAGTCGCCGTTTTGCCCAATGACACCGCCGGTTTATTGGCGGAGCGCGTCAAGATAGCCGAGCATCAATTATATCCGCGAACTTTAGCGGACTATGTCTCGCGGGCGACGGACCCGGATTATCTGACATCAAAAGTGCGCGAAATCGCGCTGGCCCAGCCAGAAGCCGATGAAGTTGTGTCGCACGGGATGCCGTGCTTCGGGATCGTCGGCGGCAAGAAATTCGCATATGTTTCCATCGATCATCATGGCGACGAGAGAATCGCGCTATTGGTCAAAATCAGCGGCGTTGAAGAACAGGCAATGCTGATCGATAGCGATGATGACCGATATTATCGCCCCGCCTATTTCGGCGATAGCTGGGTGGGTATCAGGCTCGACCTGAGCGACACTGATTGGGACCATATCAGCGAATGGCTCGCCAAAAGCTGGCGCGCAGTAGCGCCAAAAAAGCTTACGAAATTTCTGGATATAGTCGGCTCAGCCTAATCCGTTGCAGGCTCCATAGCCTTTTTCGAAGTCAATCTCGACTTCTCGGAAAATTGCAACTGCGCCAGTCGCCAAGTTAGGAACATCGACACCAAGCACGAGCTACGCGCTTGGTGTCAGATAGTCTTAGATTGATCGGGTTTAGCCGACGATTTCTTCTGGCTTGAAGAAGTACGCGATTTCAATCGCTGCGTTTTCGTCGCTGTCCGAACCGTGGACGCTGTTCGCTTCGATGCTTTCGGCCAGTTCCTTGCGGATCGTGCCGGGTTCAGCATTGGCAGGGTTTGTGGCGCCCATGATGTCGCGGTTACGCTGCATGGCGTTTTCGCCTTCAAGAACCTGAACGACGACTGGACCGCTGATCATGAAATCGACCAGTTCGCCAAAGAACGGACGCTCACGGTGCACCGCATAGAAGCCTTCGGCCTGTTCGCGGGTCATGTGGATACGCTTTGAAGCAACGACGCGCAGGCCGGCTTCTTCAAGCATCTTGGTGACTGCACCAGTCAGGTTGCGACGCGTTGCGTCAGGCTTGATGATCGAAAAAGTGCGGGTAACCGACATGAAAAGCTCCATATTTGTAGGGGGAATTTGGCGCGCATCTAACGTCGCTGCACGTGGAGTGCAAGCTTTATGGGCCTTGAACCCATTTGCCGCCGTCCTGTTTCCAATAGCGCCGCTCTACCCCATCGCCCAATGTCCGCCATGCCGACCGCGCATTGTCGGTCTGTTCCGGTGGGAAAAGATAAAAAACCCGCTCAAAATCTTGGGTAACCGCACGCCAATTTCCGTCAGCCAAGGCAACGAATTTGGCGCCATTCGGTGCATCGGTATCTTGCGACAACAATATGGGTTGAAGTGCATCATCGCCCTCCTCCGATTTTGCGTGCGCTAAAAAGCTATCCTGTCGTGCGGTCCACAACGCGCCAGAGATCGCACCCAGTTGGTCCGCATTGTCACTGACAATGAGCAACCGCCCACCATTGTCCAAGATTCGCTGTGCAATGGCAGGCAATATATTCTCCGCAGGATCGCGCGTGAGTTGATAAAAATCGACCTGCATGTCGCAGCAACATTAACCTTCGAAGTTATCCGCGACAAACCGGTCAAGCAAACGCACGCCGAATCCGGTTGCACCCTTGTCCCACACGGGCCCCGCCTTATCGGCCCATACGGTCCCAGCGATGTCCAAATGCGCCCATTTCACGCCGTCCTTGATAAACCGACCCAAGAATTGTGCAGCGGTAATGGAACCTGCGCCCTTGCCGCCGATATTCTTCATGTCGGCGATCGGGCTGTCGATCATTTTGTCATAAGCCTTCGAAAGCGGGAAACGCCACAGCGGGTCGCCTGAGGCCTTGCCCGCAGCGGTCAACTTGTCGGCGAGTTCATCGCTGTTCGAGAACAGGCCAGCATATTCGCTGCCCAGCGATACGATAATCGCGCCGGTCAATGTTGCGAGATCGACAATATATTCAGGGTTATAATTTTCCTGAACCCAATGCAGCGCATCACACAGCACCAGACGCCCTTCGGCGTCCGTATTCAGCACCTCAATGGTTTGGCCGGACATTGATGTCACAATGTCGCCGGGGCGTTGTGCGTTGCCGTCAGGCATGTTCTCCACAAGGCCGCAGACGCCGACAACATACGCCTTTGCCTTACGTCCAGCGAGCGCCTTCATCGCACCTGCGACAGCGCCTGCGCCGCCCATATCCCACTTCATATCTTCCATGCCCGCGGCTGGCTTGATGGAAATGCCGCCGGTATCAAACGTTACGCCCTTACCGACCAAGGCAACGGGACGTTCTTGCGAACCGCCGGTACCGTCCCACTTCATCACCAGCAAACGGGCCGGACGACGCGAGCCTTGTGCGACGCCAAGCAGCGCGCCCATGCCGAGCGCAGCCATGTCCTTGTCATCAAGCACGCTGATTTCGACCCCAAGCTCCGCGAGATGCTTACAGCGTTCAACAAAGCTTTCAGGGTAGATGATATTGGCCGGTTCCGTCACCAGTTCCTTGGTCAAGGCAACGCCTTCAGCAATTGCATGATAGCTCGGCCACAGGGCATTTGCGTCCGCAGGCGCGCTTGCCACCGTCAATGTTTCAACAGTCGGCTTTGACGTTTCAGCCAATTTTGTGCGGTACTTGTCCATGCGCCAGTTGCGCAATGTTGCGCCATAGGCCGCTTCTGCGACCGCTTTCGCGCTGAGGTTCGCGCCATGAATGGCAATATGTTTTGCGCCAGATGTCTGAACCTTGGCAACAATTTCGCCGCCCGCCTTTTGATAATCGCCGGCTTCACCGTCCGCAACACCTACCAAAATGATCCGAACAAGCTTCCCGCCCTCTTCGTTGATGAGCAGAAAGCTTTGCCCTGCCGCACCTTCGAAACGCGCCAACTTTGCGGTCGCGTGCACGAAATCGCTATTTTCCAACGGAAATTTGAAGTCGGCGAAGGTAGTTTTTGTTACGATGAACGCGAGGACGTCAGCATCTTGGGGGCGTGCATCGGTAAAATTGATCTTCATGGAAACGGTATGCCTTTTTGCGGATAACGGGTTTTACGGGTCTATAGGCCTAATTCACCCTTGGATTAAAGCAAAAGATAGGGGATGAATTGCCACTGTTAATCGCAAATACAGCGTTAAACGGGAAGATGGGTGGACCCAATGCGATAGCGGCGATAAAGGACAGCACGGTTTTTATGAACATCCCCGCCACCCGAACCTTTTTAACCCGCTTTTTGCTTGTTCCGATTTTTATCGGTTGTGGGTCTGTGTCGACTGTCGCATTTGCCCAAACGGGACCCTCAGCAGCAGTCTCTCAAAAGCCAAGCGACCAAATCGATTTTTCTGCCGCTGTCGTTGAATATGATTCAAACACAGAAACCGTCACTGCAAAAGGCGACGTTTTTGTCAGTCGCCAAGGTTACACCGTGCGCGCAGACAATATTATCTGGGACCGCAACAGCGGGAAGGTTTTCGCTGAAGGCGCCATCCGCGCTATCGGTCCTGAAGGCGACATCGCATATGGTGACAAGATTGAACTTACCGATGCCTTAAAAGACGGCGTTATAGACAATTTACTTGTGGTTTTGGCAGACGAAAGCCGGCTAGCCGCAAAACGCGGCGCACGGAAAGATGGCATTTATACGCTTGATTATGCGGCATACACAGCCTGCAACGTACTAGACGCTGACGGCTGCCCCAAAAAACCAAGCTGGGAAGTAAAAGCGGCCAAGGTCGTTTATGACCCCAGCAAAAAACGCGTCGTTTACAAAGGTGCCCGGATCGAACTGTTTGGCTTGCCCATCATTCCTTTGCCATTTCTGTCACACCCCGTAGACACGAAAGCTGGAAGCGGCTTTCTTGTACCCAGCATCGGCTTTTCGCGGAATAATGGTGCCGAGCTTGAACAATCCTATTATTGGCGGATAGCCGAAAATCGTGATGCTACTGCAGCGATCACCGCGTTTTCCGGGGCAGCGCCCTTGGGTAGGCTAAACGTCCGAACGCTCGAAAAAAATGGCGCTATCGATCTGACTGCATACGGGACGTATAGTAACCGTATTAATACGAGCGGCGATTTGACGCCTGTCGGCGCAGATGTGTTCCGTGGGTATTTAGAAGGCGCAGCGAAGTTCCAACTCAACACTAACTGGTCTGTTGCAGCATCGGGCCGTTATGCTTCGGATCGCACGTTTTTGCGGCGTTATGACATAAGCCGGGATGACAGGCTCCGCTCGACCTTTGCGGCCGAGCGGATTGACGACAAGAGCTACTTTTCACTTGGAGGCTGGGCAGTCCAAACCCTGCGCACCGGTGATCGCCAAGGTCTAGCGCCAATCGCGCTACCCGAAATTGATTACCGTCAGCGCATGGATGCGCCTGTTGTCGGTGGGACAATTCAGCTTCAAGCCAACAGCCTGGCCATCGGCCGCACCGAGGGCCAGGACACGCAGCGTGCATTTGCGGCAGCCAAATGGGATCTGCGCAAAATAACCGGACTTGGGCAGGAATTAACGTTCACTATGCTTGCGCGCGGGGATGTGTATCATAGCGATGAAAATGCCAGCACCCTGACCACCATTTACCGTGGCGATTCCGGATGGGAGCACCGCGCCATTTTCGCCGCTGCAACTGACATTAAATGGCCTTTTGTTGGTAAAGCATTTGGCGGCACACAGATCCTTACGCCGCGCGTTCAAATTGTCGCAGCACCGTCAATTTCCAATTTGAACATTCCGAATGAAGATTCGCGCGCAGTGGATTTGGAAGACAGCAATCTTTTCGCGCTGAACCGTTTCCCGGGCTATGATCGATTTGAAGACGACTATCGGGTCACGTACGGGTTCGACTGGGCATTACGTAAATCCGACTTTACGGCTGACGTAAGCCTTGGCCAAAGTTATCGCCTATCCAACCGAGAGTCGATTTTCCCGGATGGAACGGGCTTATCTGACAAAGCGTCGGATATTGTCGGCCGGTCCGAATTTCGCTTCAAAGACTTGGTGAAGCTCACCCACCGATTCCGTCTCGACAAAGACAATTTAGCAATCCGCCGTAATGAGGTCGACGCCACAATCGGTTCACGCGGCACCTACGTTCAGGCGGGTTATCTGAAGCTCAATCGGAATGTTGGTCCCACCCTTGAAGACCTCACTGACCGCGAAGAAATTCGTTTGGCCGGACGCGTGCGTGTTGCGCGTTATTGGTCTTTATTTGGTTCTACCATTATCGATTTGACCGACACTGCGGAGGATCCGACAAGCATTTCCGATGGCTTTGATCCTATCCGTCACCGGCTTGGCGTTTCCTATGACGACGACTGCTTGTCGTTAAGTCTGACTTGGCGACGCGACTATCAGCCTGTCGGAGATTCACAGCGTGGAAACAGCTTTCTGTTCCATCTGGCATTTCGCAATCTCGGTGTGTAAAGCATCCGGAATAAATTTGCGGAGAAGGATAATACTGCTCATCTGCTGTTCAGCAGTGTCTGGTTACCCGTCGCCTCGAACTGTCTGTGTACTGGATGTAAATCAATGAAGTTATTCAAGCGCCTGCCCCTCGTCGCCGTGCTCGTTTCCGCCACGGCGCTGACACCGCTGATCGCGCAAACTGTCGGTGACGATGCTGTGCCAGAAGCCAAATTGGGCATTTCGGATGGACAGCAACTATTTGGCAAAAACGACCCGAATGTGCGCCGTGCAACGGCGCAGGTGAATGGCGAGATTATTACAGGCACTGACATTGATCACCGCCTCGCGCTGATCGTTGCTGCCAATGAAAATAAGCTGCCACCGGAAGAATTGGCGCGTTTCCGTGCACAGATTTTGACAAACCTGATTGATGAGACGCTTCAAATTCAAGAAGCAGCGGCCAATGAGATTGAAGTCACAGAAGCTGAAGTGAATCAGTATTTCGACCGCGTGGCGCAGCAAAATTTCAATCGGCCTGCAAATGAAGTTGAAAAATATCTGATCTCTATCGGTTCATCCGTAGCGACATTGAAGCGCCAGATTAAGGGCGAGCTTTCCTGGAGCCGCTTGTTGTCGCGCAATGTGCGTCCGTCCGCTAATGTCAGCGACGATGAAGTAATTGCAATTATTGAGCGCATTAAGGCAACCAAGGGAACCACTGAATACCGTTTGGGCGAGATTTACCTGTCCGCAACGCCGGAAACGATGCCAGCGGTCACCGAAAACGCCAAGAAAATCATCGACCAGCTTCGGCAGGGCGGCAACTTTGTCGCATATGCGCGTCAGTTTTCGGAAGCCTCAACAGCGTCGGTGGGCGGTGATCTTGGCTGGCTAGGTTTGGCACAGCTGCCGCAGTCGCTCGCAAATGCCGCCGCCAACATGAACGCGAACGAGGTGCAGGCTGTCGCCTCACCCGGCGGGATTTCGATTTTGCTTTTGATCGACAAGCGTCAGGTCGCAACGTCCGATCCACGCGATTCCGTGCTCAGCTTAAAACAGATCGCGATAACCTTTCCAAAAGGTACCACGGAAGCTGAAGTTGCACCGCTGGTAAAGCAATTTAGCGAAGAAACACAGAAAATCACAGGTTGTGGTGCGGCCGACGAAATGGCGCGAAAACTGGGCGCCGATGTGGTCAACCGCGACGGCATTAAAATCCGCGAGCTTCCCGCACCGTTGCAGCAGGTCATGCTGGATTTGCAGATTGGGCAGTCGACACCGCCTTATGGTTCCTTACAAGACGGCGTTCGCGTCTTCGTCTTATGTGGTCGTGATGCCCCGCAGGAAGCTTCATCTGAAAGCTTTGATGAAATCATGTCGCGGCTGGAAGAAGAGCGCGTAAATAAGCGCGCCCGGATTTACCTACGCGATTTGCGCCGCGACGCTGTTATCGAATATAACTGATGCCGGTTGGCCGACTGGAACTGCCACTGGCCGTTTCGGTCGGTGACCCGGCGGGTATAGGGCCGGAGATAATCGGCAAAGCGTGGGAGGCCCGCCACACGGCTGGCTTGGCGCCCTTCTTCGCAATTGGTGATATCGCCAGCTTCGCGCCGCATTGGAATGGTCCGGTCTTCCGCATCGAAGATCCCGCCGAAACCTTTGCGCATTTTGATACGGCTCTTCCGGTCATCCAAGTGCATAACTGCATTTCGATTGTTCCGGGTATTCCAGACCTTGATGGCGCGCATTGCGCATATCAGGCGCTTGAAATGGCGATTGGCTTTGCCCGTGCAGGCAGTGCCGCCGCGTTGGTCACGGGCCCTGTATCCAAGGCGCAGTTATACGCGGTGGGCTTCACGCATCCCGGCCAGACAGAGTTTATTGCGGAGCGTTGCGGCGTTTCCAAAAACAACGCCGTGATGATGCTCGCTGGGCCTGATCTGCGCGTTGTCCCAATGACAACGCATATCCCGCTCGCGTCCGTCGCAGAACAGCTTGACGGTCGGCTTATCCGCCAACGCCTGCGTGCGACAGCCAAGGGCCTGCAACGTAATTTTGGCATAGCAAATCCACGGCTGGCAGTTGCTGGGTTTAATCCGCATGCTGGCGAATCAGGCAATATGGGCCGCGAAGAACTGGACATATTTGAACCCGCGATTGAACAGATTCGCGGTGAAGGTTTCGACGTTGTTGGTCCCCTGCCTGCTGACACGATGTTTCATGCCGAAGCGCGGTCGCATTATGACGCCGCATTGTGCGCATATCATGATCAGGCCCTCATTCCTTTGAAAACGCTGTATTTTCATGATGCGGTGAATATCACGCTGGGGCTGCCCGTTGTCCGCACCTCGCCAGACCATGGCACTGCGTTCGGAATTGCTGGCAAGAACATAGCACTTCCGCTTTCGATGATTGCTGCGATTAAGATGTCTGAATCGGCGGCGCTTCATCGCCTTGCTGCTGCCGATCTTGGCGGATGACGGTGTCGCTCCCTCCGCTTAGAGACGTCATTGCGCGACATGGTTTGTCCGCAAGTAAGGCGCTTGGCCAAAATTTTCTGTTTGATGAAAAGCTGCTTGATCGCATTGCTGCGATTCCCGGCGGCTTGGCTGGCGAGCACGTATATGAAGTCGGCCCCGGCCCCGGCGGCCTCACCAGAGCGCTCCTGCGTGCAGGCGCGCAGGTGCTGGCCGTTGAACGCGATCATCGTTGCCTTCCTGCCCTGGCCGAGCTGTCAAAGGCATTTCAGGGCCAGCTTCGCGTGATTGAAGGCGATGCGTTAAAAATCGATCCATTCGCCGAAATTGGTGCACCGTTTCACGTTGTTTCAAACCTGCCGTACAATGTCGGCACGGCGCTTGCGGTCGGCTGGCTGGGCGGCAACGAATGGCCGCCACGTTGGAAAAGCCTGACCTTGATGTTCCAACGTGAAGTGGCAGACCGTATTATCGCAGCGCCGGGCTCGGGGGCATTTGGCCGGCTCGCGATATTGGCGCAGTGGCGGTCAAATGCGGCAATTGCGATGCCTGTTCACCGTTCCGCATTTACGCCTCCGCCAAAGGTAATGTCGGCAGTGGTGCATATCACGCCAAAGGATGCGCCCACAGATGTTAAGATGTCTGTGCTCGAAAATCTGACAGGCGCCGCCTTTGGCCAGCGCCGCAAAATGTTGCGGCAGAGCCTAAAGGGCGTCGCCGGCGCGTTAGAAGCGTTGAACGTGGCTGGAATAGCCGAAGATCGCCGCCCCGAAACCGTAACTATTTCGGAGTGGTGCGCTCTGGCAAAGGAAGTGGGTTAACGCATCTAGCAGGGGTGGCCCTTTGGATTATCCAAGGCTAAGAATGCGATATGCACACGCTATCTGCCAGCGAACGACAGGCGCTTGAAACCATAGAGCAACCAAACATGCTTGGCCAAGTCCAGAACTGGGCCGCGATCAACAGCGGCTCGGGCAATCTTGACGGCCTTGCCACCACTGCCGATTTGCTCGCGGACGCATGCTCGACCCTGCCTGGCGAAGTAACACTCGTTGAGCCCGAACCTGTGGATCGCGTGTTATCCGACGGAACGGTGACCACAGTGACGCATGGGCGGCATTTGCTGATGACCGTTCGCCCGGAATGTCCGGCACAATTGCTGTTTACCGGACATATGGACACGGTGTTTCCTGTAGACCATCATTTTCAGACATTGCGTTTGCTTGACAATGGCACGTTAAATGGCCCCGGTGTGGCCGACATGAAGGGTGGCATTGCTGTGATGCTGGCCGCTTTGAAGGCTGCAGAATCGTCGGGAAAACTCGCACAAACGGGATACCAGATACTCATCAACAGCGATGAAGAGGTTGGCTCGCCATCATCCGCCAAATTGATCGCACAGCTTGCGCAGAATAAGCTTGCTGCGCTCACTTATGAACCCGCATTGCCCGACGGTACACTGGCGGGCGAACGTGGCGGAAGCGGCAATTTCTCCATCATCATTGCGGGTAAATCGGCGCATGCGGGCCGGAACCCCCACGATGGACGCAACGCGCTTTTGGCGGCGGCGGACCTCGCGCTGCGGCTCAAGCAACTTTCACGCGAAGGCCTGTCGGTAAATCCGGCCAAAATCGACGGCGGCGGTCCCAATAATGTCGTGCCCGATCATGCGATATTGCGGGTGAACTTTCGCCCGCGCACGCCAGAGATCTTGCAGCAGACGGACGTGGACCTGCGCAGGATCATTGCCGACATTGAACGTGAACATGATGTGCGTGCGCATCTGCACGGCAGTTTCGGCCGCCCGCCAAAGCCCATTGATGATGAGGCTGCGAAGCTGTTTGGCTTGGTCAAGCGATGCGGGGCTGATCTAGGCATCCCAGTGGCATGGCGTTCCAGCGGCGGCGTATGTGATGGAAATAATATCGCAGCCTGCGGTGTCCCGGTTGTCGATACGATGGGCGTGCGCGGGGGCAGCATTCACAGTTCCGATGAATTCCTCATCGTCGAAAGTTTGGTCGAACGCGCACAATTATCGGCGCTGACGATTATGCGCTTATCAGAAAAAGGGACTTTATGACCTTCATCATCCGTCCGGCAAATATGGACGATCTTCAGCCAATTTATGAAATGGCCAAAAGGACAGGCGGCGGTTTCACCAATCTGCCGCCCGACAGGAAGGCACTATTACAAAAGCTAGAGCGGTCGGCCGCTGGCTTTGACCGTGTGGGTGAAGATGTCGCCGACGATTTATATGTTTTCGTTCTGCAAAATACCGCGACAGGTGAAGTGCGTGGGACATGCCAGATATTTGGCAAAGTTGGCCAAAGATGGCCTTTCTACAGCTATCGCATTGGCGCATTGACGCAGCATAGCGTTGAACTGGAACGGACGTTCCGTGCGGACATCCTTAATCTGTCAACGGACTTGGAAGGCGCGACGGAAGTTGGCGGATTGTTCCTGCATCCCGGCGAGCGGGCTGGCGGCTTAGGTATGTTGATTGCGCGCAGCCGATATTTGTTCATCCGCAACCATCGTCAAAGATTTGCCGACCGCACAATCGCAGAATTGCGTGGCGTCATCGACGAAGCTGGCGGATCACCGTTTTGGGACGGGGTCGCCGGTCGCTTTTTCGGCATGAGCTTTCAGGAAGCGGATGAATTCAACGCTAAATTCGGCAACCAGTTTATCGCTGACCTCATGCCAAAGCACCCCGTATACATTGCAATGCTTCCCGATAGCGCAAAGACAGTCATCGGCGTACCGCATCCTTCAGGCCGCGCTGCAATGCGTATGCTAGAAAATGAGGGATTTGCTTGGGAAAATTACGTCGATATCTTTGATGGCGGCCCGACGATGACCGCGCGTACGGATCAAATCCGCAGCATCCGTGACGCGAAAGACGTCATAATAACCGCAGTCAGCGATGACGTTGGCGAACATAAATCAGGTGATAAAAAGCTGATAACGCTGGGCCGTCTGCATGCGTTTAAAGCCGCCTATGGTTGGATCGATGATAAAGGCGACGATGTCATTATCGACAGCAATTGTGCACGCACGTTGGGCATTTCAGCAGGTGATGCAGTAACCTATGTCGAGCGCGCTTGATCATGGCTTTGATCGAAATAAATTTTGATGGGATCATTGGGCCAAGCCATAATTACGCCGGATTGAGCGTTGGCAACCTGGCATCGTCAAACAATGCCGGCGCACCGTCTTATCCAAAGGCTGCGGCGCTGCAGGGCATCGAAAAGATGCGCGCGAACGTGCGCCTTGGATTAGCGCAGGGTTTCTTCATGCCGCTCGACCGGCCGAACCAAAATTGGCTTTCCGGACTGTCGACCGACATGCAATCGGCGGAACCGCATATCCGCGCCGCGGCTTTTTCGGCGTCGGCCATGTGGGCGGCCAATGCAGCCACGGTATCGCCCGCGCCTGATACGGCGGATGGCAAATGTCATCTGTCGGCGGCGAACCTGCTGACGATGGCGCACCGCAGCCATGAATGGACCGGAACACTTGCGCAGTTAAAACTGGCATTTGCCGATGACGAACATTTTGCAGTGCATGGGCCCGTTCCAGCGCCGTTTGGCGATGAAGGCGCCGCAAACTTCATGCGCCTGTGCCGAACGCACGGGGACGCTGGCATTGAGATATTTGCATATGGCAAATCGGGCGGACCATTCCCCGCACGTCAGCATATTGAGGCATCGAAAGCCATTGCGCGGGCGCACCGGCTAGACGCAGACAAAACATTGTTCGTTCAGCAATCCGAGGTCGCGATTGCGGCGGGTGCGTTCCACAATGACGTCGTTGCCGTGGCCAACGAACATGTGCTCTTCACCCATGAGCAGGCGTTTGAACATCCCGAGCAAGCCTATGCCGATATCAAGCGGCTCTTGCCCGAGGCAGAGATCATCATTGTGCCTGCCGACCGGGTCAGCCTTGCCGATGCTATTCAAAGCTATCTGTTCAATGCGCAGTTGGTGACGTTACCCGACAGCGGCATGGCGCTTATTCTGCCCAGTGAAGCTCAGGATAATGCGCGCGTTTGGGGCTGGCTTAGCGAGATGGTCGCAGGCAATGGCCCAATTCGCAAGCTGGTCCCCGTCGATGTGCGCCAATCGATGGCGAATGGAGGCGGCCCGGCCTGTTTGCGCCTCCGCGTTGTCGCGGATCCAGCCACAGTTGATCCACGCTTCATCGCGAACGATGCTAAGCTCAACCAGATTGCGCGCGTGGTTGCTACATATTGGCCAGAGTCGATTGTTCCGGACCAATTGGGCGATGCGTCACTGATGGATCAGGTACGCGCGGCGCGCATGGCACTGTTAACGGCATGTGACCTAATGGCGTTAGCCTGACTGTCGGTTTTTCTTACAAACGGCGCATGCGTTAACCATCGTAACCGCTGCAAATGCTTATTTGGCACGGGTGTTGCTTCATATACAGTTAACTATGAAACGCATCCATCGCCTATTCACGATCAAAACGAAACTGGAGGTCTATATGATCACCTATGCGCTTGGCTTGGGTGCCGTGAAGCGTGGTCAGGAGTATATGATCCAATATCCCGGTAACATCGGGAAAGTGTTCTTCGTGCTGTGCACAGGCGCCGTTTTCATCGCTGCCGCCAAAATGCTTCAAGCGGTCGAATTGGATGCAGCCTTCGGCGTCGATTAAACCAGCAGATTCGCGCTCAATAAGGAAAAGTCCCGGGATTCTGTTGCTCGGCTCCCGGGGGCCGCCGTAACCTTTCTGTTGCCCGGCCGGTCCGGCCGCGTTCTTTTAGTATAAGTTCAGACCGTGAGGCCCAAAATTATGCTGCGAGAGCAAGTGCTTCGTTATCGTTTGCACCTATTGGTTATGAACCATTTCACGGCTTATTCATGCCGGGCAAAAACAATGCTTTTCAACGCACGTCGATCCTAGTTCAGCCCCTCCAATACCTCTGGCGAACAGAGATTTTGGTGGAGCTGCCGGGTACCGCCCCCGGGTCCGCTGCATCTATTGCACATCGCAATTTATCACCATAGCCGGGCGAACCCGGCACCGACCTATATAGGTGCTTTTTCGTGAATGGGAAGTGAAGGCGGTTAAAGGCCCTGCATATTTCGGCTCTCCGCCGGAATATGGACCACCAGTCCGTCGAGATCGGGTGTCAGCACGATTTGGCAAGACAGACGACTGGTGCGCCGCGCACCGGTAGCAAGGTCGAGCATGTCTTCCTCGTCCTCAACAGACCGGGGGAGCTTTTCGAACCAAAGCTTGTCAATGATCACATGGCAGGTTGAACAGGCCATTTGACCCTCGCACGTGCCTTCCAGCGGTTGTCCGGCTGCTTGCGCAATTTCCAGCAGGCGTTGGCCTTCGACCGCTTCCACGTCCTGGACAGTGCCATCGGCATTGATGAACGTGACTTTGATCATAACATCGCCTCTGCTGACCTGTTGATTGCGTCTGCGGCCATATCAATCTCTTCCGCCGTCGTATAGCGGCCAAAACCCAAACGGATGGATGATTTCGCCTGCGCGTCGGTCAGGCCAAGCGCGCGCAACACATGGCTGGGGCGGCCAGAACCACTGGCGCAGGCAGATCCAGCGGAAAAGGCAATGTTCCGGCACTCCGATATCAACCGCGCGACATCGATGCCGTCGCGGCGGATGTTGAGATTGCCTTTATAGCGTTGGGCCGCCGACCCGTTGATGGTCCAGTCCGCAAATGCGCTGGCCGCGCGGTCCCATAAGGCAGACACATGCATGGCGTCCGCATCCATGCGTTCTGCCGCCAATTTCGCCGCTGCACCAAACCCCGCGCACAATGCGGGCGACAATGTACCCGAGCGCATGCCCTGCTCCTGCCCACCGCCAAGCATTTGCGGCGTAAGCGCAACGCCGTCGCGCACCCACAAGGCGCCAATGCCTTTTGGACCGTGGATTTTATGCGCGGATATCGCGATCATATCTGGGCCATCGGGGATCGCCATCCGGCCAAATGCCTGAACTGCATCGCATAGAAACAGATTGCCTTGGGCGTGTGCGCCTGCTGCGAGCTCCGCGATTGGTTGGATGGTGCCAATCTCGTTATTGACCAGCATGATGGCAGTTAACGCCTGCCCACTAACGGAGCCAGACGCTTGCGTTTCGGGACAAATTAAGCCCGCGCCATCTACAGGGAAAGTCCGGCCATCTAGATATTCCACAACGTCCAAAACCGCGGCATGCTCGGTCGCGGCAGCGGTGACGGGTAACCCGCACCCCATGATGGCCAGATTGATCGCCTCGGTCGCACCAGAAGTAAAGATCACGCGCCCGCCCGTCGGCAGCAGCGCCGCGATTTGATCGCGGGCAACCTCAACGGCCGCAGCGGCCGCCCTGCCCGCTGCATGCGCGCTATGCGGGTTTGCAAACCCATCCTTCAGCCAAGGTTCCATCGCGGCAAATGCCTCTGGGGCAAGCGGCGTCGTGGCTTGATAGTCGAGGTAGATCATGCAGCTTTGGCGCGGATGACGATATTGCGCCAGACGTCTAAAAACCGTGCGACATCGCTTTCGCTGGTATCCGCGCCAAAGCTGACGCGGACGACTTCAGACGCGGATCGTTCGTCCCAACCCATTGCGCCAAGCACATGGCTGGTTTTCAACGTGCCTGATGAGCACGCGCTTCCGGCGGAGACCGCGATGCCCGCCATATCAAAGTTGATCAGCTGACTTGAGGCCGCAACGCCGGGCATGCGGTAGCTGGCGATGGTCGCAAGCCTGTTGCTTGCGTCTGCAACCACGATGCCGCCGCTGGCAGTAATCTCGGCATCCAACATGTCGCGCAACCGAACGGCTTTTTCCATCCACGCAAAACCCGCATCAAGGGCAGTCGCAAATCCGATTGCTGCGGGCAAGTTTTCGGTGCCGCGCCGGTATCCTTGTTCCTGCCCACCTGTCGGCGTCAGCAGCCCAAGGTTGCGGACGAGCAACGCACCCATTCCCGGCGGCCCGCCCAATTTATGCGCTGATACGCAAAGCAAATCAGCATCTGGCAATGGCAGTTTGCCCGCGCTTTGCGAACAATCGGCAAACAATATTCCGCCATTGGCCCGCACAACATCTGCGATCTCCGCCATCGGTTGAATAACGCCGGTTTCGTTGTTCACGGACTGCACCGCATAGCGGGCAGCGCCTTTGATCGCGTTCCGGTCAACATAACCGTCTGGGCCGACGGGCAAGCGGGTTGCGCCTGCCACAGCCAAGACCGCATCATGTTCAACGGCGCTGGCAATCGCATCATTACCACGCAGCGCAATGGCAATTGCCTCGCTTGCGCCGCTGGTGAAAATGACCTCTCCGTCCCAGTTCAGCGCCCCAGCAACCCGCGTGCGGGCGTTTTCCAACGCCGCGCGCGCTGCGCGCCCCTCGCCATGCGGAGAGGATGGATTGGCCCATCGCGCCATCGCGTCGGCCATCGCTTCGCGCGCCGCCGGAATGATCGGCGGCGTCGCTGCGTGATCCAAATATATGCGGGCTTGGTCGGGCATAATTTCCATGACAGTTGCGAAAATCGTCACTGCTTCTATATAGCTCTACGAAATCCTGCAAAGCCCGAACCGTCGGGCAAAGCTCGGCACCCATCTAAGAATCGAACAATAATATGCCTGCTATTGCTATTCCCGGTCCCGAAGGCCGCCTCGAAGCCCGTTTTTCTCCACCACCGCGCCCGCGTGCACCGATTGCAATGATTTTGCATCCGCACCCCCAAGCCGGCGGAACAATGAACGACCGGATTACGCAGCAGCTTTACAAAACATTTGTCGCGCGCGGATTTGGCGTACTGCGTTTCAACTTTCGCGGCGTTGGCCGAAGCGAAGGTGAATTTGACAATGGCATCGGCGAATTGTCTGACGCCGCATCTGCGCTCGATTGGGTACAAAGCTTCCACCCCGAAGCGTCAACCACTTGGATTGCGGGCTTCAGCTTTGGCGCATGGATTGGCATGCAGCTTTTGATGCGTCGTCCGGAAATCCGCGGTTTCATTTCGGTATCGCCACCTGCAAACATGTATGATTTCAGCTTTTTGGCGCCTTGCCCATCATCGGGCATCATCATTCAGGGTGTGAATGACGAAGTCGTCAATCCCAACGCCGTTCAAAAGCTGGTCGATAAACTGCGCACGCAGCGCCACATCACCATTCACCATGACGAAATCCCGCGCGCGAACCATTTCTTTGAAAATGAAATGGATATGCTGATGGCGGCCGTGAACAACTATCTCGATTTCCGGTTGGACCCGAACTCACCGATTAAGTGAGTTACTGCGCTTCGGTAACAAGGCTTTTGCCTTGTTGGTCGGGCACAACCCAAATCGCAACATTTGCAAAAATAACGAGTGCGGCAGCTATCATCAGCCACATTTTCTGACTTGCGCCATCACGACTCCAGCGTTTCCATGCGCCATAGAGAAGCAGGAAAGCGGACATCATGGCGATGGATAAAACGGCGTTTAACATTTTGCCTCTCTAAAGCCGGTGGATAAGCCGCGCAATCGGGCAAATACCGCATAGCCTTTTGCCACGCTCTGCCATAGGGGGAGCGTATTCCGACTCATGCTGCTACAGGATGTGCCATGCGTATCGCTATCGCCTCAGACCACGCTGCCCTTGCGCTGAAATCAGCGCTCGTCGAATATCTGCTGTCGGCAGGGCATGATGTCAGCGATCTCGGCCCGCATGATGAAAGTTCGGTCGACTATCCCGATTATGGCTACAAGCTTGCCGCCGCTATTGCCGACGGCACCGCAGAACGCGGGGTTGCCTTATGTGGATCAGGCATTGGCATTTCGATTGCGGTGAACCGCAATCCCGCCGCACGCGCCGCCTTGGTGTCCGAACCATTGTCAGCACGGCTTGCGCGCGAACATAATGACGCAAATGTTATTGCCATGGGCGCGCGCCTGATTGGCA
This sequence comes from Sphingomonadaceae bacterium PASS1, assembly GCA_002255985.1. GTDB lineage: Bacteria > Pseudomonadota > Alphaproteobacteria > Sphingomonadales > Sphingomonadaceae > Sphingorhabdus_B. Next base: position 82,557 of record NKIR01000010.1, read on the forward strand.
TTGAAATGGCCAAGGCCTGCCTTGATGCCTTTTTGACAACTGAATTTGGCGGCGATCGCCACCAACGCCGCGTTGATAAACTATCCAACCCGAACACGACCAAGGAACCATCATGAGCAGTGCAGCCGCCAATGACATCCAAAGCTCTGGATTTTTTACGCAAAGCCTGACGGAACGCGACCCCGAAATCGCGGGCTGGATAGTGAAGGAACTGGGCCGCCAGAAGGACAAGATCGAATTGATCGCGTCGGAAAATATAACGTCGCGCGCGGTGCTCGAAGCCACAGGTTCGATCCTCACCAACAAATATGCCGAAGGCTATCCGGGCAAGCGTTATTATGGCGGCTGCGAATATGTTGATGAAATCGAAACCATCGCCATTGAGCGCGCGAAGCAATTGTTCGGCTGTGCATTTGCAAATGTGCAGCCCAACAGCGGCAGCCAGATGAATCAGGCGGTGTTCCTGGCGCTTCTGCAGCCCGGCGACACTTTCATGGGGCTAGATCTCAACGCAGGCGGGCATTTGACCCATGGATCGCCGGTAAACATGTCCGGCAAATGGTTCAATCCAATCGGATATGGTGTCCGCCGTGATGACCACCGGATCGACATGGACGAAGTCGCGCGCATCGCCAGAGAAAACAAACCAAAGCTGATAATCTGCGGCGGCACGGCTTATTCGCGGGGCTGGGACTGGGCCCGATTCCGGGAAATTGCGGATGAAGTCGGCGCTTACCTTCTGGCCGATATGTCGCATATCTCTGGGCTGGTTGCAGGCGGCGCGCATAGCTCGCCTGTGCCGCACGCGCACGTCACGACAAGCACAACGCACAAGTCGTTACGCGGACCGCGCTCGGGCATCATATTGACCAATGACGAGGCACTGGCCAAAAAATTCAACTCGGCAATTTTCCCGGGGCTGCAGGGCGGTCCATTGGTGCATGTGATCGCAGCAAAGGCTGTGTGCTTTGCCGATGCGATGAAGCCGGAATTCAAAAGCTACGCAGCCAGTGTCGTCGAAAATGCGAAAGCGCTTGCATCTTCTTTGCAGGAACAAGGGCTCGATATCGTGTCAGGCGGCACCGACAACCACTCGATGCTGGTCGATCTGCGGCCCAAAGAAGCCAAGGGCAAGCATGCCGAACATGCGCTCGACCGTGCTTCGATTACGTGTAACAAAAACTCGATCCCGTTCGATCCAGAAAAGCCGTTTGTCACTTCCGGTCTCCGCTTGGGCACGCCAGCTGGCACCACCCGTGGTTTTGGTCCGGCGGAATTCCGCCAGATCGGCAGGATGATCGCCGATGTCGTGGAAGGCCTTCGTCACAATGGCGAAGCTGGCGACGGCCAGATCGAAGCACGGATCAAGGACGAAGCCGAGACACTTTGCGCACGCTTCCCAATCTACCCATCTTGAATTATAAAGGTGACTTACCCATCTAATACACAGAAGGGAAATAACCATGGGATTTTGTAACGAGTGTAATGCTGAATATAGCGAAGGGATGAAGTTCTGCCCGCAATGTGGCGCCAAAACGCCTGAGCAGCTTGCGGCCGAAAGCTTCCCTAACCAAGCCAAGCATTATGTCGGTGAAGCCGCCGATGAATTATGGGGCGCGACCAAGGATGCGTTCCACACCGGCAAGCATTTAGCAGATCAAGATACCGTCAAGAAAGTCGCCGGCGGTGCCGCCATCGGCGCTGCAGCCGCTATCATTGCTCCAATCGGACTGGCAACAGGCGCATTGATTGGCGCAGGTATTGTCGCCTACCGTCACGTAAACAAGAAAAAGAATCAGGAAAAATAATTGCGCTGCCCATTTTGCGGAAACGACGATAGCCAGGTTAAGGACAGCCGTCCCACCGAAGACAATAGCGCTATCCGCAGACGGCGGCAGTGCGAAGGTTGCGGCGGACGGTTTACGACTTTTGAGCGCATTCAATTACGTGAGCTATCGGTGGTCAAGACCGACGGCAAGCGTGAGCCGTTTGAGCGCGAAAAGCTCGAACGCTCGCTTTCGGTCGCGTGCCGCAAGCGTCCGGTCGACCATGCCCAGATTGAAAAGCTAGCCTCTGCCATTCAGCGGCAGTTGGAGACATTGGGTGAAAGCGAGATTGAGTCCAAGCGCATCGGCGAGTTCGTCATGGATGGATTAAAGGCGCTCGACAGCGTGGCCTACATTCGCTTCGCGTCGGTCTATAAAGACTTCAGCGAAGCGAAGGACTTTGAAGATTTCGCCGGGAGCGTGGTTGAAGCGGCGCAGAAATGAGTTCGCCCCCTATTATCATTCTTGTTCGTCCACAATTGGGCGAGAACATCGGTAAAGCCGCCCGCGCCATGCTGAATTTTGGCCTGACCGAGATGCGCCTGGTTGCCCCGCGTGATGGATGGCCAAACCCGAATGCGGGCCCTGCGGCCTCTGGCGCAGACATTGTGCTAGCCAATGCACAAGTTTTTCCAACACTTGCCGAAGCGACTGCTGACATCGCGCATGTCTACGCAACGACCGTGCGCAAGCGTGGCGTCACTAAGCCGGTCATCACGCCTGAAGCAGCGGCTAAAGAGGTTGTCAGCAATACGGGACGAAGCGCCATCTTGTTCGGTGCGGAACGTTCCGGCCTTGAAAGCGATGAAGTCAACGTTGCGCGCGCCATCATCACTGTTCCCATTAATCCCGAGTTTGGATCGCTAAATCTGGCGCAGGCGGTCATTCTGTGCGCCTATGAATGGTCAAAAACCCAATCGCTGGCAAGCCCACCCAAAACGGAACTGGAACCGCCAGCGTCGCAGTTTGAGCTAGACGGCCTGATCGCGCAGATTGACGCGATGCTGGAACCGTTAAATTACTTCACGCCGATCGATCGTGCGCCCGTCACACGGCGCAACTTGCGCAACTTGCTCACAAAGCCCGCTTGGAACGCTTATGAAGTCAGGACCTTGCGCGGCGTGCTGACGACATTGAACAGAATACGACCAATCCAAAAATAGAGACTTGGTAACAACGACCTGGCTGTTTACACCCATGCGTCACAAGGAGCATTTCATGATTACTACTTTAGTTTTTAGTCTTTTGTTGGCCGCATCCGGTACATCCGAAGCAGCGCCACGCGCCGCAGATGCAGCCACGCAGGAAGCACCCAAATCGAAGCCAAAGAAGATCTGCAGAACCACAGGCCTCACCGGCAGCCGTATCGCAAAAAAGCAATGCAAGACGCAGGAGCAATGGGATCAGGCAGAATCCGCGTCTGAGCTTACGGTCAAAGGCAAGGCCGGCACCACTATGCCACCACAAATGGACACCGGTATTTAAACCTTAAGCGCGATTGGCATCCCACTTTTCGAGTTCGTAGGCGATGGAGGCTTCAACCAAAAGCTCCCATAAGTCGCCGACGACCTCTGCGGGGATGCCAGCGTTGCTTGCGGCATCTTTTACATTCGCCAGCACCTGTTGCTTGCGCGCTTCATCCCGAACCGCATTGCGTTCGGTTTTGATACGCGCTGCGGCATCCATATAACCAAAGCGTTGCGCCAGCAAATCGACCAGTTGGGCATCGACGGCGTCAACACCTGCCCGCACTTCAACCATGTTGGTACAACTCTCGGGATTTTTTGGGCTATCAGTGCTGCTCATGGCAGCGCCTTTAAAGTTGAGCATGCCTAAAGTCGAGCCAGATGTTGACATATGGCTGATCTGCAGCCATAGGCACCGCTTCGCAATCGACCCTGCATTCCGGTGAAGCAGGTGTCCGGCACATGCACATGTGTCGCGCGGGACCGGAAACAACGTAGTTAGCAATTGGAGTCTTAAAATGACGAAGCGTACAAGCTCGAAGTATAAACTTGACCGCCGCATGGGTGAAAACATCTGGGGCCGTCCAAAATCACCTGTAAACAAGCGTGAATATGGCCCCGGCCAGCATGGTCAACGCCGTAAAGGCAAGCTTTCCGATTATGGTATTCAACTGCGCGCCAAGCAGAAGCTTAAGGGCTATTATGGCGACGTAACTGAAAAGCAGTTCAAGCGCGCGTATCAGGAAGCCAGCAACATGAAGGGCGATACCTCGCAGAACCTTATTGGTCTGCTCGAGCGTCGTTTGGACATGGTTGTATACCGCGCCAAGTTCGCCCCAACGATTTTCGCCGCACGCCAGATCGTTAGCCATGGCCACATTCGCGTCAACGGCGTGAAGTGCAACATCGCAAGCCGTCAGGTTGCAGTCGGTGACGTCATCAGCCTCGGCAACAAGGCCAAGGAAATGGCTTTGGTTATCGAAGCGCAAGGCCTCGCTGAGCGTGACATTCCAGAATATGTTGCTGTAGACGGCAACGACAAGGTCACTTTCGCGCGGATCCCAACGCTCGACGAAGTGCCCTACCCCGTTAAGATGGAACCAAATTTGGTCGTCGAATTCTATTCGCGTTAATCTTACACACTGAACTTACAAAAAAAGGCGGTCCTTGTGGCCGCCTTTTTTGTTTGAGCCTGACCGGCGGGTCTGGCAGAAGGCGCGCAATAATCTTTCCCCCCTTAGGAGAATTTCATGCGCCTGCTGTCTCTGGCCCTTGTATCTGTTCTGGCTCTCACGACCGCGTGTCAAAAGGATGCGTCATTGGACGTCGCGGTAGACGCATTACCGCAAGTCGAAGTCCCCGCGCTTTCCGAAGCGACGATGAAGGACGTGACGCGCGAATTGTCACTCGACAGCTATGAAGGCCGCGCTCCGGGTTCCGTCGGCGAAGAGAAAACCGTCGCATATCTGATATCCAAATATAAAGCGGCAGGACTTGAGCCCGGCAATAACGGCAGCTGGACGCAGGATGTGCCACTGATCGAAATCACTGCGAAAAATGTGTCAGCGCTCACGATTGCCGACCGCAGCGGGAAGGCCATGTCATTTGCCTACGGCAGTGAATATGTCATCGGCAGTTACCGCGAGACACCCAAAACCGATATCAAGCAAAGCGAGATGGTCTTTGTCGGCCACGGCATTGTCGCACCTGAAAAGGGCTGGAACGATTATGCCGGCGTCGATGTTAAGGGTAAAACCGTCGTCGTCATGGTCAACGACCCCGATTTCGAAAATGAAGGTCTTGATGGCCCATTCGGTGGTAAGGCCATGACCTATTACGGACGCTGGACCTATAAATTTGAAGAAGCAGCGCGTCAGGGCGCTGCTGCCGTTTTGATCATCCACGACACTGCCCCCGCGGCATATGGCTGGAATGTCGTCAACTCCAGTTGGACAGGCACGCAATTCCTGGCGCAGTCAAAGGATGGCGGAAAGAGCCAGACAAAAGCCAATGGCTGGATCCAGAAATCCGTAGCCAAGGAAATTTTTGCAGCCGCTGGTCAGAATCTCGACAAGCAAATGGCCGCGGCCAAGCAAAAAGGCTTTAAGGCGGTTCCGTTGAACCTGACCACGTCGATGAACTTCGAAAATGACATAGCGCGCAAAGCGAGCAAAAACGTCATTGGCGTCATGAAAGGCACCAAGCGCCCTGACGAATATGTTCTGTATACTGCGCATTGGGACCATCTCGGTCGGTGCACGGCCGCCGCCGACGGCGACGACATTTGTAACGGTGCAGTCGACAATGCCACAGGCACTGCAGCTTTGGTCGCATTGGCAGAAGGCTTTGCCAAGGCCGGGGCACCGGAGCGTTCAGTCGTGTTCCTTGCGGTGACCGCTGAAGAAAGTGGTCTGCTTGGTTCGAAATTCTACGCCGAGAACCCCGTCTTCCCGCTGTCGCAAACCGTGGGCGGCGTGAACATGGACGCATTCTCAATGTCTGGCCCCGCGAAGAATTTAACCGTCATCGGCAAAGGCAAATCGCAACTTGATGTCTATCTTGAGGCTGCGGCAAAGTCCGAAGGCCGGACGCCTGAAACGGAACCTACACCGGAAAAGGGCTTCTACTATCGCTCTGACCATTTCAGCTTTGCCAAGCTTGGCGTGCCGATGGTGTATTTCGAAGGCGGCGACGATCTTGTCACCGGCGGTAAGGCTGCTGCAAAGGCCGCAGCGGAAGATTATGAAAAGAACCGGTACCACGCCCCCGGCGACGAATTTGACGAAAATTGGGATTGGTCGGGCGTGATGTCGGACTTGAAATTATATTATCGCGTTGGCCGGATGCTGGCGATGACCGACGCATGGCCAAACTGGAACGACGGCGACGAATTCCGCGCTGTCCGCGACAAGAGCCGCAACGGGAAATAAGCCAATGACGTTCCGTATGCCCGCCGAATGGGCGCCCCATGAAGCCGTCTGGATTGGCTTTCCCAGTTCTGCGGAATATTGGGGTGCGCCGCTGCAACGTGCGCAGCAGCAGATGGCCGACTTTGCCAATGCGGTGCACGCATCGGGCAAAGGTGAACGCGTGCATGTGATTGCCGGCAATGCAGACGCCATGGCCGTCGCCGAGGGACTTGTTGACGTTGGCGTCCATGTGGAGCTGCGCCAAATTGGCGATGTTTGGCTGCGTGACACAGGCTGCATCATCGTGAAAGATGGCGATCGACGGATTGCCCGTAATTTTGGTTTCAATGGTTGGGGAAACCGGTTCGACTATCCCGGCGATGCAACCATTGGCCATGAATTGGCAGCGGATTTCGGTTTTGAAATTGCACAGGCGGATTGGATATTTGAGGGCGGATCGATTGATGTCGACGGTGAAGGTCTTGCCGCGACGACCGTCGATTGCCTGTTAAACCCGAACCGCAACCCGACGCTTGATAAAGCCGCGATTGAAGACCGACTGCGCGCTGACTTGGGGATAGAACGGCTTCTATGGCTCGGCGACGGCCTCGCCAACGACCATACCGACGGCCATATTGATAATTTGGCGCGATTTGTTGGCCCGAACCATATTCTGGTTCCAAGCAGCGCTGGACCCGACGATCCAAACCAAGCTGTCTTTGAAGATGCCCGCGCGCGCGTCGAAGCGTTCGGATGCAAAGTAACACTGATGCCCTCGGTTGGCCGTTTTGAACAAGACGGGGAAATCGTGCCGGCAAGTTATATGAATTTCTACATCGGCAACCGCACAGTCGTCGTCCCGATTTATGACGGCGCTAATGATGATGCTGCGATTGAAGTGTTGGCAAATATCTACCCCGAACGCGACGTTATCGGTGTCATGGCCGATGCTGTATTGACCGGCGGCGGAAGCTTTCATTGTTCAAGCCAACAAGTGCCCGTTTGACTGTATTGGATATCGACGCGCAACATTGCATATTCCAAGAATACCCAACCAAGAGGACGCCCCCAATGAAAAAGACTTTTCTGATTGCCCTCGCCGCCACTGCGCTTGCAGCCCCCGCTTATGCCGACCACCACAGCATGAGCAAAGCCGAGCATGACAAAATGCATAAGGAGCATACAGCGCGCCTTGCAAAAATTCTCGCCGACCCGTCGCGCGGTGCCGATGCCAAGCGCGATCAATATCGCCATCCCGCCGAAACGTTCGAATTCTTCCGTTTGCACCCTGACCACGTCATTGGCGAATATGCCCCGGGCGGTGAATGGGTTTCACGTATCCTTGGCCGTTATGTGAACGAGAAAGGCAAATATACCGGCCTGTATTTCGGCACGAAAAGCTATTTCAGCGATCAACAGAAAACCGGCATTGCCGCGGGCATTGCAAAGTTCCCTGCTGATGTCGCTGCAGTGTCCGGACGTCCGGCGACAGATTTCAACGCGTTTTCGCTCAGCGAAATTCCCGACGGCGCAAAAGGGTCGTTTGACCGCATAATTGTGATGCGCATGATGCACAATATGATGAATTGGAACATCGCGGACGCAGAAATCAAGGCGATGCGCGATCTGTTGAAGGATGATGGCTTGTTGGGCATCGAGCAACATCGCGCAAAGGCAGACGCGCCGTTCAGCTATACCGACGGCACCAAGGGCTATATGCGTGAGGCCGACATCATAAAGTTCATGGAAGTGAACGGATTTGAGTTGGTCGCAAAGAGCGAAATCAACGCCAATCCAAAGGACAGCGCAAATTGGCCCGATGGCGTTTGGACACTTCCGCCAGCGTTGCGTTTGAAAGACGTCGACCGCGCAAAGTATGAAGCCATCGGTGAATCCGACCGCATGACATTGCTGTTCAAAAAACGGCCGTAATTGTTGCATGAGTGTTGCCCAGCCAGCCGATGTTCCTCTTAATGCCGTGGATTTTGCGGTTGGGGCATCGCCTGTGGGGCGTGCTGACCGCAGGCATAGCGACGACAATATTATTGTTTCTGATCACAATCGTGATTGCAGCGCGTTTCGGCGTCCGGCTATAGACGCGGCATGACCCGAAATATCACCGTTGCCGCGTTGCAACTGCCCCTGTCGGCAAGCGAAGCCGAAAATATCGATGCTGTATGCGACCTCGTGTCACAGGCCGCAGAGCAAGGCGCGCATATCATCCTGCCGCCTGAATTGTTTTCAGGCCCCTATTTCTGCAAAACGCAGGAAGAAGAACATTTCGCGCTAGCGCGGCCAACGCGTGAGCACCCGTCCGTCATTGCGATGACGAAACTCGCCAAACAACTTGGCGTTGCCATTCCCACGAGCTTCTTCGAACGTGATGGCGCGCATTTTTACAACAGCGTCGCGATGATTGATCCCGATGGCGAGATTATGGGCATTTATCGCAAAAGCCATATTCCCGACGGCCCGGGTTATCAGGAGAAATATTATTTCCGCCCTGGAAACACCGGGTTCAAAGTTTGGGAAGTCTTTGGCACGCAAATCGGCGTTGGCATCTGTTGGGACCAATGGTACCCCGAATGCGCACGGGCCATGGCGTTGATGGGCGCTGAGCTGCTTTTCTATCCCACCGCCATTGGCGCAGAGCCACAGGATACAACGTTAGATACACGGCACATGTGGCGCCGGGCAATGGTGGGCCACGCGGTTTCAAACTGCATGCCCGTTATCGCCGCAAACCGCATCGGCGCGGAAAACGACCATGGCGGTCTGGCGCAAAAATTCTATGGCACCAGCTTCATCGCCAACGAGTGGGGCGATGTCGTCTGCGATTTGGATGATGCTGAAACCGGTATATTGGTTGCAACATTCGATCTGGACCAAGCCCGCGCACACCGCGCAAGCATGGGCTTCTTTCGCGATCGGCGCCCGCAATTGTACAGCCGGCTTGTAGAGGATATCTAAGCTGTCACATCTCTACCTCATCGGCATTGGCTCTAATCAGCCACATGCAATCATTGGCGCGCCAAGCAAAGTCATCGTGCAAGCGGTAGCCGCGTTGGAAATGGACGATATCGACGTCTTCGCGCATTCGGCGACGATCCAATCGAGCCCCATAGGGCCGTCCTCACGCCAGTTTGCAAATGCCGCGGCGGTTGTGTCCACCGATCTTGAACCCCCTGCTCTGCTGGCGCGCCTGCAAGAGATTGAGCAGCATTTTGGTCGCGTCCGGCGCGGCCAAAGCTGGCGCGCGCGCGTGCTCGACCTGGATATCCTATTGTGGTCCGGCGGCGTGTGGGCGGACAGCCATCCGGCCTTGGCCATTCCCCATCCCGGACTATGCTCGCGGGGATTTGTCCTGACCCCTGCGGCCATGATTGCACCCGATTGGCGTGAGCCGCTGACGGGCCTGACCATAAGGCAGCTACAATCGCGATTTAACCGACCAAAGGCGCTTGACCGCACAAGTTCCCGCCATTAGGGGGAGCGCTCTCGCACGGACCAATTCTCGGTCTTGTAGGGGCCCTTAGCTCAGTCGGTAGAGCAACTGACTTTTAATCAGTAGGTCGCTGGTTCGAACCCAGCAGGGCTCACCATATATTTCAATGGTTTACGTCATTTTGAATTAATGGTGAGGAAATGTAGGTAGGAAAAGGTTTCACCTAGGTTTCACGGTCCTCATGCAGCCGCTTAAAATGCCGCTGCGGTAGGATGGTCAAAAACACCCCACCCCCTTCAAAAACCTAACCAACTAGACCCCACCGGGGTGCCACCCCCCTATTCTGAGATATGGGACCCACAGTTCCTTCTTACATATTATTCTGCTCGGTTGATTGCGCGAAAGTCATTGCGAGGTAGAGCAAGTCAACTCAAAGTGGCGACCAGCTTCGATATATCATGGACTATCTGGCTACCCACACAAAGCCAAGGGCATCTAAACGGCTGCGGCGGTCTTCAGTAAGCTGATCACGTTTTCTTCTTTGCCATTTAACCCACGTACCAAGGTTAATCTGACCCTCTTTGTACAATGCCGGAACTCGGCAATGCCCCTCACGAGCTTTGTAGACTTCAAGATGCCTAAGCCCCTCCTCCCACTTATCAATGAGCGGGTCCCACACAAAGCCGAGAGCATCTAAGCGGCTGCGGCGGTCTTCAGTTAGTTGATCACTTTTCGATCTTTGCCTGTCGACCCATGCACCAAGCTTAAACTCACCTTCTGTGTGTAATAACGGAACTAGGCAGTGACTTTCACGAGCTTGGAAGGCTTCAAGATGCCTAAACCCTTCCTCCCACTGCTCAATGAGCGGGTCCCACACAAAGCCAAGGGCGTCTAAACGGCTGCGGCGGTCTTCAGTTAGCTGATCAGATCTTTGTTTTTGTTTATTAATCCATGCACCAAGCTTAAACTCCCCCTCTTTGTACAATGCCGAAACTCGGCAGTGCCCTTCACGTGCTTTGAAGGCTTCAAGATGCCTAAACCCTTCCTCCCACTGCTCGGTGCGCGGGTCCCATACAAAGCCTAGAGCATCTAAACGGCTGCGGCGGTCTTCCGTTAGCTGATCGCCCGTTCTTCTTTGGATGCGAACCCACTGACCAAGCCTAAACTCATCATCTTTGTACAATGCCGAAACTCGGCAGTGCCCTTCACGTGCTTTAAAGGCCTCTAATCGCCCAAACCAACTATCCCAGCTATCGCCTACCTGCTCCAAGATCTGGGCGAAGATGCTTGCTTGAAGAACCTCTAAGGAGACCTCTGGGCCCAATATCTGGACCTTGTCGGCCAGCGCCTTTGGATTAAAGATTTCGCCTCGCCCTGACGCTTGCCTCAACTGTTGTATAATGTCGGTGAGTTCATCATCTTGTTCACGCATGGCGTTTAAAACTGCCATAACATCGATGTAATTGGTCCGCTCTAGCGCCTCTTCAATGGTCTCGCCCTCATCACGCTCGACAAACAAAGGTACGACGACATAGCCGACAGTTTTGTCCGAATTCCGAGGCTTGCGCATTGCTCTGCCTGCAGCCTGAGCGATATCCACCCTGCTGCTGCGCGGATCAACAAAGGCAACCATGTCCACAGCTGGAATATCTATGCCTTCAGTCAGGCACCGTGCATTGGTAATGAGTGCCTTTGGGGCGTCTCGAAAGGCGTTGAGGATTTGTTTTCGCTCAAAGCTCTTTTGCTCGCCGTTAGCGTGGAACGTTACAAAACCTTCGAGATATTGGCCGATGCCGCGGGCAGTGCTAGACGCAAATTCTTTCGCCATAGAGACGCGGCTATGAAAGCTAATCGCGCGCTTCGCCGCGGTTTCCTCAATAGCCCTTTGAACAGCAATCTGTTTTGCTACCCATGATGAGCCTATCTGCTCGCCCTCTACGAGTGTGATCCCGTGTTTTAGATAAAACTGGTTAACCTCAGCCCCTTCGACAACTGCGACTATAACCTTGTAGTCACAGATTATGCCTTGCCGGGCCGCCTCGCCGAAAGTGAGTGTGTAGGCTCGTGGACCATAGATGGCCTGATCATCCATTGAGACGACCTTTAGATTGCCGTCCTTATCCCTATTACCAAGCTGATAGTGCCTAGGCGTTGCGGTTAGAAATATTCGCTTTTTGATATCGATTTTCTCGTCGAGCAATGCGGTCGCAAAAAGTCCCGCTTGCGGCCCAGTCGTCTTATGCGCTTCGTCGAACACGGCGATATCGAACGGGCTAAGCCCCCGAACTCCATCGGCTACAATTGGGGATGACTGGTAGGTCGAAAAGACTATCTTAACCTTGCGCGACGAGCCCTCAAGGAAGTTGCGGACATCAGACGGATCGGTGCTGACAGGGAAGTCCACATCCATTCCGTTAAGTGCAATATCGTCATTGTTAGCTACCGTCTTATCTGAGCAGACGCAAATGAAGGTAAAATCATCACCCCAGCTATTATGTCGGCTCCACTCACTCAGGGTTTGCTGGACTAGCGTGAGCGACGGCAGAAGCACCAATACGGACTTCGGCCTCATCTTCTCGACGGCCCACAATGCGATCAAGGTTTTTCCGGTGCCACAGGCTAGCACAGCTGTTGTTCGGTCGTGCTCAGAAAGGGTATTACATATGCCGTCGATAGCTTCTTGCTGATACCGGTGTGGTGACAGCTTTTTTACAGGGATCGGCTTCTCTTTGAGCCACGCCTCTATCGCTGCAAAGTCGTCGGCTGTCAGCTCGTCAAGGTCTACACCGCGGACCGATCGCATCCCGTCTCTATTGTTGGCATCAAGGGCAACATCATTGCAATTGGTGAAGATGATGCGATCCCGAGCGCGCTCGGTAATTCCGAGGAATGAAGCCACTTCATTATAGCTAAGAGATGGACGCCCAGATCGAAACTTGACCTGATAGGGAACCAAATCGCCAGTTCGGCTCCTGAAGGTACCGTCAATACCGAGACTGCCATGGGCGGAGAGATTTAACTGCTCCCTAACTTCGAGAGGGACTTTTCCAACAACCCAGTTTTGTTCAACTTGGAACTTCTGCTGTGTTGCAATGTAACCCTCGATAAATATCTCGAAAGCATCGCCTAAGATTTTGGTATTCTGATCTCCAAGTTTCGAGATACGCTCTTCAAGTTGAGAAAAGTTTTGCAATCCATCGAAAATACCATCTGCAATTATGGCTTTTGAAGTGTCCAATTGAGATGGCATCAGTCTTTCCTAAACATCCCGTTCTCGTGCTACTCGCTCCAAACCAGTCCACGCTTCACACAACCACAATAGCCACGATAGCAAGTGGCGCAACTAGGATGATCCAACCCCAAGCGTCGGTATTTGTCGAGCGTTTTCTGGCTTCCATTTGGGCTACCATGGCATCCACATGACCGTGCTGCCTCGCATGATAGTTTCTGGCTTTCGGGCGCCATTATAGCGGCATCTGCCGCAGCCTCTCCAAAAACCTACCCAACCGAGACCCCACCGGGTTGCCCCCCCCTATTAAGGCTGATGGGACCCACAGTTCCTTCTTACATACTATTCTGCACGTTCGGTCAGCTGCGTTTGCCCCTCGGACATTTCTGTCTAGGTGGCGTCCACACCTCGACTGGTTAGCTCGAACAGTGGGCAAGCACGGCTAGGGAGCCAACTGTCACAGCTAACGCCCTCAGGCCTCACCACGCTTGGCATCCGCAACTAGCCCCACGCCAGAACACTAAGGGCAGCCGAAAGCAGCTGCTTGTTGCGCAGCGTCAGCAAACGCCGACGTTGCGCAAACAATGCTTTCTTAATTTTTGCTGCGGCAATTAGTTACTTTTCAGATGAAGTCGAAATAGCTGCTGCTAACTGATCTGGGCGAAGCGCTCCCTCGCCGGGTCCCATATCTTCTGCGTCTACTAGTTTCAACTTACCGTGCTTGCGGAACTCAGCCTCGGTGGAGGGCGCAAGATCGGGGCGGGCTGCCATGATCCCCATCTTCATGCGGCAGGTGGCGTACTGAGTCTCGCCAGCCTCGACCTCGAGCGCGATGCTATCTTTTGCTTCGCTCTTTACCGTGAATTCGTGGCGTCCGGGTCGAGCTACCATTACGAAGTAGCGACCAGCGCCAAGCGAGCTAACCTTCTGGCCGTTCTCGTTGACCGAGCACCCAATGGCAAAGCCCGTGCCCCCAGCTCGAAAGAACACCACTTGGCCCTGTCCTTCTGGCGGTGCAGGAATAACGATGGAGGCGGCTTTCATCTCATTATTTTCGGCTGCTAGCGCTGGCGCGGACGAAATGAACAGTGCAATTACTGTAGTCGCGAAGACTTTACGGATCATGGATTAATTCCTTTCTTATCAGAAGCGTTGTTATTGTGCATAGAACCGGGAGTGCCCAACTCTGCGCCCACTGTATCGAGCCAGAACGCCTCTGCCGTCTTAGCGTCTGCAAAGGCTCCCATAGGTACGTCTATGTGCTTGCCGCGGATGAACAGCGCCGGAAGCCCCACGGCGACGGCGGCTGCAAACGCCAGATCCTGTTGGTCGCGGCCTGCTCCGTTGAATTTCATACTCCTAAGCCGCAATTGTCTGTTGCCTAGATTTAGATATCTGGCGGCAAGCACCAGCTCACCACCGACACCGACGCCGGTCTTTTTGGCGTGTATAATTTCGCCTCGACCTTTAGTACCGGCGGGGATCAATTCCCTACCGTCGATGACGACGGGATAGGCTAGCGAGATCCCAAAAGTCTGCCCAGTGACACTGGTTCGGCTACTTAGCGCCTCAGTCAATTCGATGCGCACGGGGGTCAAAGATGGTATGCAGGTGCCTTGAAGTTTTTTAGCGACGGCGACGGCGCAGGCGTCGCTAGGTGCAAGGGGTTTATCAGTGGCGTTGCTTGGCAACAAAATTACAATTGGCGGTGATATCTCGTCTACGGGCACTTGTGCTGATGCGGTACCAACTAACCCAATCTCGCAGACAGCGAAAAAAAGGGAGGCATATCCAATTTTGAACATGACTAAATGCCCCCCGATAAACTCAATTCAACAAGGAAAGGGCTACTCAGAAACCTTAAGGACGCATTCGCCGAAGCTCGGTGTTCCGGGTTTGAAGCCAAGGTCCGCGCACTTACTTTTAGCTTGAGACAAGTCACCTAATGGCTTTTGATCTACGTTAGCTGATGGTGGTGGCGCGCGGCGCACTGCAAAGGATAGATCTTCGTCTATGAATGCACTGATGACACCGCCTGCCGGTATCCGCGCGCTTGTACCAGTGACGAAAAAGCCAACAACCGGAACAAGTGCTACCGCAGCAACAACGCCAGCTGTACCTGTTACGCCTTTGTCATCGAATGATCCCGACATGCGGACGGTGCGGCCATTCAGCGACATATTGATTATGCGCCCCTCAATCTTTCCTGACTTTCCCCACATGCCTTTGTTGCGGACAGCGGTGAGTTCGCCAGTTACTGGAGTGCCTCTTGGGATTACCGTGACACCATCCACTGTGATGTCTTCAGCAACTTCAAGACGTGGGCGGTCGCCTACTCTTGATGCCTTGTCTTCAGTCGTAATTTCATTAAGAAATTTTACACGTACCTGAGCGCCGCCTCGTAATGTTCGCGTCTCTGTTCCGGCAGTCATCTCTGATGTCATAGGCACTGCGACTGCTGGTGCGGAGGATATTGGTTCGACTGAAGTTGTGCTCTGAGCATAAACAGAAGTACCAGCCAAAAGCAGGCTGCTAAACATCAGAATTTTCATTATTTGGACCCTTAGATTAGACCATCAGCTTATTCAAAACGCAGAGAGACTACAAGCTAAATAAACGGAACAGATTGGCCGTTAAATTAAACATTCCAATTCCAAAGCGTTACAGCGCTTCAGCCATTAACTCCAAAAATTATCTGCAACTCATGTATCTCGCTGCAGTGTTGTAGCTGCAATAAATTTGATTGCCGTTGGGGTCACGAATTGTATAATTCTGGATCGCTGGCGGTGACGGCGGGAGTGTGGGTGGCTTTGCAATCGGGTAACCATTAGCAGCAGCAAGCCCCTCATTCAGCGCACCAAGGAACGACGGCGAGGTAGAATTTGCCATACCGGCCCCCAGTCTTCCAATCGCCTCCCATTTTCGTCTATCTTTTTCCTTCTTGATAGCTCTTTGCTGTTCCTCATAAGCAGCTACCTGCTGCTGATATTGCGCCAATTGAAGCTGATGTTGCCGCTCTGCGAGCATAGCTTGCTGCTGTATCTGGTCGAGTTGCATCAGGCATTGCCCAAAGGCTTGAGTGCCTTTTTTGAAGCTGTAGTTTGCACAAGTTTGTTCATTGGGCGAAAGTGGAACACTTGGCGCAACTTCTCTTGTAGCTGCCTTGACGGCAACTGGTGAGCGCTTCGATGAAGCTTGTGCTGAGGTGGATTTAGCAGTGGATGATGTTGAAGCTGTGGACGTCGGAATATCGCGGTCGACTAGTTCTAAAACGCAGCTACCGAATGCTTCTGTTTTTGGTCTAAATCCGATATTCTTGCAGATCTTTTCCTCTGCAAGCGTGTTTTTAGGTTGAGCAGCTACTCCGTCCGAGCCCAACAAAATCCAAGCAAATCCGAAAACCGTCATTAGAAGAATTTTATTGGGTTTATTCATAGAATTTTTTCTACTTAGAAATTTTTAAAACACAATTACCGAATTTTTCGGTCCCAAGTTTAAAACCTAGCTCGGAGCACTGGCGCTTTGCAGCTTCGATAGCACGAAGGGCATCTGACGAATTACCGGTATCCGTGGGTGCTAGCTCCTGCCTCGGAATGTTGAAATCTTGTTCAATCACAACCGTGTCTGGGTGTAATTTTTTGCACATCCAGTCAACATAGATAGGGTCCCCTTGATAAGGTGCCGCTGATGTGGACGTTCGTTGGCTGCTCACCATGCCCGTTGCGCAGTCGACATATGATTTTGTATCGCTTCTCCCGCCCGCTATCAAATACGAAAAAACAATGTTTTTTCGGCTACTTTTGTAGATGGTGTTATTTAAGATAACGACTTTGCCCGCAAAAGACTTCCCTTGGCCGACACCAACTGCATCAATCCCTGAGCCTTCAGCAGAAGCGGTTGGGCAAACGTGCCGTGCAAAATAGTTAGGCATAGTAAACTGAGGACCCGATTGGCTGTTCCCAATATTTTGATCGAGCTGGTTCCATGCCGTTCCACCGATTATTTTACGTGGCCTAAATCCGCCGGGATAGCGCCAACCAATGTGGGCATATCTTCTTGCACCGCAGTCAAATTCAAACGTTTGGATTGCTCTAGTGATGTTAATTTTCCGACCATAATTAAGGCTGTTCGTTTCGAACATTGGAAACGCGACATTTATATGAAAAACGTTGTCCCTTATTTTCACGATTGAATAAGGGTCAACGAAGTATGGGTTACCGTAAACGTCAGTTATCGCGATAGTCCATTTGCCGGAATTGAGCATCTGTTGCGCAGCTGCCTCATTGGATATTTCAGCATGCGCGCTGCTAGCCGTCAGGCTCATCATTCCAAGGAGCGTAAACCATCCAAATTTTAACGGCAAAAGCTTGTTTATGTTCATATACTTTTCAGCCTCCGCAGGGACCGCTCCTCGTTAGATAATTTGAGACTTATATCGGGTTGTAACAGCTAGGTTTTCGGTAAATCTGTTGGTCGACATTAGGCGGTGAGCTTGCGACGTTGCAAGCCGCGATATTCGATAGTCGATCGTTTTATCCTTTCCCGTTTTTGGATGATGCCGTGATGTCATTCAGACCTTTATTTCTTCCCCCTCGTGCGTGTCGATGCCGGTGCTAGCATCCCTAGCTGAGCCATTTTGAAGGCACGCATGAGCGGCTGGTGAACGCGTAAAATAGGCAAATCCCAGCATGGCTCACGTATGCTCGGGTTCGCCCTCAAAAAACGCAAAGTTTCTAGATGCGCAGCTATTTCGTTTGACTAAGAAGACGAATTTGCTCTGACGCGCAGCTGCGAAACTCGGCAGATCCCAGCTCGAAGCCAATACGCTCGCAGCGGTTCAAAGCTGCATCAAGGATGCTATCAGCAATAGTTTTTTGCGGCATAGGACTTTTTGGAGCTGAAACTTTTTTAGTGTTCGGTGTTGAAAGCCCCGTCGCACCCAGACCCTGCGACGTTATTGGAGTAGCCGCACCCCCCATCGCAACGGAACTTTTAACAGTTTCATTCAGCGCACCACTATGTTCAGGGTCTTTTTTTGATACCGAAACTGCAGACGCATCTGCGACGCTCACGGGGCGTGATGATGATGATGATGTCGCACTGCTTATTTCATTAGCTTGGAACGGAGGTGCTTTGATTGGATACGGACATACTTGGCTCAATAACAGGCGCAATTGAAGTCCGTTGCTCAAAATGCAGTTTTTAAAACCAGAACCTAAATCATGCTCCGATAACAAATATACAGGGACAGTTGTGATTTGCGACAAAGGCGCAGTCGGTTTGGCGGCCAGCTCGCTTGTAAGTGCCACAACTGCCAGCAACACCACACCCGTGCTTTGACTTATTACGCTCACAGCATGTCCCTTCTTAACGCATGGCTAACTATAGCCGATATAAAAACCGTTATCAAAATTTGAATTAAACGCAGCCTACAGCGGCTGCAGCCCAGCTACTATGAAGTTTTAGGTATTTCGCAGATGGTAAAGGCAACGTGTCCATACTTGATGAAATCGTCGAAATCGATTGCACAAAAGCTTACGTCATGGTTAGCTTTCACCCGATCAGTTAGTAGGATATTTCTGTGATTAAGCTTCATTTTGCAGTCAAGCCCTTTCAGTTGCCCTTTCAGCTTCGAGTGGTGCTTGTCATATTTGCATTTGTTGGCCACAGCGCAGCAAATGCGCAGGTATTTCTCAATGCCTCAGATGTAATTACGGCTAGTGATTATCCTCAGAATTCCTGGGATCGCGCTGATCAGGGCGTAACAGAATTTAAGCTGAATTTATCTTCAAACGGGCGCCCTAGCGCGTGTAGCGTTGAAAAATCATCAGGGTATGAAGAGTTGGATGCAGCTGTGTGCAGCCTGATGCTGCAACGCGCGATGTTTGATATGTCCAGTGTTTCCAGCATGTCACCCAGTCCGACTTATTCAAATCGCGTCAGGTGGTCCATTCCGATAACCCCGCCCCGCGCGCTTGTGTTTGGAGTGACAGTCAAGTCTCTTCCCGTCCCATCGGATCTGGCAAAAACTAAGTGTGAGTATTCAGATAAAGAATGGCGCATAGTGGCCGCTGGAACGCCCTGCGCACGCCCACTTCCCAAATTAGTTCTAAAGAAAAATGGAACAACTATTCGTTCTAATATATTTGAACAGTACATAATTGAGGCGGATAAAAACGAAAACGCTGAAGCTGCTTTCAACCTTGCGATATTACTTATAGAAAATAATTACAAGCAAGGCGTAAGATACATGGAAAAGGCATCAGCTTTAGGAAATCCATTAGCTTCTGCA
The DNA here is from genome assembly GCA_002255985.1 of Sphingomonadaceae bacterium PASS1. GTDB lineage: Bacteria > Pseudomonadota > Alphaproteobacteria > Sphingomonadales > Sphingomonadaceae > Sphingorhabdus_B. The sequence continues at coordinate 101,724 of NKIR01000010.1, forward strand.
TCTCTTTGTAATTTTTATTCTGAAAAAGAATACAGTAGGCTTAAACTTGTAGATTTCAATCCAAATCAAGCTGTCGAATATTGTATTTTAAGCTATAAACAGTCCTACAATTATCCCGCGGTAACAAATTTCAATAACATCGTTATTAAGTATGGCAGCCAACTGAACAAGGATGTTCTGGACCGCGCGAAAGCTATCATAAAATTTAAACCCCAAACAGCTTACGCAAGAAGGCTGACAGCTGGAAGTGACATAGTTGGGCCTAACGACTACCCCAAAAGGGACAATGCAAATCAAGTTGGGGGTGTAACGGTAGCTGTGTATGGCGTAACACAAACCGGCAAGGTCGGAACCTGCTTGATAGCTCAATCGACATATAGCTACTCTCTTGATCAGAAAGCATGCACCCGCCTCAAAGACGTAGCGATATTTTCGCCAGCAGTAATTGAAGGCAAACCGGCTGTGCAATGGTTGAGCCAAAAAATTACGTGGAACCCTGGGGCCCGAAACAAACCCTCAGCAGGTGGCGTCATTATGCAAATTCTTCTTGGTGCTCTGGGCGCTGCGATTTGAATGATGTTTAAGCTACACCAGCTGCGCACTAAGCAGCAGTTTGAACCGATACCGACTTGACGCTACGCTTGATACTCTAGTTTTTGCAGGTGATGCCAGTGCGTCTGTTGCTGCAAATGTCGTGGCAGCGGATCTTCGGAGGGTGGGTTTACGTCGTCAAAACATTTTGTATTTGTGGGGGCAAAATGGTGCATGATGTCATTCAGACCTTTGGCTTCCTGCCCCTTTTGCGCGTTGAACCAGGCGCTAGCATCCCCAGCTTAGCCATGAGGTTTTCTGTCTCGTGGAAGAACACTGCCATTTCATGGCGCTCCTGCCGTTCATGCTGCGTCTGGCCTACACCCTGATAGTTCCAGTGGACGGTAGATCGCATGATAGTTTCCGGCTTACGTGCGCCGTGATAGCGGCAGACCTTCATTCCATAGGCGGCTGGGTTGCGACATTGGTCACCGCGTGCCTTGCACTTGGCTTTGCAGCGTTTTGTTTTGCCTGAGAGGATGTTCGGAAGGGGCATAGTGAGCGATCTGCGCGAATTCAGAGATACGGACTAGCAATAAGTCCTAGCAAACGCTGAGAAATATCAGACCAGGGACGGCCCAGGTCTACGGTGGCCAAACGTACTTTGCTTCCCTGAATGGCGAATTGCGCGTCGAATTGCGATCCCACTTGCGGATAGAGCAACATGCCATCGAGATGCGTGCCCAAAGGAATTCTGACATGGTGGTTTTTCAGATAGCTGAAGAGCTGGTATAGGTTTTCCGATCTAAAACTGGTCGCGCCGTGATGTATTTGGAGCGCTTCAAGGTAGTACTTGGTGTCGATGATGAGCTGTCGTCGGGGCGATCGAAGGAATACGTCTACGCGCATCGATGGCAAACGATCGCCCTCATTTTGCTCGAGCGGCAATGCATCCCAACTGATTGTTAGTGGTTCAACCTTAAACTCTGACTGCTCCAGCTTATAGAAATTTCGAACAAACGCCTCGAAGACGCGGGCCATCTCGCGCTCATTACGGGCGATGTCCTGGAACTTATAAGCGCCTGCCCCAGGAACCGGCAGCATCATATCAAAGGCCAGCTGTGCCACTTTGAGTAGAAGGTCGTAGTATGCGGAGTTGCGGTTTAGCTGCACGCGGGCGAAGCAGCTGTGTGTGAGCCGGATGTCGGATACGTCGTGCATCCGGCGAACTAGGCTCTGTGTTTCAGCCTTCAAGGGAGCAGCGAGGCTTGGCATCGTTGCCAGCCGGCGAAGGCTCGCCTTCAAGATTTGGTTGTGAAGTACGTCGTGGCTGAGCTCGTCATAGGAGCAGTGTAGGCGCTTGATTTTCTGGGCTTGCAACCTCAGCGATGCGCCTATTTCGATGTGGCCGCGCACGGTTGCCAATTCTTCCTCAAACGGAACATATACCCGATCCAGCCCGCGTCGAAAAAGCGATCGCATCCCATTAACGAGAACCCGGGTAAGAAGGTTAGGTAAATCCGGGCTAGCCTCTGCGTCAACCGCAAGAGCTTTTCCTTCTGCAAAGCGCTCCCACGCATAGCAGTAGAGGTAATAAAGGTTCGCGATCGGGATGACGGAGGTCATAGCCCTTCAAGTAGCCGTGCTTCCCACGCTGTTGCTCGGTCTTCAGCGTCGTACCAGTACTCGCGCAGGAGCGGAGCGATCTCGGTCTGAATGACGCGGCGGAACCACGCCCGGTCATCTTCTGATGGCATGGGCTTACCGCAGAAGAAGCTATGACCGATAGCAAAACCAGATCCGAGGTTAATCGTATCCGCGACAATTTCCTGGTTGAGAGCCTCAATTCGATCCGTGACTAGCTCAATTATAGTATCGCCAATTTCGTGGGCCCGCAGTTGAGCCTTAAACTTTTCAGATCTCAGTTTTGGTTTGAGATCGACGAACGCGAACCGTCGGCGCAGTGCATAATCCACCACAGCCAATGAGCGGTCGGCTGTGTTCATCAACCCCATCAGATGGACGTTTGCAGGAACGTGGAATGGTACGTTGCCAGAGGCGAGCTTCATGGCCCACTCTGGGCCGCGTTTGTCGCTCTCGATGAGCAGCATAAGCTCTCCAAGTATCTTGCTCAGGTTGCCCCGGTTGATTTCGTCGACGACGAATACGTAGGTATTGCTAGGGTCTGCTTCTGCCCTCCGGCAAAACTGAACAAACTTTCCGAATTCCAGCTTGAAGCCTTGCTCAGTAGGCCTGAAGCCCTCCACGAAATCTTCATAGGAGTAACTCTGGTGGAACTGGACGAACTCCACACAGTCACGATTTTCCTGACCCATTAGCGCGAAAGCAAGTTTGGTTGCCGCAAACGACTTACCGCCGCCCGGGGGCCCCTGAAGAACCACGTTCTTCTTCGCGCGCCACAGGAGCAAGATGGCTTCGATCTCAGCTGGATCGAGGAACAACGATTGGAGCGCATCTTCGATCGAATATGGCACCACCTCTGCTGGCAAATCGCCGGACACGTCTACTTCCTCGAGGTCTATCAAGGGAAGAGGTTTTCCAGCCGCATGGATATATGATCGATTGAGGATAGCCAGAAGCGTCGGTGTTGCCTCCGTCAGATAGGCTCCCTGATTGAGCTCCAGCTTACGATTGAAAAAAAGGCCCTTGGCGCCACTTTCAACCAACTCGGCGAGCTCGGCGGCAAACGGCTCTACCTTGAATAGCTGGTCGCGAAGTAGCGGCGGTTGGAGCTCAACATAGTCCTGCAGTTCGATCCTATAGCAGGGGCCTTCCCATTCTGTCCCTACCAGCCCTTGAAATGTATCATCAGCGCGCTCGGCAGCCATTGAAATACCGGTAAAACCACGGTTGTCGGTTAGATGCAGCACAATGTCGCCGGGTTCTAACCGCCGCATGTTCGCGTATATATCACCACCGTTCTTAGAGGCTTGCGGCGACCACAGCGCTTGACCCAGAGCATGGTCTCCTGTTTCGCGGTCCGCCCGACCGGTCACCAATGTCTTTTCGATCCATACTGAGGCGGCTTTAGGTGTTTCGGCATTTCGGTACTTGTCTCGCCAATAGGGCTTTGCAAGGAACCAACTATAATCCTGGGGCTGTTCAGCAAAGATGAAGGCCGTCAGGTGTTGGGCTTCTTCGTCACCCATCGGCAACTGCCATATGGTCGAGCGATACGTGTAAAAGTACCAGTCGGCACCCTCATATCCGTGGTCCCATTCTACGTTGACACGTTCACCATTGCCCGGATTTTGTATGATCGTGCCTCGAGCTTTGATGCGCATGACGGATACCGATTGTCCTTGCACATCGAACGGCAGGTCATGCTTCTGAACAAAGGTCGACTTGATCGCGATTAGGTCGCCGGGCTGCATAGCTTTCACTAATGCTTGCTCCGTGTCAGATGGTTTGACAATCTCCCAGATGCCTTCGGCCAAAAACCGAGCAGTTTGGTCGTCATTTCGGCCAAAAGCAGATCCAACAATCCAGTTATTCAGATGCGAATTAGACATACGGCTAAAATTCCTGAGGATGCAGGCCAATCATTGAGCATACTGATATCGGAGCGGCAAGCACTAATGCAGATCAGTGCAAGTGCAGAGTTACTCGACTAACCCCCGCTCTTCTGGTTAGCTTGGCTGTGCAGTGTTTTTTGTTTTTATCTGAGGTGATGTTGTGGAGGGGCAGGCTATTTTGCCTTTTGCTACACCAGCCGAGGTGCGCGCCAGACGGGCACTGGCTGAATTGTTCGCTGACCTCATGGAAACCAACTCCTAACAAACTCTTCCGCGTCAGCTGCGCCGACACTACCCTTAGCTGTCACGGGCCAAGCTAAAGCCACGCAATCCTCAAACCCCTCTGGAAAGGTGCGATAGGGGCGATACCAACTGTGGTGGTCAAAAACGTCTGAGGCAAATTCATCAATTCGGTCGTGGAGAAGTTTGAGTTGATCCGGCCAAAGAATGCCCCAGTGCCGAGCGACAAGCTTCCTGAGCAGGGACGGGGTGACCGGAAACGGAATGTTGAACCGTTTAGGCGGGTCTAACGGGAAGGCGATGGTGAGTTCGATCGTGGGGCCTTTATGCACTTTGAGTTGGCGACCGGACCATACTGGCCGGTCAGGAGCAAAACCTGAGATCGCTATCACACAATGGTCAAAATGCAGCTTGTAGCGGCTCATAATTGGCACCGACGCGTAGTTCCATTGGCAACATTAGGTGACATTTGACGTACCTCAAGCCCATACAAGCGCGAGGATGAGGCAGAGACTGAGGGCGTTTTTAAATTCGCCTGACCCCTGAATGAGTTGGACCGAAAAGACCGAAAGAGAAGAAAGGGACTTTTCGGTCCAGCGGACCGAGACCGAAAAGACCGGGCCCCCTTAAGGGGCCGGTCTTCGGTCAGCTTAATTTTGGTTTTTATAACCACAACCATTCCTCCCCATCATTATCCAGCCCACGCCGCAGATGGGCACTTTCAACCAACCCTTGCACCGCTTCCCGTGCGCGAGGCTTACGACGCTTAACTGCAATGCCTACCATAGCCACCGCAGCTGCATCGACAGCATCCTCAAACATTAGGCATTGAACCTGTGACCCAGCCCCAGCCATTCCCAAAGTAGATGACGTGCTAAGCGCACTGCGAACGGCAGCAAGCGCAGACTTTTGGTTCTTGCCTGTAGGCGGTGGCTGACGGAAGATTGCCGCCGTATCAGGCCCAACGGCGCAGCTTGTTATAGGGTCACCATCAGCATCCTTACCGAGGTCGATAACATTTAGTTGGAACGCCACGCGCTTGCCGTCTTCGCCGTCTTTCACCTTTGCTGCGGACCATGTGCGGCCCATAGCGTTACGTTCCACCTCGATAGCCCCGTCTAGTGCAGCAAAGAGCGAACTGTGCCCCCTGAGGCCCTTGGAAGTGTCTTTACCGGTGTGGTGTACTATCAGAACCAAACCGCCTGTAATCTCCTGTAGGCGCTTCATACCGGCCAGTATGCGCCCCATGTCCTGACTAGAGTTTTCATCAAGCCCCGGCGCTGCCCGGTTAAGCGTGTCAATGATCACCACGCCCCCCTTGGGGAGGATCGAGCCAAGGTCTTCGACCTGCTGGTGGTCAGCCAGTTCAAACGGCTGCGCTATGGCTTTAAAGTTCGCCGGTATGTTGACCTTGTTATGGACTTCATATGCCTCAACGCGATTACGCAGACTGGCTTCACTCTCAAGTATTACATAGGTCACAGCACAAGCGAAAACGCGGTTACCGAACCAAGTATTACCCAGTGCGATAGATATCCCGGCGTCAATGCCCAGATACGACTTACCCGACCCACTTGGCCCGTACAGGGCAGCTATGCCGGTTTCTGGAAGCAGATACTTTATGCGCCAGCGCAGCGGTGGCTGCGCCATGATCGCATTGCGGTCAAGAAGGTTAAAGCGGTTGTTGTTAGGGCTGGACGGCGGCGATGTTGCAGGCGCCAATGAAGGTGTGTTTGCTTGCTGCCAACCAAAGTACTGCGCCAACTTGTAAACCGAGCCTATAGTAACAGGTTTTGGGTGCGACGGGTCATAACCAGCCCAAGCCTTATCGAAGCCGCTGCCATCAAGATAACGTGGACTTTGTTTGGACCAGTTGCGCACCACGTCTTCACCCGCTGGACCAAACTCACGCCTGACCGCGAAGATAACACCGAGCCAATACTCATTGGACGGCGTGCCGTCTGGGTTGAAGATAGAACCAGAGCCTCGGAGGGCGTCTGGTGAGACGAATGCAAGCGCCTCCTCTAGCTTCGGGAGTTCCGAGTCGATGCCCTTTTGTATGGCGGCGGCTAGCGGTGACGGGCGCCCCGTGGAAGAAGGACCAAAACTGCCCGCTATGCCTTTTGGTGTTGGCATAGCGGGAGTTAATTCGGCCACCATCTGCTTAAGCGCAGATGCTGACAGCGGTTTCATCCGAGGACTTCCGCCATCCGATATTTGCGATCTTCAGTTTCCAAGCCCTTCCGGGCAATTGTACCGGGCACTTTAGTAATGCGCGAAGCGTTGTAGACGCTGGTATCGATTTTGATGTCCGCGGTATCATGCTTCCGTGCAAGGCCGAGAAGAAAATTCCTACAAACTGATTTTTCATCTTCATCGTTTGGTACGTCATCTAGCGGGAAGTAGATGTGCACCCCGTTGCCAGAGCAAACTACCATAGGTTCTAAGTCGTTATCATAGAAATAGGGTCCCTCGATGTTAACACAGCCAAAGTCGTAGATATCTTCCATTTCGTCTTGAGCAGCTGGCTGGTCAGTTACCGCGCGGTCGATATCGACCAATAGGAGCCGACGGCACTTGATGTCTGCATCTTTTACAGCAAGCCCGTTGTATTCATCCCCAGCAAAGGTTGGGCTAATCGGGTTCTTCACGATATAAATGTTATAGCCAATGTGGTTAAGGCGGATGGCCGCTTGCTCAAATGCTTTTTGGCGGTCAACCAAGTTCGGATATGTCGCCGCATTGAACGTAATGTTTTTTACAGGCTTACTGCTCGGCACGCCCTTCGGCCAGATTGCCCGCAAAGATATGGGCGCGTCTTGGTCGATCTTGAAGATAGTCCACATTTCCGAAATGGCAGCCTGCTGCTGCGCTAGAATTGGAGGGAACATCATTATACGTCCCCCCGGCTGCTGTTTTGGGTTGTCAGGCACTTAGACTGCCAACGGCGAATATCCCCTACCTGCCAAGCCGTAATGTTGTCGGACAACTTAGTCGGTGGTGGGAATTCGCCGCGCTTCACTTTGCGCCAAATGGTCGATGCTGAAAACGGGGTAAGCCGTGTATCAATCATCTGGTTTAAGCGGATAAAGGCGGAGTCGGGTAGGCCGTCGAAGTGGGTAGATTTGGTATGCAACATGTTAGCTCCTGTCGCGTTGCGTTGAAAGGAGCTGCGGTATGCTACACGAGTCGACTGCTAGCCGGCTAACGTGCGATAAATAGTTTTTTCTTCAGGCGGGTAAGCCGCCCACGGATGGCACTGCGTTCGACAACTGCGAAGTCATTGGCGTCATGATCGGTGATTTCGACATCCTCCGAACCCACGATAATTCTAATACTCCCGCCGAGTTGGGCGTCTTTTTCAATCTCCTGCAACAGCTGCCGCTCGGATAGCTTGGGATTTACAGCCAGTTTACGCAACACATACCGATTAAATGCGTCTGTTGTGCGGGGGAAAGATGCCCGACGACGCTGTTCGTAGCTTCCATCTCTCTGCATTTCGGTTATCATTGCACGCACAAGATCATCAGCTTCATCAATGCCTGCTGGTGCGATGATCACGAGTAGCTCCTGAAATCCTTGGACGTATGTATCCTTACCCGCAGTCCAACAGATTATGTTGCTTAGGAAAGCATGGTGGAACGCAGTTTTTTCGCTCAGCTGGCCATGGAGTATGCCTCTGCGCTTTCGCTCCAATGCTAAAAACCCATGCATAATTTCTAACGCAGCGAACTTGTAGGGGCGCCCGTTACTTATATCTTGCACTGCATTTAAAACAGAGCCCTGCATGCGAGATTTCAAAAACGAAGCAGGGTACAAATCCAATAATCTTTTTGCACTTTGCAATGCTTCATTAATCCGATCCATGAGGCACCCCCGATATACATGTACCTGCGCGGTCTATCCAATCAGCAACGTCTTGTAGCACTACCGCATGCTCGGTTTCATATCGACTCTTGTTGTACCCAGCGACGAGTTGCCCCCCAAGGTTTGCATGCCCTAAAACAACAGATACCACGTGAGGTGCAGCACCAGTTTCGCCCGCCAGTGTGGCCGTCGTGCGGCGCAGCGCGTGTGCGGACCATCCATCAACGCCAGACTTTTTGAAGTTGGCTTTCAACCAACGGTCCCAGTTATCCAGCTTCCCGCCTTTCTGACCGACAAAAACCATATCTCCCGGCGCAATCTGATCGCCATTACCTTCCAACTGCCGACGTGATAGTTCTGCGGCCCTAATTTCTTCGAGTAGCAATAGTGCCTGTCGGGATAACGGGATGGACATCGCTCCCTTGGGCGTCACCCTGCGCTTCGTTTGCAGCCTCGTGTCTTTTCGCGCCTCCCCGGGTATTGTCCAGATAGCATTCGCGACATCAAACTGCCCCCACGTTGCGTTGCTGGCTTCATTAAGACGCACACCTGTTAACAAAATCATCCGGCAGCAGCGTCCATAGGGGTCAGTAAATGTAGGTAGAAGGCTGGCAAGATCATCGTCTGTTAAAACTCTTTGCTTGGGCGCGTCTTGCATTGGCTTTTCAATATCAAACACACCTTGCATTAAACTGCGCTTAAGCGCCCACTTTACGAGAGGTTTAACGTAACCGACTGCCCGTGCAGCCGCCACCTTTGCACCATACGCATCAACAGCACGTTGCAGGTCAGATGAAGTAATGTCTTTTGCTGGACGCTTAAGGTGGGCGGCAAGCACCTGCTTGATCCGCTTCGTCTGCTCGGCCTTACTTTTTAAACCTGCGCCATTTCCATCGGCAAAGTATGCGTCGATAACTGCTTCGAACGTGCCAATTCCCAATTTCGCTGAAACAGCCGTCGAGCGTTGCTCTCGCTTTTCCGCTGTAGGGTCACCACCATCATTAATCTGCTGACGCAACGCTGTTGCTCTCTTACGGGCATCAGCAAGACCTAGTTCCTTACCCACGTCAAAGCGTCGCATTACGCCATTCGCCCTGATATTAAGTGACCAAGTCTTCGAGCCTGTAGGCGTCACCCTCAAACGCAAACCAGCGACAGCCCCGTCGACTAATTCAATCGTCTTGGTAGGGTCAGGTTTTATCTTAGCGAACGCAACAGCCGTCAGCGCGGGAACTCGTTTTGCCATACTTCATCTCAAAAGGTTTCACCTAGGTTTCATAGTGAGTGAGATTGGATGACACAAGGTGCAACAGCATGCTTTATAAAAATGTATTATTTTCAATGTTTATATGCTGTATATAGCTATTATGAATGCAGATGACATTCAGTGAAACATACATCCCAACTGACTTTTAATCAGTAGGTCGCTGGTTCGAACCCAGCAGGGCTCACCATAATATCCTTATTTTACAAGGATTTATGGGAGTTCAGCCTCCGGTGAAAGTCTCACTCAAAAGGTATAAACAGGTATAAACTGTTTTCGAGAAATGCAGTTGCAACACGGTCGCATGAATAAGCTGCGCTTAGTGCGCTGTTATTTCAGCTCTCTGATTGCAAACTGGCGCAACTCTTGGTGCATCTGGTAGAAGCCACCGTACCTAAGAAAGCTGACTGGCATAGGCTTCCCAAGCATACCGTTATCAATGGTAATACCCTGCCATTGGAATGGCAGTTTGCTTTGGTCCTCTTTCCTCACACTAAAGAGGAAATCATGGGCAAGCGTATTTCTGATCGCATTGAAAAACAAAAAGTTTTCCCACTTTTTGAGCTTGAGGAATTGGGAAGTCGCCTTTGCGTACACCTTAACACGCTCAAAGGATTCAATGCCGAAATATCGAAAATGTGCCATGCAAAACTCTTCGAGCACCAGCTGCTTGTCACTGGGGTTTTGCAGAAGTGTGCCAACATGATCGAAGTTTAAGGTGAGGCCATCAAACTCTGCTGCTCCACCCTGAAGCAGTTGTGGTGCGTCCGAACGATGTAACATCCCTGCCGCCGCTAAACCGAGAATCCAGTTATTTTTTGTAAGGTTGACGATCTAGCGGGACATCGACTGGGAGAGATTATAGCCTTTCGCGAAGGGCTTCATAGGGTGTTTTTCCGTTGAAAGCACCGTGCGGTCGGTTGAAGTTGTAGAAGTTCTCCCATTCGATGAGCTTGGCCTCGAGATCGACGTCGCCTTTGTATGACAGGAGCTGGTAAAACTCCTGTTGGTCTGAGCGATGGGATCGCTCGACTTTGCCGTTCAGCTGTGGAGTTCCACGTTTGATGTAAGCATGGCGGATGCCCT
>NKIR01000024.1 GCA_002255985.1 Sphingomonadaceae bacterium PASS1
AGACCGGGAATGACAGCTTCCGCTTCCGCGCCAGTGCCGCAGCGCCCAAAAACAGAAAGGAAAAACCAACCTCTTGACCCAAAACCCGCAACGCGGGATATACCAACCACCCGGGTCACTTCTCAGTGAAAATAACGGGTCACTTCTCAACGACAATCAACAATGTTCGGTTCGATTGGGTTCACAGCTGCTTAAGCAGAGCGTTCTTCTCTTCCTTCAAGCTCGTGACAACATCAACAAAGACATTCACAATACACTCGACAATGACCCTGAAATGTTTTTTCGCATATAAAAATAGCGTTACAGTTTCGGCAGGAGAGGTCACTACTGCAATAGTGGCAGGCATCCCGGTCATTACGGGAGTCAAAAACCTTCAAATCGTCAGCGGAGGACAAACAACGGCGGCTGGCAGCTCTTGTCGGCCTTCGCGTTGCGTCTGCCTGGCTGACGAAGGTCGGCCGCAAAGATATTCTCGTTGTCGAGTGGCTTGGCCGCGGACAAACTAGTTTTGGCAGACCAGTTTTACCTTTCTCAACATCATCACCTCGGGGTGTTCGACGGTGATCGGGGGCAAGCTCGGCGTCGACCGCGCTGTGTACGAGACGAGACATTTTAAAATCGGTCAATGTCAGCACTTCGCGACCATCAGGCTGACAATGTCTTTCGCAAAAGCCATGACGTCTTTACCTGTCGCCTTATTTTCCTCCGAAGACATGGCGAGATCGAAGGCGGCCTGGTCGGCAAACGCCATTTCGACAATCATAAAGGGTTGGTCTGCGCCGAAGAGGTGCTTTTCAACCCGGTTGACCGTGAGCGACTTAAGGCCGGGCACTTCTTTGACGAGTGGTGAATGCACATTTTCATAATGCATATTGAACGCCGCTTCGTCTTCGGGTTTGCGATATATTGCGATCAGTTTTACAGTCATTTCGATAATTTCCTTTTGTTATCGCCGGTCAAATACGTGAACGGCTTTTCCTGTCGACCGAGCTATTGTTTCGGGAGCAACGACCTCAACGGCTGTTGTTATCCCGACGGTTGTTTTCAACATATTCGCGAGTTCTGAGCCAATGGCTTCGCCTTCGCCCCGGCTCAGATAGTCCCGAGATTCGACTTTGATTAAAACCTCGTCGAGGCGGTTCGGGCGCGTCAATTCGATTTCATAATGTCCGGTCAATGCGACGCATTTGAGTATCTGTTCTTCGACCTGGCTAGGAAACACGTTGACGCCACGAACGATCATCATATCATCAGACCGCCCGGCAATCCTCGCCATTCTGCGCATCGCGCCGTGGGTGCCGGGCAGCAAGCGCGTCAGGTCACGCGTGCGATAGCGGATGATCGGCATCGCCTGTTTCGTCAGCGATGTCAAAACTAGCTCGCCCTCTTCACCATCAGTCAGTACTTTGCCGGTCTTGGGATTGACGATCTCTGGGTAGAAATGATCTTCCCAGATCGTGAGCCCATCCTGGCTATCGGCGTATTCCTGCGCGACACCCGGCCCTATCACTTCTGACAGGCCGTAAATATCCACCGCCGTGATATTGAATATCGCCTCGATTTCAGAGCGCATCGCTTCGGTCCACGGCTCTGCACCAAAAATTCCAATGCGCAGAGATGTCGATGCAGGGTCAATACCTGCCGCGCGCAATCCGTCGGCCAGGGCCAGCATATAGCTTGGCGTGACCATGATTATTTCGGGAGCGAAATCGGTGATGAGTTGCACTTGTTTTTCGGTTTGGCCGCCCGACATCGGAATCACGGTGCAGCCCAGTTCTTCCGCACCATAATGCGCACCCAAACCGCCTGTGAACAGTCCATAGCCGTAAGCGACGTGGACCTTCATTCCAGGCCGTCCACCTGCCACATATATCGAACGCGCAACAAGCTGCGCCCAAGTCGAAATATCATCGCGCGTGTAGCCAGCAACGCAGGGCTTCCCGGTGGTTCCCGAAGACGCATGGAGCCTCGCAATCTGCTCCGTGGGCACAGCAAAGAAACCGAACGGGTAATTGTCGCGCAAGTCGGCCTTTGTAGTAAAAGGAAAGCTTGCGAGATCGTCGAGCGTAACAATGTCGTCAGGATGGACACCAGCTTTATCGAGCTTCGTCCTATATGCGGGGTTACCAGCATAGGCATGGGTGATCGAGGTCCGCAGGCGGTCCAACTGTAATATCTTGAGTGCAGAACCGTCAAGCTCAGTGCCGTCAAGACAGGTAGGTAGCGTGCTCATACTATGGCGTGTTCATGGTCAGCAAATCATAGGTTGCAACCACATCGTCGTCCTGATTGGTGACCAGCACCGACCAGCGCACTTCTCCCATTTCAGCATTGCGCAGCGATTTTGACTTTGCCGTCAGTGCAACTTTCATGCTGTCACCCGGTTTGAGCGGCTTCACGAAACGAAGCCGCTCCAGTCCGAAATTTGCGAGCACGGGACCAGGTGCCGGATCAACAAACAGACCAGCTGCAAAGGACAGGATCAGATAGCCATGCGCGACGCGGCCGCCGAAAATCGGGCTAGCAGCAGCAGCCACCTCGTCCATATGCGCGTAAAATGTATCGCCCGTGAAATGCGCGAAATGCTCAATGTCCTCCAGTGTTACTGTACGCCAGGCGCTATTGAACGTATAGCCGATTTCAAGTTCGCTCATTTTCTTGCGGAAAGGGTGGACGTCGCCTGTGGTTTGCGTAGTCCCAGGCAGATACTCGCCAACAATCGCCGCAAGCATGTCGGGCGTACCCTGTAGCGCAGAACGCTGCATTGCATGCTTGACCGCTCGCACGCCGCCCTGCTCTTCGCCACCGCCTGCACGTCCTGGTCCGCCATGGACTAAGACAGGAAGCGGCGAGCCATGGCCGGTCGATTCCTTCGCGCAGTCGCGATTTATAAAAACCATACGGCCGTGGAACGACCCCGCTCCCGAAACAATCTGCCGAACCACCTCATTATCATGGCTGACCACAGACAGGGCAAGCGAGCCCTGTCCAAAATTGGCAAGCGCGATAGCATCGTCGACATCCTTGTAAGGCATTAGCGTCGCTACCGGTCCGAACGCCTCCATTTCATGGATCGCGCTTGCCTTCCAAGGATCATCGGCGCGAAGTAGCAAGGGCGAAAGAAATGCCCCCTTGTCTAGCCCGTCCCCCTGAAAGTTGGCCTCGTCGAGCGAACCAAAGACAATATCGGCAACTTTGGCTTGGAGCGCGACTTTTCCTAAAACGTCGGCGCGCTGACCCCGGCTGACGAGCGCGCCCATCCGTACATCGTCGCGGCGAGGGTCGCCGACGATGGTCGCGGCAAGTCGCCGTGAAAGAGCATCCTGCACCTCGTCCATACGATCTGCGGGAACAAGCGCGCGACGTATAGCCGTACATTTTTGTCCAGCCTTTACCGTCATTTCCTTAGCGACTTCTTTGACAAACAGGTCGAATTCTGGCGTCCCTCCCACAGCATCCGGCCCGAGTATACTGGCGTTCAAGCTATCCCGCTCGGCGTTAAACAGCACTGCCTCGCGCGCGATAGCCGGATGTTGCTGTAGCTTTTCCGAGGTTGCGGCGGAGCCGGTAAACGCGACAGAATCCTGTCCGGTCAGATGGTCGAGCAAATCGCCCGTCGATCCTGAAATCAGTTGTAGTGCGCCATCAGGCAATAAACCCGTTTCCAGCATAATCCTCACTGCGGCCTCGGCAATATAGCCCGTCTGCTGCGCAGGTTTAACAATGACCGGCAGCCCAGCAATAAGGGAGGGTCCAATCTTCTCAAGCATGCCCCATATAGGAAAATTGTAGGCATTGATGTGAACAGCGACGCCCTGTTTTGAACTATAAATATGCAATCCGGCAAAGCTTCCGGACTTGCTCAACGGCTCAAACTCTCCATCGATGATGATATTCGAATTCGGCAGCTCGCGCTTTGCCTTGTTCGATGCGGAGAACAATGTCCCCGCCCCGCCCTCGATATCTATCCAACTGTCGGCCCGAGTTGCTCCCGTGTCGAATGACATTTCATAGAGTTTTTCCTTGTGTTCGCCAATCGCCTGCCCAAGCGCCTTGACGAGATTGGCTCGCTGGTGAAAGGTCATAGCGCGGAGCGCCACGCCGCCTGAATTGCGCGCGTACGAAACCATAGCGCCGAAATCGAGGCCGTCGCTTCCGGTCTCGGCGACAATCTCGCCATTGATCGCGCTTTCGATGGGTGAAAGCCTTGTACTTCTAAACCATTTGCCTTCGGCGAAACTTTCTACTGTGCGAACGACCACTTCATCATTCCTTTCTTACCTGCCTTTGAATGCCGGGGGACGCTTTTCCGCAAAAGCGGCAACCCCCTCTGCATAATCTTCACTGAAGCCCAGCGTGCGCATCGCATCGCGTTCCGCATCCAGTTCATGATCGAGCGAATTCAGCATCGCTCCCCGCAAACGCTTTTTCGTGAACGCCAACCCCAATGTCGGTCCGGATGCAAATTTGGTGGCAAGCGCATCGACTGTTCCGACTAGCACGTCGTCATCAACACATTGCCAGATTAAACCCCACTGCTCCGCTCGCTCGGCACTAAGAGGTTCACCGGTCAAAGCCAGTCCCATCGCTCGAGAGAGACCGATCAAGCGAGGTAATATCCAGGTCCCTCCCGAGTCCGGAATGAGCCCGATCGCGGCAAAAGACTGAATGAACTTAGCCGAACGCGCGGCGATCACAACATCACACGCAAGGGCAATGTTCGCTCCTGCGCCCGCAGCAACACCGTTTACAGCTGCGATCACGGGCATTTCCAGCGCCGTCAATGTTCGGATCAGCGGATTGTAGAAACGCTCAACCGAATCTCCTAAATCTGTCTTGCCACCAGCGGGCGACACGGCACGGTCGGATAAATCCTGTCCGGCACAAAACCCGCGCCCTGCACCTGTCAATATTAGGCATCGCGCCCCCTGATCGACAATTCTAGTCAATGCGTCGCGCACTTCTTCATGCATCTCGACGGTAAAGCTATTCAGCCTGTCCGGCCTGTTGAACGTAATGCGTGCGACGTCCGATTCGACGGACAGAACTATCGTCTTATAATTCATTGCATTTTCGATCCTCGAAATCCCCGGATCGTTTCTATACTTGACCGTCTGGTCGGTCAATCATTATGTGAGCCGGTTCGACGCTGGAAGGAAACGAACGATATGAACCATGCCTATATTTGCGATGCTGTCCGAACACCCATAGGACGCTACGGCGGAGCACTTGCTTCGGTCCGGACAGACGATCTGGGCGCGGTTCCGCTTACCGCCCTCATGGAGCGTAACAAAGGTGTGGACTGGGAGGCGCTCGACGATGTCCTTTATGGTTGTGCTAACCAGGCAGGTGAGGATAATCGTAATATCGCACGAATGTCATTGTTGCTTGCCGGGTTGCCGGTTTCGGCTGGCGGAACAACGATCAACCGACTGTGCGGGTCTGGAATGGACACAGTTACGATGGCAGCGCAACGGGTGATGGCAGGGGCAGCCGATCTGGTGATAGCCGGCGGGGTTGAGAGCATGAGCCGCGCGCCTTTCGTAATCCCCAAGGCAAACAATGCCTATGACCGCAGTGGACAGATGTTCGACACAACAATCGGCTGGCGCTTCGTCAACCCCGTGATCGCTGCGCTATACGGAATTGATTCTATGCCAGAGACTGCGGAGAACGTGGCCGAAGATTTCCGCGTCAGCCGTGCAGATCAGGATCTTTTCGCCATGGCGAGCCAAGACCGCGCCGCTGCAGCGCAAGCCAATGGCCGCCTGGCGCGAGAGATCGTTCCGGTGAAAGTCACACAAATGAAGGGCGATGCCATTTTCATCGACAAGGACGAACACCCTCGTCCAACAACGCTTGAAGCATTAGGCAAGCTGCAACCTATCGTTCGCCCCGAAGGAACGATAACCGCTGGTAATGCAAGCGGTGTCAACGACGGGGCAGCAGCGCTTATAATTGCCAGCGAAGCGGCAATCAAAAAACACGGCTTGACCCCGAGGGCGCGGGTTTTGGGGGGCGCGGTTGCTGGCGTGCCACCACGAATCATGGGTATTGGGCCGGCTCCTGCCACTCGCAAACTTTTGCACCGGCTGGATCTTGGCATCTCGGATATGGACATTGTGGAATTGAATGAGGCGTTTGCGGCACAAGGGATCGCGGTGCTACGCGAGCTGGGGCTGCCGGATGTGGCAGAGCA
This sequence comes from Sphingomonadaceae bacterium PASS1, assembly GCA_002255985.1. GTDB lineage: Bacteria > Pseudomonadota > Alphaproteobacteria > Sphingomonadales > Sphingomonadaceae > Sphingorhabdus_B. The sequence continues at coordinate 6,200 of NKIR01000024.1, forward strand.
TGTTAACCCTAATGGCGGCGCCATCGCGCTTGGACATCCGCTCGGCATGTCGGGGACACGGCTAATACTTACTGCTGTCGAAGAACTGCATCAACGGCAACTTTCAAAAGCACTCGCCACTATGTGCATCGGCGTAGGGCAAGGCATCGCCATTGTTATAGAACGCGTTTGAGTAATTAATTGACCGATTATTCGGTTAATGTTATTTGGAGAATATCGGAGGAGGTTATGTACACTACGGAATTGCAGAAAAACCCTCGCATATTGCCCGTTTCCACCGAGGCCGCCGAGCAGACAGTCGCCTTCGAGGCTCGGGTTGCAGGCGACGAGTATATCGAGCCTAAAGACTGGATGCCCGAGGCGTACCGCAAGACATTGGTGCGGCAGATTTCGCAGCACGCGCATAGCGAGATTGTCGGAATGCTGCCTGAGAGTAACTGGCTGACCCGCGCGCCCTCGCTTCGACGAAAGGCGATCCTGTTCGCAAAAGTCCAAGATGAGGGCGGTCATGGTCTCTATCTTTATGCTGCAGCCGAAACGCTTGGCACCAGCCGTGCCGAAATGATTGATGCCCTACACGACGGTCGTGCGAAATATTCGACTATTTTCAATTATCCGACGATGAATTGGGCCGATATTGGGGCAATCGGATGGCTTGTCGATGGTGCGGCAATCATGAATCAGGTGCCGCTGCAGCGCACCTCTTATGGCCCTTATGCGCGTGCAATGGTACGTATCTGTAAAGAAGAGAGTTTCCATCAGCGCCAAGGCTTCGATATCATGCTCCACATGGCGAAAGGCACAGCTGAGCAAAAGGCCATGGCACAGGACGCACTCAATCGCTGGTGGTGGCCAAGCCTGATGATGTTCGGCCCACCCGACGATAACTCGCCCAATTCGGCACAATCGATGCGCTGGCGAATTAAGCGCGAAACGAACGATGAGATCCGGCAGAAATTTATTGATGCGACGGTTCCACAAGCAGCGTTGCTTGGCCTAACGCTACCTGACCCCGACTTGAAATGGAACGACGCAAAGGGGGGGCATGATTTCGGCGCGATTGACTGGGAGGAATTCAATGCAGTCGTGCGCGGCGAAGGGCCTTGCGCGCTCGAACGGATCAGTGCTCGCCGCACGGCATGGGATGATGGAGCCTGGGTGCGCGATGCGGCGGATTCTTACGCTGCCAAACAGTCCAGCAAAAAGGCAGCATGAACATGTCATCCGACTGGCCCTTGTGGGAAGTATTCATTCGCGTGCGAGGTGGGCTTTCGCACCGACATGCGGGATCAGTTCATGCGCCCGACGGCGAAATGGCGATGCGTCATGCGCGCGACACTTATACAAGACGAATGGAGGGTGTCAGCCTGTGGGTCATACAAAGCAATGATATTATTGCTTCCGATCCGGCTGATAGTAGCGCGTTGTTCGAACCAGCACAGGACAAGATCTATCGTCACCCGACCTTTTACGCATTGCCTACCGAAGTAGAGCATATGTGATGGAGCGCGCGTTATATGATTATCTGCTGCGCCGCGGAGATGACAGCCTCATTCTGTCACAGCGGCTGTCTGAATGGTGCGGTCACGCACCAACCATTGAAGTTGATCTCTCACTCGCCAATCTAGGGCTCGATCTATTGGGACAGGCAACTCTTTTCCTTGATTACGCTGCATCGATGAATGCCGATGTTCACAATGCCGATGCGCTTGCCTTTCACCGCGATGCGGCAGAGTTTCGCAACTGCCTTTTGGTCGAGCAGCCCAATGGCGATTTTGCACAGACGATCGTTCGCCAGTTCCTCTATTCGACTTGGCAGAAGATGCTTTTCGACCGGCTGGCCTTTTCCAAAGACCCGACTGTTGCTGCCATCGCGGCCAAGGCGGTCAAGGAGATCAGCTATCACGCTGACCTATCGGCGGACTGGATGATCAGGCTCGGAGGTGGCACCGATGAAAGCAATCGCCGCCTTAAAGCCGGTGTCGAGTGGATGTGGCGGCTTGTTCCGGAATTGTTGGTCGCGGACGAAATCGACAATGAATTGATCACAAAGGATATTGCGCCTGATCCGGCGAGTTTCGAAACCGATTTTATGACCAAGATAGCTGAGGTATTCGCCGAGGCAGGCCTCGATGTCTCCCCGCTGCCTCGCAATTTTGCCAGCGGGCGGCGCGGGTACCATAGCGAACATCTAGGGCATTTACTCTGCACAATGCAATATCTGCCGCGCGCTTATCCCGACGCACAATGGTAGCAGGGTGACCCATGACCTCGCCTCAATCCGCGCCATTCTGGCACAGGTGGCTGACCCTGAAATCCCAGTCGTTTCTGTCGTAGATCTGGGCATAGTCCGCGAGGTTGGGGTCAGGCATGTCGCAATCACACCGACCTATTCGGGTTGTCCTGCAACACATGTGATTGAGGCTGATATCCGCAAAGCGCTGGATGCGGCAGGCTATCAGGACGTGCAAATCGAAACGCGCCTCGCGCCGCCATGGACGACCGAATGGATCACGTTGGAAGGACGCGACAAACTGAAGGCCTATGGCATCGCGCCGCCTGATCGGCGCACCTATGCATCCTGCCCGCAATGCGGCAGCGACAATACCGAAGAGTTAAGCCGTTTCGGCTCGACCCCGTGCAAGGCACTCTGGCGATGCCGGCAATGCCTGGAGCCTTTCGACCGTTTCAAATGCCACTGAGGTTTTTATGTCATCAGCCTTCCATACACTTAAAATTGCCGATGTCGTTCGTGAGACACCCGAGGCTATTTCGGTCTGCTTCGATCTTAAAGAAGCAGACAAGACTGCGTTTGCCTTCCAACCAGGACAGCACCTGACCCTTCGGACATTTATTGAGGGGGAGGATGTCCGCCGCAATTATTCAATTTGCGCGGCACCATCGGAAGGGCAGTTGCGTATCGCAATCAAAGCGATTCCCGGAGGACGGTTCTCGAACTGGGCGAACCAAAATCTCAAAGCGGACCACAGCATCGATGTAATGCCGCCTCACGGCGCCTTCACTCTCGAGTTTGCGTCCAATGGTGCTGAGCATTATGTTTTTTTCGCGGGCGGATCAGGAATAACCCCTGTGCTGTCATTGTTGAAAACAGCGCTGTTTGTCGAAGGACACAGCCGCGTTACGCTTATCTACGGAAACCGCGACACTGGCTCGATGATCTTTCTGGAGGAGCTCCAACGTCTCAAGAATCGATATATGAACCGGCTTACGCTACTCAACGTTCTGTCCGATGAGCTGGATGATATAGAGCTGTTTAACGGCATCCTGGATCGCGCCAAGTGCGATGACTTGCTGGATAGCATTCCCGAATTGACAAGTGTCCGTGCCTTTTGCATTTGCGGCCCAGGACCGATGATGGATGCGGCACAAGCTGCGTTGCTTGCCCGCAATGTTGCAGCTGACCGAATACTGACCGAGCGCTTCACTGCTGGCCGCCCATCGGCGAGCGAAGCTGCAGTAATGGTTGCGCAAAGCACAGAGGCAGCAGGCACACAGATGCGCGTTACCCTTGACGGCCGCACTCGCATGGTCGAATTTGATGCCGTTGCCGGTAACATTCTGGACAGCGCAAGGGCGAGAGGTCTGCCCGCACCCTATGCCTGCAAGGCAGGCGTTTGTGCTACTTGCCGCGCAAAGCTTGTTTCCGGAAAAGTTAAAATGGCCGCGCGCTACGGTCTGTCTGACGACGATGTTGCTAAAGGCTATATCCTTACCTGTCAGGCAATTCCATTGAGCGACGCCATCGTCGTTAACTTCGACGAGTAAGCGCTACCGCCCGCTCCGTCGGAAACCGTCGAGTAAGACGCCAGTTGCAAGCTCAGCAAGATCATCAGGCTTGATTTTGCCTTCGGGTGCGTGATCGCCCCCCATTGAGTGGTCACCAATCCGAGGTTATTGCCTCATTTTTTGCTGAATTTGTCGCGAATTTCAGTTGATGCCTTCTGCAACTGGGCATCAAAATCGCCTTGCAGTACCATTGCTCGAATAGCGACAAGCCCCTGCCCTACATCCTCGATACAATCGCATTGGATGGCAAACATGCCCTTCTGCAGTTCAATGGAGTTGCGTCCATATTTGATGGGTAGGAAGTAAGCACCATTTTCATCCATCCAAGCCCAAGACGCCCTAGATAGCATGCCTTCTGTTGCCGATTTGATTAGACTAATCTGCTGATCAATACGGCGGATAAGTCGCTGACGACGCTGTGTTACAACTTGTAGGACTGTACGGACTCGCGGGACATCTTTCATATTGCCGATAGGCAAGCAGAAGGATGGAACCGATGACCAAGGAAGAACGAGATATTCAGCGCAA